>CAZLXI010000001.1:0-240258 GCA_964563435.1 uncultured Lacihabitans sp.
CTCAGGATGTGGAATGCTCATGTGAGGGCGAGGGAGTTTGTGATTAATGGTTAATAATGGTGAATGGTTAATGCTGAATGGTTAATGGTTAATGGTTAATGATGATTTACAAACGGGTATTATTTCTGCCTGTCCTAATTAAAAAATAAAAATATGCCTAAAGTACCTAAATGGATGGCCAATGCCATGGAATCGCTCTTTAAAAGAATACAGACCGAACCCTACTGGGCGGAAGGAAAAATCGGACTTTAACCCGACGGTTAAAAGAAATTTGCTTTAGGGGTGTGTCCGGCATTCAAAAAAATACTAAACCAATTCTGCCGTACCCGGCATCAGAACCATGATCAGAAACCTCAAATATGTCACTTCTCTCCGCCGGCAGGATACCTGGAGAGTTCTTTCCCTGGAAATCCTCCATAGTATTTTCGTGGCTGCCCCTTCCGGAATCCTGCTCATTATTATATGGGAGTTGTTCTCGGAGAGCCCTGACATCCGCAAGATATGGACCGTGGCGGCAATCATGACCGTAATGCTGATTGCTCAGTTTTTCATTGCGTCGCGGTCTATGGTCAGGTCTAACCTCTGGGTCTATGACCTCTCGTCCCGCCTGCGTATAAACCTCGGAAACCGGATTCAGAAATTCTCACTCGGCTTTTTCAAGCAAAGGGATCCCGGCGAAATTGCTTCCGTGGTCTTGCAGGATGTGGCCAACTTTGAGGGGATCTTCGGGCATAGCCTCGGCAACCTCGCATCGGCCGCCTTCGGCACCGTGGTGCTTTCGGTTTTCCTGCTTCTGTATGACTGGCGCCTGGCCTTATGTCTGCTGGCGGCCCTACCCCTGATCTGGCCTTTCCTGCAGCTGGCCAATTACTTCGTCAGGAAGCTGGGGAGAAAGCAGATCGCCGCCCGGAATACGGCTGGTGCAAAGTTCCTCGAATATGTACAGGGCATCCGTCACCTGAAGTCGTACGGGCTGACCGGTAGTAAACATAAAGCCCTCGAAGACTCTTTTGAAAACCTCCGGCGGCAAAGTATCCGGATGGAAGCCGTTCCCGGACCGTTTATCGTCACGGCCGCCATTGTATTTGAAATAGGTTTCCTGGGCATGGTAGCCCTCGGGCTTTATTATCTCAGCGCCGGCTCCGTTACCGTTCCGGTGCTGATCACTTTCCTGATCATGGGCTATAATCTCTATAACCCGCTGAAAGTGGTGATGGTAGATTACCTGGTGCTGCGGTATATGAACGAAAGCCTGATCCGTATCATGGATGTGATGGAAGAGCCCACCATGGAAACCAGCAAAAATGAGCTTCCCGTCAGCTATGATATCCGCTTTGAAAACGTCAGCTTCGGTTATCAGCAGAACATGACCGTCCGGAACCTGAATTTCACCGTTCCCGAAAAGTCAATGCTGGCGCTGGTGGGCCCATCGGGTTCCGGTAAAACCACTATCGCTTCGCTGATGGCCCGTTTCTGGGATGTCAATGAAGGCAGCATCTTATTCGGCGGCGTGGACATTCGCCATATCCGTCAGGACAGTTTCTACCGGCTTATCAGCGAAGTATTTCAGGAAGTTTACCTCTTTGACGACACCGTGCGGAATAATATCCGGATCGGTAAACCCGATGCCACCGACCGCGAAATAGAAGAAGCCGTGGAACGGGCCCAGTGCGTGGAGTTCATCCGGGAGCTGCCCCAGGGGCTGGATACGCACGTGGGCGAAGGGGGCAGCCGGCTTTCCGGCGGCCAGAAGCAGCGGGTAAGCATCGCCCGTGCCCTGCTCAAAGATGCGCCCGTTGTACTGCTGGATGAAGCCACCGCCAGCCTCGACCCCGAGAATGAGATCCACATCCAGAAAGCCATTGGCGAGCTGGTCAGGTCAAAAACCGTGGTGGTGATTGCCCATAAACTGGCCACCATAAAAAATGCCGACCGGATACTGGTCATTAATAACGGGCAGGTAGCGGAATCGGGTACGCACAATGAACTGCTTGACCAGCGAGGCATTTACCGCAAAATGTGGGATATACAGGCCGAATCAGGCGGGTGGAAAGTAGCTGCTCCATGATATCAGGTAAATTCCAGATGACCGAAACAATCCTTCCTGTGAAAATCCGGTTCTGCTGAAGTTATGGATTTCCAGGTCAGAAAATGCGGTTCGGGCATCCGCATTCCGCTTTTGTACATATTACCCCGGGCATTTAATGAGTCAAAAGACCCAAAATCGTGATAGAAAAATACCGATTTCGGGATAACCAGTGTAATTTCCCACTGAAAAAGCTTACCCTCTTCACCAGCCCTGGCTTCCACCCCGGTAGCCGAAGCTATCTTTTCCACGATACAGGAAGGTACCTGCTGACGGTTTTCCCGGTCGGGACCATACGCTACTTTTGCCCACCCAAGACAATTAAACTCCAGATTATAATAGCTGGTATCGTCTTCAAAAGCCACGAAAAATTCAACGCAACTGTCTTCGTGTACGGCCTGGTTAGTGACGGCATTAGCCAGAAGATACGTTTCTGCTATGCTATATTTTAAGAAAATCTCCTGCCCGCTATGCGCTATCCGGAAAACGGCCTTTACCGAATGAGGATAATGTAACCAGTGATCGCCGGCAATCGCCACAGGGGTAAAATGATCCATGGCTGAAGAAATCTGGAATAACGGAGTAGTGGCATCGAACGGAAGCCGCGGTATATCAAGTTTATCCATGATTTCTTATACTAAAGCAGACTTGCACTGTTTTTGTCGATGAATAGCACGGCATTTTGCCGGGTTCGTAAAATGGTAGACGGGACATTTGTACTCACTTTTGACTTCAATGTATGATAAACGGCACCAGCCTTGGTGATTCCCGGAACGATGGCAAATATTTTCCGGGATTTCAACAGAGCCGGAATAGTGAGCGTGATTGCCTTCAGAGGCACCTCCGATTTCGACGCAAAGCAGCCGTCATTAACCTGCTGCTGACGGCATACGTCGTCCAGCTCCACTATTTTCACCATAAATTTATCTTCAAAGTCGGCTACCGGCGGATCATTGAAAGCCAGGTGACCGTTTTCTCCTATTCCCATACAAACAATATCGATCTCGTTCTCTTCCAATAGCCTTGCATAACGTGCGCATTCTTCTTCCGGGTCGGCGGAGTTGCCGTTTAGGTAGTTGACCGTTTTAAAAGGGAGCTTTTCAAACAGCCGCTCTCTCAAAAAAGTACCAAAGCTCTGAGGGGCCTCCGGGCTGAGACCGATGTATTCGTCCATGTGAAATGCATGGATACGCTCCCACGGAAGATTATTTTTTTGACGGAATCCGGCCAGGAATTCTTCCTGAGAGGGCGCCGCTGCAAACAGCATGTTAATCTCTTCTTTTTCATTCAGCATTTCTGCCACCGCCAGAGCTATGGCGTCTGCGGCCGCCTGCCCCATGGTCACACGGTTCTCAAATGTCCTGACTTCCAGTGCTCCGGCATGGTATATTTCTGTCATTATGCTTCTCCATTATTTAATGTGTTCTTTTCTTTTTATAGTACATTATATATCACATTGCCCTTTACCAGTGTGGCCTTTACATTGATTTCATCATCAAACAGTACTACGTCTGCATCTTTCCCCTTTTCAAGCGAACCTTTATCGCTATACAGGCTCATGATACGCGCCGGGGTTTCGCTGATCATTTTTACGGCCTCCGTGAGCGGTACACCGGCCATACGGATCATGTTTCTCACCAGCACATCTGTAGTGGCTACGCTTCCGGCAAATGCACTGCGATCGGGCAGTTTGGCTACCCCCTCTTCCACTACCACCCTCAGGCCGTCTTTCAGGCTGCCTAAGATACTTTCCCCCTCCGGCATCCCGGCGGCCCGCATGGCATCGGTGATCAGTGCTGTATGCGCAGGGCCTTTGATTTTGTACACAAGCTTCAGTAAAGAGGCTGGCAGATGGGCTCCGTCAGCAATGATTTCTACAGTCATGTCATCGGTGAGATAGGCACTTTCCACCACACCGGCATAGCGGTAGGTACTACGCCTGGTAACACCCGACATGCAGGAATAAAAGTGGGTAGCATGCCGGAACCCCGCTTCAAACGCCGGCATTACTTCTTCAAAAACCGCATTGGTATGCGCTATAGCAGGCAGAATACCATTTTTTACCATATAGTGTCCGAACTCCACCGCACCGGTAAGCTCGGGGGCCGCGCTCCACCTTTTGATGTGCGGGCTGTATCGCACGATCTCCCGGTATTCTTCCGGATCCGGATCCCGGATATATCGTATATCCTGCGCACCCTTCTGCTCCGGCGAGAAATAGGGACCTTCAATATGTATACCCGTGAAGCAGGCCCCTTTTTTATTCCGTAAGAGGGCCTTTTCGTAGGTATCGAGAGTGATCAGCAGATCTTCTTTTCCACAGCTCAGCGTAGTAGGCATCAGAGCCGTGGTTCCGTAACGGGCATGGGTTTCGGCAATGCCCAAAAAAGCCTCTACAGTATTATCCATAAAATCGTGGCCACCTCCTCCGTGCACATGGATATCGATAAAGCCGGGACTCACAAACAGCCCCCGGGCATCCATCTCAAGCGCGCCCGGAACCTCCCGGTTAGCAGTGCTTACCTCCGCTATCTCCCCGTCACGAAGAAGGAGTGTTCCTTCCGGAATGATCCCTCCGGGAGTGAGAATCCGGCCGTTAAATATTTTAACCATGCTCATTCCTAAAGAAAAATCTTTAATTCCATGATCGTATCCTGTGGCCTTTGAAGGCATAAAAAATGAGATAGGCATAACAGGGCAGAAGCACTGCATAGGCGGTTCGGAGATCGTACCGGTCCGCCATAAAACCATATACCAGGGGCAATATGGCATTACCGCACAAACCCATAATCAGCACAGAAGCTCCCACTTTGATGAAGCGGCCCAGGTTGTCCAGCGCCAGAGGCCATATGCCTGCCCATACCATCGAGTTGGCAAACCCCAGGAGAACCAATGCCCACACCGAGCGGTCAGTAGTATGGCCCATCAGGCTGATACTACCCTGAGTATATATCACCAGCAGGCTCAACAAAAGTCCCGATACAGTACAGAACTTTAGCACGCTCAGCTGGGAAATCCACCTGGGAGTGATATAAATGCCTGTTAAATAGCCGATAATGGTAGCGGCCAGTACATAAGAAGGGAACACCTTAGCCTCAATAAACGAAATTCCGTGATGCGAAGCATAATTGATAATGGTATCAATCGCTATCACCTGTGTGCCCACGTGAAAAAAAATAGCCGCCGCTCCCAGCATCAGGTAAGGAAAATCAAATACACTCTTTTTTCCATCATTGAAAGCGACAGTTTCTCCTGTCTCCTTTTCCGTATCTATTTCGGGAAGTGACGAACCCCGCACCCATAAGCCCAGCAAAAGCAGTACTAGAGACACTACCGCATAAGGCACCACCACTCTTACCGCCAGATCGTCAAGTACGGCAGACCGGGCTACCCCCTCCAGGTGATCTAACTGCCCTAAAAGCTCGCTATCGCCCGGTTTCAGTATAACCGCCGCAAATAACAAAGGCGCCAGAATACCGGCCAGCTTGTTGCAGATTCCCATAATGCTGAACCTTTGAGCAGCCCGTTCTCTGGGTCCGAGAATGGTCACATACGGGTTGGCAGCCGTCTGAAGTATAGCCAGGCCGGCTCCCAGGGTAAACAGGCCTGTTAGAAAGAGTCCGTAGGTACGCGTCATACCGGCAGGCACAAAGATCAAAGCCCCCAGTGCCATAATAAAAAAGCCGGCCATCATACCTTTTTTAAAACCCGTATTTTTAAGAAGATATCCGGCCGGTACCGACATCACCAGATAAGCAATATAAAAGGAAAATGCCACCAGATACGACTCAAAATGGTTGAGCTCACAGGCAATTTTAAAATACGGGATAAGGATGGCATTGATCCATGATACAAAGCCAAACACGAAAAATAATATGGCGATGATCATAATAGGTGGCAGCCCGGGGGGCTGCCCGCTTTCTTTTTCCCTCACTTCAAATTTATTCATCGCTATCATCTTCGGTTTTCCAGCCTTTCTTTTAAAGTGTGATAGCGGAGGTTTCGCATACGGTTTTCCAGCTCCAGCTCCGAAACGTAATAGGCATGCTGATGAGCCCTGATGAAACGGCTGTCAAGACGGTCGGGATCCAGCTTCTTAAGTACCGACAGGAGGCTCGGTGCTTTCGAAAGGTTGTAATCTTCCCGGTTCATTTCGTCTTCTATCCACATGAGGGTGAGATAATAGGTCCGGATATCCGCCATCAGAAGATAATGCTCATATTCATTCTTGTTTTTTGAGGGGTTTAAATCCTGTAAAGTGCGGACTGCCGCCGTTGAACTGTCCAGCAGATTTTTAATGGTCAGCTGCGCTTTGTTTCTGCTGATCACCTGTCCGCGCTGTACTTCGTACGGAGCCGTGGTCAGCGCCTGCCAGAACTTCCGGGCCTCTCCTGCACTGAACCCGTATTTTTCGCGGGTGTATCGTGCCACAAAACTTTCAATGTTTAAAGGTTCACTGTTTTTGAGGCTTTCGGTATAGGCTTCCATGATCAGGCTGAAACCAATCTGCGGATATACCCGTCTCTGGGCGGGAATATCCACCATCTCGGTGGCCGACTCAAACACCGGACTGTAAAGACCGGAGGTAGACCAGGAAGTGATGATCATGCCCTGATAGCCCAGTTCCCTGGCTTTGGGCACAAAGTCACGGATGTTGTTAAAGTGCGTATTCCAGGAAGTCAGGAAATAATTGTCCGGAGAGCTTCTGTACGCCGGAGAACCCCATATCTCATGGCCGGAGGAGGTTAGTCTCTGATGATCCCCGAACCGATTCATGTCCCAACCGTAGTTCCAGTCATGAAAAATAATCTCTTCAGGGAGGTTTTTCAACGCATCGGGATACTTGAGGGCGATGTCTGCCCATACCACAGGCCGCTTTCCAAGGCTGATCACCAGGTCAGCGATCATCCGGATGTAATCGCCGTATATTCTGCCTTTTTCTTCTTTCGAAAGCGGAGCGCGATCAAGAATATAGGTTTCATCACCGCCTATATGGATATACGGGGAGGTATGCGTAGTGATAAGGTCTTTGAAAAGATCGGAAAACAGCGCCCGGCATAATTCCTGCTTAGCCGGGTTCACCTGCGAGAAATCTTTCTGATCCTGCCGAAGATCTTTATAGCGGTGGTGTTTGAGAATATATTCAACATGGCCGAAACTCTGCTGCAGGGGGATGACATCGATACCGAGCGCACCACAATACGCCACGAAATCCCGGATTTCTTCCGTGGTATAAGCATACCGGCTGGCAATCACCCGATGCTTCTCAAAAGGATAGGTGGCTTCCCATTCCATTAACAGGGTATTAATGCCCTGTCCGCTTAACTGCTTTGCAAACCTTTTGAGTTCGCTCATGGTCATCACCTGTATGCGCATATCCACGTGAAAGCCTTTGACCCTGAAATCATGGGTGCTTTTTGCTGACAGCTTACCGATAAAAAGTAAGAACCAAACTGAAAAGAGAATTTTCCTGATCATTTCCGGATATTTTTAATCAAATTAACTGATTTTTCTGATACACCCACCCATACTTATTTCTTATACGGCCACTACTCTGGGTCCTGTCGCTACTATCCTATCGTTAACGTACACATTTTACACGTTAACGTACACAAACATAGAAATCATTTTTTCTATAGCCAAATATCTGATTGATTTTCTTTAATAATGCGGAATAAAAGATGCTGAATCAGTTATTGTAGTATTTATAATTTTCCCGCGTGACAATATCAATGGGCATGTATTGTTCTTTCTCCACCGGCAGGTTTAAGGCCAGGTGCTGGTACAGGCTCATCAGCCCCCGGTAACCCTGCTCCCGCGGCTTCTGGCAGATAAGAAAGTCGATAATACTGTTTTTCAAATAGTGTATGTTCTCTTCCAGAAAATCATAGCCGATCAGCCTGATGCCGGTGATACGGTTTTCTTCAAAATAGCGGGCTACGGCAGAAACCCGCGAATTGGTCACAAACAGCACGTCATATTTCTCTATTGCCAGCAGATCCCTTAGCTTTTCATTGATGTAAGCGTAATCGGTATGTGTGATATCCGCTTTACCGATGCTCCACTGTCCGCCCTTCTCAAAATATTTCCGGAAACCCTCTTCTTTCCGTAACAGATGGTGATGGCGATCGATCTCTCTCGAAATATTGATCACCAGGACTTTAAGGGGCTGTGCAGATAAATAGTGGACAATATGGGCGGCCAGGTATCCGCTCTGGTATAGATCGGGACCTATATAACACAGGCTCTGCTGATCGGGCAGGTCGGAATTAATGAAGACCAGGGTGATATTTTTCAGGCGGCACTCCTCGGAAAACTTCCGGCTCTCTGCTTCGAACACAGGTGCCATTAAAATACCCTCAAAATCCATCCGAATGATTTCGCCGGCACCGGAAGAAAACGATTCCCGGTCATTCAGATCAAAAAGATAGTAACTGATCTCTACCCCGTAGTCACGTATTTCGGCGGCCGCCTGCCGGATACCCTCCAATGGATCTGCCCAGTATTGGGTTTCAGACGATACCTGCGGGATGAGTACGGCAAATTTCAGCTTCTTTTTCGATGCCAGCCTCCGGGCAAAAAGATTAGGACGGTAATCCAGATCTTCCATGATCTGAAGGATTTTCTTCCGGGTACCTTCCGCCACCCCACCGCGGTTATTTAAAACGCGGTCTACCGTACCGATCGATACACCCGCTAACCTGGCAATGGTCTTAACTCCTACCGATGATGTTCCCTTCTTTTCCATCCGGACAAATCTAATAAAACTTTTGCATTTTTATTAGCTTACGCGCTTCCGTGCCGCCCTGAAAAGTACCGCCTGTATTATAGCGGGAAATCAGATCCTGCTCCGGAAAGCCCTTTGGCAAATGGTTAAATGACTTCGTTACAGATATGACTTCAACGATTCACTGCCCTTCAATCGCTTCAGCCGGGATATGGCCCTTTCTCTGATTTGACGAACACGCTCTTTTGAAAGATTAAAGCGTTCGGCCAGCTCTTCAAGCCGTAGCGGAAACTCACCGTCGAGTCCGTAATAGCTGACAATAACTTCCCTTTCTCTGCAGGTCAGCTGAGAAACCATCGCCAAAAGATCGATCTGTAATGATTTTTTTAGTATTCCGGCATCAGGGCTATCTACGTCAGGGTCCGGAAGCACATCCAGCAATGTGGTGGCTTCCCCTTCCTGAAAAGGGGTGTCTAATGATCGGTGCCGTCCCGTATAGGTTTGATTCTGACTTACCATATCTGAAGAAATACCTGTAGCATGGGCCAATTCATGAGCCGTAGGTTCACGCTGGTATTGTTGTTCAAGAAGTGCAAAAGATCTCTGAATTTTATGGATATCATTCACCTTGTTGATCGGAAGTCTGATGATTCGTGCATGATCGGTCAGACTTTGAATGATGGCCTGACGGATCCACCAGACCGCGTAGGATATAAATTTAAACCCGCGGGTTTCATCAAATTTTTGAGCTGCCTTGACTAATCCCAGATTTCCCTCATTAATAAGATCGCCTAATGTCATACCGAAATTCTGGTACTTCTTTGCTACAGACACTACAAATCTGAGATTCGCTTTGGTGAGCTTTTCAAGTGCTGCCTGGTCACCCTGCCGTATTCTCCGTGATAGGTCTGCCTCTTCATCAGGAGTGACCATTTCAATTTTGCTTATTTCCAGCAGATATCTGTTGAGTGAATACGTTTCCCGGTTAGTGATCTGCCTGGATATCCTTAGTTCTTTCATTTGCGTTGGTATTTATTTTCTGACAGAAATGAAAGGCACAAACTAACCCATCCTGTTGGTGAAGCACTCTTCAATATGATTGTAAAGGTACTGAATTTATTTGGTTTAAAGAGTTTAATATACCTTCTTTTCAGGTTGTATCCATCGGTTGTGTGAATTATGCGTAATACCCGCCGGAATTCACTACCTTTAAGGCGGATCTGAAATAATTTACCCGGGTAAATCATCCTGATTAATTATAAATTACCTGAACTGACAGTGAGAAGCTTCAATACCAGTAACTGTTTAACCAATGAGCAACAGTAAATTTAACATCGCCGTGCTGATCGACGGTGATAATGCCCAGGCAAAGCTGATTAAGGAAATAATAGAAGAAGTTTCTATTTACGGAAAAGCTACCATCAGAAGAATCTATGGGGACTGGACAAACCCTCATATGAATAGCTGGAAGGAAAAGATAAATCATTATTCCATCAATCCCATTCAAAAATTCTCCTACACTTCCGGAAAGAATTCTACAGACAGTTCATTGATCATTGATGCCATGGATATTCTTTATGCAGGGAATATGGATGGGTTTTGTATCGTTTCAAGCGACAGCGATTATACGGGTTTAGCCAAAAGAATCCGGGAGGAAGGTCTGTTCGTGATGGGAATCGGGAAGAGAACAACACCCATAGCTTTTGTAAACTCCTGTGAGATTTTTACATTTACTGAAAATCTTATTGCAGATGATAAAGCCATTTTAAAAGAAGATGATTCCCCCCAAAAAACAGAGAAAAAACCGAAAAGAACGGCAGCCGGAAAAGAGAAGACCGTTAAAACTGCATTAAAAGACAAGCCCAAAACCGAAGTGGAGAAAACTCAGCCTGATGAATCCCCCCCGAAATCGCAGGATCCGGACATTAGCCTTATCGATCGTGCTTTTAAAATTTCAGCTAATGAAGATGATCAGGCGCTCTTATCGCAGGTAGGCGTAAATTTAAGAAAAATAGAGCCATCCTTTGACTCCAGAACTTATGGTTTTAAAACGCTGACCAAACTGTTTGCTACTCTGGAAAAGTACGCGGTAATTAAAAATGAAGTCAATGGGTTGAGTCAGCCCATTGTTAAACTCAAATAACTGTATGACAAGCAAAATCATTAGTACAGGCCATTATATTCCTTCCGAAACGGTGACGAATTTCCATTTTAACGGGTACCAATTTTTAGATGCCGGCGGAAAAAAACTAAACCAGGATAACGAAACCATTGCCGGTAAGTTGCAGGAGATCACGGGTATTGAAGAGAGACGTTATGCAAGCAGCGACCAGGTGGCGTCAGACCTGGGTTTTATTGCCGCGCGATCCGCCATAGAAGATTCCGGGATAGATCCCGAAACATTGGATTATATCATATTTGCCCATAATTACGGCGATGTAACCTTCGGAACGGTTCAATCGGATACGGTTCCGAGTCTGGCTTCACGGGCAAAGCATCTTCTCGGAATAAAAAATAACTCCTGCGTAGCCTATGATGTTCTGTTCGGATGCCCCGGTTGGATAGAAGGGGTGATTCAGGCCAATGCTTTTATACGGTCAGGAATCGCCAGACGATGCCTGGTGATCGGGGCGGAAACACTTTCGAGGGTAGTCGATGTTCATGACAGAGACAGCATGATCTATGCTGATGGGGCCGGTGCCGTTATTCTGGAGGTCAGTGAAAACGGGTCCGGGATTAAATCTCATCTTTCCAACTCTTTTACGCTCAAGGAAAAAGATTATCTATATTTTGGAAAGTCTTTCAATAAGGAGAATGACCCGGATACAAAATACATTAAAATGAATGGCCGGAAAATCTACGAATTTGCCATTCAGCATGTGCCGGGGGCCATGAAAAAATGCTTTGATGCCAGCGGATATTCTATTCATCAGCTGAATAAGATTCTGATACACCAGGCCAATGAGAAGATGGATGAAGCTATCGTAAGCCGGTTTTATGAGTTATACGACCTGACTGTTCCTGAAAATGCAATGCCGATGGTCATTCATAAAATGGGGAACAACAGCGTGGCCACGATCCCTACGCTGTTTTCAATGATCCTGAAAGGCGAACTCCCCGGACACGTCATTCGGGAAGGAGATATTATTTTATTTGCCTCGTTAGGAGCCGGAATGAATGTTAACGCTATGGTTTACCGGGTTTAAAAACAAATTAACAGACCGGATCGACAAGGAGGTTTCCGGTACTGCAATACAAACATTTTTTTGGAGCAATTCATAATATTTATACTCCAACGAACGCTTTAATTAAACAGGGAGTTGATTGCTGTAAGCTTTCAACCCAACATAGCCATAACTAATAACGTAGCCACGACTAAATAATCTATGCAGGGTACCGGGTAGCACCTGTACTGCGGCAATGGCACCTGTAACCGGAGACCGGAACCGTTAGTCACTAAAAAACCAAGGACCGACACATGAATAAAATTGCACTGATCGGCAATTTCCCACCGCGAAAATGTGGGATAGCCACCTTTACGAAAGATCTGCTTGAAGGCATCCGAAGTAATGGAACAGCCATATCTGTGATTGCAATAAACGACGGGCTGAAAACATACAACTACCCTTCGGATGTTGAATTTGAGATCGAGCAAAACGAGATAGCCTCGTATATAAAAGCAGCTAATTTTCTGAATACCAATAATTTCGATGCAGTGATCCTGCAACATGAATTTGGAATTTTTGGCGGCCGCGACGGCAGGCATATTGTTCAGCTTTTGAAGCGGCTTAAAATGCCTCTTATTACCACTTTACATACCATCCTGGATAAACCCTCCGAAAGCCAGAAAGCCGTGCTGCATGAGGTTGCCGGCATATCCAAGAAACTGATCAGCATCTCCGCAAAAGGAATTGAAATTCTTCAGGACGTCTATGGTATTTCCGCATCAAAATGCGAACACATCCATCATGGTGTGCATAAAATAGAAATACCGGATGCCGGTACAATAAAGCAGAAGCTTGGCGTAGACGCCAAAAAAGTACTGCTGACTTTCGGACTTCTCTCCAGAAACAAGTCTATCGAGGTGGTCATAAAGGCACTGCCCCGCGTGGTAGAAAAACATCCGGATGTTATTTACATTGTTTTGGGCGAAACGCATCCTCATGTGGTCAGGCAGGAAGGGGAAGACTACCGCCACTCGCTCATTCGCCTGGTGAGCAAGCTGAAATTAGAGAAAAACGTGATCTTTATCAATCGTTTTACCTCCAATAAAGAGCTGTTTGAGTTTCTCAAAATATGCGATATCTATATAATACCCTATCTGAACGAGAATCAGATATCTTCGGGTACCCTTATCTACACCATGGGGGCAGACAGGCCCATCATTTCTACCCCCTTCTGGTACGCAAAAGAAATGCTTGCAGACAACAGAGGGGTCTTATTTGATTTTAACGATTCGGAACAATTAAGCGAAAAGATAATTTACCTGCTCGATAATGAAACTGAACGGAAACGCATTTCCGGCAATGCGCTGGCCCTTGCTGAGCAATGCTACTGGCCGAATATCGGCAGGCAGTACGTGGAATTGCTGCAAACGCAAAGCCGGGAAGAGATAGCGGCTACCCTGTACCAGATGGCCAATGACATGGAGTTCGCTTTCCCGCTGTCGCCCGTTAACCTGAATCATTTGCGGGTGCTTACCGACGATACCGGCATACTGCAGCACTCCCGCTATAATATTCCCGACCGCGCGCACGGCTATTGTGTTGACGACAACGCCCGGGCGCTGATGCTCTCTGTGATGCTGCAGAACGACGTACAGGACATTGATGAGCTTAACCGGTTAACCAGCATATACCTGTCGTTTACCGATTATGCCTTCAACCCTTCCAATGGAAAATTCCGTAACTTCATGTCGTATGAGAGGAAATGGCTGGAGGAGGAAGGTTCGGAAGACAGTGCGGGCAGAACCCTGTGGGCGCTGGGCTATACGGCTGCTTACACGCGTGTCAGCAATTTTTTTTATCATTCCAACAGCCTGTTTAACAGAGGGCTGGAGAGTATTGACTATATATCTCATCCCCGTGCGCTGGCCTATCTGATCCTTGGTCTCGTTTATCATGCCGAAGTGTACGGAGAAGTGCGGGTGATCCGTATTCTTGAAAGCAAAGCACAGCAGCTCTGCTCATTTTTTGATCAGACGATCGGTAACGACTGGCTATGGTATGAAACTGTTGTCACCTACGCCAACAGCCGCATACCACAGGCACTGATGGCAGCGGGGATGTTTCTTAAAAAGCCTTCCATGACCAGCAGAGGACTTAAGATACTGGACTGGCTGATCGAAAAACAGTTTACAGACCATATATTCTCTCCTGTAGGAAACAAAGGCTGGCTTACACCCGAAGGCAAAGCCCTCTTTGATCAGCAGCCGCTCGAAGCGCATGGTATGCTGGACGCCTGCCTGCAGGCGGAAGAATACGCTATGGACGGAAAATATGCCGATTATGCCCTGAAAGCATTTTCATGGTTTACAGGCGAGAATAACTGTTCTTCCGTATTGTATGATTTTGCCACGGGAGGTTGCCGCGACGGCCTTCACCCCGGCGGGGCCAACCTGAACGAGGGGGCAGAATCCACATTATCATGGTTGATGTCGCTGATCAGCATTTCTTATTATCTCAGGAGTAAAAGTAAATAGCTTATGATCACTGTTAAAAAGCTTCCGATAAAGATAGTTCCGTCGTCCACCAGGACGCTCATTCGCCCGTTTGTGCCCGGAAACAACTCCCAGGTGGAACATATCCTGTTCAGGGTGTTTTCTACCCCTTACGCCGAACGGCAAAAGGTCATGAAAAATATTTATGAGCGGCTCGACCTTCCCGATGACAGTATACGGTCAATATTTCTCAGGCACTTTGACAATATCTCTGGCCGGATTCCCTCCAATATTGAAATTTCCGATGATCAGAAAGAGTTTGTCGGTGCATGCTTCACACAGCAGTACTCCCTCGAATCGACGGCCCTCTTTAATCCTTCTATAGTACCTCATCCCGTTCAGGACAAAGAAGGGGTTACGAAATTCATTATCAGCTTACGTGCCATAGGCGAAGGCCATATCTCTTCCATTACCTTTATGGAAGGAGAAATTGATGCAGCTTTCAATATTACCTTACAGGAAAATTCGCCGGTCATCTACGAATCGAAGCGAAAGGAACATCTCTACGAAAAAGATCTCTTTATAAAGAAATCCAATGAGCTGGGAATCCTTTCTGATCTAAACATCCCCATATTTGATCATTTGTCGGGGCATTTCACTTTTGAAGAACTGGATAGTACCATCAATAAGATCAGGAGTTCGAATGTCCATATCAGCAACATAGAGCTCGAAAGAGCGCTTACCAGCATACGGATGCTTGCGTTATCTAACTTCACACTGAACTTTTCTACCGATACCATTTCGGAAAGAGCCATTTACCCGTCATCTCCTTCGCAGAGTAACGGGTTGGAAGACGCGCGCTTCGTCAAATTTACGGAGGAAGACGGTCGTGCAATATACTATGCAACATTTACGGCCTATGATGGAAAAACCATCATGCCTGAGATGCTCGAAACCTATGATTTTAAAGAGTTTAAGGTATCTACCCTGAACGGCTCCGCTGCCAAAAACAAAGGAATGGCTCTTTTCCCCAGGAAAGTAAACGGCAACTATATGATGCTGGGCCGGCAGGATAACGAATCGTTGTATATCATGACATCGGACAATCCGTATTTCTGGCACGATTATCAGTTGTTGGTCAAACCCACCTATAACTGGGAACTGATCCAGATCGGAAACTGCGGCTCGCCTATTGAGATCGATGAAGGCTGGCTCGTGCTTACCCACGGGGTCGGGCCGGTAAGAACGTATTCAATGGGGGCGATCCTGTTAGACAAAAACGCCCCCTGGCGTGTGATCGGCCGGTTGAAAGAACCTTTGCTGGAACCCACGAAACAAGAGCGGTTCGGATACGTCCCCAACGTTCTGTATACCTGTGGTGCGATGGCACTCGGAAGGACCCTGGTTTTACCTTATGCTATCGGAGACCTGGTGACCACATTCACTTTGGTGAATATTGATGAGATGGTGGATCATATGAGAGATTAGCCTATGAAAATCGCAATGCTGGCACCGATAGCCTGGCGGACCCCGCCCGTTCATTACGGCCCCTGGGAGCTGGTTACCTCACTGCTGACCGAAGAGCTGATCCGCAGCGGGATGGAGGTCACTCTATTCGCTACGGCAAACTCGCTGACCCGGGCAAAATTGAGGGCAGTAAGCCCCGAAGGATACGAAGAAAACAGGAACCTGGATGCCAAGGTATACGAATGCCTTCATATTTCCGAATGCTTTGAAAATGCGGACGAGTTCGATATTATTCACAACCAATTCGATTTTTTGCCGCTCACTTATTCGGGGCTGGTGGATACTCCGGTGATCACCACTATTCACGGGTTTTCCTCGCCCAAAATACTGCCGGTATATAAAAAATATAATAAACATACGCACTACGTGTCTATCAGCGATGCCGACAGGGCGCCCGGGCTCGATTACACGGCTACGATCTACCATGGGATCGATACGGATCAGTTTACCTTTAACCCGGCTCCCTGCAGCGATTACCTGCTTTACTATGGGCGCATCCACCCTGACAAGGGCGCAAAGGAAGCGGTGGAAATAGCCCGGGCGCTGGGCGAACGCCTGGTAATTGCCGGCATCATCCAGGATGAAAACTATTATAACCGGTATATAAAACCCTACCTGAAGCGGGGAAAGATCGAATATATCGGTAGCATCGGGCCCGACAAACGCAACAGCCTCCTGGGAAATGCCCGGGTATTGCTGCATCCCATCCATTTCAGCGAGCCTTTCGGCTTATCGGTCGTCGAAGCCATGGCCTGCGGAACCCCGGTGATCGCCATGAACAAAGGCAGCATGCCCGAACTGATCCGGCACGGCGAAAACGGCTTTCTGACAGAAACTACCGACGAGGCCATTGCGCAGGTGAAAAATGTGGATTCACTCAGCCGCATGGCCTGCAGAAAAACCGTGGAAGAAAAGTTTTCAAAAGAACGGATGGCTGAAAAATACAGGGAAGTCTACCGGCAGATCACAGGCATGTAAACAGCTGATCCTATCCCCCCGGCTTCTTTCTCCTGGAATCTTTTTGCTCATTTCGGGGAGTACATAGCCGGGGCACAAGCTGCCGCTGCCGTCAGGTTACCTCAGCGCCTCGCTTCCCTGCACCCGGGCTGAAACAAAAAAAGAGGGCCTTCTCTGAAGACCCTCTTTGCAGGCTACAGGGGGTTCCAGTCGAACACTTGATTCCGTTTTTATCGTTTTTGGATGCTTTTAAGTGGCTGTAAATCAGCAAAATAGAAATATGCCTAATTTTAAAGGAATAATCCTTTACTGCCTGCCCCTTCATTTTTTGGCAATTTGTTTAACAAAGGGAATTATTGATAATTTGATGGAGAATAAATTGCTTTTCCTTCCATTCTTCCCCTAACGAGATCACTGATAAATGAGGAAAATGCCTCGATATCCTGCCCGACGCTTGCCAGTTCAAGTGCCTGCATGTATTCGTTTCGCTTTTCCACCGGTATTACTGTCCAGGGATAGCCACCGGAGGCCAGCATGGTGTTCATCAGAAAACGCCCCATTCTTCCGTTACCGTCCATATAGGGGTGAATAAAGACGAAAATAAAGTGTCCGAGAACTGCCCTGACCGATGCTTCAGGTTCCTCGTGCAAAAGTTCAAATAGCGTCGGCATGGCATCCCGCATCGCATCCACATTTAAAGGAACATGCTTTGAATTACCGATATACACCTGGTGACTGCGGTAACCGGCCAGATCAGATGCTTTCAGTATTCCTGCCGCCACGCTGGGATCGAACAGTTCCCTGTACCATTTAGAATGATCTTTTTCGACTTGTAATCCCGGGTTGGCTCCAGCCAACAGGGCTGTGATCGTTCTCTTTACTTCCTGAAAAGCCTGATAATATCCCCTTGCTGCCATCGCATCCCTTTGTTTACGGTCAGCTTCGTTTTCCCGGCTGTCCCACTCTCCGCTGCTCACTCTTGCAATTAATTCGGGGGTAACCTTGTACCGCTCTATCGAAAGAGAATGATAAGCATCTGTAGCATAGATATCTTCTACGTCTTTGATATACGCTTCGCGGTCGATGGGCATTTCAGGAACTGCGGGAAAGTTTCTCATCACTGTTTCCCTCATCTGCGACCACATCAGCCTGATCCGGTTTACATAAGGGGAGCGTTCACGGGCAGAAAGGGCAATTTTCAACTTATCTTTAAAGGGGTCTTCTTCGCGTACATCATACCCTGCCTGTTTCAACGTCTCTATAATCTGATCGGCAATCCGGTCACGACCTATGTTTCTGAATGCCCCTGCAAGCCTGCCTGCCAGTGTACTGTGTCCATTATCCAATAAGATGAGTAACACTTCAGACGCATCGCGAATAAGAGAGAGGGCTGTTCTGGCATCCACGGCATTTCTACTGTAGATGCCGGGAGAGCTGTAAACCAATGCTGAGGGCAGATTATACATCCTGATTCCATTTTCTACGTTAAGCATCTCAGTCGGCGGGAGGCTTGTACGTAAATTAAACAGGGAAGTTTGATGAGGTAAGGGCGTTGGCAGATTATTTCCTTGTGGGGTACGAACCATTAGTTGCTGTGGTACAGCCCTGTTTCCAGCATGGATGAAGAGAGACTGGTCTGCTGTCAGACACCAGCCTTCTCCAAACTTGTAGTTTAGAAATTTAGCACAAAACTCCCAAAAGGAACTGTACCAGGCTGTGCTTTCTCCCTCTTTTTCCGCGGGGTCAGAAGGTATATACCAGCCTTTGGTTATATCTTTCAGAAAGCCATTCTTCAGGAGGATTTCCCTGTATGTTCTATTCGGAATTTCTTCAGTATGTATAGCTACTACGCCCTTGTCCTGCAATCCTTTCAGAAACTTAAGGGCCTCGACAAACTTCTCTCGTGGTGTTGCCATTGTTTTACTGTCTTATTATGCATCCTTGCGTCTCATTATTTATTTGAGCTAAGCTTATTAAATAATGATGTGATATTCTTATTAAACGGTGATGTTGTAAAATTATTGAATATTGATGTGTTTTTATTATTATATCAAATCGGATGAGAGGAAGAAATGAGCCAAATACGCTGACTCCCTTATTTGTTTAACATTTCTCTGCAGATCATTTATATATACCGTCCTGTCGTTCAAAGGAGGAAGGAGATAGTCTCGCAATATCTGTAAACTACTCTTCCCCAGATGTTCCAGAACTTGATATGGCTTCAATTCAGGGTCTGGAGAAACACTAATAATGCACTTTATGATATGCATATTTTTCTAATATTTGCATATTAAAAAGTGCAAAATGGAAAAGCTGCTTCAGCAATCGGAAGGTTTGGTTACGCGTACTCTTTCCCTGAAACGCCGCTACCTTTTCGACCAGGTAAACTGGAAAAACCGCTTGATAGGAATTAAAGGAGCCCGCGGCACCGGAAAGACCACTATGTTGCTTCAGCGGTGAAATCCCTTGATCTCCCACCTATAGTGGCAGCTTATTTTTCACTGGATGATCTTTACTTTACCGTGCACCAGCTTTCACAAGTAGTGGAGAAATTCTATCGGCAGGGTGGAAAATATTTGTTTCTCGATGAAGTACACAAATACCCGGGATGGGGCACCCATATCAAAAATCTGTATGATTTTTATCCCGATCTGAGTATTGTCTTCACCGGTTCATCGATTATAGACATCGTCAGGCAGGAAGCTGATCTTAGTCGTCGAGCTCTTATGTACGAACTGTTTGGCCTTTCCTACCGGGAGTTTCTTGAATTTTCAGAGATAGGGGCCTTTCATCCCATTTCTTTGGATACGCTGATATCTCGTGCCCGGGAATGGCGCCGTAACTTTCCCACTGACTTCAGACCATTACAGCATTTCCGTGATTACCTGCAGTTTGGCTATTATCCCTTTTCACTGGAGGATAAAGAAGGCTATAACAGCCGGCTCAACCAGCTTATCCGTACCATTGTGGAATATGACATGGCCGAGCTTCACGACTTCGATATCCGCAATGCAAAAAAAATGCTTCAGTTACTATATGTCCTATCAGCCAATGTGCCTTTTAAGCCCAACTTAAAAATGCTGGCTGAAAAAAGCGATATACATCGGAACACCGTGAACTCTTACCTTCATTTTCTGGAACAGGCAAGGCTTATTCGTCAGCTTTACCCTGCCGGGATCAGCGTTGCTATCCTGCAAAAGCCGGAGAAGATTTACCTTGACAACACAAACCTGGCCTATGCACTTCATCCCGGCGAGCCGGACAAAGGGAACCTACGCGAAACTTTCTTTGCCTCCCAGCTGCGGGTAGGGCATCAACTGACTTATCCGTCACACGGTGATTTCCTGGTTGACGAAAATTATGTTTTTGAAGTGGGCGGCAGAAGCAAAGGCAATAAACAATTGCAGCATATTCCCAATGGCTACATCGTGGCCGATGATACGGAATATCCCGTGTCACAGCTTCCTCTCTGGATTTTCGGATTTTTGTATTAAAGATTGAAATCGGATCAAGTGTTCGACACTCTCCTCCACTAAAAAATAAAAAGCGCTGATAATCAGCGCTTTAAATGCTATGCAGAGAGAGAGGGATTCGAACCCCCGGACCTGTAACAGTCAACGGTTTTCAAGACCGCCGCATTCGACCACTCTGCCATCTCTCTTTGATTAACGTTTCCGTTAAATCGGATGCAAAGATAGCTGTTTTTTCTCTTCAGGCAATAGCCGCCTTCGCTTTTTTTGACTACCCAGGACTCAATTTTGAGAAAAACCCTTATTCTCAGGGATTTTGCCATTAAAATCTTCTTCAACTTTTTTGAGTCGTATTCAAGCGCTAACTTTGCACCAAGAAAATTGTATCTAGTGGAACATACCGAATCATTGCCTACCGTAGACACCGCCAAAAAGCTGGGTCTTTTACCCGAAGAATTTGATAAAATAAAATCAATACTGGGCAGAGATCCCAATTTTACCGAGCTTTCTATCTTCTCGGTGATGTGGTCGGAGCATTGCTCCTACAAAAACTCCATTGTATGGCTGAAAACCTTACCGAAAGACTCGGATAAGATGCTGGCCAAAGCCGGGGAAGAGAATGCCGGCCTGATCGATATAGGCGACGGCCTGGCATGCAGCTTTAAGATTGAATCGCATAATCACCCGTCGGCGCTGGAGCCCTACCAGGGCGCAGCCACGGGGGTGGGCGGCATCAACCGCGATATTTTCACCATGGGAGCCCGGCCCATCGCCCAGTTAAACTCCCTGCGCTTCGGTAACCTGAACCTGCCTAAGACCCGGAGGCTGCTGAAAGGCGTAGTGAAAGGAATCGGCGACTACGGTAACGCCTTCGGTGTGCCTACCGTGGGCGGAGAATTGTACTTCGACGACTGTTATAATACCAACCCGCTGGTCAATGCCTTTTCGGCCGGGATTCTTGAAGTGGGCAAGCAGGCTTCGGCTACCTCCTACGGCGTGGGAAACCCCGTATATATCGTAGGTTCGGCCACCGGGAAAGACGGGATTCACGGCGCTACCTTTGCGTCGGAAGATATTTCCGAGAAATCGGAAGAAAAGCTGCCCGCCGTACAGGTGGGCGACCCTTTCATGGAAAAATTGCTCCTGGAGGCTACCCTGGAGATCATTAACTCGGGTTACCTGATCGGCATCCAGGATATGGGCGCCGCCGGTATCATATGCTCTACTTCGGAAATGAGCGCAAAAGGCGAACACGGCATGATCATCAACCTCGATGAGGTGCCCACACGCCAGGAAAATATGCACGGCTGGGAGATCCTCCTTTCCGAATCCCAGGAAAGGATGCTGGTAGTGATAGAGAAAGGAAAAGAAGACATCATTGAAGGTATTTTTGAGAAATGGGACCTGCACTGTAAGAAGATCGGTGAAGTGACCGATACCAAACGGCTGCATTTTTTCCAGCAGGGTAAGCTGATCGCCGATGTACCGGCCCACGACCTGGTGCTGGGCGGAGGCGCCCCTCAATATCACAGGGAGTATCGTGAACCGGCCTACTTCCGGGAATTTAAGAAGTTCAATGCCGCTTCGGTCCCCGATATCAAAGATACGGAAGAGTTTCAAAGCGTGGCCCGCTACCTGCTGACGCATCCCAACATTGCATCCAGAAAGTGGGTATATGAACAATACGACAGCATGGTAGGTACCGCCAATGCCAGCACCAATCACGCGAGCGACGCGGCAGTGGTGCGGATACGTACCACCGAAAAAGGCGACCTGAACAAAGGGATCGTGATCACCGTGGACTGTAACGGCCGCTATGTGAACGCCGACCCCGAAAAAGGAACGCAAATCGCCGTTTCGGAAGCCGCCCGGAATATCGTGTGCTCCGGCGGCGAGCCCCTGGCCATTACCAACAACCTCAACTTCGGAAATCCCTATAACCCGGAAGTGTACTGGCAGTTTGTGGGCGCCGTAAAAGGGATGTCGACTGCCTGCCTGAAATTCAATACGCCTGTTACCGGCGGAAACGTGAGCTTCTATAACCAAAGCTCCGATGACGGCCCGGTATTTCCCACCCCTACCATCGGAATGCTGGGGCTGATCGAGGATCTGAACAATAAAATGACGCTGGCCTTCACCCAACCGGGCGATACGATTTACCTCGTGGGTAAGCCGGCAGAAGACCTGGCTTCTTGCGAGTATCTCTATTCCTACCGGGGAGTGAAGGCCTCACCGGCCCCTTATTTCGACCTGGAAGAAGAATTTGCAATGCAGCAGCTTATCCGGAAACTGATCCGTGAAAAGGCGGTGGCTTCAGCGCATGATCTTTCTGATGGCGGCTTATTTGTGGCTCTGGCTGAATCTGCCTTGGTAAATGATCTCGGATTTGAAGTAAACGCCGGATCGGAAAGAACAGATGCCTACTGGTTTGGCGAAGCGCAGGGAAGGGTGATCGTCAGTGTAAGCGACAACGCGAAGTTTGAAAAGACGATCGCCGGTGCCGGGGTTCCCGTCACCCTGCTGGGTAACGTCAGGGAAAAAGACTTTAGGGTAAATGATGAGACCATACTTAGTTCAGCAGAAGCTGCAGAGCTCTATCAGGGTTCTTTAAAAACATTGATCGAAGCTTAAGAAAGCAGATCTGCAAAATCAGAATACTCCATGACCTTTTTCTCCGGATCCGGAGAAAAAGGTTTTTTTGTATCCAGCAGGTCCCGTACTACAGTGGTGATCAGGTGATGAACAGCCCCCAGTATCTCTTCACTTGTATGGTTCTCTACTTCTAAAATTAAATTACTATCTAATCGTCTAAAAGAGTAAAATTTGAATTCGTATTTCGCATTTTTACCATATATTTCACTTATCAGGAATTTATAGAGCAACAACTGCCTGAACTTATCCCTATCCTGTAACCTCAGGTACTCGTCCAGTGAAAGGTCTTTTTTCCCGGACGGATACCGGATCTTCGCCGGGTCCACATCACCCGTTTTATAGTCGATCACTACCAGCTGATCGCCATGCCTTTCTATCTTATCCAGGGTTCCCTGAAGCTTCACCTGCACACCATCTGCCTCGATCGTGGTTTCATACTTCTTTTCCAGTCCTTCAATATAAAAAGGTTCTGTAAACTCCCGGAGGCGCTTATCAAAGTACTTGCCGGTCAATTCCCTCGCCAGGGTCTTCAATACCGCATTGAGACCATACTCAAAGTCAAAATCGGGCTGGCTATGCTTCAATAAGGTATCAAAATTGTCGAGGGCATATCGCTTCTGGTTTTCCAGTATCTCCCTGGTAATCAAAGCACCAATATAAGGCTCATCCGTCTTTTCCAGTACATAATGCACAATGGAACCGAATATATTATGTCCTATAGCAGCGTCATCGGTCTCCTTCCCTTTTATCCTTTCAATATATTTCCAGTAAAAGCCCGGCTCTCCGTTAAAATACTCGTTCAACGAGGTGGCGCTCAGGCCTTTCTGCTCCAGGAATACCCTGATCTTATGCAGGATCTCCGCTGTTTTGTGAATCCGTATAGGATATATAACCGGTGTGTCTGAAGTAGCAGAAAGCAGCACTTCAGGATAAAAAAATCTCATTCTTTCATTAACAGGCCGGAGTTCTTCCTCCAGTTGATACAAAAAGCGGCTACGTTCCTTACGGCCCACGCCCGTGCCCGTATCCACTGTATACAAAAGGTTTACCTTACGGGCCCGCTGCAGCAACCGGAAGAAATGGTAGGCCATGATGGCGTCCTGGTCCGAATAGGAAGGCAGATCAAAGTAGGTAAGGGCATCAAAAGGTATAAACGAGTTATTCTTTTTAGCAGAAGGCAGGTTTCCTTCTAAAAAAGAAAGAAAAGTAACTTCCTCGAAGTCAAGACAGCGGGTTTCCAGCATGCTCATCACCTGCAGACGGGCATCCGGCTGCTTCTCAAACGGAAGGCTAAGGTTTTTGATCAGCTCTTTGAACAATATCCGGAAAGCTGCGGCGGAAAGTCCGCCCGTCACGCGGGATTTCAGTAGTTCCAGCTTTTGAAGCAGGGCTATGGCAAACGATGATTCGTCGGATTCGGATCCTGCCAACGCGGCCAGAACCTTCTCTGTCCCCACGAGAAATGAAAGAGGATCCCGGATGTCCAGTACAGCCCGAAACAGGTCACTGCCCTTCAACTGAAGGTCTTTGCGCAGTACATACAGGTGCGTGCTTCGCGACAACTGCTTCTCCAGCTGCATCATGCGCTGCGCACCGGCCTCATGGGTCAGCACACTCTTCAGAATCTCATTTCCGATGAATGACCGCACCAGGTCAATGCGCAGGGTCTCGCCCTCCGTTTCCATCAGGCGGAGAAGAATCTCCAGCACGGGCATGAGCATAGACCCTTTCAGGGCCGCACCTCCGGAAACATTGACCTTGAAATCAAGCGTGGGCACCTGGATGAACAGGGCGGGAAAATCGTTCTCGTCCAGCACCACCAAAGCATGGCTCTGGGCTACGGACCTCCCGGCCAGGTCGGTGGCAAGCCGCGCCTGAAGGGTCTTGGAACTCAGCGCATAAACATGTACATCACGGGCGGCTTCCTGAAGAAGATTCCCCTGGAGATTCCACGACCGGCCGTATTGCCCCGATTTCCTGTAGCCGCGCAGCTTTTTCCCGGCCTTATCGTGCGAATTCATATAAAAATCATCCGAATCCCAGATACATTCCGCCCGTTTAGCCTTTACGAGGGTAGTAATGATCTTTTCTTCGGCCCGGCTGAGGGCATTCAAGCCTACAAAATAATAGAATCCGCTTTCCGGAATCTTCTCTGCCGCTTTCCGGTAGGCCAGTCCCGTATAGCTGAGTCCTTTCTCCGGTAAAACCCGGTTCAAGCGCTCATAAATGACCGCCATCTTGTCAAAAAACGTAAAATATTCTGATGTAGCCGGTGAAAATTCATGCTGATCCAGCTCCCAGCGCCTGAGTGCCTCTCCCTCACTCATGTACCGGAACAACTGATGCGGATTGGCGAGAAGAGCCGAGTCGATCAGGTCAAAATCCCGTATCAGCGCAGGCGCCCAGGTCAGAAACTTCTCAAAAGACTGGCCGGGATCCTGCGATTTCCATAATTCATAGCTTTCAAAGTACAGATCAATGGGATCCATCCGCTGCAATCCCGACAGCCCCTGGATAAAATCATCCACAGAACTGATCTCGGGTGAAAAAAAGGGGATAGACGACAACCCCGCCAGTTCATTCCGGAAGTAGAGGGCCGCCCGCCGGCCGGGTAATACGATCTTCAGCTCCTGAAGGGCACTCAGTTCATGTTTTTCAAAAATGTAAGCGGCCGCCTGGCCCAGAAAACTATTCATATGGATATTTCATATATACAAACAAAATATAAATTTCCTTAAAACCCAATACCGGGAACCCGTAATTCACTACTCTCTACTCACTACTAATTTCCCCCTACCCACCAAGGTTTTCTGCTCCTTTTCCCCTTATTTTGCAAGATACTACATTAATCATGATTCAAAGCTTAAAAATAGGTATACTGGGCGGCGGACAGTTGGGAAAAATGCTGATCCAGACCGCCCTTGACCTTGACCTCCATATCGAAGTTTTAGACCCTGATCCGGAATGTTCCTGTTCACGCATTGCTTCGCGTTTTGTATGCGGCCCCATCACCGATTATAACACCGTATACGCCTTCGGGAAAGACCTGGATGTGATCACCATAGAGATTGAGAACGTCAACATCGAAGCTCTGAAACAGCTGGAAAAAGAAGGAAAATCGGTTTTCCCTCAACCTGCCGTGGTCGAAACCATCAAAAATAAAAGCACCCAGAAACAGTTTTTGGCAGAACACGGGATCCCCACCTCGCCTTTTCTTCAGGTGAAAAACCGGGAAGAAGTGGTCCGTCATGCAGAATTTCTTCCGGCCGTCAATAAGCTGTCGGTGGGCGGATACGACGGAAAAGGGGTACAGCTGCTCAAAACCCCGGCCGACCTGCACAAAGCCTTTGATGCCGACGGCATCCTGGAAAAATTTGTAGACTTTGAAAAAGAGCTGGCCGTGATCGTGGCCCGCAACAGCCGGGGTGAGACCCGGTGCTTTCCTGCTGTGGAAATGGTATTTCATCCGGTGGCCAACCTGGTCGAGTACCAGTTCTCCCCGGCCGATATAACGGCAAGGATCGGCGAAGAAGCGGAAGAAATAGCCCGAAAAACGGCAGAAGCCTTCGGAATAACCGGGCTGCTGGCTGTGGAGATGTTCCTTACCCGCAACGGCGATATCCTGGTGAACGAAGTAGCCCCCCGGCCGCACAACAGCGGCCACCATACCCAAAAGGCCAACGCCGTATCCCAGTTTGATCAGCATTGGCGGGCCATCCTCGGGCTGCCGCTGGGCGACACCACCCCTTTTTCACTGGCGGCCATGGTCAATATCCTGGGCGAAGAAGGCCATACCGGCGAAGCGGAAGTTCAGGGGCTGGATAAGATCCTGGAAATAGCAGATGCCTTCCCCTTCTTTTACGGAAAGAAGCAAACCAAACCTTTCCGCAAAATGGGACACGTGAGTATTTTGGCCCCAGATTTTGAAAACTTAAAAGAAAAGGTCAATTTTGTACAGAAAAATCTCAAAGTAATATCAAGGAAGAAATGATAGGGATCATAATGGGGAGTATTTCCGACCTGAAGATCATGCAGGGTGCGGCAGATATACTGGCGAAATTTGATGTTCCCTACGAAATTGAGATCGTTTCGGCTCATCGTACCCCGCAGAAAATGGTGGAATACGCCTCCTCCGCGGTGGAAAGAGGGCTGAAGGGGATCATTGCCGGGGCCGGCGGGGCCGCTCACCTGCCGGGTATGGTGGCCTCCTGTACCATTCTGCCCGTAATTGGCGTTCCGGTGAAGTCCGGGAACTCCATCGACGGCTGGGATTCGGTTTTATCTATCCTGCAAATGCCCGCCGGTGTGCCCGTAGCTACGGTAGCCCTCAATGCCGCACAGAATGCCGGTCTTCTGGCCGTACAGATTCTGGCCACTTCCTCTCCGTCTATCGCGCTGAAGCTCATGGAATATAAGGAAGAGCTCAAAGAAAAAGTGGTCCTGATGAACAAAGAACTTAAAAACAGCTTTCAATAATATGGAATTTGAAGAGAGAAACGAGGAGAGAAACCGTAAACCCAAACCCACGGGCAACAACACACCGGCTATCGTACTGGCCATCCTTTTCGGAATAGTGGTCTTACTGCTGTATGCCGGATGGAACCTGATGTCAGATGATGCCGCTAACATAACCGATATGAAAAGCGTGGAAAAGGCAGACAACACCGATTCGGACGTGGTAGAAACTTCTACTCCCATAGCCGAAGAACGGGAAGAGATCGCGGAAGAAGTGAAAACGGAGACCACGCCTCCCCCTGCCCCCGTTGAAAAGCCGGAGGCAACCCCCGTTAAATCTGCATACAAAGGTGAAACAGCGGTTCATGTGGTGAAAGAAGGGGAAACCTTCTTCGGCATTGCCAATAAATTCAATACCAACAGCGATAACCTCAAGGCCCTCAATCCGGATATTAACCCGGGAGGCATAAAAATAGGGATAACCAAAATAAAGGTTCCGGTTCAGGCTGTACATACGGTAGGTCCCGGCGACATCCTGCGGGTGGTGGCCAATAAATACGGGATCAGTGTAGAGGCCCTGATGGCAGCCAACGGCAAGAAAAAGAATCATGCCCAGCGTGGGGAGAAGCTCCTGATCCCCCACAAAAACAAGATATAAACAAAAAAAGGCTGCCGGTTAACCGGCAGCCTTTTTTAATAAATGGAAACAGGCCCGTAAGCCGAATTCTGTTTTATTCTGTCATTTATCTGGGAAAGCAGTCACCCGCCTCCTCCATCAACCTACCCTCCGGCCGGGGCGAGCAGCCCTTTAATGCCGGTTTATTTGGTCTTTCAGCTCATGAGGTTTACCTTAACCGCATATTTCACAATATACGTGGGGGTCTCTTACACCTCCTTTTCACCCTTACCTTTAGTCAGACTAAAGGCGGTAATTTTCTGTGGCACTGGCTGTAGAGATCAAATCTCCCCTACCCGTTAGGTAGCATGATGCTCTGTGCTGTTCGGACTTTCCTCCCCGGGCAATACCCGGAGCGACAGATCGGCCTGTTTCTGCTGCAAAAATACAAAGAAGCTGCCCAAAAAATTGCAAACTGCTGCGTAGTTTTGAAACATTCCTCTACATCCCTTTCACGATCAATTGAACTTTGGCCCGCGAATTCACCACCGCCAAAATAGCCTCATCGGTCACGATCACCTGGTCCGGCTCTACCGAAAGGATCTGGCCTTTCATCCGGACTCCCTTCGAAAACTCCGAATTAATCGTTTCGTGCACACTTTTGCGGGAATATTCAATGATATCGTTCAACGGCAACCCGAATTCCTGCGCGATCCGTTTTTCCAGTGTACCTTCCAGCAGCCAGGCAGCCGCCTTATGCAGCAGGTTTTTTGTTTTTACATCCAGCTGCACATTCTTCAGCACCACCATTTTCCGCTCAGGATCATACACCGGGAGCCCCTGTATCCGGATCTGTCCTTTGAAGCTGCCTTTGGTCTGAATGTTAAACGTGATGTATTCTTTCTCATGCCCTACTTCCAGATCGGTCACCTCGATCTTATATTTTCCGTTACTGAACTCGAAAACCTCCCCGATAAACATCCTTTTGCTGATGGCATTGGCCTCTTCATAAGAGATCACATTCAAAAGCTGGATATCAAACTCTTCCGGGATATGAGTCACCGTCTTCAGCTTGGGTACATCCACTACCAGTGAAGGAGTATAGAGGGGGGTACCTACAAAAGTCTCCACAAAGATCTTGATGCCCAAAACAGACTTCAGGCTGGTACCTACCGACTGCAGCGGGGTAAAATACACCTCCACCGGATCAGCCCTGAACCAGGTATTGTACTCTTCCGAAACCTGCACGGGCCGTTTGGCCAGGTTCCAGGCTTCAATAATATAGGGTTTCAGAGAATAGTTTTCCCGGATGGTGTTGTCGATCTGTCCGGCAAACAAGGGTAAATTACTGGTGATTACCCGGCCGATAACGGGTCCGATCGGTACGTCTATCAGGCTCGACTTCAGTACGGGTTTCGTTATCCAGGTAAAGCTCAGCCCTTTGGTCTGGGTTTCAATCTGGTAATCTTCATTGACTCCGAAGCGGGAAGAAAATTTAATTTTGATCTCGAAGTCGGTACTCGGCGCCTGAGAGATCCCCAACACGGTGATCTCCTTCTGGGCCCAGACTTTCAGAGGTACCTCGTAGGTCAGCACACCGTCTTTGTTCTCCGTAAAGATCAGGTTACCTTTTCTCCATACCTTTACTTTCAGTCCGTCGTAATTATTGTCGGCAAAACTGTTGTCCTCATAGATCAGGTCGGGCAGCCCCTTATTGATCTGGTTCTGCAGGTCGTCCAGCGATATATCTACCGGTATGCTGATCACCGACGGTTTCTTTTCAAATATCATAGCTGTCTGAATTTTCTTTAAAATTTCGGCGTTTTGTCCCATCACAGGAAACGACGCCAATACCATTAAAAAAAGCTTTTTCACCGGGTTACACTAAATTAAAAAATGAGGTATTGTTTCGCAATAAAAGTAATTTTTGGATTTTTTATGAACTTATACAATTATACAAATGTCTATTATCATTCCGGTTAATAACTTCCGAAATACTTCCTCAACACCCACTCCACCGTGGCCAGAACGAATATTATCGTCAACAGCCATCTCAGGTTGATGAGATCTTTCAGGTCTTCCTGAGCCACTACCCGGCTGATCAGCCCTTTCTCCTCCAGGCTGTGCCGTAGTTCAATAATGTGGTCGGCATGTACAAAATCACCGTTGTTTTCGCGGGCAAGCGTCCGGAGCAGGCTGAAATCGGCCGTGATATTCTGGGTTTCCAGATCCGTATCCGACACCACGAACTGCCCGTTGGAAACCTCCTCCTTTCCCAATACTTTAGCACTCGCCTCATAGGTGTAAACTCCAGGCGGCAAAGTTGACAGCTCGAACCGCGAGGTCCCTTCACTGATCGTAAAATCATACACTTTCTCCGTACCGCCCTGAGGCTTAACCTTTAAACGAATATTCTGGTCGAAAATTCTCTCAAATATCTCATTATAGACCTCTGCTACAAAACTTACGCGTTGATCCACCTCAAAAACATCCGTTACCGGGTATACCCGCAGCTTTCCTTTTTCCTCCCTGACCGAAATCAGTTGCAGCGTTTTCAGGATGAGGTCGTCCAGGCTCTCGTGGCTTCCGGTCATGGCAAATTCTTCCATCCGCCATTGCCAGAGGCCATCGCCCAGGAAAGCCGCCATTTTCCGGGTTCCCGTCAGGTTAACGGCCAGCAAAGGCCGGGAGGTATTGATTCCCGAAACGTATTGCCCCAGGATCACATCAGAGCCCGTTTGAAGTACGTAATTCCCGAAAGGCACATTCAGCGGCGGGAGATCGGCGATCAAAGATGCCTGGTTCTGGCTAATGTTGAACAGGCTGAAGGAAGGATTGACCTTTGAGGTCACTTTATCCGTTTTTCCGAGCTGAGCCTGTACCCCTGCAATATTCTGCATACCGTTAAAATACGAGAGGTCGGATTTGCTGCCCAGGATGAAGAAAACGGGTTTCTGCCTGGCCAGCAGGGTTCCCAGGAAACGGCTATGTAATTGGGCAGCATCCGGAAACTGGTGCAGGATCAGCACATCAAACGTTTCGTTCATTACAGACGAAACATCGCTTTCCTGCATTATTCTGATCTGTATCTCAAAGAGTTCATTCTTTTCAATAATACTCCTTATGGCTTTAATGTCCGGATGCGGAGCACAAGCCAGTAACAGGATCTTTTCTTTTCCGTTCACCACATCCACCACAAATTCCCGCTGGTTGTTTTTCGCAGAATGCTCTCCGTCCAACACCTGCAGCCGGGCAACGAACCTTTGCTTTCCTACGGCCCGGGCAGGAAGCTGGAAGTTCACGCTTTCGAAGGTTTCCTCCGATCCGTAGCGCAGTGTCCTGGAATCCAGAATCTTTCCTTCCGTATCTCTGATCTCTACGCGCGCGGCCCGTCCACTAAGAAGGTAGGAGCCGATATCCAGGCTTACGGTAAAATTATTTCCCAGATAAGCAAGTTTATTGGCGGATACCCCTGCAATGAAGGCATCGCGCTTCAGGGTAGAGTCACCGAAACCTATTGTATGGACGCGAAACGGGTATTTCTGAAAAACAGGCGAGACGCCGTCATTGATGATACCGTCTGAAAACAGGATGACATCACTGAGATTCTGCCCTTCGTAATTGTTTCTGACCGCATTCATACCGGCAGAAAGGTTGGTCTTTCGGGCCTGAAACGCATCCGGGATGAAAGCGGTGACTGCAGCGTCGTCAAGATTCCGGATCTCGAACTCGTATCCCTTTTTTGCGATATCGTTGCGGAGCGCCTCCAGTCCGTCTCCGGCCTTCTTCAGGTCTCCGCCCGACCGCATGGAGCGGGAATTATCGACCAGCACCACTACCTTAGGCTTTAAAATAAGGGAATTGACGGTTTTGATCAGCGGATTTAACAGGAGAAATGCCGTCAGAAACCCCAGCATACCCCTTACCACAGCCAATGCCCGTTTCTGGTTGCGGCTGAAAACAGATGCTTTTATATAGTAGAGAGCTGCAAGAGCGATCCCCAAACCCAGACACAGCAAAATATACCAGCCGGGAGTTTGGGAAACGATTTCTGATTTCATATCGGATGCATTACATTAAGAGGCCTCCATCTACCACCAGCACCTGCCCGGTGATATAAGCGGAGTCATCAGAAGCGAGAAACATACATGCCCGGGCGATATCTGTACCCTGACCCGGCCGTTTCAACGGGATGGACTTGGTCCATTCCTCCAGTTGGGCCGCATTCAGCTCACCGGTCATCTCCGTCTCGATAAACCCGGGGGCAATGGCATTGCAGCGGATATTCCGGGAGCCCAGCTCTTTGGCAATCGATTTCGTAAAACCGATCATACCGGCTTTGGAAGCGGCATAATTGGCCTGTCCGGCATTTCCCATCAGACCCACCACCGAAGAAATATTGACAATAGAACCTGCTCTGGCTTTCATCATAGGTCTTGAAATCGCTTTGGTGAGATTAAACACCGACTTCAGGTTAATTCGCAAAACCTCGTCCCATTGCTCCTCTGTCATGCGGAGAAGCAGGGTGTCGCGGGTGATTCCCGCATTATTGATCAAAACATCAACCTGACCGAAATCTGCTACCACGTCGTTTACCAGGCTCTCGGCATCGCTAAACTGTGAGGCATCGGAACGGTATCCTTTCACGCGCGTGCCATAAGCACCCAGTTCTTTTTCAAGCGCCTGCCCTTTTTCTACCGACGACAGATAGGTAAAAGCCACATTAGCGCCGTTTTTGGCAAATTCTTCCGCAATAGCTCTTCCTATACCCCGGGATGCTCCGGTGATTAAAACGGTCTTGTTTTCAAATCTCATATTTGTCAGGTTAATTTTTATTTCCTTCAATAACGATCACGATCTCCCCTTTAGGAGCTTTGTCTGCAAAAATAGTAAGAATTTCTGACAAAGTACCCCGAACCGTCTCTTCATACATCTTGGAAATCTCCCGGCTGACTGCTGCCCTCCTGTCCCCTCCGAAAACCTCCCTGAACTGCTCAAGGGTCTTCAGGATCCGGTGCGGCGACTCGTAGAAGATCATGGTTCTTGGTTCCTCTTTCAGTGCATGCAGCCGCGTTTGCCGTCCTTTTTTAACAGGCAGAAACCCCTCGAAAACAAAAGCGTCGGAAGGCAGGCCCGACATCACCAGTGCCGGAACAAAGGCTGTGGCCCCGGGCAGGCAGGTTACGTCGATCTCATTTTCAAGACAGGCCCTCACCAGGAGAAAACCCGGGTCGGAAATACCGGGAGTTCCGGCATCGGATACCAGTACTATCTTTTTACCCGATTTTATGGAGTCTATAACCTTTTGTACGGTTTTATGCTCGTTAAAGATGTGGTAACTCTGCAACGGTTTGGAAATTTCAAAATGCTTTAACAGAATTCCCGTAGTACGCGTATCTTCAGCCAGAATAATATCAGCTGATCTCAGCTCTTCCAGTGCCCGGAGCGTAATATCCTTTAAGTTTCCTATAGGAGTAGGAACGAGAGTTATTTGCATATTTTTTTAAACAGGCTAATCACGCAAAAAAGACAAACCAAAGATAAGATTTTAAAGGCAGGATGTAGAAGAAAAGCCTGAAAATTGATATTTTCCATTCAAAATATCCAAAATGTTATACACAACTCGAGCCGGAAACAGAATGCTCAATATCAATAAATTACTAAAAAAAATCAACAGAATAGACATATTCAGGATAGATTCATCCTGTTTTTTCGCTTTATTGTTTAATCGTATAACCCACCGCTAATCCACATTTCCACAAACTGATACTGTGTATTAACATTTCCTTAAAATTCAGATTTTTATCTCCGTTTTCTCTGGCTTTCAGAAAAAAACCGGAAAAAATCCATTGCGGGTTTTCCAAAAATTACTTGTATACTGGAAGGCCGGAAATTAAAGCGGCCGTCTCAAAAGTATTAGTTGCTTATGGCCGGAGAAGATGTTTAAAAAGTGTTTCAAAATGCAGAGCGTTGAGAAGGAGAGCGATGAAGTATACTGTAGTATATATCCCCGGAAACAACACAGCATTTGGTGTACTTTTTAGACATCTTCTGATTTTTCAACGGGTTTACATCCCGAACTTACCCAATAGCCACCAGATCAATAAGAAGACGATTATCGTCCCGAAGCACCCGCCTCCAAATTTTTTGGCTCCCCAGCCGGCTAAAATAGCTTTAAGCAGTTTTTGCATATTACTTTGTGTTTAATTTCAATCAAAGAACGCCCTTTCCCCTGTATTTTCATAAAATTTTAAATATTTCGTCCGGTTTTTATTTTCTGACTAACCAATCCTAACCTCGTTTTAATCCCTCTTAATGGTAGTTTTCATTTCTTTGTATAGAAAAACTGTATGACATCATGCCTTAATCATTACTTCAATAACATGCTACCTTGCTATGAGAACTTATCTTTTTGCATTGGTAAAATTTCTTTTCCTGATTTACCTGATTGGCTACTTCACACACCTTGAGCTTAGTAGCGTTAATCACGGCATCCGCGTTATTCTGATCCTCTTTCTTATCATTGAGATTTTCGTCTTTATTAAACATATCCTTGAGAATACAAAAACGACCGAGATCCTTAAGACCCTCTCCATTTCCGGTTTGATGTTGTTTGTATTTCTTTTAATTCTGGAGATTACATTTATGTTCATCCCCCGTACACACACTTTCGATTATACCAATGCTTCCAGGCTGTGGTTTAAAATGTATTGGAAACCCATAAACCTGTACGGATACAGAGACGACCTTATTGAACACGACACCTCAAAAAAAACATATTTCTTTGTCGGAGACTCCTTTACTGCGGGGTTTGGCATCAAAAACGTTAAAGACAGGTACTCCAACCTTGTTTCTGAAAACAGCCAGGACATTAATGTATATAATCTGGGGATCAGTGCGATAGATACTGAACAGGAATTCAGATACATGGAAGACTTTATCCGTAACTCTTCTGTAAAACCTGACAATATCTTTCTTCAATACTATGGAAATGATATTGACATAGCGGCCATAAACAATAATGTGAATTTAAAAGGCTTCTTCAATCCGTACTCTGATTTACCCGCTTTTCTGAATCCTGTGGTCAGGTCATCCTATTTTCTTGATTATTTTTACTGGCTTTTCCCGAGAACTGACTCTGTTAATTATTGGGATTTCCTGGAAGAAGCCTACAGTTCGGAGAAAACGCTGCAGGACCACTATAATGATTTAACCAAATTTATAGACTTTGCCAATGATAACGCGGCAGAACTGGTGATCATCCTTTTCCCTTTTCTTCAGAACCTTGAGAGCAGTGACGAACTTTACATGAAGAAAATCAGGTTATTTTTTGAGTCAAAAAATATCAAAATTCTCGATGTCGGCACTTTGATAAAAGATCTTCCCCTGAGCAAAACACTGGTTAACAACAACGATGCCCATCCCTCAGAGCTCGTTAACAGGCTTGTAGCGGATGAAATTCTCAGAATGGGCTATTAAACCCAAATTTCTAACACTTAATTTGGGTTGGAGAAGCGGGTAGAGAGTATATTTGTCGGTGTTTAAAAGCTGACGGTTAAACCCTGTATAATTCCCTACCTTATGAACACCCGAAAAAACATCCTTTTTATTATCCTGTGCGGTTTTTTTGTAACCAATGCGGTTACGGCTGAAATTATCGGCTCTAAAATTTTCTCACTTGAAGCCGCGTTGGGCCTCCCTCCTGCCCAGATTAATATACTGGGCTTCAAACTGGACTTTAACATGTCTGCCGGGGTATTAAACTGGCCGATAGTCTTTATAATTTCTGACATTATTAACGAGTACTACGGGGTCAAAGGCGTAAAAATGATTTCCTACATCACCACAGTGCTGATAGCGTACACGTTTTTTGTGCTGTACGGAGCATCGGTATTGCCCCCCGCTGATTTTTGGGTAGAATTAAACAAAACCGATGCCCAGGGACATCCCTTAAATATAAACAATGCCTATTCGATTATCCTCAACTCCGGCATGGGGATCATCCTGGGCAGCATCACGGCCTTTCTGATCGGTCAGATCGCCGATGCCTATATCTTTAAAAAGCTTCGTTTACTTACCAAAAACAAGCACATCTGGCTTAGGGCTACGGGCTCTACCGTATTTTCACAGCTCCTGGACAGCTTTATCGTGATTTTCATCGCCTTTTACCTGTTCGGAAACTGGGATATCAAACAGATCCTGGCGGTAGGATCGGTCAATTATATGTACAAATTTGCAGTGGCCATCCTGGTAACCCCGGTGATCTACCTGCTTCATTTTCTGATCGATAAATACCTGGGAAAAGAAAAGTCGGAGGAGTTGATCCGCGAGGCTACATTTAACTGAGCCCGCGTCGGCGCTAACTTTTCAGCGCCAGGCGTATATGCTCCAGGTGATGCTCACTGTGCCAGCGGTAAAGATGAAGTACGTTTCGCAATACATAATCTGCCTTATATCCCACATGATAGTAGGTTTTGTTATAGCTCTCGGGGTCCATAGTTCTGAAAATATGAACAATACGGGCATGCAATAGTGACAAAAGCTGAAGCGGGTTTTCGAGATTCATGAAATAATCCGCCTCTTCCGCCCACAGATCCTCCCGGTAGCCTGTAACGTGGGGGGTATCTTCGGTGAGCGACCGCTTCAGGCGAATATACAGATTCATGTGCGAGTCGACCAGGTGATGAACCACCTGCCGGATATTCCAGCCACCGGGTCTGTAAATTTTCTCCAGATCTTCCGCTGCCAGGTTTTCCACCTCAGTCCTTAATATGACGGGGAAGTTTTCCAGATAATCCAATGCTGCCGGAGCCTCCTCAAAAGCGTACTCCCGTGTTTTGTCAAATCGCCCGATAGGGTATACCAAATGTTCCATTTACCAATATTTTTTAATTACCTGCAATAATTCTTCATGACTTGGTCCTCCGGCCACCACATCGCCACCGAAAAGGTAGTTATCACCGCCTGAAAAATCCGTCACGCTCCCTCCTGCTTCTTTCACCAGCAAAACCCCTGCCGCCATATCATAGCTGTTGAGGTTATACTCAAAGAAACCGTCGTACCGGCCCTCCGCCACATAGGCGAGGTCCAGCGCTGCCGAACCGAACCGCCGGAGCCCGTGCGTATTCTGCATCAGCTCTTCCAGGATCTTAATGTATTTGTTCATCTCTTCGAAACGGTAATAGGGGAAGCCCGTGGCCATCAGCGTCTCCTGCAGCCTGGCGGCCGCCGAAACGCTTAGCCTGCCCTCACCTTTCCAGGCGCCGCCGCCCTGCAGGGCCCAATAGGTCTCATCAGCCGGAATATGATACACCACCCCGGCCAGCACCTCTTTTCCCCGGGCCAAAGCGAGACTGACGGAGTAATGCGGCACGCCGTGAACAAAATTGGCGGTACCGTCAAGCGGATCAATGATCCAGTTATAGCCGTCGCGATCGCGGGTAACGGCCGTCTCTTCTTCGGTGATAAAACCGATCGTGGCGTCCATCCCGGACAGGCTTTCCACGATCATCTTTTCCGCTTCCTTGTCAACGTATGAGACCACGTTGTTGATCTCCTTGTATTCAATGGCCTGCGTGTTGAACCGCAGCGACTCTTCCCGGATAAAACGTCCGGCATTCTGCGCCGTGGTTTTCAGGAGGTCTCTAACCTTTTCTAAATCCAATGTATTTCATTTTATAAATGTAAATCAAACGTACCGCTATCATCAGCAGAAGGAACAACAGGCCGTTCAGGGTATCAAAACCGGTGAAAAACCAGGTAAAGGCCACATAAACGGCATACAGCACGAAGCTCCCGGTATACAACGCCATGAAAACAGCGGCCCATTTCTTTTTCCCTAAAGCCAGTGCTGCGGGAAACAACAACGGCGAGGCCCAGAGAATACTAAGGTTATTGCGGGTAACCCCGTGATCCGTACAGAACCATAGCAGGAAGAGTATCCAGCCTCCCAGGCCCAAAACCGAAAAGAATACCCGGTCGAATAGCAACCCGCGCCCCTTTTTGCTATTCTGAAAAACCGTGTACAGCACGGTCAGGAAAAACAAGGCCATGAAAAACCACACAGGTGGCCACCCGGCCCCTTTCTTTTCTTCCGGACGGATCTGGTTCAGGTCATATTTTTGCATCACAAGCTTCTCCGTCCCGGAGGGGGTATGGATATAAGCTGCATCCAGAGCCTCCATCAGGTTATCCGGGATAAACATGGCATCCGCCCAGCCGGTTTTCTGATCCGACCCTGTTCCGATGGCCAGGTCCATTCCGAAATCCGCCCATTGTTTCCCGTTTTCATGCGCATACTTATCGATCCACTGCCGGTAAGTGCTGTCGGCATTCAGCTTTGGGTCAAATACCAGGCTGTCACCACAAGCCGCCTGCAGCACATCTCTCAGGCGGGTACTGCAGTTGTCCGTAAAGAACTTATACCGGTAGGTGCGGTTTTCCGGCCGCAGGTTGTTCTGTAAATAGTCGAATACCCGCTGCTTCTGATCGGGCGAAAGATTCAGCACCTGCTCGGTGATCAGGCGGTTTGTACGGTTCCAGTACTCCATTTCCACATAGGAATTGTGCGAAGAAATGATGTAGTTGAGATACCCGCGCAAAAACTTCATGTAAAATCCGGGCGACTCGAAGTCAAACGTACCGTAATTATAATTGAAGTCAATAAACTGCGCCGGGTCACTAACCCGGATAGCGCTGTGCCCGAAGGTAGAATACAGCTCATCGCCGGGAGAAATGGTCAGCAGGGAAACCTGCGCCTGCGGAGAGAGGCTCTGGGAAAAGGTCTGGAACGAAACCAGGAGCAGCAAAAGTCTGAATAGCTTCACGGGTAATTTTGTAAATCGAGTCCAAAATTACAAAAAACAGGGAATGTTGCGACAGCTTTCTGAATTATCATTTCATTTGGATAAAAGTTCCGGGTAGGGAGTTGTCACCTCGAGCCTGCGCGGCCCGGCATCAACGAGAACGGAAGTTCGAACTCTGCCAAAGTAGGTGTCGAGAGGCAAGTGAAAGTTCGGGGTCAGGGTGACAATGGTTGCTCTGTTCTTTGCTTTTTCCCTCCGGGACTTTGTCAGAAAATTTTGCCTCATTCACCGCATTCGAAATATTTTTATTATTTTGTAAAACAATAACATCATCTTCAACCTATACGATCATGAAGCACGAAGATTACTTACTGAAAGCGTTTGAATATGCCTTTGACGGGATAAGGAATAATTATGGCGGGCCCTTCGGGGCCGTCGTGGTCCGCGACGGGGTCATTTTAGGCAACGGGTGCAACCGGGTGACCTCTGCCTGTGACCCCACAGCACATGCCGAGGTCATGGCCATACGTAATGCCTGCGCCGCTACCGGTAGTTTTCATCTCGACGACGCCGTCATTTACGCCACCTGTGAGCCCTGCCCGATGTGCTTATCGGCCATTTACTGGGCCAGAATTTCGCAGGTCTATTATTGCTCTTCAAGGAATGATGCAGAAAGCATCGGCTTTGCGGATAATCATATTTATAAGGAATTGGGCATACAGCCCGCGCATACTTCTTTGAAATTAACGCAGATATCCTTACCTAAGGGGGAAGATCTTTTTAAAGAATGGCGGAAAAAGGAAGACAAGATTAACTATTGAGAAGAATGATAAGCCATTTAATATAATGGCATCTGAAACAAATTTAAAAACCATCCGGCATTGAGGGGGAAAATGAGCCTTAAGCTGCCTTAAAACCTGTTATACTGATATGAAAAGCACCCTGATTTTTCTGTTCTGCATTATCGTTTACACAAATGCCCGGGCCCAGGAAAACCCGGTTTCAAAAATCATCCTGGTCAGACACGCCGAAAAAGCAAATGATGACCCTCGTGATCCTTCCCTGTCAGAAAGGGGTAAGCAAAGAGCAGCACTCCTTGCCGCACTATTGAAAGATCTTCCTGTCAATGCCTTTTATGCTACTCCCTACAAACGAACGAAAGAAACTCTCTCAGTACTGGCAGAAGCCAATAAGAAAGAAATAATGACGTATAACCCGGGAGATAAAAATGGTATTTCCGCCATCATCCAGGCAAACAAAGGCAAAACGATCATCATCGCCGGACATTCCAACACCGTTCCTCCGATGGTGAATGCCCTGATCGGAAAAAATGAATTTCCCCTTATGGATGATAATGATTATGGAAAAATCTGGATACTTGTATTTAAAGGCGACGAATTGATTGACCGGACCTTATTGAATTATTAAGACCCGCTCACGAATTAAATTTCCCTTAAAAGTGAAATAACCCGATAATAAATGCCACCGTATTCCGTCTTAAAGGAAAACTACTAAAATTAACTTAAATACTACTCACGATGAAAAACCCAAAATTAATTCCAAGCATCCTTATTCTTCTGCTATCTGCTCTGATATCATGTGAAAGCGAAGGTGATCCGGTAAAAGATGTCAAAGGTATTTTAACCGCTAAGCCCTGGTACTTCTTCTCCATAGATGGCAAGGAGGGTTATGGCTGTAATAAGCAGACCACTATGCGATTTCTTGAAAACGGGACTTTAGAAATTGACGGATTCATCAGAGAGCCTGATTACACCTGCAGCGGGCCGCACAGATTAACCTACGAATATGCCTTGCTTGAGAACAATACCAAAATTGAATGGGGAGGGGAGGTTTTTTCGATTGCAAAACTCACGGATACGGAGTTTATAAAAAGAATAAACCGGAATGGCACAGATCATGAATGGGTGTATCTGAGGTACGAATAGTGCGGGTACCCAAACAAAAAGAAGCGGTCTGAAAGGTATAACCTTTCAGACCGCTTCTTTTTTAGTCTCCTACTCGCCTTACTGCTCCACTTCTTCTATCTTCGATTTCTTCGAGAATTTCAGATTTTCTTCATTCTCCACATGATCCACCAGGATGGTATCTCCTTCGCTCAAAGAACCCCGCAGGATCTCTTCGGCCAGCGGATCTTCCACATATTTCTGGATGGCCCGGTTCAGCGGACGGGCACCGTACTGCTGATCGTAGCCTTTCTCCGACAGGAAAGATTTGGCCGTTTCGGTCAGTTCCAACATATAGCCGAGGTTATGAATCCTGGACAACAGCTTACCCAGCGAAATATCGATAATCTTAAAGATATCGTCCCGAGTCAGCGAGTTAAAGACGATGACATCATCGAGACGGTTAAGGAATTCCGGTGAGAATGACTTCTTCAGGGCATTCTGAATGGTCGATTTCACCAGGTCGTCCTGGCTCTCCATACGGGCCTTCGTGGCAAAACCGATTCCGGATCCGAAGTCTTTCAGGTCTCTTACCCCGATATTGGAGGTCATGATTATAATGGTATTCCGGAAATCCACCCTACGGCCCAGTGAGTCGGTCAGTATACCGTCATCCAACACCTGGAGCAGGATATTGAATACATCGGGATGCGCCTTTTCGATCTCGTCAAGAAGCACTACCGAATAGGGTTTTCTGCGCACCTTCTCGGTGAGCTGCCCGCCTTCTTCATAACCCACATAACCCGGAGGCGCTCCTACCAGTCGCGAAATACTGAATTTCTCCATGTATTCGCTCATATCGATACGGATCAGGGCATCCTCCTTGTCAAACAGGTATTCCGCCAGCTTCTTAGCCAGCTCGGTTTTCCCCACCCCCGTCGGGCCCAGGAAAACAAACGAACCGATCGGTTTTTTAGGATCTTTCAATCCTACACGGGTACGCTGTATGGCTTTTACCAGCTTTTCCACGGCAGGGTCCTGTCCGATCACTTTCCCTTTGAGTCTGTCACCCATTTTCAGGATCTTCTCCCCTTCGTTCATATTCACCCGTTTCACCGGGATACCGGTCATCATGGCAATCACCTCGCCTACATGGTCTTCCGTCACGGTAAAACGCTGCCTTTTTGATTCCTCTTCCCAGGAGGCTTTGGCGTTTTCCAATTGGTCGATCAAACGCTTCTCACGATCCCGCAACTGGGCTGCTTCTTCATACCGCTGGCTCTTGACCACCCGGTTTTTCTCCTGTTTGATCTCCTCCACGGCATTTTCCAGGTCTACTACTTCCTGCGGCACATTAATATTTTTGATATGCACACGGGCGCCTACTTCATCGATCACGTCAATGGCCTTGTCCGGCAGGAAACGGTCGGTAATGTAGCGTTCAGAATATTTTACGGCCAGATCTATGGCTTCATCGGAGTATATAACATGATGATGATCCTCATACTTGCTTTTGATGTTATGCAGGATCTCGATGGTTTCGTCGATGGACGTGGCATCTACCATTACCATCTGGAACCGCCGTGCAAGGGCACCGTCTTTCTCAATATACTGCCGGTATTCATCCAGCGTGGTGGCTCCCACACATTGAATATCACCCCGGGCCAGAGCCGGCTTAAACATATTGGACGCATCCAGCGATCCGCTGGCGCCGCCTGCTCCTACAATGGTATGGATCTCGTCGATAAACAGGATAATCTGGGGATTCTTCTCGATCTCCTGCATGACTGCTTTCATCCTTTCTTCAAACTGACCACGGTACTTGGTTCCGGCCACCAGCGAAGCGAGGTCGAGTGTAACCACCCGTTTGCCGAATAATACCCGCGATACTTTTTTCTGAACGATCCTCAGTGCAAGCCCCTCCGCGATAGCGGTCTTACCCACACCAGGCTCACCGATCAGGATAGGATTATTCTTCTTGCGCCGGGAAAGGATCTGTGCTACCCGCTCGATCTCCTTCTCCCGTCCGACGATAGGATCCAGCTTGCCGATCTCCGCCATTTTGGTCAGATCACGGCCGAAATTATCGAGTATAGGTGTCCTTGACTTCTCATTTCCCTTGGTATCGGCCTTTTGTCCGAAACCACTCCCGGTGCCGAAGCTCTTGTCCTCGTCATCGGTATCCTGGCTTTCCATCCGCGGCTCAATGCCTGTCAGCTGGTATTCAAGCATTTCCTTGATCAGCTTATAGTCGATCTGGAATTTATTCAGAATCTGGCAGCCCAGATTATCGTCGTCCCGGAGAACGGCCAGCAGCAGGTGCTCCGTTCCTATTACATTCGACTTGAATATCTTTGCTTCAAGATGGGTAATTTTCAATACCTTTTCCGACTGGCGGGTTAACGGGATATTGGCCAGGTTTTTAATGGTATTGGTAGCGGTACCTCTTGTGGAATTTTCGATAGTTGCTCTCAGATCTTCCGGGTTCAGGCCGGCTTTCTGGATTAATCCCAGACCCAGACCTTCTCCTTCTCTGATCATCCCAAGTATCAAATGCTCCGTTCCGATGTAGTCGTGACCCAGCCGTAAGGCTTCCTCTTTTGCCAGAGATATTACCTCTTTAACTCTTTGCGAAAACTTGGGTTCCATTAGCTTATCTCCTTTGTTTTTTTATTCTATAACAATTTTTTTCTCAAATGTGCTCCCTTTCCTTTCCAAAATTTCCCAACTCGTGGTTCCTTTCATAAAAAGCAGATCAAGAATACTCAGGTTAGCCTCAAACTTATTGCCAAAATTCTGTGTGTAGATCCGGAAAGGCAAATTGGCCGAATTCTCCCCCCTGTTTTTCGCATTAAAACTAACAAATTGGTTTTTATATTCATAATACGAAAAATCACGAAGACAAATTGTCTTGCTCTTGCCCATTAATTTCAGACAAATTGTCAGCGTATCTGTATTCAAATCGATCAGCCTTTCGTATCTTTTGGCAAAAACTTTGTATATATAATCTTCAAAGTACTCAAAGTAAGGGCTGTTACGGTAAATGTTCTGAAGGGTTCTCCAGGCTTTCCGGTTCCAGGCCGTGGAATAATCGATCTCCATATTACGGATCAGCTCATGATTGGAAAACTTTTTTACCGGGACGTGGAGAACCTCCACCTGATGCGGCCCCAAAACATACGCTCGGGTATGGTACGACTGCTTCCGGTATTGCCCGCCGGTATTGACCAGCACATCACCTTCTGCAGGAAGATGACGTATATAATCAATGCACGGAAAAAAATCGGGCGAAAATATCATTCAGTAAAATTTTTTCAGGAGCAACATTTTTATACGTTATAATAGGAACAGCACTTATCTTTGGACACTTCAAAGTTAAAAAAGTTTAATGAAAATAAAGTTATTTTTTGTCTCGTTTTGTTTGTTTTATGCCGCTTCAGCTCAAGATACCGAAAAGATCCGCTTACTGGTAAGGGTGATCAACGGCATTGACGGTACGGAAATAAAAAATGCAAGCATCAAAGTGGCTTATGCGCTCACTGAAAATGCTATTCCGCTAAAAACGGAGAAGAGAAACAGCTTTTATGAGGTGGTGAAGGGCGCCGACGTGAAAGTCATTGCTGAAGCCACTCCATATTATACCGAAGAAAAAAGATTCGAGACCGAAAGTCTTTATGATCAGGATATACTGGAAGTTACGCTGACGCCCAAACCTACTGAAGCCGTGGCAAGCCCGCCGCCCGTCGCAGAACCAGCCCCCTTCTTCATTATCGTCCGGGATATCGTTTCCGGTGACAAGATCAACGCACTGGTGGAAATAACTCCCCCTTCGGGCCGGAAGGAAAATGTGGCCTCGGGTCAGCCTTATCAGCCTAAAGAGAAAGGCGAATACAATTTTGTCTTTACCAAAGAAGGTTTCGGGTCTTATTCCCAGAAGCATGCCACCCGGCTAAGCAATGAAGCGCAGCTTATACCGGTGACCTTTGAAGTGAGGACCGCCCCGGTAGAGAACTTTACCGAGCATGAGTATGCGCTCATAGATTCCCACACCGGGCAGCCGGTCATGAAAAGCCAACTGTTCATCCTGGATGAAAACAACCGGCCGGTAGAAACCCTCTTCAACAACAGTAAGGGTACCTACCTTACTTACCGGATCAACCCGCAAAAAATCTATAGAGCGGAAGTGAAGGCAGAAGGTTACGAACCCCTCAGCCTCCCGCTGAATAACACTTCGCGGAACATAACCCTGGTACTTACTCCTGCCGACCTGGAAAAGGTAACCCTTGCCGTACAGGATGCCTATACCCGTGAAATGCTTACCCTGAGCCGGCTGAAAATATACTCTTCCGCCCAAACGGAGATTCCGACACAGGAGCAGAACGGGGAACAAAGCGCCCTGCTGAACCTGCGGAACACTTACCGGGTACAATTTGAAACGGGTGGATATACGGCTTTCGACCAGCAGGTCGGGCCTCAGTCGTTTCAGGGCGACAAACTGGAGATCATGATCCGTAAACCGGTTTACCCGCTGACCCTTCAAATCCAGAACGAGCTGACGGAAGACCAGAAGAAAGGGGCTACGGCATCGGTAAATCCGGTGGACGGCGCCCCTCTACCTGTCTCCTTTGACCCGGAAAAAAATTCTTTCCTGCTGGAATCGGACCCGGATGAGACCCTGCAGATCAGCATTACGGTTCCGGGCTTCCGGCCTTATATCGCTTCCAACAACCGAAAGCAACTGGCACAGTTTCAGCTGAAAATTCAGCTGGAGCCGGAGGTGGCTACTCCGCCGGTGGTTACGGACACAACTCCAGAGACTATCCCACCCGTAACGGAGGCAGCCCCGCCGGTAATTACTCCACCGGTGACTGAGACCAGTACTTCCGCGGTACCTGAGGAAAAACCCATACCGCGGGATGTTCCAATGGAAGCGAAGAAAGGCAGAAGATATGCGCTTAACGGGGTCAATTTTGAGCAAAGCCAGACCACCATGCTGCAGGGCTCAGAGACCAAGCTTCGTCAAGTGCTTCAGTTCCTGAACGATAATCCGCGGGTGAGCATCGAGGTGATCGGCCATACCGACAGAACAGGCGATGAACGTCAGAATCAGCGCTTATCGGAATTCCGGGCCCGGGCAGTAGCCAACTGGCTGTTTAACTATGGAATAGATCCGCAGCGGATCCAAACCTCCGGTAAGGGCTCATCGGAGCCGATGGCCGACAACGGCACGGAGGAGGGTAAGGCTCAGAACAGGCGGATTGAGGTGATGGTGATTGAAGACTGAAGAAAGTTAAAAGCTAAAAGTTAAAAACTAAAAGTTGCGGTACATTCTTTTATCTAAATACTAATATACCATAACTATTCACTTTTGGTTTTTCACTTAACACTTATCTGCTTGTATGCCTTATATGGTTTTATCAATCGTCGGCCAACGTCCGTCGCAGCCGGTCATTAATGGCCAGGCCAAGGCCTCTTTCAGGCACAAATTCGATAAAGATGGTATCGATGGGTTGCTTATCGAGGTAACGCAGCCCTTCGAACAGGCGGGCAGCCACTTCTTTCAGATCGCCCACTTCGGAAAGAACAAATTGGTGTAAAAAGCCACTTACAGGCGAAGAATATCTCAAAAAGCCGGTTTTGTTCTTGTCAAAAGACGCCAGATCATGTTCTTCCGTCAATAGAAACACCTTCTTTCTAGGTGAATAATGCTTCTTTAACATGCCCGGTGCATTGGGATTGGAGTCCGAGAAGTCGTTTATACGGATATTTCCGAAAAAAACGGCCTGTAATTCCTCAATTTCCAGCCCGCCCTTTCGGTAAATCACCATTTCATCTCCCTCAAAGCCTGCAATGGTCGATTCCACACCTACCCGGCTGGGTCCGCCGTCAAGGATATAATCCACTTTCCCATTTAACTGATCATAGACATGCCCTGCAGTGGTTGGCGAAATATAGCCGAAGGGGTTGGCACTGGGCGCCGCTACCGGAAAATCCAGGATGGAAAGCAACTCCAGGGTCAGCGGATGTCCGGGTACCCGGATAGCCACTTTGTCTGATCCGGAGGTAACGATATCCGGTATAAGCTCGTTTTTGGGCAGCAGTACGGTTAACGGTCCGGGCCAGAATCTGTTCGCAATATCGCCTAATTCCGGTATAGAATACGAAGTATATTTGTATAATTCTTTAAATTTCGAAATATGTACGATCAACGGGTCAAAGGCCGGACGGCTCTTGGCCTCGAAGATCCGGGCCACGGCCAGCGGGTCCAGGGCATTACCGGCCAGGCCATAGACGGTCTCTGTAGGAATGGCCACCAGCCCTCCTCTCTCCAGGATCTCTTTCGCTTTTGCTATGTCGGTTCCGATTTCTGTTATCATTTTTATATACGTTCCGGGCACTTAGCTCCGGATTCGTGGACGGTACGCCGCCCCGGCGGCCGGACCTGACGAGAACCGGGGTCTTTATCATCGTTATTTCACAATTTACTTTTAAAGTACCCTTCCGGGTAATATACTCTTTCCAGGGTAAGTCCTTCGGCTTTGGAGGCCGAACCCGCCTTTGTGCGGTCCTTACTCAATATGATATCTTCAAAAGTCTCCAGGCTGGTCTTGCCGTAACCCACATCCAGCAGAGTACCCACCACCGCCCTGACCATCCCGCGCAGGAAACGGTTGGCGGTAATGTGAAACTCCAGTGTTCCGTCTGCTTCCCGCCATACCGCTTCCGATAGCGTACAATTAAAGGTAAGCACATTGGTCCTGACCTTACTGAAGCACTGGAAATCGGTATACCGGAAAAGAATCTCCGCCGCCCGGTTCATCAGCTCCACGTCGGGGTGACGGGTGTACAGGGCCGAGAATTCTTTTTTAAAGGGATCCTTCCGGTGGATAATGCGGTAAATGTATTTCCGCCCGGTAGCATCAAAGCGCGCATGGGTATCTTCCTTCACCGGGTACAGGTTCCTCACCGAAATATCCCGCGGAAGAAAACGATTCAGCCTGTCAATGACAGGGGCTGTAAGCTCGGTAGCGACATCAAAATGAGCAAACTGCTGCCGGGCATGGACACCGGTATCCGTGCGGCTGCTGCCCTGGATAAAAACCGGCATATTCAGAATAGTGCTTAGTGCTTTTTCCACTTCCCCCTGAATGGTAGGTGCTCCGTCTTTCTGTAGCTGCCAGCCGTGAAAATGGGTGCCTATGTAGCTTATTTCGATAAAATACCTCACCTGATAAGTTAAAAGTGCAAAGTTAAAAACTAAAAGTTGCGGTACATTCTTCTATTATATACTAAATGTACCGCAACTTTTCACTTTTAGTTTTTAGCTTTTAGCTTTCTATGGTTAATCCATCACGATTCCACTTTCTCGTTTTTGAAAAGCAGCATGAAAAGCAGCATAACCCCAAACGCGATAGCCGCCGGGATGATCCATACTTTCTGCCAGAAGAGGGCGAGATCTGTATCTTTCACCGCAGCGTAGCCGTCACCGATCCACCCGGCCGCCTTGAACCCGATCAGCATACCCACACCGTAGGTAGCCAGTGAGATCAGTCCCTGCGCTGCACTTTTATATTTCTCACCGGCTTTTGCATCGGTGTAGATCTGGCCTGCCACAAAGAAGAAATCGTAGCAGATGCCGTGCAGAGCAATGCCCAGAAGCAGCATAAAACTCAGCTCTCCTGCATCGCCATAAGCAAAGAGCACGTACCGCAGTCCCCATGCCAGCATGGCCAGAAGAATGGTATTTTTAAAGCCGAAACGCTTGAAGAACACCGGCAAAGCCAGCAGGAACAGCACCTCCGAGATCTGCCCGATGGTCATTTTTCCGGTAGGGTTTTCCATACCGATTTCCGACAGGAAAGGGTTACCGTTCTGGTAATAAAAGGCCAGCGGGATACAGATCAATATCGAGGAAACAAAAAATATAAGGAAGTTTTTATCCTTCAGTAGCTTCAGGGCATCCAGTCCGAGAATATCCGAAACCGACGACGAGCTACCCGATTTTACCGGCGGAGTAGCCGGTAATGTGAAGCTGTAAATACCCAGGATAGCGGAAACCACCGATGCCATCAGGAAAGTATTCCGTAGCATTCCCTCCCGGATAGCCTCTGCGGAGTCCCATACGAAAACATAGCTGATGGCCAGCCCGGCTACGATCCAGCCGATAGTCCCCCAGATACGGATCCCTGAAAACTCCTTTTCGGGATCACCGAGCTGCCGGAAGGAAATGGAGTTGACCAGCGCCAGGGTGGGCATAAACAGGATCATATATCCCAGCACATAGGGAAAAAACTCTCCGGCGGTTCCTGACTTATACATCATGTACATCAGCCCGGCCCCTAACAGGTGAAGTACCCCCAGGATCCTTTCCGCATTGAAATAGCGGTCGGCAATGAGGCCTACAATAAAGGGGGCAATGATGGCTCCCCACGACTGGGTACCGAAGATATTGGACATTTCAGCCCCTGTAGCATTCAGGTTTTTCCCCAGAAATGTACCTAAAGTTACAAACCATGCTCCCCAGATAAAAAACTCAAGGAACATCATTAACGACAATTTAAAACGAATAGGTCCGCTCATATTCAAGATAGGATTAATAAAATAGTTGGTTGAAAAACGTGCCAATTTAGCAAAAAAAACGTCATTCCGCCTATTTGGGCTTTTTTTTGTATGCAACTTCAAATATCCCGTATATTATTGGATTTTTACGGTACTGACCAATAAATTTGCATAATAACTATAACTAAAACCAGCGAATGGAATTCAGAATAGAAAAAGACACGATGGGCGAGGTAAAAGTACCCGCCAATGTGTATTGGGGCGCCCAAACGCAACGCTCTATCGAAAACTTCAAAATAGCACAGGACATCAATAAAATGCCGAAGGAGATCATCCGGGCATTTGCTTATCTTAAACATGGGGCAGCCCTGGCCAACCAGGACTCCGGTGTACTGGACGGGGAAAAGGCCCGGCTGATCGGTGAAGTATGCGGGGAGATTCTGGATGGCAAGCTGGATGACCAGTTTCCCCTGGTGGTATGGCAAACGGGATCGGGCACCCAATCGAATATGAACTGCAACGAGGTCATCGCCTACCGGGCGCATGTGGTGAAAGGCGGAGAGCTCACTGATAAAACCAAGTTCATCCATCCGAATGACGATGTGAATAAATCGCAGTCTTCAAATGACACCTTCCCTACGGCCATGCATATTGCCGCCTATAAAATGCTGGTAGAAGTAACGATTCCCGGTATCGAAAAGCTACGTAATACCCTCGACAAAAAGGCGAAGGATTTTATGAAAGTGGTGAAGATCGGGCGCACCCACTTTATGGATGCCACTCCGCTCACCCTGGGACAGGAATTTTCCGGCTACGTTTCCCAGCTGAATCACGGGCTTAAAGCCGTTAAAAATACTCTGCCGCACCTTTCCGAGCTGGCTTTGGGCGGTACAGCCGTAGGTACCGGTATCAATACACCGGACGGCTACTCTGAGAATGTGGCCAAAAAGATCGCTGAACTCACCGGCTTACCCTTTGTTACGGCCGAGAATAAATTTGAGGCTCTGGCAGCACACGATGCCGTGGTGGAAGCCCATGGGGCATTGAAAACCGTGGCGGTAAGCCTGATGAAGATAGGAAACGACATCCGCATGCTGTCATCCGGTCCGCGGGCCGGCATCGGTGAGATCTTCATACCGGATAATGAACCGGGGTCCTCCATTATGCCGGGAAAGGTCAATCCCACTCAATGCGAAGCCATCACTATGGTAGCAGCGCAGGTGCTTGGAAATGACGTGGCCATCAACATCGGCGGTGCCACAGGGCACTTTGAGCTGAACGTATTCAAGCCCATGATGATCTATAACTTCCTGCATTCTGCCCGGCTGATCGGAGAAAGCTGTGTTTCCTTTAATGATAAATGTGCCGTGGGAATTGAACCGCTGAGAGAGAATATCACGAGGCATGTGAATAATTCGCTGATGCTGGTGACTGCGCTCAATACGAAGATCGGTTACTACAAAGCTGCCGAGATAGCGCAGACCGCCCATCGGAACGGTAGTACCCTGAAAGAAACCGCCATAGCGCTGGGTTATCTGACACCGGAGGAGTTTGACGAGTGGGTAAGGCCGGAGAATATGGTAGGCAAGATAGAATAAGTTCCGGGTAGTGAGTAAAGTGAGTTTCGGGCAATGTAAGTGTTCAAGTATTTGCCGGGAAAATTTGGATTATTCAATTTTCTTTTTTAATTTTGTAGGAAAGAAGGTAATCCGATGAAAAAATACGCTTTACTGATCCTGTTATTCTGTGCCACCATGGCCCTGGGAGTTTTAGTATATCAGGCCGCTTATCAGCACACGATAGTTGCTTCCGTATCGGAAGAGGTAATTTCTACTGACAAGGTGAAGGAGACCCAGGTAAAGGAGGAGGCTTTCTCAGAAGCTACAAAAGAAATAGCCCGTGAAGGGGGTAAATCGATAGCTCGCTTTTTATTCTCATTGATTTACAAGTAAAATTGAATATTGTTTTAAGAAGAACGTTGTCTTTACAAAGGCAACGTTTTTTTATGCGCTTCATATACCCTGCTATGCTTCTTCTGCTGATCGCCTGCGACAGGAATGAAGCGGAGATTTCAGGTATTCTAAAACAACCTTCGGTATTGGTAGTGAACGGCGGCGATAACAGCCTGTCGGTCATTGATCCCGACACCTACGAAGAACGGGGTCGTTTATTTATTGACTCCCCCTACAATACGTTTATTCATCACATCGGGGTCAGTACTGACCAGCGCCGTTTTGCATTTGCACTACCCGAATACGACTTTTCAGGCGGGCATGACGGTTTGCATAATACCCGGGCCGGCGGACACGTGGTACTTTTTGACCGGGATACCGAAAGGAATGAACGGACCATCAACGTACCCTTTGCCAACCACAACGCTGTATTTTCCCCGGACGGCAGTGAGATATGGACCGGGCTCGTTTCCCACTCGGGACGGGTTATGGTCTATAATACCAGTAACGGGAATCTCATTCGGGAGATCACCGTAGGGGCAGACCCGCACGAAGTTATTTTTTCCGGTCGCTATGTGCTGGTGACCTGCATGGAATCTTCTTTTCTTACCGTGATCGACCCGGTATCCAAAAACATCGTCCGGGATGTGAAAGTAGACCCCTTCCCTACCAATGTATGGCCCGGAAAAGATAGTGGCCAGGCCATCGTGGAGAATGCCCATCAGCGGTCGTTGAATTTTGTAGACCTCGGCCTGCTGCAGGTTACTGACCATATCGACCTTGATTTTCCTCCCGGCTTTGCGGCATTTGCCCCTGACGGCGACCTGTGGATCTGTGCCAAGGGACAAAATTACCTGTATGTTTATCGTAAAAATGGTGAATCCTGGGAAATGAAGCACCGGATCGCAACGGAGGATGATCCGCACCATTTTATTTTCCTAAAAGACAACCTGTGGCTGGTCAACCAGAAGCAGAATACTGTAGAAATTTTTAACGTAGCATCGAAAGAAAAAATAAAAGGGATCTCCACGGGGTTGAAGCCCAATGCTATTACCTATATTCCATGAACCCGCTCATCAAAAAAATACAGGCCCTTCCGCCCGGAAGCCGGGAAGAAATGCAGGTCAGAGACCGTTTCATCGATTTCATCCGGAGCCATTCCGATTGCTTTTATCGCAGCAATCTGAAAGGACATATCACGGCTTCGGCCTTTATCATTGATTCAGCCGCCTGTAAGATCCTGCTGATCCATCACAAGAAGCTGGACAAATGGCTGCAGCCGGGAGGGCATTGCGACGGGGACGAGGATACTCTGGCAGTGGCCATCAAAGAAGTTTTTGAAGAAACCGGGGTTCAGATCCTTCGGGAAGATCAGCAGGTGATTGACCTGGATATTCATACCATCCCTTTACGGAAAGAGGTACCCGAGCATGAGCATTTCGATGTGCGGTATTTGTTCGAGTCCGATTCCACCAGGCCCCTCACCCGGAACCATGAAACACTGGCACTTCAGTGGATCCCATTTGAGGATATTCGGAAATATACAGACGAGGAATCGGTGTTAAGGATCCTGAAAAAGATTAACTAAGAGGCTGTTCCTCACTGGCAGGTCACAAGGGTACTTCGAGGGTCAACACCGTACCGGCAGAGGATGAAGCAATGTCAAGGCTGGCCCTGATCTCCCCGGCCCGCATTCTCATATTTTTCAATCCGTTCCGGCCGGAGGTCAGCCCGGGATCAAATCCTTTTCCATTGTCCTGAACAATGATCCGGAAAACCCTTTTTTGCCTTTCAAAGCTCAGACCTGCCTGGGTAGCGTCTGAGTATTTGGCCAGGTTGTTAACGGCTTCCTTAATGATCAGGTACAGGTTCCGTCGTACATCGGCGGGTAAATTCAATTGCCCGATCTCCCCGGCAGCGGTGATCTCAAACGCAAAGCCGGCAGACTCCGCCAACGGAGCGGCAAACTCCCGTATCCGCAATATAATGCCTTGCAGATTGTCATGAACCGGGCTTATTGACCAGACGATCTCATCGACCGAGTCCATCATCGTTTTGGAATCAGAATTTATCTTGGAAAACATACGCTGATCATTGCCCTCTTTCTTTTTGGCTATGTCACTGATCAGCATAATGCTGCTCAAGGTGCTCCCGATCTCATCATGCAGGTCACTGGCGATCTTGTTTCTTAACCTCTGCGATTCTTCCAGCCTTTTAAGCTTATTCCGGTTTAGCAGGTAAACAGCAGACAGGCCGGTCAGCAAGATAAAGGCGATCCCGCCACCCATCAGACTCTTATTTACCAGGGACGTCTTCTCATTCCTGATATTCAGCAATGCTATTTCCTGCTCTTTCTTTTCGGCCTCGTATTTCCGGAGCAATTCTTCCGTATTTTGGGCCGTTTCTATCTTAAACATGGAGTCTTTGGATATTTCTGAAGCTACCCGGTATTCATACGCTTTTTTGAAATCCCGGGTTTCCTCATACAGCTCTGCCAAAGCCCGGTTTGCCGTATAGAGATAATCGGGATTTTCCGTCTCTTTTGCTATTTCCAGGGCCTCCAGGTAGTATTTTTCAGCCTCGGAATAGCTTTCCCGGAAATAATAAAGATCCCCCAGGTTATGATAAATGGTTTTCAGAGGTATCCGCAGGTTAATCTCCTTACAGATAGCTACACTCCTTTTAAGGTACTTTTCCGATCTCTCATACTCACCGGTTTTACGATATATCAGGCCGAGATTGGTCAGCAGGTCGGTTTGAAGCAGCTTATAATTAGCCTTTTCGGCGTAAGACAGGCCCTTCTTATAGTGGCTTTCCGCTTCCTGATACTGCTTCATATCATCGTATACCGTTCCTATGTTATTTTCAACAATAGCCATTCCCGTAAGATCATTTCTCCTGGTCTCAATATCCAGGGTTTTCTGAAAGTAGGTAAGGGCCTCTTTGTATTTACCGTAAAATTTCAGATTTTGCCCCAACTGGTCATAGGGCCAGGTCTTCAGGGGGATTAGCTCATGTTTCTCCTGGTATTCGATCAGCCTGACTGCATATCGGGTCGCATTTTCGCGATCGCCCATCTGATCGTATATAATACCGATGTTATTCAGGGAGTTCTGGAATATCTTTTTGGGCAGATCAAACTTCTCTATGACCGCATGGGCCTCTAAAAAATATTCCATGGCCTTTTTCGGGTTCTGGTTTGAGTATTCCACCACCCCTCGCATGTTGAGCGTCTTATACAAGCCGGTTTTATAGTCCAGCTGCCGGGTCAGGCGATCCATCTGCCCGATGAGATCGTTGGCTTCCCTGAAATTTCCCGCCTGAACCTTTATAAATGCATAGTCATTCAGCGCCAGGACGTAAGACGTATCTTTAGGATGCGTGGTAAGGTACACCCGCAGGGAGTCTTCGGTTTCGGGTACCTGGGACCAGGCTTTTACTACGGTGAGAAAAAGCAGAACGAGCAGATAACGGACTTTCATAGATCAGAAAAACTTCGGTGAAATTTAGGGAGAAATCTTCAGAAAGAAGTGACCGGATAAGAAAAAAACGCCTGCGGATAGCTCACATATTGCACGGATTTACACAAATAAACCATAAAATCTGTGTAAATCCGTGCAATATGTGAGAAAAATCAACTGAGGAAACTATATATCAACTCCTTATAAATATCCGACTCGGTGACGCTCCCGGCATCTACTCCCTTCGACCTGGCATCGGCCAGCCGTAAGGCATGAACGGCCCTTCTCAACTGGGCCAGAGAATAAACCTGGGCTGCACGCTTATAGTCTTTCAGGAAGTAGGGGTTTACACCGAGAATACGGGCAAGATCGCTATCCGGCTTGTTTCCCAACCCGTGTAATAACAGCACTTTCGAGAAGAAATTATACAGGGCGATCACATTCATGGTCAACGGATGATCCTTGGCATTCCTCCCGAAATAGTGGGCGATCCGGAAGGCTTTGGTTGCATTTTTATCCATCAGGGCCTTCTGAAGCTCGAATACGTTGAATTCCTTGGAAACTCCTACAAACCGTTCGATAATATCGGCATCCACTCCTTCTCCCTCTTTCAGATTGATCTTTATTTTTTCGATCTCGTTACTGATGGCCTGCGGGTTATTTCCCAGATGTTCACTGAGAAGCTGGATGGCCTTGGGACTGATCTTTACATTTTCCTCCCCACACAGCCCGGCAATGAAGTCCGGAACTTCCGAATCATACATTTTCTTAAAGTTGTGGATCTCCCCTTTGGCCGAAAATGATTTCACCCAGGTCTTCCGTTCATCCTGGGGTTTGCCGAAGCATAAGACGAGCAGCGTGGAATCCAGCGGATTCCGGGCGTAGCTTTCCAGCAGTCCCTGGGCATCTTTTTGCCCGAGGTCGGAAATAGCATGCGCTTCTTTCACCATTACCAGCTGCCGCTCTGCCATCATGGGAAATTTCCTGGCGTAATTCAGCACATCGCCCACGCTGATGTCTTTTCCGTACAGCACATATTCATTGAAGCCTTTTTCATATTCGGGAATAGCGATGTCCAGGATTTTGTTGGCCAGGCTGTCGATATAATAAGGCTCCGTCCCGTGCAGAAAGTACAGGGGCTTCAGCTTTTCGGACTGAAGCTCGCGGATGATCTTCCTGTAATTATTGGCCATATTCAAAAAATTCAGTGTCACACGACTCCTTCAGTCGCTTGAAAAAACTCAGAAACAGGTGGTCGATATCCTCATAATGCTGTTTCATCACGGGCATAGCGTCCGTAAGATCCACCAGTTGTACTCTTCTGTTCAGGCTGGAAAGTGCCTTTTCCACTCCCCAAAAGTGTATATAGCTCTTCAGCCAGTCGTGTTCCACCATCGATCGGACCAGCCCTTTCAACGCCGGGGGCTGCAATTCCGTATAACGGGTGGTCAGGGACTCATAGACCCGTTTTTTAAAGAAATCAAATTCTTCCTCTGCAAAGGTGTCCCAGTTTTTATGAAGGAAGTGATCCAGGATCACGTCGACGATCACCGGGGAGTATTTCCCGAATCCGGCATAAAACAACTGCTTGCAGGCTGCAATTTCCTTATCGGAGTCCGTAAAGGTATCGATATGACGGTGTAACCTCAGCCCGGTTTTGACATCGGCGGGCAGGCGCCGGTTAACCGGATTCTCTATTCCTCCCGTGATATAATCCTCCAGCAGGCTGCCTAAGATCATCCCGTCATTTTTGCCGGCAAGAAACAGATGGGCCAGGTAATTCATGACCTTACATATTTTATAACCTCAATTCCAAACTTCCTGAGAAATTCCACCCCTTCGTCGATCCCGATCCCTTTGTATTCCGCATAAGAATTCAGGTAAAGAACTTTTTTGATCTTCATGGAGTAGATGACCCGGGCGCAGGCAATGCACGGCGACAGCGTTACATACAATGTGGAACCCTCCACGTTCGCCCCGTTCTTGGTAGCATACAGGATAGCGTTCTGTTCCGCATGCAACGCCAGGGAGCAGCTTCCTTTGGAATCCCGCGGGCAGCCTTCCGCCCCAAATTCATCGTCACAGTTATGCGTGCCCGCCGGAGGACCGTTATATCCTATCGATATGATCCGGGTATCGTTTACCAGCACCGCCCCTACCTGCGCCCTTACGCAGTGAGACCGCTGTGCCAGGTTAATGGCCAGATCCATAAATATATCATCAAACTTCGGTTTACCCATAACACTGCTATAAAGAAATGATCCGCCGGTCGATCTGTCCGCCTTTGGACGACAGTCTCAGATGCCGCATCCCGCTTCCGATCCGGGATTTGGGGATATGCACTACCCGGCTCAGTGAATTCCGGTATTCCTCCGAGAAAAGGAGCCTGCCCAGATCATCAAAAATTTCTATCTTATAATCCTGCGCCTCATTCACGAGCACCTTACAATCGAGGCTGTTCCCCTCTACCGGATTTCCCAGCACTTTTAAAACCAACGGCTCACTCACGGTTTCAAAGATATCGGCATTCGCCAGCAGATTTTGTCTGCGCTTACTGATCTCGAGGATGGCCCGGGTCCTCGTTTTCTGGTCCTGCGTAAAAATATTCATGCAACTGTCTACCGTGTAGTCCATGTAGTTCTCAATCATGTTGCGGGTGGTGGTGCCGCGGCAGGAAGAAAAAAGCGGCGAACACACCACGGTATTGTTGGCCGACTCTGCCGGGGGGGTATCGTCACAATAGTCGGTTCCGCAGCGGGCATCGCCCCAGGTATGGATCAGCCCAAGCCAATGGCCTATCTCATGAGTGGTGGTCCGGCCGAAAGCATAAGGGGATTCAGCCGTTCCTGTTTTGCGGCCGAAAGCCCTGTAATCTATAAAAACTCCGTCAATCCGCTCATCAATATCCGTAGCTTCCAGCCCGTCGTAATCCCCGATCGGGAATTCGGCATAGCCCAGGTAGCCGCCGGCAAGGGTAGTCACCCATATATTCAGATATTTGTTTGAATCCCAATAGGAAAGATTCGAGATGGTAAGGGTTTCCGACAGTATATTGAAACTCCGGCGGCTGCTGTATACGCGATTGATACCCGAGGTCGGGTGACCGTCAGGGTCAATATTCGCCAGGAAAAACTCGATCTCCATATCTGACCCCACCGGATTTGCATTATACCCGGGAGTACCAGGCATCCGGCGGTAATCTTCGTTCAGCACCTCCATCTGTGAAAATATCTGTTCATCACTGATATTGGATCCGCTTACGGTACCCGAAGCGTTGTTATGAATGATGTGCACTACCACCGGTATCCGGATCACTTCTTCTACAGCGGATCTTCTGAGCTTTTCCGATCGGAACTCCTCTACTTTCCGGTGAATAAGTTCGTGAAGTGAAGCATTCTGCATCGCCTTGCTGTCGGCTGCACACCTCACCTCCTGAGCCTCTGTCCTCCCGGTCGGAATGAGAAAAAAGAGACTAAGAATCAGCCTTTTCATATGCTTCCAGGATTTTTACTACCAACGGATGCCTCACCACATCCGTGCCATCGAGTTCGATGAAAGCTATTCCTTTGATCCGGCGGAGGATTCTTTCTGCCTCTTCCAGACCCGACCGCTGATTTTTGGGCAGATCTACCTGTGACTTATCCCCGGTGATGATGATCTTGGATGAAGGCCCCATCCGCGTCAGGAACATTTTAAGCTGCATGGGTGTGGTATTCTGGGCTTCATCGAGCAGGATAAAAGCATTGTCCAGGGTTCGTCCCCGCATATAGGCCAGTGGTGCGATCTCAATGGTGTTCTTTTCCATATACCCCTTTAGCTTATCGGATGAGATCATATCATCCAGCGCATCGTAGATAGGCCGCAGGTAGGGATCAATCTTTTCTTTCAGGTCGCCAGGCAGGAAGCCCAGGTTTTCCCCCGCCTCTACAGCCGGCCGGGTAATAATGATCTTGCGGGCCGACTTATCTTTCAGGGCCTTTACTGCCAATGCCACAGCCGTAAAGGTTTTTCCTGTTCCGGCCGGGCCGATGGCAAAGACTATATCGTTATCTTTTACCGCTTCCACCATTCTTTTCTGGTTACGGGTCTTGGCCCTGACAATGAGCCCCCGGTTTCCATGGACAATGATGTCGTCCTGGTTCAGATATTCGTCGATTTTGTTTCCCTCCAGTGTGTTCTGCACTTCTTTCAAAGGCATCACATTGTATTTTTCAAAATAGTGCAGGAGCCGGTTAAAAACTTCCTCTATCCGGGCGACATCCGAAGCCGCTCCTTTCAGGAAAACTTCATCTCCCCGGGCAACTATCTTGCTTTCAGGAAATGACCGGTTCAATTCTCTCAGGTTTTCGTTTTGCGGACCGAAAAACTCATTCAGGTTTGAAATCTCTAATTTTACAGACTTTTCTATCAAAATGCGGCAAGGTTTAATTTGTACACAAATTTGTCGAATTTATTAACAATAATCGTTTTTTTCCCACAAAAAAAAAACTTCTGAATTTCAATTCATTGAAAGTTAGAACGTTTCTGTTTTTAGAGGAGGGTCGCCTGAAAATATGCCTGTTTTTTGGCCGACATTTCCTGTTATTTTTGTGGACCGATTAGTATGAATGACCTCTTTACTTGAACGAGACTGCGTTACATATCAGCCCTGAGACCCACCGGCAGAAAGTCAGCCGGTTGCCCAATGTTACAGAGATAGAGTCTGCTGTACTTGGGGCATTACTCATTGACAAAGAATCGGTTAACCTGGTCAGAGATATTCTTTCTCCGGATAGCTTCTACCTCGAAGAGCACAAGATCATTTATAAGGTAATCCTCGACATGTCGGATGCCGGCGAGGCCATAGACACCCTTAGCGTTACCCGTGAGCTGCGTAGCAAGGGCCTGATCCGGACGGTAGGCGGGCCTCGCTATGTGGCCGCATTGACAAGCCATATCAACTCCGCCTCCAATGTTGAGTTTCACGCCATGATCATGGCCCAGGCCGGCATCAAGCGGGAAATGATCCGGGTAGCTGCAGAGATCATGGAGGAGGGCGCTGAAAATGAGCTTGACATTTTCGAGCTCCTGGATAAGACCGAACAGTCATTTTTCAAGATCTCCGAGCGAAATATCCGTAAAAATTATGCCGATGCCAAAAGCATCATGAAGACCACCATTGCGGAGCTGGAGAACAAAAAACTAAACAATAACGAGGGGATAACCGGGGTACCGAGCGGGTTCAGAGAGCTTGATGCCCTCACCGGCGGCTGGCAAAAGACGGAGCTGGTCATTATTGCAGCCAGGCCGGGTATGGGAAAAACGGCTTTTGTGGTTTCCGCCATGCGAAACGCCGCCGTAGATCATCAAAGACCCGTAGCCATTTTCTCACTGGAGATGTCTTCCACCCAGCTGATGCTCCGGATGATATCTGCTGAGGCCGAGCTCGACAGTGAAAAGCTCAGGAAAGGCACCCTGCAGCAGCATGAATGGGAGCAGCTGCACCACCGGATCACGAAGCTCTCATCTTCCAACATCTTTATTGACGACACACCGGCGCTAAGCATTCTGGAGCTCCGGGCCAAATGCCGCCGTCTGAAAGCGCAGCACGATATCCAGATGGTGATCATCGATTACCTACAGCTTATGACCGGCGATGCGGGCTCGGGGGTATCAAACAGCCGTGAACAGGAGATCGCCACCATTTCCCGGTCACTGAAAAACCTGGCCAAAGAGCTGGAAGTGCCGGTCATTGCGCTGTCGCAGCTTAGCCGGGCCGTGGAGACCAGGGGCGGGAATAAGCGTCCGCAACTGTCCGACCTGCGGGAATCAGGCTCTATCGAGCAGGATGCCGACATGGTTATGTTTCTCTACCGCCCGGAGTATTACAAGATCATGGAAGACGAAAACGGAAACTCAACGGAGGGTGTCGGAGAAGTGATCATTGCAAAAAACCGTGCAGGTATCACAGAAACCGTACAATTGCGGTTTGTAGGAAAATATACCAAGTTTGCCAATCTCGGCGAATACAATAATGCGATAGGGTCTTCTGCCTTCAGCCAGATCTCGGGCCTGGATCACTTCGAATCGCAGGCCCCTAACCCCGGGCTAAGCACATTTAAGAGTAAAATCAATCCGCCGGATAAAGAGGATGAGAAGGACTTCCCTTTCTAGGAGGTGTGTATTTTGTAGGGATAAAAGCGGCTTCGCCTTCTTTTTTTGAACCATATAAGGCATATAAGTCATATGAGTTTTACATATAAGTTTTTTCTTATATGGCTTATATGCCTTATATGGTTCAAAAAAACGGCGGAGCCGTAAATTCTTCACAGATAACGCCCGGCGGTTTTGACCGCATCGAGGATACGAATCTGTTCGATGATCTGCCAGGGCCGGACCTCCAGTTCTTTTCCTGAACGGATGGCATCGGCGAGGTTATCAAAGAGAAAGGCCCAGTTTCCGGGCAGGGTTTCTACTTTTCCTTCTATTTCCAGTCCGTTTACGGAAGTCCGGATCCGGCCGTTGAAGGAGGCCGGCTCCAGTCCGAATCCGGGCTGAACAGGAAACTGCCCGCTTACGAGGTGTTCTTCCTGCACGTCCATTCCATATTTTGTATAAGAGCCCAATGTACCGTGAACAATATATTTGGGGCCCTGATCTTTTACCAGCAGGCTGGATCTCAGGTTGACCTTTACCCGGCCAAAATCGATATTAAGCTGAAAAGCATCGTCAATTTCCGAGTTGGCCCGCTGGGTGTACACTTCCCCGTAGAAAGAATCCGGCTTTCCAAACAGGGAAACCGCCTGATCAACAAGATGCGCTCCCAGATCGTACAGGATACCCGTGGTAGCGTCGGGCGCCTCTTTCCAGGCCTTGGCATTCAGAACAGGCTTATATCGATCGAAATGGGCCTCATACGACAAAATTTCTCCCAAAATTCCCGATTCTACTACCTTCTTTACCGTCTGAAAGTCGCTGTCATACCGCCGGTTCTGGAACACACAGAGTATTCTATTGCGTTTTTCGGCCAATTCAAAGAGCGCTGCGGCTTCATCGGCCTTAGCCGTCACCGGCTTTTCTACCAAAACATGCTTTCCGGCCTCCAGGGCTCTTTTGGCATATTCAAAATGAGTAGAGCTGGGCGAACACACCGAGATCAGATCAATGGATTTATCCGCAAGCAATTCGTCAATAGAACCTCCCCTCTCCGTATCCACAAAAATATGCGCCGGCAGTTCCTGTGAGGTTACGATTTTCACCAGGTTGAATTTGGGATTGGTCAAAAAGAAAGGTGCCTGAAGATACCTTCCGGATAAGCCGAAACCTACAATTCCTACATTGATCATAACATTTGTATAATTATATAAACACCAAATCGAATCGCTATTCCACTAAATATTCAACAAAATACGAAGCATTTTATTTAAAAGCCGGGATACCGGTAATTTCCTGCCCCAGGATCAGCAGGTGAATATCGTGGGTTCCTTCATAGGTGATGACCGACTCAAGATTGGTCATGTGCCGCATGATAGGATACTCTCCTGTGATACCGTTCCCTCCCAGAATCTGCCGCGCCTCACGGGCGATATTCAGCGCCATAGCCACGTTGTTTCGCTTGGCCATCGAGATCTGAGCGGAAGTGGCTTTCCCTTCGTTTTTATTCTTCCCCAACTTCCAGGTGAGTAATTGCGCCTTGGTGATCTCCGTCAGAAACTCTGCCAGTTTTTTCTGAACGAGCTGAAAAGAAGCGATGGGCTTTTCAAACTGTATCCTTTCCAGTGCATATTTCCGGGCTGTGTCATAGCAGTCCATGGCCGCCCCTACGGCTCCCCAGGAAATCCCGTACCGGGCGTTGTCGAGGCATCGTAACGGAGCGCGCAGCCCGTCAGCTCCGGGAAGCAGGCAGGTTTTAGGAACTTTTACGTTATCAAACACCAGTTCACCGGTGGCACTGGCTCTCAGCGACCATTTGTTCTTAATCTCGGGGGTGCTGAATCCCTCCATACCCCTTTCCACGATCAGTCCTTTGATCCTCCCGGCTTCATTTTTAGCCCAGACCACCGCCATATCGCAGAAAGGAGCGTTAGAGATCCACGTCTTGGAACCGTTCAGGATGAGATGATCCCCCTCTTCACGGAAGTGGCAACGCAAGCCGCCAGGGTTGGAACCGAAGTCCGGTTCGGTAAGGCCGAAACTGCCCAACAGCTCTCCGCCGGCCAGACGGGGCAGGTATTTCCGGCGTTGCTCTTCCGAACCGTACTCAAAAACAGGGAACATGACCAGCGAGCCCTGGACCGAAGCCGTGGAGCGGATTCCCGAATCTACCCGTTCCAACTCCTGCATCATCAGGCCATAAGTGATGTAATCGGCCCCCATTCCACCATAAGATTCCGGGATAACTGGACCGAATAATCCCATTTCTCCTATTTTCTTTACCAGATGATAGGGAAATTTGGCCTGTTGAGCGGCATCTTCAATGATGGGCGAAATCTCTTTTTTGCAAAACTCGCGTACGGAAGCCCGCACGAGGAGTTGTTCTTCGGACAGGAGATCGTCTACCCCGAAAAAATCAGGGGCCGTGAAATGATCGATTTTCTGTGAGCGCGTGAAGTCCATAACAAGACACTAAAATGTGATCAGGATCTGATTTTTCAGGATATCCTCCAATGTTTCCCTTTTGCGGATAAGTTGCTCTTTCCCCCGGTAGACCAGCACTTCTGCCGGACGGAACCGACTGTTGTAATTGGAGGCCATGGTAAAGCCATAAGCCCCTGCATTCCGGATCGCCAGCATATCTCCTTCCGCCGTATCGGGTAATTCCCTGTCTTTAGCAATATCGTCAGTTTCGCACATATATCCAACCACATTGTATTTTTTTTCTGCTGGAAAGCCCGCTTTTGAAATATTGACTACATCGTGATAAGCATCGTACATCATAGGGCGGATCAGGTGGTTGAGGCCGGTATTCAGGCCCAGCAGGGTGCCGTTAGGGTTATTTTTCACCACGTTGACCTGTGCCAGCAGGAAGCCCGATTCACTGACCAGAAATTTACCCGGCTCGAACCAGAGCTCCATCTCCCTGCCATACCCCCTGCAGAAGTCCTGAAACCTCCCCGACAGCTTTTCTCCCAGGTCTTTCATGTCGGTTACATCGTCTCCTTCCCGGTAAGCCACTTTAAAACCCCCGCCAAAATCGAGGAACTGCAGGTTGCCAAAGCTCATGGCCAGCTCAAACATGACCTCTGCGGCCTGAATGAAGGTATGAGCATCTTTTATATCCGACCCGGTATGCTGGTGCAGCCCCACGATATTCAGATCGTACCGATTGACCAGTCCGAGAATCTCTGCTTTCTGCTCTACAGGGATCCCGAATTTCGAATTGCCATGGCCCGTGGAGATCTTCAGGTTACCACCACCTTCCACATTGGGGCGGATCCGGATGAAAAGCGGTTGGGTGTTGCCGTATTTCTGACCGAATTTCTCCAGCGCCGAAAGACTATCCACGTTTACCAGTACGCCGTGGCTCACGCATTCCTCGATCTCTTCAAATCCCACTCCGCTGGAAGTAAACGTGATCTGATCCGGTGTAAATCCGGCTTTTAATGCGAGATGCATTTCCTGAGGGGAGACGACATCGACTTCTACTCCCAGTGTTCTCATCAGGGAGAGAACGGAAATGTTGGTATTGGCCTTGCAGGCATATTTTATCTTCATGCGAACCTCCGGAAAAGCTTCGCGGAGCGTATTGATCTTTTCTTCAATTTTATCCCCGTCATATACGTATAGCGGGGTTCCGAAAGTACCGGCCAGGTTCAGCAGAGTCGTATTATCCATTTGAAAAGTGCTTGATGCGATGCAAAATTACATGAAAACTAAAGGAAGCGTAATTCAGGGTGAAATATAATTGCAAAAGCCTTATAAATTAAATGTTTTGGAAATTATACATATATTTAATTACTTCGTATTTTTACCCAATTAAATATATTTACAGAATAATACCAGCCTCTACCCTACCCTTCTGATAAACTTCCCCTACAGGGCCCGATAATAAAAATTTAATTCCTGTAAGGCGCGTGAATATTTGCCTTTTTGAAAAGCAAAAGCCAAATTGCGATTATGAAAACAACACACCATGAACGAATCCATTTTTGTTAACTCGGAAGTTTCCACCCTGGAAAGGCTCATCATTCACAGTCCGGACAGCGGATTGGGGAAGGTGGTTCCTTCCAAAGCGCAGGACTGGCTGTTTGAAGATATTATCCACCTGGAAACCATGCGAAAAAAGGAGTATGACCTCTATGTAAAGCTCCTGCTGCATTTCCTGGATCCGGAGGCCATCCGGGATTACGACAGCTCTGCCGACAGTGAAAGACAGTTTTTTAAGCCCAATTCGCCGGATTATTATCGTTCGGATAAGGTGATCGATATCGAACGCCTCCTTTTTGAAGTACTGGAAAACCCGGACGTAAGAGTTCCGCTGGTAGCGGCTATTTCGGCCATCGAGGAGTGCTCCTACCTCGAAATGAGACACTTCCTGAAATACTCTAACCGGGAGTTGTCTAAAATTCTGATCACAGGTATGACGGATGAGGGCGAAATGTTTTTCCCGCCGGTGCCTAACCTTATCTTTACCAGAGACCTGGGGGTGGTGGTCAATGACCACATCATTCTGACCAAGCCAGCCAAGTCGGCCCGCACCCGGGAATCGCTGATCGCTAAATATATCTTCTTTAACCACCCTCTTTTTGAGAGCTATACGGGTAAAATCATCGAGATAGAGGAGGATGAGGAACATTTCCTGCTACCGGAAGACAAAACCCGGCGGGTGGATACCCTGGAGGGTGGGGATGTGATGATGGTGGCACCCAATCACCTCTTGATCGGAATTTCCGAACGAACCACTCTCGACGCCGCACGGCAAACCATGAACAAGCTTTTTGAAAAAGAGGTGGTAGAAAAGGTCTCTATCGTAAAGATCCCCAGTAAGCGTGATTATATGCATATCGACACGGTATTTACCCAGATCAAAAAAGATGTTTGGGTGCTGCTGCGGTCTATGGTTCAGAAAACCTTTGACCAACCCAATCACAAGGCATGGGAAGCCCTGGGCCCCGGAGATATTGCGGAAAAAGTCATTATCAAGACCTTTATCAAAAAACCTGACGGAGTGGAAGTTCAGGATATCGATAACCTGGAAGACCTGCTGACCGCTATATCGGAAAAAGACCTCGGATGTACTACTCCTGTCCGGTTTGTATATTCGGGGAATGATGAATTTCCGTTTGGTGAACGGGAACAGTGGACCGACTCCTGTAACCTGCTGGTTCTCCAGGAGGGAGTGGGTATAGCGTATGACCGGAACGATAAAACGGATGAGGCCTTTAGAGAGCATGGGTTTACACTGATCCATGCCAGTGAGCTTCTTGCCAAACTCGAGACCGGACAGATCAAAACAGGAGATTTAAAGGATACCATCATCCTGCTTCCTTCAGCGGAGCTTTCGCGTGCGCGAGGGGGCTCCCATTGTATGAGTTTACCCTTGAAAAGAAGGGATATTCTCGAAAAAAATACTTAATATTGAACAGAAAACCTTAAATATTTATACCAATGCAGGAGCAAGTAACATCTAATTTATTGATGATTAGGCCGGTGAATTTTGCATTCAACCAGGAAACGGCATCCTCCAATACTTTTCAGAAGCAAAAAGATATAAACCAGGAAGCGCTGAACACTTCCGCTCAGGAATGTTTTGACGAGTTGGTGGCCCAGCTGCGTCTCCGTGATATTAATGTTCATGTTTTTGATGATACTGCCGAGCCGTATACACCTGACAGCATCTACCCCAATAACTGGCTCTCCACCCACCATTCCGGGAAAGTGATGATCTACCCGCTGGAGGCTCCAAACCGGCGAGCGGAAAGGAGACAGGACGTTCTGGAATTCCTGAAGAAGCACTACGATTTTCATGTTTTACTGGACCTCTCCCATTTTGAGATTGACGGAAAATATCTGGAGGGAACGGGCAGTATCGTGCTGGACCGAATCAACCGGATAGCCTATGCCTGCCTGTCATCAAGAACCCACCCCGAAGTGCTGAGAGCATGGCAAAAAGTAATTGACTATGATTTGGTTACTTTTGAGGCATTTGACAAGGATGGGGTGCCTGTGTACCATACCAATGTGGTTATGTCAATGGGCGATACGTTCTGCGTAATCTGCCTGGAAGCCATCACTGATCCTGACCAGCGGCTGATGGTCAAGCAGAAGCTGGAAAGTTCGGGCAAAACAATCATGCAGATCACCATGGATCAGATGAGTGCATTTGCCGGAAATATGCTGCTTGTGAAGAACAAGAAAGGCAAGAATTTTCTGGTGATGTCTGACCGCGCCTATGAGTCACTTACCCGGGAGCAGATCGACACGATGGACTATTTTGCGGAAATACTTCACACCGATCTGGGTTATATTGAAACGATAGGTGGCGGTTCGGCGAGGTGCATGATCGCGGAAATTCATTTGCCGGAGAAATGAAAAGAAGTTAAAAGTGAAAAATTAAAAACTAAAAGTTAAGGTACATTTAATATGAAAGAATATTCCGCAACTTTTAACCGCAGCGGCGGACCGTTTTTAGTTTTTAACTTTTAACGTATAATATCAACAGGGCATGGTATTTCGAAGTAACCTCTAAATTTTCATCTATGAACAGAAAAATCAGAATGGGTATGGTTGGCGGTGGCCAGGGGGCCTTTATAGGGGCGGTTCATCGCACAGCTGCTGCTATAGACGGAGAGATCGAATTGGTTTGTGGCGCTTTCAGCTCCACGCCCGAAAAGTCGAAAGCATCCGGTAGCGACCTGATGCTGCCGGTAGAACGCTGCTATGGTGATTACCGGGAAATGATCCGGAAGGAACTGCGCAGAAAGGACAAAATGGATGTGGTTTCTATTGTAACACCCAATCATATGCATTTCGGTCCGGCCAAAATGGCCCTTGAGAACGGGTTCCATGTGATCTGTGACAAACCGGCTACCTTTACCCTCGCAGAGGCCCGTAAGCTCAAAGATATCGTGGCGCAAACAGGGCTGACCTTTGCGTTAACCCACAATTATACGGGCTACCCCATGGTGAAACAGGCCCGTCACCTGGTCCGAAGCGGTGTATTGGGAGAAATCCGTAAAGTGGTGGTGGAATATCCGCAAGGCTGGCTGGCATTCCTGGAAGAAAAACGGGGTTACAAACAGGCGGAGTGGCGTACAGACCCGAAACGTTCGGGAATTGCGGGAGCCGTGGGAGATATCGGCACACACGCCGAAAACCTGGCGGAATACATTACCGGACTGAAAATCACCGAGCTCTGTGCCGACGTCTCGACCTTTGTCGAAGGCCGCCTGCTGGACGACGACGCCAGTGTTCTCCTGAAGTTTGACAGCGGCGCCAGGGGCATCCTTTATTGCAGTCAAATCGCCAACGGGGAGGAAAATGCTTTAAGGATCCGTGTTTACGGAGAATTTGGCGGCCTCGACTGGCGCCAGGAGGAACCGAATACACTGGCGCATAAGTCGCAAACGTTTCACCATATCTACCGGCCGAATGTGGGCGACCTCTCCCCTTTTGCCAAAGCCAATACCCGTTTACCTAACGGCCATCCGGAAGGATACCTGGAGGCCTTTGCCAACATCTACCGGAACTTTGCCCGCACGGTGCGAAAACGGATGAACGGTGAGGAACCCACGGAAATCGAGCTGGACTTCCCCGACATCGATGACGGAATCCGTGGAATGCTCTTTGTGGAGAGCGTGATCGCTTCGGGTAAAAGCAAGGCAAAATGGGTGAAATTCAGAAAAATGTAGAAAATGTTTGGATGCCAAAGACAAATGTCTTAAATTTGGGGACAAAAATCCTGATATACAATGGTAACTGAATATAAAGTGGATAGCCGGCTGGATAAAGAAATATCCATGGTACTTGAAAGCGCAGAGGTATATAACCGGTCAGGAACTACATTTGGAGACTTTCTCGAAGACAGGGTCCTGATGATGCTGGTGATCCGTAAAGGGGTACCCTACTCTTTTTTTGAAAAAATACAGCTTTTTACCCCGTTCAGTGAAAATGAATGGGCTGAACTTCTGGATCTCTCCACCAAATCCCTGCAGCGTTACAAACAGGCCGGTAAAGTGTTCCGCCCTCTCCAGTCTGAAAAAATCATTGAAATGGCAGAAGTTACCAAAGCAGGCCTGGAAGTGTTTAATGACATAGAAAAATTTAAGCTTTGGCTGGAAACACCTAATTATGCCTTAAGAGGTAACAAGCCTGTGGAACTGTTAAAAGACTCCTACGGTAAAGAGCTTGTATTAAGTGAGCTAACCCGCATAAACTACGGGATTTTTGTATAAATGGAGGTATATCGTCTTTCACGGGCAATGTATTCTGACAACTTATCGGGCAAAGGAGCAGCCGTTAAAGGTGCCCGGTGGAACTCAATGGGCGTGGAAATGATTTATACCGCCGGAAACCGCTCGCTGGCCATGGCCGAGGTGGCCGTTCACTTATCATTAGCTACGCTGCCCCCTGATTTTCTGATGCTAACGATCTACATTCCGGATGATATTGCTTTAAAAAAGGTGGCTGCAAGTTACCTGCCTGCCGGGTGGAATTCGTTTCCTCATTCCAGGGAAACTCAAAGAGAAGGCGACGAATTTATCTCCGAAAATGCCTTTTGCATACTACAGGTGCCTTCTGCCGTAACACAGGGCGATTTTAACATATTGATCAATCCTTATCATCCGGACTTTGCCCGGGTCAGGATCATTGACAAAGTTTCCTTCCCTTTTGATAAAAGAATATTCAGATAAACAGGGTTCAAAGACTTTTATCAATACAGTAGATAAATGATGCGGTGGGTCTGGATTCCAGCAAACGGCCGTTCAGTTCTGAAATACATCTTCCGCCCAACTTTTCCACGGCTTTTTGAGACCGGAAATTGTGCTTGTCGACAAAGAAAAGGATTTTATCATATTGGGTGAAAGCATAATCCATCATGAGCTTTTTTATCGCCTGATTGTATTTACTGCCCCATAACTCCCTTGCGATAAACGTCCATCCTATTTCAATAGCCGCCGGGTTTTCTTTCACTTCATTGTACCGTGAAGTTCCCACAGGTTTCCCGGTTTTCCTGTCCGTGATAAACAGCGCCTTATCCGAAGCCATCGCTTCTTCAAACCATTTTTGAAAGCCTTCCAGGGTACTTCTTTCTTTGGCAGGATGCTGCTCCCACAACAGGGGGTCTGAAGAAATGCTGAAAAGGGCATCAAAGTCATCCGGGCGAAGCGGACGCATGAACACCATTTCATCTTCCAGCACAGGTTTAAAATCTAACATACACTATTTTTTGGAATATTGAATTCATTATTTACACCTTATAATAGATTTCTTCAAAAGGAACCCGGATCTGCACATCCCGTACTCCCTCCGGCTTCCGGATACCGCAGGGGATCACCATATTGATCTCCGCACCGGCCGGAAGCCTCAGGATTTTTTTCATCAGCCGGCTGTCGAACCCTTCGAGCGGACAGGTGTCGTATCCTTCCGCCGTCATCGCCAACATGAAGGTTTGGGCGGCAAGTGCACAGGATTTATGCACTACCGTCTTCATTTCACACTCCGTCACCTGACGGGTGATGGGCCGGAAAAAACCCACGGTTATCGCTATAAATTTACGGATCAATCCCAACATACCGAAGAACCGGGTATAGATGAAGGGCATTAAAAAGCCGTAATATTGCTTCCGGTTCTTTATACGGGCCGCCTTTCTTGCTTCGGGAGTGAATTTTTCAATGGCTTCCAGCTCGTACGCCAGCATCGCTCGGCTTCTTTCGCGGTAAAGATCCTGACGGGTCACAAAAACTACGATCTCACGGGCGGTTTCAGTGGATGTCTGGTTCAGACATGCATTGGAAATGGCCCGGAGCGTATCGGGAGAGATCACATGGTAAAACTCCCATAGCTGCATATTGCTGCTATTGGGAGCCAGTGAGGCCAGTTCCAGGCAGTGCTTCACCCGCCGGGTATCTATGGCTTTTTCCCGATCATAAATGCGAACGGAACGGCGGTGTCGGACGATTTCTTCAAAGGTCATTCTGAAAAGATTCTCTGTCTGCAAAAATACACGCCTAAGTCCCGTGCCAATGCATACGAAAGGATTAAAACTTTGGCAGAGAGATAAATTAATTCTCTGTTATTTCGAAACCCTCAATTCTGCAAACAGCGGTAAGTGGTCCGACGACAGAGACTGTACGGTACGGACATCTTTTACTTTCCAGCTACGGTTTTTCGATAAGAAAATATAGTCGATTCTTCCTCTGGGCTTGTCTGCATCAAAGGTGAACTGTACGTTGTTACCCAGAACAGCGGCATCATAAAAATGTTCGGTTATGCGCTTGTACTCTTCACTTTCGGGCCGGAAATTAAAATCGCCACCTATCAACATAGGCAGGTCGGTTTTCTGATAGTATTCTATGATGGCCTCTACCTGGGCCAGTCGGTTTGTTTTATGCTGGTGGCAAAGATGGGTTCCGGCAAGGATAATATCCCCCTTTTCTTTGACAGCGATCATGGCCCGGCCCTCACCGCCCTGCGGAAAAGGAAGCGCCACCCGGATAATATCACTTGGTTTTCGCACCAGAATCCCTTCTCCGTAACCGCCGTCACTGTAATCGATGGCCTTGGCAAAGTATCCCGAACGACCGCTTAATGTTCCCAGTTCAGCGGCAACATCCACTTTCCGGTCCTGGTTAAACCCTTTGGTGCGGTTGGTCATGCTGTCTACTTCCTGCAGGAAAACCACATCGGGATCCAGGCTTTTAATCACCTCAGCAACATCGGCGAGATTACTATTCCCCTTGTTATAGGGATTTTCACCGTGAAATATATTGTATGTTAATACTTTATATGAACTTCCGCAGGAACACAGGCCCAGGATTACGAAAAACAGGAAAAGGTATCTCATATGTATTGGATTAAAGACTAGTGATAACTCATTAAAAATACGAACATTTTCTGACAGCCGAATAAATCAGCGGTATTTTTTGATACGGCTTCTTTCTTTATTTTTACAGGATAAAATCCTGTTTATGCTGTTAAAAGGAAATATCAAGATCGGTCAGGTCATATCCGGTACATGGAAGAACATGCTTTTCTCCATACTTACCTGTGCATTTGCCTATTCTCTCAACGAACTATGGTTGAGTAAGTACTTCGAGTTCCCCTCTTTTGTTCCGGCACTGATCGGTACGGCTCTGGCCTTCTTTATCGGGTTTAATAATAACCAGGCCTATTCCCGGTGGTGGGAAGCCCGGATAATCTGGGGTTCGCTGGTAAACAATTCCCGTACCTGGGCCCGGCAGATCCTGTATTATACAAAGGCTTCGGAGATCCTGTCCGAAGAACAACTTAAGGAAGTTCAGGAAGTGCTTATCAAAAGGCACCTGGCCTTTCTTTATGCACTGAAAACCCACCTGAGAAATACCAGTAACAGCTATTATCGACAATACTTATCGCCGGAAGATCTTGAACATATATCGGAGCAAACCAACATACATAATGCTATTCTGGCGCTACAGTCCAGGGATTTACAGAAACTCTATACCCAAAATGCGATAGACGGGTTCTCCTTCGTAGAGCTAAACAGGACAATCACTACTTTTTGTGACGACATGGGAAAATCTGAACGGATCAGGAATACCGTCTTCCCCACTACCTATACATACTATTCCAAAAACTTTATCTGGTTATTTATTTACGCCGTAACTATGGCTATTGGTAGCGCCATAGGGGTTTGGGCCATTGTTTTCGGAGCCATTACGGGATATGTTTTCTTTACCATCCAATCCCTGGGACAAACCCTCGTCAATCCGTTCGAGAAGATGCCCTCTGCCATCCCCCTGGATCAGATCAGCAGGACCATCGAGATCAACCTGCTTCAGATGCTGGGCGAAACGAACGTACCGGACCCGGTGGAAAGTGTAAATGGGGAATATGTATTGTAAAATATATACAATTCTCACAGTTTATTACTACATGCGCATCCCTTGCACAAAAAAGGCGCCCCCCGAAGGAAGCACCTTTAAAATAAGAGTTGAATAGTATGACTTAAGCCAGTACCTTCTGTACCAGCTCGGCGGCGTCTTTCAGTTTTACCGCGGAATATACTTTCAGGCCGGAGTCATTGATGATCTTCGCGCCTTCTTCGGCATTGGTGCCCTGAAGTCTTACTACGATAGGCACCGGGATCTCCCCGATAGTCTTGTAAGCCTCCACGATACCATTGGCCACCCGGTCACATCTCACGATCCCACCGAAGATGTTCACGAAAATGGCTTTTACATTCGGATCTTTCAGGATCAGACGGAAGCCTGCCTCTACGGTAACAGCGTTAGCGCCACCACCCACATCCAGGAAGTTAGCCGGCTCCCCGCCGTAAAGTTTGATAATGTCCATTGTGGCCATGGCCAAGCCCGCCCCGTTCACCATACAGCCTACGTTTCCGTCCAGCTTCACATAGTTCAGGTCACTTTCTGACGCTTCCACTTCCATCGGGTCTTCCTCCGATTTATCTCTCAATGCGGCCAGGTCCGGGTGACGGAACAGCGCATTGTCGTCGAGGTTAACTTTGGCGTCTACGGCCAGTATTTTATCGTCCGAGGTTTTTAGCACCGGGTTGATCTCAAACATGGAAGAATCCGTCTCATCGTATGCTTTGTAAAGTGCGGTCAGGAATTTTACCATTTCTTTGTTGGCATTTCCGGTCAGGCCCAACTTGTAAGCTACGTTTCTGGCCTGAAAGCCCTGGAAGCCCACACGAGGGTCAATCCACTCCTTGATGATCTTTTCGGGAGTATGGGCAGCTACTTCCTCAATGTCCATACCACCTTCGGTAGAAGCCATGATCACGTTGCAGGCTTTCGTTCTGTCGAGCAGGATAGAAACATACAGTTCCTTAGGCTCTGAATCACCGGGATAGTATACATCTTCGGCTACCAGTACCTTGTTTACTACTTTTCCTTCTTCTCCCGTCTGAATAGTCACAAGCGTGTTTCCTAAAAGGTTGGTGGCTATAGTCCTCACATCGTCTGCCGACTTGGCCAACTGAACCCCTCTCTGCTCACCGCCTTTAACCTTACCTTTTCCTCTGCCTCCGGCATGGATCTGGGATTTCACTACGGCAAATTTTGAATTGGTCAGTTCCGATATCTCCCGGTAAGCTTTTTCAGCTTCTTCTACCGTTGACGCCACTACACCCCGTTGAACTCTTACCCCGTATTTGGATAAAATTTCTTTACCCTGATACTCATGAATATTCATAAATAGCTAATTAAAAATTGAACTTTTCTAATTTTTTGCCAAATTAGCAAAATATTAACCGTCAGAAAACAAATTCGGAAAAAATTACGATTAATTTTAAAAAAAATATTACATAAAAACGGATGCTTGAAGGAAGAAATATCCATAAAAAATATGGAAATCTGGAAGTTTTAAAGGGAATTTCGATCCATATAAATCCTGCGGAGATCGTTAGTATAGTAGGAAGCTCAGGAGCCGGAAAAAGCACCTTACTCCATATACTGGGCACGCTGGACAAGGCCGATTCCGGAGAAGTTTTTTTGGATAAAACAGAGTTAACCCGCATGGGTCCGAAAGCACTTTCCGTTTTACGCAATGAGAAAACAGGATTTGTTTTTCAGTTTCATAACCTGATGGCTGAGCTGACCGCAGAGGAGAATATCTGCCTGCCGGCGTGGATCGGGAAACGGGATCCGCAGGAAACCCGTAAGCGTGCCGGAGAGTTGATGAACATTCTGAATATTTCTCACAGGGCCGGTCATTTGCCTTCGGAGATGTCGGGCGGAGAACAGCAACGGGTGGCGGTAGCCCGGGCGCTGATCAACAACCCTCGTTATGTTTTTGCTGATGAACCCAGCGGTAACCTGGATACGCGGAACGCGGAGGAACTGCACGAGCTTTTCTTTACCCTCCGCGACAGCTACGAATGCTCGTTTGTGATCGTGACGCATAACCTGGCGCTGGCGGAAAGGTCGGACAGGATCGTTGAGTTGAAAGACGGACGAATTATCTAATTGTAAATGATTAATGATTAATGGTTAATGATGGATTGTAAACGTCTATTGACCACTAACAATTAATCATTAACCATTAAGAAATGTGCGGCAGCACCACCACAAAGTTACTACCAACGTCTACTTCGCTCCGCACCAGGATCTTGCCTTTGTGGATATCGGTGATGCGCTTGCAGATGGACAGGCCGATGCCGTGACCTTTATAGTTGGCCGCCGAGGACGTGCGGTAAAACGGTTCAAAGACCCGCTCCTGGTCTTCTTTTGAAATCCCGTGACCCGTGTCTGCAATATTGACGATCAGGTTGATCTTATTGAATTTGATCTTCACTTCGGCCGTATGATTATCCGAATATTTACAGGCGTTTTCAAAGAGGTTGGTGAAAAGGGTTTTCAGCAGGGGCCGGTTGCCCATCACGGTCAGCGGCTCATCTTCTTCCACGATCTCCTCAAAATCGATGAATATGTTATAGTCCTGATGCTGCCCCAGCAGTTCTTCCTGCACCTCAAAAAGCACCTCATCTACCCTTACGGGCTTGTGCATCAGGTTAGATTCGCCCTGCTCCGACTTGGCCAGTTGAAGCAGGCCGTTGATCAGTTGGGTCATCCGCTGGTTATCCTGATCGAGCGATCGCAGGATCTCCTTGTATTCTTCCGGATCCCGGTCTTTTTCCAGCGCTACCTGGATCTCCGACTTAATGGCCGCCAGCGGGGTCCGGAGCTCATGCGACGCATTGCTCACAAAGCTCTTCTGCATTTCAAAGGCCTGCTCAATTCGTGACAACATCTGGTTGAAATTTGTAGCCAGCTGAGCGATCTCGTCCTTGTTATTCCCTGTACTGATCTTCTTCTTAAAATCCTGCCCGGAAATATTAGAAACCTCCTGATTGATCCGGGAAATAGGCTTCAGTGATTCTCCTGCAAAAGCAAAGCTCAGGGTGACCGTCAGGATTATGGCAATAAGCAACCCCCAGGTCATGGCATTCTGGATATTCTCCAGCTTGGCTTCGCCGTAGGTATCAGTGGCCTGGGCAAGGATGAGGTAGATCTTATTATTGGTCTCATTGGGAATCACCAGCCCTACCACTTTTTTTTCCCTGTATTCGCCCACGTATTCGCCCTTTTCGCGGATGCGTTCCAAAAGGTCGGGGCTGTACTTGATGGTTTCCGCATCGGTGTTGGAATAAGCGATCTCATTTTTTTCATTAAAAACTAATACTTCTGCGGCATAGAGGGTGGAAAGCGTGTTTTTATCCACGATCTTCAGGAGGCGTTTGTCAACGTTCGCCTCTTTGATCAGCAACTTGGCCGTGGTTTCGGCCCGGTCTTTCAGGTAATTGGTAAATTCGACCTTGGTATAGTTCCGGATCAGAAAATAGAGCGCCACTGAAAAGAGCACCAGGATCAATGCCACGATCAGGCTGAACTGAAAAGCTATTTTGGTCCTGATTTTCACTGGAGCATCTTTAAATTTTATCCTTTATTCTTCCGTAAGAATGTATCCCATACCTGTTTTGGTGTGGATCAGCTTAGGTGTAAAGTCTTTATCGATCTTCTTTCTCAGAAAATTGATGTACACCTCCACCACATTGAGGCTCTGCTGGTTATTAGGTTCCCAGAGCGCTCCGGAGATTTCCGCTTTGGAGATCACTTTTCCCTTATTTTTGATCAGGTATTCCAGAAGAGAAAATTCTTTGGGTGTCAGGTCGATCTTCTGTCCGTCGCGCATAACGGTCTTGGCCTCCAGGTCCATTTCCAGGTTGGCGATCCGCAGTACATTTTCATGCGCCTCCCCGTGAACCGCATTTCTTTTAATAAAAACATTGATCCTGGCCAGCAGTTCCCTGAAGTCGAAAGGCTTAACCAGGTAATCATCTGCGCCCCTGTCGAAACCCTCAATCTTATCTTCAGTCTCCCCCAATGCAGTAAGCATAATGATGGGGATGGTGGGCTTGCGTTTTCTCACTTCGGAGCACACTTCGTAGCCGTTCAGTTCCGGCAAGTTGAGGTCGAGTAGGATAAGGTCAAAGGCATTGGATAAGGCCAGCCTTACCCCTATTTTTCCGTCGTAGGCCACCTCCGTCTCAAACCCTTTTTCCATCAGCCCCTTACTGATGTTCTGGGCGATCCGAAGATCATCTTCTATTATTAAAATCTTTTTCGTCTCACTCATCTTTTCCTGACGGACAATCCCTACCGGGGTAACCCGCTTTTTTTCCTAAAAATACTAAAAAATTACTCATTCTCCTTTCCGTTGAAACAGAAAGGCAATTCCGATTACCAGGATTACCCCTATGGGGTTCAGCCATAAAAACGGCAGAACGGCACGTTGCTCCGTAAAGAAATACCAGATTACGATCACCAGCACCTGCGCAATCACTGCTGCATAGAAGGCTGCCGCAGGGCCTATACGCTTGAAATAAAAAGCGATGATAAAAACTCCCAGGATAACGCCGTAAAACCAGGAACCGATAACATTTACCAGCTCAATCATGCTGCTGCCTGTACGCTGCACGGCAATGGCCACCAGGATGATAAGGATACCCCACAGCACGGTCAGGGCCTTGGTCATTTTCAGTTCTTTTTTTTCGCTTCCTACCTGCAGGTTTGTTACTTTGATCACATCGGTAATGGAGGTAGCCGCCAGCGCCGACAAGGCCGAAGCGATAGCTCCCACCGAAGCGCAGATAATCACCGCTATCAGTATCCCTATGAAACCGTGCGGGAGCTTATTCATCACAAAATTCAGGAAAACAAAGTTGATATCTTTGTCATTTCCGCCCGGGTCACTTTTTTTGATCAGGGAGGCCACCTCTGACCGGATCCCTTTCTCCTGGTCGAGGTAATGATTGAGATCAACGGCCAGGCGGTCTGCCTCCGGGGTATTTCCCGCCTGCAACGCACGGTTCAGCTCCTGCGCCGCCTGCTTTTTAAGCAAACCGTTTTCCCGGTTTCGGGCTTCCAGATCATAGTATTCCTGCGCATAAGCGCTTTCTGTAAGCTTCTTCACTTCTACCGGATTATGAAAAGCCGGGGTTTCGTTAAACAGGTAGAAAATAAATACGAAGACACCGATCAGAATAATAAAGAACTGCATCGGTATCTTTACAAAGCCATTCAACATGAGCCCTATACGGCTTTCGGAAACCGACCGGCCCGTCAGGAAACGTCCCACCTGCGACTGATCCGTACCGAAATAGGACAGCTGCAGGAAGAATCCGCCAATCAGCCCGGACCAGAGATTATATTTTGATTCCGGGTTCAGGCTGAGAATATTCATTTTCCCTGCTTTACCTGCCATTTTCAGGCCGCGGGTGATGTTCAGGTCATCGGGGAGCAATGCGAGGATGAAAAAAGAGGCAATGAACAAGGCCACCGTCATAAACATCATCTGCTGAAAATGGGTGTGGGAAATGGCTTTGGTTCCCCCTATGGTAGTAAAAAGGAGTACAATACCACCCAGGAGGATATTAGTGTAGGTCAGGTCCCAGGAGAACAGGGTGGAAACGATGATGGCCGGTGCATACACAGCCAGGCCGGTGGCCAGCCCGCGGCTCAGCAAAAAGAGCACGGCCGTAAAGATCCGGACCCGGTTATCAAAACGGGTTTGAAGATACTCATAAGCCGTATACACTTTCAGACGGTGGAAGATGGGCACGAAAGTGATACTCAGCACGATCATGGCCAGGGGAAGCCCCAGGTAAAACTGTACGAAGGCCATTCCGTTGGCAAAGCCTTCGCCCGGAGCCGACAAAAAAGTAATGGCAGAGGCCTGGGTAGCCATGAGCGAAAAACCCACATGGTACCAGGGCATGGACCGGTTTCCGAGGAGATAGCTGTCCAGGTTTTTATCTTTCCGGTTTTTATATATCCCGTAAAGAAGGATAATGGAAAATGTCAATAAAAGGAGAATCCAATCAATAAGCTTCATTATCAGGAAAAATACACGGTGAGAAAGTAAAAAGCAATGACCTGGAAAATCAAAAATCCTATCTGCCACGCGTACACCCGCTTTATTTTCCTGCTTTTATTCATATTAATTTAATACGGCTAACATTTCTTTGGCCTTTGGCAGCAGATCAGAGGCCGGATACGAGCGGACAAAATCGCTCAACGCAATGTAGTATTCATCTCGCGAGCCTGTTTTACCCAGTGCAAAGATCCGCAGAAGGGCCATTTTATCTTCTACCTGGCTGCCTACATATTCATTCATTCCCTCTTCCAGCATGCTGACCGCTTCCGCCAACATCCCTTCATCATAAAGCCGGTAGGCGTTTTTGTATAGCTCCAGGGCCTGCACTTCGCGATCGCGGGTCATGGTGACCGTGCCTTTCCGGATCTGCCGGCCAAAGGAAGTATTGGGATAATCTTTCACCAAACGGGCTGCATAGGCACTTTGCAAAGGATTTTCTTCAGCCAGGGCCAGGTAATATAACACCTCAGGCTCATAGCTCGACTTTGGAAAATCTTCTAGGAACTCCCGAAAACTTGCATTGGCCTTTTCCTCGTCCTTAAATTTCAGCTTATAGATTCTCGCTATCCGGAAAGCGGCTTCTTCCTGCTTCCGTTTGGAGGCGATCTGCTGGATTTTGGTGACGGGTATACGCTTCTTAAACTCTTTGATCTCGTCTTCTATCGCCTTTTTCTCATTTTCTTCTGCCGACAGCTGCCCGGAAGAAGTATTGGGAATCACCGGCTGCACTACGGGCTGCTCCACCATCCGGCGCTCCGTTTCGCTGAAAACAAAAGAAGTGGAAGATTTTTCCGTACGGCGCCAGTTATCTTCCAGCGGACGGTTCCCCCATATCCGTACAAACTCGTTTTTTTCCTTTATCGCCTCTTTCGGATCGTATAATCTCCATTTTTTTCCGGGAGAAACGGCCGCTGAAGTTTCCGTTGAGGCTCCGCTCTGCAACTCCTGGCTTCTCTTTAATTCCGCTCTTTTGGCCAGAATGGATTTTTCCAGCTTCTGATCCAGTACTTCCGGACTCAATGCCGCCAGACGCTGCAGGCTGTCTTCGAGGTCATACACCTTTTTGTATTTGATAAATTCATTCAGGTACATGGCCCTGTCGTTGATATCGGTACGCATGAGATAGGTCCGAGGAAGCGTGATCACCGTGCTGTCATAATATACTGCAGCATGCTCATAGTCGGCCAGGTCATCCAGATAAACATCCCCGATCGCCTTGTATGCAAAGCCTTTGCTGAGCGGATCTCCTTCTGACTCCCGGGCCGATCTTTCATAATAGCTGATGGCTTCAGCGGTTTTTTTCCTGCGGCGCGCGGTTTCGCCCATCTTATAGTAGATCTTATACCTGAGGTCCTGGTTTTTACGATCCTCGAGCATCTTTCCGAATAGCTGATCGGTATCATGGGCCAGCGACTCGGTCATCATCAGCCCCAGTTGAGCATTGAAAACCAGCTCGTATTCAGGCTTGTTTTTCATCGCCATCCGGAAATTCCGGCGTGCCATCGTTCCCTGGTTGAGTTCGTTGTATAATTGCCCCAGTATAAAATGATAACGGGCCTTTTCGCCGCCTTTCTTCATTCCTTTAACAGCTTCTTCGAGTAACACCGCAGTAACAGCCTTCTCTCCCCTGATCTGGTTGTAGTAAGCGATGTTCAGCAGATAAGTATGCCGGTTTCGCTTACTAAGGGTCCGGCTCTTGAGAAGTGTGGACAGCTGATCTGCGTTCTGAAAATCGCCTAACTCTATATAGGCACGCATCATCTGGGTGAGCGCTTCCGTTTTCATTTCCTCCGAGGAAGAAACACTGTTCAGGTATTTATAGGTTTCAATGGCATTTTCAAACTCTCCCTTCAGGATACGCGCCTCACCGATAAGCAGATAAGCCTCATCCAGGTATTTGCTGTTAGAATGCTTTTCTGCGATGATAGACGATTTTTTAATAGCATCGATCAGGTAAAATTTTGCGGTATCGAGCCGGGTAGAGTCAATCGGGCGATATATTGGCAAAACGGCCTCATAGTTATCCCGGTAGTTGGCGGCAATATACTCTTTGGCGACATCAATGTCTTCACGGGAGATCAGCAGGGCATTAAAACGGGAATTCATATTGTGCCAACTCCTGCTCAGCAGACCGTTATTGTACTGCGAACATGAACTAAGCGTCAGAAAAATCACATAGGGAATGAGTTTTCGCACAAAAAACAGAATTTGTTAACTATTTAACGCAAAAGCGGCCTGATAAGTATCCATCAGACTGCAAAGTACAAAGAGGATTCCGAAACTTAAAATTTCAACCCGAAATCACTGAGTTTGCCAATATCTCCTGCCCGGTAACCTTTGTCGGTTTCCACTATCCTGCAGGCTTCATGCGCTACATCGTGGTCAAAGAACAGAATGACGTCTTCCCGGATCAGCCGGTCGATAAGTTCCTTTTTTTCGTCCATCGACTTTAGGGGAGCAATATCGTAAGACATCACATAAGGAATATGGATATGGGCAAACGTGGGTACGGTATCGGCCGCAAATATGATCTTTTTATCCCGGAAACGGATCAGCGTCATGATCATCTTCTCCGTATGCCCGTCAACATAGGTAAATTCGAAGGCATTGCTGAAACCGTGCGTATCCTTATCGATAAAATACAGCTGCCCGGCTTCGGTAAGCGGCTGTATGTTTTCTTTCAGGAAAGTAGCCTTTTCCCGGGCATTGGGATGTGTGGCCGACTCATAATGCCCGGAGTGCGTCCAGTATTTTGCTGCCGGAAACACGGGCCGGTAGAATTCGCGTGAGGCGTCCCATTCGACTGCCCCGCCGCAATGATCAAAATGCAGGTGCGACAAGATCACGTCGGTCACTTCAGAAACATCGTAGCCGGCTTCCCGGATCGACTTCTTTAATTCCCCTTCCCCGTTTCTGTAATAATAACTTTGCCACTTTTCGGGCTGTTTTTCGCCCATTCCCGTATCGATCAACACCAGCCGCGGACCCTCTTCTACCAGAAGGCAACGCATCTTGAAGTTACACATATTGTTCTCATCCGCAGGAATGGACCTACTCCAGATCGACTTGGGCACTACTCCGAACATGGCCCCGCCATCCAGCTTAAAATTTCCGGCGTCAATAACCGATAGTCTCATAGTTTGGTAAATCTTTTGAAAACGGACCCTTTGGCCTCCTTTACCTGCAGCACATAGTTTCCGGACGGTAGTGCTGTCACTCCTATCCGGTGGCTGAATCCGGTCTCCGTAGCGTTCACATGCTCATGGTATACCTTAGCCCCACTCAGGGAAAAGATCTCCAGCTGCACTTTCTGCGCTTCACTAAGCGTCATCTCAATATCGATATGCTCGGTAGAAGGGTTGGGATACAGCGTTATGCCGTACCCGGGCTTTTCTTCGTTAGCCAGGATCACCGGCGCGTTTTCCTGGATATAGAGGTTATCAATAGCCCAGCCCCAGCCGTTGGTGAGCTGATCGGAGTACAGGCGAAAACGCAAAAGCAGCGGATGCCCGGCACTCACTGACAATGTCGCGGTATTGATCAGTAAAGTCCGTTTTTTCATCAGGGTCACATTTCCTTTGGCCAGGGAATTGGGGTATTCTCCGGTGCTCATATTACTATTAAACCGGTTTAGCCACAAATTATTGGCCCGGCTGTCGTATCCGTCTTCGAGGGGAAACCAGTCGGCACCGTTCACGGAGCCTTCTACCACTACGTAATCGTAAAAACCGTCATCCCCGTAAGCTGCTCCGCTCTCACCGGGTTCTATCAGTACCACCTCGTCAAAGGTGACCAGCGTATTGGATCCCTGGCCTACACGAAGAGGATAGCGCAACATGGCCACATCATTGCGGTCGAAATTGACCAGCACGCCTCTGCCGCCGGGGTCTATCAGTCCGAGGCCGTTCCGGTAAGGATGCGGGCTATGGAGTGCGGCCGTCGGGAAGCCCTCTTCCGCCCCCACTTTAAAGCCGACCATGGCAAAGTCATCTTCTGCATTCTCAAAGTCGGTAGAATAGGAGTCGCGGTTATTCAGCAGGCTGGTTACTGTAAATTCATAAAAGGAGGGCACCGCCGGGTCGGCACTCCGGGTGCTGGTGTATTCGGTGGGAAGTGTGGTGCTGTTGCCCGTCTTGTCCCTTGCCACCAGCTGGTAGCGGATCTGGTCTCCGGCTTTTAACCCGGGAACGGGGTCTATCAACACATACAGGTCCTTATCATCATAACCGACCGAATATTCAGGTCCGTGGACAGCCACATCATATTTCTGCATGGCCACCGAGGCCTGCGCTCCGCCGTTCACCTGGTAATTCAGGGTCACCGAGGCCAGTCCTTCGTGAAAATCGTCTTCCACCACTGCGCCAAAGACCTTCGGAAAACTCACCTCTTCCACACTCAGAGGCCAGTGTATCATCGTTGGAGCTGTCGCGTCATTACCGAAGCTAAAAGCATAAACATACTGTGTGGTATTGAAACCGTTGGTGCCCGGCGACCGGACCGTACTTCCGAAGTTGTCCTGTACCTCAAAATAGTATCTTACCTCGGCTACCGATGGCGGGAAGGTGATCTCCACCGAATATTCATTGGTACCGGGTGTCCGGACCAGGTCCACGCTTTGTGTACCGCCGGAAGTCTGGTAGTAAAGTTTTGCCGTTCCTTCTTTCAGGGTGGTATCCGACAGGATGTTTGCTTTAAAAGTAACCGGGGTATTCTGAGGAAAATTCTTTAAACGTTCATGTGCAATCGAGGTGCTCTTCCAACCCATTTCATAAAGAGCGGACAAAGCCAATGGGCCCGGATCATGAGTGACCTCCATAGATTGTGCAGTGGAGGTCATCAACGCATTCACTGTGCCGGTCGGGTAGCTGCTATCATTCAGGTGCGCGATGCTCCCTCCCTGCCGGAAAGGCGAAGGCGCAAAAAGGCGGGGCCGTTCGATGCCGGTTCCCTTCTCAAAGTACAGGGCATTTCCGGTGAGCTCCTGGTACAGGGCCTGGGTGTTTTTTTTAAAAACCGTGGTATCTACCAGGTTAAGGCCCATTTCATTCTCTATAAAAATATCATAGACCGACTTATAGGGGGTGCCAAAACCGTAATTGCCCATCTGGCCGGATACGCTCATGGTGGAAATAAAACCAAGGCCATGACCCAGCTCATGCAAAACGATGGTCGTAAAATCAAAAGTTCCCGACCGGATGTTCTCCGGATCACCGTAGTGCCAGGGGATGCTGCTGTTAAACCAGCAATAGATATCTCCTTCAGCATCGCTGTTTAAAGGCCGGCCGGCCAGCTTTTCGGCCAAAGCTATAGGATAATAAGTGTTTGCGTAGCGGGCACCCTCAAAACCGATCAGGAATTCCGACGTATTGGCCGCCCCCAGTGTGGTAGCCCCCAACACCTCCCAACTGGCAAACACCCGGATAGGTACTTCGGAATACACCAGGTGTTCCCAGATCTCCACTGCCCGCTGAAAAGCGGCTTTCGCATCTTCAGGAAAGCCTTCGTAGGTCACAATGAACTGTGATTTTTTTTCGGCCTGCCCCCTGAGACCCCGTGCCTTACGGATAAAATCCTGCGCCGCCACAATTGAAAAGTGATCTTCATGATTACCGGGACAGACCACAGCCTGCCCTCTGAACGTTTTCATCTTATCTTTATACAGCGTCTGAGAGATAACCGAACCGGCACTCCCCAAAAGCAAAAGACCAATAAGTAATATTTTTTTCATACGATTCTGATTCATCGAAAAACACTCAGCAAATATTGTTCAAATACAGATACGTAAAAATGGTGCTATTTTTGCATTTATGACTGATAAAAGTGAAAAAATAATATTCGACCCCGAAAACGTTCTGCAACATTTCTGGGGTTACGATGCTTTCCGGCCTCTCCAGAAAGATATTATTTTAAATGTTCTGGCCTGCCGGGACACACTGGCCATTCTGCCTACAGGCGGCGGGAAGTCGGTTTGTTTCCAGGTGCCGGCGCTGATGCTGAACGGGATCTGCCTGGTCATTTCTCCGTTAATCGCGCTTATGAAAGACCAGGTCTTCCAGCTTCAGAAAAGAAAGATAAGCGCGGCCGCCATTTATGCGGGCATGAATAATCAGGCGGTCACCGACACCCTCAATCAGGCCATAGATGGTCATATCCGCTTCCTGTATGTTTCTCCCGAAAGATTGAAAACCACTGCATTCAAAAACGCGCTGAATTACCTTAAAATAGGGCTACTGGCCGTGGATGAGGCCCACTGTATCTCCAAATGGGGCCATGACTTCCGTCCGGCTTACCTTGATATCAGCGAAATAAGATCTTTTACCTCCGGGCAGAAATACCCGGTAATCGCCCTTACGGCCACCGCTACCAAGGAAGTGAGAAAAGATATTATTGAACGCCTTTCTCTCCGTATGCCGGAAATATACGTACGGTCGTTTGCCCGCGAAAACCTTGCCTACCGGGTGGTATGCTCCGACCAGAAGGAGGTGCACCTGCTGGAGTTTCTCAAAAAAAAGAGCGGCCCGGCCATTGTTTATACCCGGACGCGTAAAAGAACGGTGGAAATTGCTGCCTACCTGAGCAAAAACGGGATAACGGCCGACTTCTATCATGCCGGGCTCCCCCTTCCGGAGAGGAACAAAAAGCAGGACCATTGGCTGGCCGGAGCCGATGCCGTAATGGTCGCCACCAATGCCTTCGGTATGGGCATCGATAAAGCTGACGTCAGAACCGTGGTTCATACAGACCTATGCGATAACCTGGAAGCCTACTACCAGGAGTCTGGCAGGGCCGGAAGAGACGGGAAACCCTGCACCGCACTACTGCTTTACAATAAAAGCGACATCCTGACCCTGGAAAAGAACCTGAACATGAAGTATCCCGACCGTGCGGTGCTTCAGCAGGTTTACCAGTGCCTTGCCAATTACTACCAGGTACCTCTGGGAGAACTGGAGTATGGTTTCCACGACTTTGATCTCTACCGCTTTGCCTCCACATTCGGCCTGGATATGCTACAAACCCATTATGCACTGAAGCTGCTGGAGTCGCAGAATATCATTTTTTTGTCGGAAAGCTATCATCAGCCTTCCCGGCTGAAGTTTCTTTTCAGGGCCGACCCGCTTATGGATTTCCAGGAAAGGAATCCGGCGGTCAGTGAAACGGTAAAGACCATTCTCCGGATTTACGGCGGGGAGGCGTTTCATTCGTTTGTGGATATCCGCGAAAACGAGATCGCCTCTGCGCTCGACGGCTCCTACTCCAAAACCCTCGAAGCGCTGAATTTCCTTCAGAAACACCGCGTTATCGAATATATTCCCCAGAAATCCGCCCCGCAGCTGAGCTTTCAGGGCTTCCGCTACGATGCCGCGCGCCTTCCGCTGGATCACCGGCAAATTTCCGAGCGGAAAAGCAGTGACCGGCGATCCATGAAGGCCATGGTGATGTATGTGGAACAGGACCAGCATTGCCGGATGACGGTGATCCAGGATTATTTTGACGAGGAAGATCCACACCCTTGCGGGAAATGCGATGTCTGCACGAAAGATAGGGCCGCCGGCTTCTTCGGGCCGGATGTGGAAATCCTGAAGGCCGGGATCAGCCGGCTTCTGCCTGCCGGCGTAGAAGACCTGCAACGGTCATTTAGCGCAGAAGAGCGGGAAACCGTAGCCGCGATCATCAAAAAAGGGCTGGCTTCCGGAGAACTCGGAATGGACCGTTACGGCTTAATTTTTGTAACCCAATAAGGCCTATAAATAGAATAAATTTTATAATTTGCCACTTTATTGGAGAAGTTTACACTTAAACTATACCTGAGATGAATGCCAGAGAAATAAAGCAGGCCGAACTGGAAGGAGAAATCGAAAATGCAACACTGGCTTTAAAAAACCAGCTTTCAGAATACAGGGAAAAAGGCGGAAATGCCCTTATTGTTCTCGGAATTATCGCTTCCGCTTTTGTGCTGTATAAGCTACTCACCGACGACGACCCGGAAGATGCACCCCAAACTACGGTTAAAAATGAAAGCTTTCTACGGAACGCCCTGATCGGTCTGGTCACTTCTGTAGCGGTAGGCTTTGCCAAAAACCAGATTTTAGACTTCATCGACCGGCTTATGAATGAAAATAAATAATATGATCAAAAAAGGCTTTGCTGTTCTCCTGGATCCCGACAAGCTGAATCCCGATTCGCTGGCCGAAAGAATAGCATCTATTAATGATTCATCGGTAGACTATATATTTGTAGGCGGCAGCCTTATTTCTACCGATAATATGGACATGGTCTTGTCTGAGCTGGCCGCCAAAACCGCAGTTCCGAAGATCCTGTTTCCCGGAAACAGCCTGCATGTGCATCAGGGGGCCGACGCTATCCTGCTCCTTTCCCTGATATCGGGTAGAAATCCCGAATTCCTGATCGGACAGCACGTTATTTCAGCTCCGATGCTGAAGCGCAGCGGCCTGGAGATCCTGCCTACAGGCTACATCCTGGTAGACGGCGGCCGGCCTACTACCGTGAGTTATATCAGCAACACTACCCCCGTTCCGGCCGATAAGCCCGATGTGGCAGCGGCTACGGCCCTGGCCGGTGAAATGCTGGGTTTACAATACATTTACCTCGATGCCGGGTCGGGCGCCTTGTTCCCGGTGCGGGAAGAGATGATCCGGATGGTGAAAAACACCGTATCGGTACCGGTGATTGTAGGCGGGGGTATCCGGACCACCGAAGATGCCCGGAAAGCCTTGTCTGCCGGTGCGGACGTCATTGTCATCGGTAATGCTATTGAGAAAGACCCCGGTCTCCTCAACGATATCTCAAAAACCGTGGCCTCTTATAATATATCTCTGGTGTAGACATGTTTACGGTGTTTCTGGGAATAGGCAGCAACCTGGGCGATAGGCCGGACCATATCCGGACCGCCCTGCAAAAGATCAGCGAAAAGGCGGGCCACCTGAAAAAGGCCTCCGGAATCTATGAAACCGAACCGTGGGGAGTGGAAGGTCAGGACAACTATTATAACCTGGCAGTGGAAGTGGAAACCCTGCTCCTGCCTTTGCAGCTTCTGCAGGTGATACGGCAGATAGAACTGGAATGCGGCCGGGAAAGAAAGGAAAGGTGGGGAAGCCGTACCCTCGATATCGACCTTCTCTTCTTTGAGGACTACCACTTCACCATGCCGGACCTCACAGTGCCGCACCCCCGGCTCACGGAACGGAATTTCGTACTGTATCCTATGGCGGAAATTTCAGGAGATTTTGTGCATCCGGGAAACGGGCTGACCCTGTCGGAACTGAAGGAAATGAGCCCGGATACGGGATGGATAAACCGGAATACGGATTCGAATATTGTGTATCCATAATTATTACCGGAGGCCTGGCGCTGAAGGGAAAGAACCCGGATACGGGGATGGATAATTCCCATAAATCAGAATACGGATGCGAATATTGCTCGTCCATAATTATTACCAGGATCCCGGTGGGGAAGACAGTGTTTTTCACCAGGAATCGGAGGCTCTGAAGAAGAGGCATACAGTGGAGCTGCTGACCTTCCGAAACAGGAAAGGCCTTACGGGACTGATCCAGTACCTGCTTTATCCTTATAATATCTTTGCCGCCTTCCGCCTGCGAAATAAGATCCGGGAGTTTGCTCCTGACCTCATCCATGTGCATAACATTCATTACGCCTCCGGACCCATCCTTTTCCGTACGGCTCACCGTTTAAGAGTCCCGGTAGTCTTCACCCTGCACAATTACCGGCTTCTGTGTCCGTCTGCCCTTCTGTTTTACAGGGGAAAAAGGTATATGGACAGCATCGGAAAAGCTTTTCCTTGGGATGCCGTCAGAAAGGGTGTCCTGGACGGATCGGTACCCAAGACCTTTCTGACCGCTCTGACCTACCGCTTTCATGCCTGGCTGGGCACCTGGCAAAACGTGGATGCTTTCCTGCCTTTAACCGCTTATGCAAAAAACCTGCTCCTACTGGGCAGGCTTGGCATCCCGGAAGACCATATTTACGTTAAACCTAACTTTATTGAACCGCTGTCGCCGAACCTTCCTGCTTCTGAGGAGGAGCCGTACTTCCTTTTCATTGGCCGGCTTTCGGAGGAAAAAGGTGTCAGGCAGCTCCTGCATGCCTTTAACCGGCCGGGTGCCCCTCCCCTTCGGATCATCGGTGATGGTCCCCTTCGGAGTTTACTGCATGATCCGGTTAACCCCGGCCTCCGGCATCTGGGTTACCTCAGCCGTGAAAAGATCGGAGATTACATCGCAGAAAGTAAAGGTATTGTCATTCCTTCGATCTGCCTGGAAGGTTTTCCACTGGCCCTGTTGGAAGGCTTTTCTCTGAAAACCCCCGTCATACTTTCCAAAGAGGTGGCGGCCGGCGAAGTCATTGAAGACGGGAAAAACGGCTTCCTTATTGATCCGCGGGATTTTTCGGAGAGAATAAAGGAAATTTACAGTGATCGGGATCTGAAGCGTACCGGAGAAGAAGGATTTCAGACTTACGAAGCCCGGTTCACGAAGGAAAAAATTATGCACCTGCTGGAAGAGATCTACGGGCAAATGCTCGCGTGAAATGCTTTTGAGGCCGTTTTTAAAAAAAAGATTCAGAAACCCTTTTCCCGAAAGTGTTCAGATAAAATGCTTCTCTACACTTAGTTTATTTTTGAAGAGGGCAGGTTTTTTTTACCGAAAAGTGCTCAGGTAAAGCGCTTCTCCACGCTTACATTCTTTTTCAGAAGGGCCAGAAATTCTTTTTTGGAGACCTCCTCCGCACCGAAACGCTTTACGTTATCGTTGATAAACTGCGTATCTAGCAAGCCGTATTTTCTTTCACGGAGCCGCTCTACGAGGTAATGAAAAGCCACTTTCGAAGCATTGGGAACCCGGTGAAACATCGACTCCCCGAAAAATACTTTCCCCAGGGATACACCGTATAGACCGCCGGCCAGTTCTCCGTTCTGCCAGGCTTCTACTGAATGGGCAAATCCTAAATCATGCAGCTCCGTATACACTTCAATGATCTCTTCCGAAATCCAGATGCTGTCGTCTTCCGAACGGGGCAGGCCACAGTGTCGCATAACGGTTTCAAATGCCGTATTGATCCTTATTTCAAACGTACCGCGATTGAGTACGGGGCGAAGCGACCGGGCGGGGTGATAACTCTCAAGGGGAATGATGCAGCGGGGGTCGGGGGCATACCAGTAGATGGTACCGTCGGGGTCTGCCATCGGAAAAACGCCCTGCAGGTACCCGGAGAGAACCATGCCCGGGCTAAAGTCATCCATCAGTCAATAATCCAGATCGTATCTTCGGAAAACCCCTGCTCTTTCCACTCCACCAGCACTTTCTGACTGTCGAGCGTATTCACGCCCCGGCCTACATAGTCCGGCTGTATGGGCAGGTCTCTTTCGTATTTGCGATTGATGAGGCACAGGAGCTCCACCCGCGCGGGCCGTCCGAAAACCTGCATGGCATCAATGCCTGCCCTCACCATCCTTCCGGTAGCGATGACATCGTCGATGAGCACCACCTTTTTATCCTCAATGATAAAGTCTACCTTGTTGGAATTCGGCTTCAGGATATTCCCGCCCCGGTTATAGTCGTCGCGGTAGAAGGTAGCATCAAGGTACCCCAACGGCAGGCGGGTATCAAACTCCGTCCGGAGGAAATGGTCGAGCCTTTCCGCCAGGAAAACACCCCGGGGTTGCAGACCTAATAAAACTGTCGGAATCGATTCGTCCAGATTCTCTACAATTTCCTGGCATAACCGTTTCATAGTAATATCCAGGAGGGGTTGCCCCAACAAAAGCCTTTTCTTTTGCATCCGAAGAATTTAATTATCGGCAAAAATATGGTTATTTTGTATATTTAAAAAAGAAAGAAAATGAAATACCTGATAGTAGGATTAGGTAATGCAGGACCCGATTACATTTTGACCCGTCATAATGCCGGGTTTATTGTTTTAGACAGGATAGCCATCGACAACGGATTAAGCTTTAAAATGGAGCGCCATGCTTATGTTACCGAAATGAAGCATAAAGGCCGCCATCTTACCCTCATTAAGCCCACTACTTATATGAACCTTAGCGGAAAAGCGCTGGTGTACTGGATGGCCCACCTGAAGGTCCCCCTGGAAAATGTGCTGGTGCTGGTCGATGACCTGGCTCTCCCGCTCGGGAAACTCCGGATGAAAGAGCGGGGCTCTGCGGCCGGACATAACGGACTGAAAAATATCCAGGAACTGATACGAACCGATGCTTACCCCCGCTTACGGATCGGGATCGGTGATGATTTTTCGAAAGGGCGGCAAACCGACTGGGTATTGGGCCGGTTTTCGGAAGAGGAGTTGCTGGAACTTTCCCCCAAAATAGACAAGGCCATCGAGATGATTTTCAGCTTTTGTACGGTGGGAATTACCCGTACCATGAATTTATACAACGAATAATTGTACTTTTTAAAGAATTTTTACATTTACTTAAAAAACAGACAAAATATAACCCGAACGGCCTATTGTAAAAATATTATTCTAAAAATGAACGAATTATCGACTCAAAAATAGTCATTTTTTGTAATTGATCCTTCATTAGCAAAATATTATTCCGCATTTCATGCCAAATAAAATTTGGTAAGTAATTATATTCTTCTCAATTTTGCAGTGTAATAAAAATGCAATAAATAAAGAATTCACAAGAATTCAATAACTAAAGAAAAGAATAAAATGAAAAAGCAAATTAAAACCTGGGTCATTATCAGTACTATCCTGGCTTCATGCTTCACCACAGCTATGGCCAACGACGGTAACAAATTACAAATGAAAGGTACTACTGAGGTAGTTAACACCCTAAATAAAAAGGGTAAGAAAATTGTTAAGAAAAACAGCGCGGATCTTGATCTTTACCTGGCGGTAATGGACCTGTATAGTAAAGATCCTGCCAATTTCTATAACCTGGACGAGGCAACCAAAGTTAAATTCTTTGCAGCCGCTGAGAGATTAAACAAATCGCTGGCCTCTTCCGGAAAAAAAGAACTGAAAAACCTGGCAGAGCAGGTAGCCTTCAATCAGGCTGTTTCCAACTACATCTGGAATGTGAAGAAGTCGAATACCGTAATTCTTCCGGTAGTGGAAATCGCTCAACAGACAAGTCTTTAATATCATTTCATAGTTTAATAGGTTAGGGTTGAATAGGTACTTACCCCGCTCTCTTTGAGGGCGGGGTTAAGTTTTTTATAAGCACGAAATCATCCATCACAAAGCCCCGGCCGATATCGATCACCTCCGGACGGGCCACATTAAACCCCATTTTCTGATAGAACCCGAGTGCTTTATTATATTTGTTGACATTCAGGGTAAGGTGGGAACAATGGTCATCAACGGCTATTTTCTCTACCCTCTCCATCAACTTCCGGCCACTTCCCGTGCCCTGCGTCTCCGGAAGCACATATAATTTATGGATCTTGCAATATCCGGCTTCCGGGTAGTTCAGCTGGTAGGAAACGAAGCCTGTGGCTTCCTGCCCGTTCCGGCAAATCAGGAAGATCTGTTCGTCCATGGTCAGCTGAATGGCAGCAGGGGTGTAGAACAGCCCGATCATGTAATCGTATTGCTCGGCGGAAAGTATATCGCGGTAAGTGGCTGCCCACGACTTTTCTGCAATGGCGATAATGTCTGACGCTTCATCTTTGGATGCTAACGATATAATCATGATGTATTACTTATTTATGAGAGTATAAAAATATCAAGTATCCGTTGCTTACGGCCCGGGGAAGATGCTTATGCAAGGCGTTTAGGATGAGGGCAAAAGAGCATACTAACAGTATTTGACTGCGGCCGAATTCCGAAACAACGCAGCAGTTTATGTACTTTTTAAGCATCTTTCAGGGGATATTCATGTATTTATGGGTTTGAATACTTATTCTCCACTCCGGGTGGTCTTTCACATATTCCACGATAAGCGGCATCATCTTTTCTCTTTTCTCCCACTCTACCTGCAGAAACAGCTTGCAGTTTTTATTCACCCGGGCGGCATGCTCTTCGGCAAAAGCGAAATCCGACTTGTTGAAAACGATCACCTTCAGCTCATCGGCCACTTCGTAAAACTCCTCCAAAGGCGCTTTGAACTTCTTGGGTGAAAAGCAGATCCAGTCCCACTGACCCGACAGGGGGTGCGCCCCTGAGGTCTCGATATTGGTGTGGAACCCCGCCTGCTTCAGGGCAAAAGTCAGTTCATCGAGGTTGTACATCAGGGGTTCTCCCCCGGTGATTACGGCCATCCGCCCCGGAAAAGCAACGGCATCGTCTACAATGCGCTCTACCGTATAGCGGGGATGGGCCTCCGCATCCCAGGATTCCTTTACATCACACCATACACATCCTACATCGCACCCGCCGAGGCGAATAAAATAGGCTGCTTTTCCGCTATGAAATCCTTCGCCCTGCAAGGTATAGAAGTATTCCATCACCGGAAGTTCCGTCATAATATCCTTTTCCATTTTCAATCTGCAAAATTAAGCATTTTTGCCCGGAATGATTTTGACCGGAGCCAAATTAGTATATTTGTATCTGATTTCATTAAGAGTAAGCTATGTTGTCGTATTGCAATTCGTTAACCGGCTATTCCAGGCGTATTACTCACCCGGTGATGGTGGGTGAGCTGGGGATAGGTTCGGATTTCCCCATCCGTATCCAGTCGATGACCACCGTGGATACCATGGATACGGCGGGGTCTGTGGCTCAAACCATCCGGATGATCGAAAGCGGCTGTGAACTGGTCAGAATTACAGCTCCCAGTGTAAAAGAGGCACAAAACCTGGAAAACATCCGGCGCGAACTCCGGGCGGCCGGCTTCCCTATCCCCCTGGTGGCCGATATCCATTTCACTCCCAATGCGGCGGAGCTGGCGGCGAGGATTGTGGAGAAAGTGCGGATCAACCCGGGCAATTATGCCGACAAAAAGCGTTTTGAACACATTGAATATACCGATGCATCGTATGCTTCGGAGCTGCAGCGTATCCGCGAGCGCTTTGTGCCGCTGATCCGGATCTGCAAGGAATACGGCACGGCCATGCGTATAGGCACGAATCACGGCTCGCTTTCCGACCGTATCCTGAGTCGCTATGGTGACACTCCCGTCGGTATGGTCGAATCTGCCCTGGAGTTCCTGAAGATCTGTGAGGATGAAAACTACTACAATGTGGTGCTGTCGATGAAGTCCTCCAATCCCCAGGTGATGGTGCACGCCTATCGGTTACTGTCTCAAAGGCTTGCCGAAGAGAATCTTAAGCCCTATCCCCTGCACCTCGGCGTGACCGAAGCCGGTGAAGGTGAAGACGGCCGGATCAAGTCGTCAATGGGGATCGGCACCCTGCTGGAAGACGGCCTGGGCGATACCGTGCGGGTGAGCCTTACCGAAGATCCCGAATTTGAAGCGCCCGTGGCCGAAGCATTGGTCAAACGCTACTTTGTGAACCGGGATAATTACGGGCTACCGGAGGCCGATACCACTGTGCTTTACCCCTTCACTTATAAAAAAAGAACCACTGCAGAGGTCTTTAACTTCGGCGGAACCAATGTACCCCGTGTGATCGCCGATTATTCCGGTTTTGAAAACGTGGGGATTGACGATCTGAAGAATATCGGGCATTTTTACCTGCCTCTACCCGATAAGTGGAAAATGAATGACCTGGGTGCCGATTATATTTATTCAGGCAACCGGCCTATCTCCTTCATGCTTCCCAATGGGCTCAAAGAGATCCTGGATTTCCCGGCCTGGGCGCAGCACCCGGACAAACTGAATAAGCTGCCGCTTTTTCAGCTAAGTGAATACCGGATTTCAGAAGAAAGGCATCCCACCGTTAATTTTGTCCATATCGATGTATCGGAGTGGACCGGGGAATGGGTGGAGATGATCGCGGGCATGCAAAATGTGGTGCTGGTACTGCACTCTCCCCGTCCCAACTCTTTCCAGGAATTCCGGAGTATTTTATCGGCCCTGACCGGCGCTGACATCCGGCTGCCCGTGGTTTTCAGCCGGAATTATGCGGGTGAAAACCTGGAAGATACCCAACTGAAGGCCTCTACTGACATCGGCGGGCTGTTTTTGGAAGGCTTCGGTGACGGACTCATGATCTCCGGCCCGGATGACACACGGGCCATCAACAGCCTGGGATTCGGCATCCTGCAGGCGGCCAGAACACGTATTTCCAAAACCGAATACATTTCATGCCCTTCCTGCGGCCGGACCCTGTTTGACCTCCAGGAAACCACAGCCATGATCCGGAAGCGTACCGATCACCTGAAAGGAATAAAAATCGGCATTATGGGCTGTATCGTGAATGGTCCGGGTGAGATGGCAGATGCCGATTACGGCTATGTGGGAATCGGAAAGGATAAAATATCGTTATACAGAGGACAACAGGTGGTTAAGCGGTCGGTTTCCTCGCAGAATGCGGTGGATGAACTCATTAATCTGATCCGGGAGGATGGAAACTGGGTGGAGCCGGAGAATAGTGAACAACTAACAGTTAACAGTGAATAGTTAAGGAACATTCCTTTTACGTGATTGTTGTGGTAGAGAAAAATCAGTAGTCAATAATATATGGGAAAGATCATTGAATTATTAAAAGTGGCACCGGTGTTTCAATATTTCGGCCGGGTCTTTACAAGGGATAAGGAAGGTAAATACCCTTCCAGCAGTAACCTTAAGATCATGCACGGTATCAACCGGATCTCCATTATTATGTTTGGCATTGCCCTGGTCGTGATGGTGGTCCGCTATTTTACACGCTGATGAATATTGAGGAATTACGGGAATTTTGCCTTGGCTTTAAGGGGATAACGGAAGAGACCCCTTTCGGCCCCGAAAACCTTGTATACAAGGTGAAGGGAAAGATGTATGCGCTTATCCCGATCGACAGCGAGTTTCCGCTGGTAGTGCTGAAGAACACACCCTCGAAAAACGAGTTTCTCAGGGGTGAATATTCCTACATCAATGAGGCCTATCATTTTAATAAGGTTCACTGGATATCGGTAGACAATACCCTGAAAAACCCCGAACTCACCCGCGAACTCATCACAGAGTCTTATGAATTAGTCAAAAAAGGGCTTCCTAAAAAACTACAGGCCGAGCTGGAGTGATGGAGTACCTGTTTGTTTATGGTACGCTGATGCTCCGGTACCCGGAAAACCCGCACAGAGAGCTGCTCGAGAAGCACTGTTCCGGCAGTTTTGGCGGCTGGTGTAACGGCGAGTTGTATACTTTAAGGGAATATCCGGCCATGATACCCGGCACGGGTACGGTACACGGAGAGATCCTCCGGGTGCGGAATGCACAGGAGCTTTTTAAAATACTGGATGCCTACGAAGGCTTTTATCCCGAAACCCCTGAGAAGTCTCATTACCTCCGGGTGAAGGCGGATGCTTTTACGAATGAGAATATCCCTTACCCCTGCTGGGTCTACCTCTATAATCTGCCTGTAAAACACCTGAAAAAACTGGATTCCGGTAGATTTTTTTAAAAATAATACGCCTCTAAGGTATTATAAATAGGATAACTTATATATTTGTAACTTCTTATACCTTATAAAAATAGAATTTATCATGGGAGTTACAAAGAAACTAATTTACACTTTGCTGGTAGGTCTTGCATTTACTTCGTGTGTATCAAAAAAGAAATTTGCCGGCCTTCAGTCTGAATTAGCCAGTACCAAAGCTGATCTGGAAAGAAGAGGCGAATTAGTGAATGATTTCAAAAACAAGCTGGTGACCTGTGAGCAGGATCGCGACAGAGCTACTGCCAATTCATCGGCGAAAGATAACCAGATCTCAGATCTGAGAGCGCAGATCGAAGACCTGAGAAAGGTTAGAGATACGCACATGGAGCAGGTAGGTGGCCTGACGGTTCTTAGCCAGTCGGCTAACGAAAACATCAACCGGACGTTAGCCCAGCTGGAGAAAAAAGACAAGTACATCAACCTCCTTCAGTCGGCCAAATCAAAAGCGGATTCCATGAATCTTGCCCTGGCTGTTAACCTGAAGGCCGCTCTTAAAGACGGTCTTGACGACACCGACGTAGAAGTGAAGGTAGACAAGACGGTAGTGATGGTGAATCTTTCCGACAAAATGCTGTTTACTTCCGGAAGCTACAAGATTTCTCCGAGAGCACACTCCGTTCTGGAGAAAGTAGCTGCCATCATCAGCTCACGTCCTGACCTGGAAGTGATGGTAGAAGGTTATACCGACAATGTAAGCATCAATACGGCCTGTATCGAGGATAACTGGGATCTGAGTGTGAAAAGATCTACTTCTGTAGTAAGAACGCTTCAGACGCGCTTCGGTGTGGATCCGAACAAGATCATTGCTGCCGGTAGAGGGGAGTACAATACGCTTACTTCCAACAGCACACCGGAAGGCCGTTCGACCAACCGGAGAACAAGGATCATCCTGATGCCGAAACTGGATCAGTTCTATGATCTGCTTAACCCGGATAATGTAGGTAAGTAATTAATGAATGCCTTAAAAGAGAAAGAGCCGCTTCTGCGGCTCTTTTTTTTGCTCACAGATTACACAGATTTGCGCATATAAATGATCTGTGTTTATCTGTGTGATCCGTGAGAAATTAAAATCATTACACTTTTTTAGCAGTGGCCCGGGTGGTGGCAGCTTTTTTAACCGGAGCTGCTTTTTCTACTTTAGTAGCGACTTTTTCCGCTTTGGGAGCTACACTTTTTGCCTTTGGAGCTGCTTTCTCCGCCTTAGGAGCTACACTTTTTGCTTTTGGAACTGCCGACTTCTTTTCTGCTGCCGGAGTGGCTGCCTTCTTAACTACTGTTTTTTTCGGCTCAGCTTTTACCAGTGATTTCTTTAGCGATGCGTAATCCTGGTTGGAATAAAACTCAGAGATAACGAGGCTATCCTTCCACTTCCGTATGATCACTTCATCCCATTGAAATTTTTCTCCTGAATTCTTGCTGAAAACAAACCGGAAGTTCGAATAAGATGTATCTCCATCGATAAAGCTGTCTGCCAGCGTAATTTCTTCCTTATGAGTAAATTCTTTTAAAAATCCTTCCAGTAAGGTTCTCTTTTCCGCTTTCGAAGCGGTCTTATTTCCTCCTTCATCATACGTAACCACATCTTCGCTGAAATACGTATCAAATGCTTCCAAGATCTTTCCTTCCTTAACCAGCTTATCTAATTTAGACAGTGTAACTTTCATGTTTATTAATTTATTGATTTGAAAATTTTCGCAAAAATAGTGTATAATATTTTAATTATCCACATAAACTCCTAAAAATCTGCTTATTACGAATAAAGGAACTAAAACATTCCTTTTGTTTGTTCTAATTTCAGTAAAATAAATAATCGGAAAAATGGCGAAAAACGCAATAGAAATTACAGACAATAACTTTCAGGATGTAATAAATTCTGACAAGCCTGTTTTAGTAGACTTTTGGGCTGAATGGTGCGGCCCCTGTAAAATGATAGGTCCTGTAGTAGAAGAAATAGCCGGAGAGTACAGCGAAAAGGCGGTGGTTGGCAAAATGGATGTGGACGCCAACAGCGCGATTCCTGCCCAGTTCGGAATACGTTCCATTCCTACACTAATGATCTTCAAAGGCGGTGAGCTGGTGGATAAAATCGTAGGCGCCGTACCTAAGCATGTGTTGGTTCAAAAGCTGGATGCAGCTATATAAAGTTAAGCCAGGTCAGGGACCGCTCCTGTAAATAAAAAAATCCGTAAGGCCCGGCCTAAAAGCCGGGCCTTTTTATATCTTGGCCCCGGAGAGAATAATTTCCCCCAGTTCATCGATCTCTGCATCGCTGATATTTAACGGCGGGGTGATCCGCATGGCATTATCACAATACAAAAACCAGTCGGTGATCACCCCCAAACGAATATACCGGTCAATATAGGTTTTCAATACCCCAAAATCCGCAAATTCGGCCGACAGCATCAATCCTTCTCCCCGAACTTCCTTCACCTCCGGGTGTTTTTCAAAGATTTGCCGGATCCGCTCCCCTTTTCTTTTTACTTCGCTCAGGTCGATCTCCTCCAGGAGTACCTCGACGCTGGCGAGGCCTGAAGCACAGGAAACCGGGTTACCCCCGTAGGTAGTGATATGTCCTAAAACAGGGTTTTTCCTTAACACACTCATGATTTCCAGGGGCGCCATAAATGCACCAAGCGGTAGTCCTCCGCCCAGGGCTTTCGCCGACAACAGAATATCCGGTGCAAAACCGAACTTCTCCAGGGCCCAGGTATAACCGGTGCGCCCGAGCCCGGTCTGGATCTCATCAAAGATGAGCAATGTGCCTGTTTCACGACACTTTTGAGCCAGAGCCGTCATAAAGGCCGGTTCCGTGATCCTTACCCCGGCCTCAGCACCGACGGGTTCGATGATCACCGCCGCAGTTTTATCACTTATCGTCCGGATAGCGGCCGGATCATTCCTTTCTATCTTAGTGATATCCGGTAAAAGAGGTCTGAAATTTCGCTTGAAATGCTCTTCCCCCAATGACAGTGCACCCTGGGTGGAACCGTGATAAGAATTCCGGCAGGCGATGATCTCACTTCTCCCGGTGTATCGCTTGGCCAGCTTCATAGCCCCTTCCACTGCCTCAGCGCCAGAATTGGTAAAAAAAACATTGTCTATAAGCTGAGCGCGGTGGGTGGGAATGAACGTTTTAACCAAAGCAGCCGCCAGCTGTACCTGCGGCGACTGGATAAATTCGCCATATACCATCTGATGCATATAACGATCTGTCTGGTCCTTAATAGCCTGCACTACACGGGGATGACGATGCCCTACATTACTGACAGAAATTCCGGAGATAAGGTCCAGGTACTTTTTACCTTCCCCGTCAAATAAAAAGCTTCCTTGTGCTGAAGTAAATTCCAGGGCCAGGGGAAATTCTGAAGTCTGGGCGAGGTTATTTAAAAACAGTTGCCTTAGGTTCATTAATTGGTCTCGTAGAATCCTATACTTCCTCCTACCCAGTCAAAATCTTTATTAAAATCCACTCCGATCATCTTTCCGCGACTCAGCCGGGCCAGGTTGGTCATGAGCTTTGGTCGGTCGGCTCCGTCAGGCCAGATGGCCAGCAGGCGGATCTCACACTTGATCTTCTCCCCGTTAATATCCTCAATACAAGGCTCATAGGCGATCTTACGCTGCAAAAGATAGTTTTCCGGATCCTGTATCGTGGCGATGTCGTCCGGTGTTACGTCAATGATCACTCCCGCTCCGGCAAAGCTGAAAAGCGGCTTCAACACGTAATTTTCCAGATCAGACGGTAAGTCTTTAAAATCAGACAGGTATCTGCTCTCCGGAATATACTTCGATTGAAACAAAGGCAGGCTGAACTTCGATACCCGGTAAAACCAGTTGGGATGAGAGACCCACTGCACGTCAGAGGCCTTATTAAAATCCACTTCCAGCTTCAGATCCGGGAAATTCCGTTCCAGGTCATCCATGATAAGACGGTTATAGATCCTTTCAATGGTGATCTTTTTTCCTCCTTCTTCATAGTAAAGCCCGGTGCCTGAGTTCCGGATCCGGGTCACACACACCGGTTCTATGCCCCACAGTTTCCGGGTGAGGGCAAAGTCCAGCCGGGTCTTCTGCTTTTCCGGATAGATCTCCAGCAGAATGGTATTTTCCGGTTGAGAGTTACCCAGCAGGAACTTTTTCATCTCCTGGGTGTAGCTCATGGTATTCAGCCGGTTAAAGAACTCGGAGTAGCCCCGGTCCACGTCAAAAAATTTCCTGAATTTCCCGGCCAGGTAGCTCTGATACCCGAAAAGCGAAGGGAAGCCCTGCAATTCGATCAGCTGAGGTTCGTATTCACCGTTCCCGCCCCGGGTAATGGCAAAGTCTATAGCCAGACAGCCCGGCACCGGGTTCTCATGGTCCACCCACAGGTGTTCGGGAATGGCCCGGCGGGTCCTGGAAATAAAATCAGGCTTCCGGATCTGGTCCACAATATCGTTAAAAGCTGTCAGTACCTTTACCTTCAAATCCCGATCCACGAAAACCGGTGACTCAGCCACCCGGAAATCCAGCATATCCGGAAACTCGGTCCTGATTTCGCTGAGCATCCGGTTGTATTTCTCATTGGAAAACGAAGAATTAAAACGCTGTCTTATTTCTCTGACCATAGGGGCTCCAGCTTATGTTGAAATGCGATTTCCAGGAAGGTGGGAATGATGACAGACTCGGTCAGCATGATCTTGTCCGGATCTTCGAGAGATTCCAGCATATTCTGCAGCTTCTCTTCCCCAAAATTCTCAATAACGGCCTTCTTCTTCTCTTCTTTCTGAAAATGGCGGTACATCCCCTCCGCATCTGCTTCCGGGTGGAACTGCGTTCCGAAGATCTCATCGGTAAAACGGATCGCCATCACGGCCCGCTCCAGGTCTATATGCGGCCTTTCTTTTTCCAGGCAGAGAATTCTGGCTCCCAACGCCTCCAAGCGGTCATTATCGGGTTGAATCACCTGAAAATCACGGGAATCTACCGCCCAAAACGGGTTTTCAAGTCCCCTGAAAACGGGCTCCTCCTCTCCTTCCACCACATGTATGGGCATAACACCGAAAGAGGTAGATTTTCTGCGGGTGATCTGTGCCACCTGAAAGTATTGCACTGCCAGCTGAAAAGAATGACAAATGGCAAAAAAGAAAATCTTTTCCGGATGCAACCGGTTATGTTCCCGGACATCGTCCAGCAGCCTGAAATAATCGTTTTCCCATACTGTACCCTCCAGCAGGGGGCTTCCCGGACCACCGGAAGAAATATACACATCAAACTCATCATAGGCCGGCAGCCTGTCGCCCTGTCTCACATCAAATACCTCGTAGTCTGTTTCAAGCTCTTTCCGCATGAAAAACTCTTCGATCAGGTATTTGATACAACGCATACCTTCATTAGGCGCTCCATTATTCAAATCCAGAACACCTATTCTAAAATTGCCCATTATCTTCGCTACATTGGTCCGTACTGCAAATTTCGTAAAAATTTACTTAAAGTCCGAACTTTGTTTCTTCTATCATATAGTCAACCACGGCATTGAAGCTACCTGTTTCTTCGTAAACTTTCAACTGCCTGTCGGCCCCAGTACCGTTCTTCATAATGGTGCTGATGTAGCTGATCTCTTCCGTAGATCCCAGCTGCACACCGGTATCCCAGATAAATTCCAGCAGCTCATCCACCAGCTGCGAATAAGGCACTTCACCCTCTATCCCGAAGTCAATAAGCTTGGAATTAATACCGTACCTGCCGGCCCGCCATTTGTTTTCGTTGATCAGGTACTTGGGATAGGTACGGTAGCTGAGATTCTTTTCCTTCAGGGAATAGAGCTTGGCTACCAGGGCCTGCATGATGGAGGCGAGACAGATGGTTTCATCCACGCGCATGGGCACGTCACAGATCCGGAATTCAATAGTAGGATAGAACGGATGAAGCCGAAGATCCCACCAGATCTTCTTCCCGTTATCGATACAGCCGGTCTTGATGAGCAGCTTCACGTAATCGTCATATTCCGATGCACTTTCAAAATGCTCCGGGATGCCTGTCCGCGGAAACTTATCAAATACCTTGGCCCGGTAAGAATGAAAACCGGTATTCCTGCCGCACCAGAAAGGTGAATTTACTGACAGGGCGAAAATATGAGGAAGAAAATAGCGAAGCTGATTCATGATCCGGATCGCGTCATTCCTGTCGTCTATACCTACATGCACATGCAGACCGAAGATAAGATTACCCCGGGCCACATCCCGCATCTCATCGATCAGCTTGTTGTAACGGTCATCTTCGGTGATCAGCTGATGCTGCCAGTCAGAAAAGGGGTGGGTTCCGCCCGCTGCCACCTTCAGGCCCTGGTTTTCGGCCAGCTCCAGGAGCTTCTGTCGTAAAAAGGTTACTTCCTGCCGGGCCTCCTGGATATTCGCACAGATATCGGTGCCCATTTCCACTACGGCCTGATGCATTTCCTGCTTTATTCTTTCCTGAAGGATGGTCTTACCCCCTTCTACTATTTTAGACATGTGGCTTTTCAGCTCTCTTGTCTCGGGGTCGATGGTCTGAAACTCTTCCTCGATCCCCAGCGTAAACAGTCCCATCGCTATTTGCTTTTTTTCGTTGCTACTTTTTTAGGTTTCTCCTCTTTGGGAGCAGCGGCAGCTTTGGGAGCCGGAGAGGCAGATGCCTGTGAAACATAAGTACCCCAGGTGCAGTTATTCTGCCCGGGCTTATGGGCTTTGGCTTTCTCGATCGCAAAAGTAGCCGCGTTTTCCACTACCCATTCAAAGTTGGCCTGTCCCACAGAATTGATGTCTGCATCAGGCGCAGGGTTACAGAAGTCTATAGCGTAAGGAATACCGTCGCGAACGGCAAATTCCACGGTATTAAAGTCATACCCTAAGGCCTTATTCAGCTTCAATACGTAGTCGGTAATGGTAGCCATCAGCTTTTTATGGGCCTCACCCTGGGTTTTGGGCTGAGTGGCATAGCGCAGATGATGTGGGTTGCGGGGTTCATAAGGCATGATGTGTACGTATTTCCCACCGATACAATAACATCTGTAGTAATCCGTAAAAACGATCTCTTCCTGAAGAAGCATCACCAACTGGCCGGTTTCACCGTGCTTGGCCCAAAGGTCATCCGGGCTCTCCACTTTGTACACGCTCTTCCAGCCACCGCCCGCATGCGGTTTCATATAGGCGGGAAATCCTACCCGATCCAGCATATACTGCCAGTCCATAGGCATGGCCAGGTTTCTGAACGACTGATCGGAAGTATCGTCGGGGCGCTCCTTGGAAGGTAGCAAAAGGGTGTTGGGAACCGGGATCCCCAGCTTCACGGCCAGACAGTTGTTAAAAAATTTCTCATCAGCGCTCCACCAGAACGGGTTGTTTACCACGGCAGCACCGTTGAGCGCAGCATTTTTCAGATATGCCCTGTAAAAAGGCACATCCTGTGATATGCGGTCGAAGATGACAGCATAATCTGTAGGAACACCTTGTTCTACCTTGTCGATCAATACGGGTTCTGCTACTACATCTTTTTTACCCGTTTTCTCATTTACTTTGTCAATAAATGCCCATGGAAAGGTGTTTTCCATACCGAACAATATCCCTACTTTTTTCATACGTTTATGTTGTTAAAATATTGATTTATACGTTTACTTTAAAACCGCCCCCAGATATTCGGGGAAAGCCATATTCCATAACGGCCAGTCGTGCTTGGCCCATTTCTTTTCGTCGTACCAGTGGTTGATCCCCTTATGTTTTAAGATCTCGGAGAACCGCAGTGTCTCATTACGGCAAATATCCCAGTCGGAAGTGCCCAGCACGACCTTCATGTGATTATACCGCCAGGATTCCGCATTCGGCATGAACTCTACCGGGTTGTTAAAATACACGTTATTATCATGGTAGCCCCGCATAAAACTGCTGATATCATAGGAACCACTCATACCGATCACAAAAGAAGCAATATCCGGATTTTTAAATCCGAAATTCACAGCATGGTAAGCTCCGAAGCTGCACCCGGCCAGGCCGATCCTGTGCACGTGATTTTCCTCCTGGATCTTAGGCACCAGTTCACTGATCAGAAAACGGGTATAAAGCTCATAATTATAGGCCCGGTCATGCGGAGAAATGTTCTTCCCATAGAAACTTTCAAAGTCGACGGTCTCTATGTTGTAGGTCTTGATCTTCCCGGCGTCTATCCACTGTTTTGCGCTGTGGATCAGCCCCATGTCTTTGTTCTGGCTTACCGATCCCATTGAAGTAGGAAACATCAAAACCGGATATCCCCAATGCCCTATGATCTGGAGGCTAAGATTTTTGCCCAGAATATGAGAATAAAAATTGATGTTTCGTTCTTGCATAGTTATTACTTTTGTGTTTTAAATGGGTAAATTATATTACTCAGTGCAATAAACAAAATATTATTTTAAACAAATAAACTTTGACAGCTAATTATTTTCAAATAATCCGAAATAAAACAATATTTTCTAAATTCCTGAAGCGAGAAGTAAAATATGATGTGATTTTGCCGAATAGCACTGATCCCGGCCGCAAATTCCCCACCCTGTATATGAATGACGGCCAGGATCTTGAAAAGCTTGCCCCTGCTCAGCTTTGCCGGCGTCATTACGAAAACGGGGGACGTCCTTTTGTCTGGATAAGCATTCATACCAATGAAAGGCGCCTGCAGGAATACGGCACTTCGTTTGTTCCGGATTACAAAAAAAGGGGGGCTTTGGCTACTGATTATATGAATTTCATTACACAGGAAATGATGCCGCACATCCGGAAAAGCGCTCCCTCCTCCCCTTCGGCTGCTGATAATTATTTTTGCGGTTTTTCTCTCGGCGGTCTGTCGGCTTTTGATATTGTATGGGAAAACCCCGGTCTGTTTTCGCGGGCCGGTGTATTCAGCGGATCTTTCTGGTGGCGGAGTAAAAGCTATCAGGAGGGTTACGAAGACCATGACCGTATCATGCACAATAAGATCAGGAAAGGTCCTTTCAAGCCCGGTTTGAAATTCTGGTTTGAATGCGGCACCCGTGATGAGACGGAAGACCGGAATAACAACGGCATTATTGACTCGATAGAAGACACCCTGGAGCTGATCGATGAGCTCCAGGCCACCGGCTATACGGAAGCTGACACCACCTACCTCGAAGTGCAGGGTGGTGAGCATAATTTCAATACCTGGCAGGCTGTGTTTAAGGATTTCCTGGACTGGGCGCTGGAGCGTGGCTGAAAGTGATCCGGGCTTTGATGATTCTTTTGTTGCTTTAAAAAGTACGTGGTCGAGAACTACACTTGTCAACAACAGCCAGCAGGGGCAACCGAAAAGCTACCTAAAATTAAACCAAACCACCTAAAAATTGTATAGTATCGGTTCCGTCGGCATAATCCCATAGCTCGGGCGACTGCGACCGTCCGAAAGGCACCCCGTCTCTCTGCATTTCAGTGACTATGCACTGAATGCTTTCTTTCTCCGTCTCAAGATCTGCAAAGACGCGATCGGCAGAGGAATACTCTTCATAAAAAACGGTTGAAATGGGTGAATGAAGCGCTGCAGACTCTTTCAGGAGCAGGAAGCCGTTGTCGAAATGCCTGTCGCTGTTCACCAGGAATATCGACTTGTTATAATCGTAATTATTGACGTATTTCGAATGCAGGGTGATACCGTTCCAGTATTCTATGGCCTCAAAAAAAACTTTAAAATCATAACCTTCCGGCACATACAGCTTGGAGACATTCCGGCAACCTAAGCCAAAGTATTCAAAGATGTCATTCCCCAGGTCAGAAAGCTGTGTACGCGTCTCTGCACCGTGCAATACCGCTACCGAAACCCGGTTTTTCCGGATAATATGGGGCTTCGTACCGAAATAATATTCAAAATAACGCGAGGTATTACCGCTTCCCGTAGCTATATAGGCATCCAGGCCGGTTAATTTGTCGGCAAGTATCAGGAACTCTTCTGCGGCGGGGTTGATCTCTTTCATTTTATGTATAAGAAACGAGGTCAGCACTTCATCCTGGGCCGATGCCTTGTAAAAAGCCCTGTGACCGGAAAGCAATACATGGATGAGATCCTGGATCCCTACCAGCGGAATATTCCCTGCAGCCACAATACCGATCTTCCGGCTGATTTCCTGTTTAAAAAAAGACAGGTCATACCGGGACACCAGCGAGTTTAACTTTTCCGCATTCAGAAAATTCGCGGCTACCTGCGTGAACGCCAGACGTATATTGTCGACTGTGAACCAGGGATTCCGCGATTTGGCCGCCGTAAACAGGTCCTGTATTTCTTCGGAAGCTGTGTGGGTCAGAATATAGTCTCCCAATTCTGAAAATAGTACTATTCTTTCTTCTAATTTCATTTTTCTTTACTTCCTACTAGTTTTATAGATTTATCGTAAATTTACGAACAGAATGAAACAAAAGATAATTATATTTGTTATTGTTTAATAAACAGAACTGTTTCCAGAATGGCGATTATTATAACAGACGAGTGTATAAACTGTGGAGCGTGCGAACCTGAATGTCCGAATAATGCAATTTATGAAGGGGGAATGGAATGGACTTATGGCGGGGGCACAAGCTTATCGGAAGTAGATTTCGGTGACGGGACGGTGATCAGCGGCACCGCTCAAATGAAACCTGTGTCGGAAGAATTTTATTATATCGTTTCCGACAAATGTACGGAGTGCGTAGGTTTTCATGAAGAACCGCAGTGTGCGGCGGTTTGCCCTGTGGACTGCTGTGTACCCGACCCCGACAACGAGGAAGACGAAGGAACCCTCCTGGCCAAGAAGGCCTGGCTCCATAACGAGTAGATCTTTTCAAACCGCCACATGGCGGTTTTTTTATGCCTCACTTTTTTGTAAGATGATCTTTGGCCATAGGATTTTATGGCTCAATTCTCTCATTATCAATATGTATTCGCGAAGAATTTCGCCTCTCTCCTTGCAAACAAATATTATTCTGCAATTTATCAAATATGAAAAATAATATTTTTTATAGAAATATTTAAAATAAGAGAAAAAATCAAGCCTGAGAAAAATCACACCCAACATCAGCCCGGTTTATTATAATTTCACAAAATCATATATTTCAAAATTTAATTCTACATATAGAAATTTTATCAAAATATTGTATCTTATATTAATATTCCAATAAATAATTATTCTTTTTCATAAATCTTAAAAAAATCTCAATCCATTATTTGCAAGAATGAGCAGATCAATTTGAAATTCGCACAAGCTAAACATTTAATATTACCTCTAACAAAATTAAATTATGAGAATTAGAATTCTACTGCTATTTTGTTTTACCATCAGCTTATCGGCAAATGCCGGTAACGATAACGAAGGAAAGAAGGCAGACGACCCTGTAACCGGAAGTCCCCTGAAATTGTCGGGCTATGTAGACTCCTATTATTTTTACAACTTTAACGGCGTCAGTACGAACCTCGGGGCGTCGGGTTTTGAACGGATCTTTGATCATAACGCCAACAGCTTTCAGGTGGGAATGGCCCAACTGATGACCACTTATACCACCAACAAGGTAGAGGGGGTCATTGATCTGGCATTCGGAAATCACGGTGACCTGGGAAACTACGGAAATGCCCTGAGCCCGTTGGGATGGGAGTTCGGTAGTTCGGGCCTGGCCATTAAACAGGCCTACATCTCCTGGCTGATCAATGACAAACTGAAATTTACAGCCGGACAGTACGGAACCAACATCGGCTATGAGGTAATTGATGCGCCTGTAAACTTTAATTATTCCCTGTCTAACCTTTTCGGTAACGGCCCGTTTTATCATACAGGTATTAAACTGGATTATGCCGTATCAGATAAGTTCGCATTAATGTTCGGAGTGACCAACGGACTGGACACCAAAGAAGATTTCAACAAAAAGAAAGGTATTCAGGGCCAGGTTTTCATTCAACCGGTAGACGGGTGGTCAGTATACCTGAACTATTTCGGATCTGATGAAGGAACCACTACCAAAAACTATGCAAAATGGTTTGACCTTGCCACTTCTTATCAGGTCACCGATAAACTGCTTTTTGGCCTTAATGCCACTAAAGGAAGTAATGCTACAGGAGACTGGGGTGGTGCAGCTTTCTACGTTAACAACCGTTTCAGCGATCTGTTTAGCCTTGGAGCAAGATATGAAAGCTTTTCCAACAAAGACGGCGGTATTTACCTCGTAGATGAGAACGGTGACGGAGTTTCCGCGAATTCCTTCACGCTTACCGCAAGTTTTGATCTTTCCCCTAACCTTATGCTGAAACCTGAATACCGGTTTGACAGCTACAAGAATGAGGCCGGCACTTTTCAGCTAACGGATAAAAACGGCAATCTTACCAAAAAGTCACAGTCTACTTTCGGAGCTGCAATGATATTTTATTTCTAACTTAAAATTCTCAATACAAAATGACAAAATCTAAACTTTCGCCCGTACCATTAATTATTCTGCTGATCATTACAGGGCTCGCATTAATTTACCCTTTTGCCCCCAAAAGCATCGTCACGGAGGGCATAGATTCGGCAGATACCGCCTGGGTTCTTGTCTCAGCTGCACTGGTACTGATCATGACTCCCGGCCTGGCCTATTTCTATGGCGGGATGGTTAACGCCAAAAATGTGATCTCTACTATGCTTCAGAGCTTCATGGCTATGGGTATCATTTCCGTAGTATGGGTGGTCATCGGCTTCAGCATTGCGTTTGGTGACAGTGTAGGTGGCTTCTTCGGAGACCCTACTACCCACTTTTTGCTGAAAGGTGTGACCGACGGACCTGCCTGGGGAACCATCCCTTTCCTGCTCTTTGCCTTCTTCCAGTTAAAATTTGCCGTGATCACGCCCGCGCTGGTGACCGGGTCCATGGCCGAAAGGGTAAATTTCAAGGCCTACGTGGTTTTTATGGTGCTTTTCAGCCTGCTGATCTACGCACCGCTGGCTCACATGACCTGGTCGCCTAACGGCTTCTTCGCTCAAATGGGAGTGCTGGACTTTGCCGGCGGAACCGTAGTGCACATGTCGGCCGGATGGGCCGCCCTGGCAGGAGCCATCTACCTGAAAAGAAGGCGTTCACATGCCGATAATGATTTTCTGCCGCCGGCAAACGTACCTTATGTTTTACTGGGCACTGGCTTACTGTGGTTCGGATGGTTCGGATTTAACGGCGGTTCCGCCCTTTCTGCGAGTCCGCTTGCGGTAATTGCCTTTGCCACTACGAATACGGCAGCCGGTGCAGCCGGTATAGCCTGGGTGTTTTTTGATGCCGTGAGAGGCAAAAAACCATCTGCTGTAGGCTTTTGTATCGGGGTAGTGGTAGGTTTGGTGGCCATCACTCCTGCGGCCGGTTTTGTAACGGTTCCGCATGCCCTGGTGATCGGTGTGGTGGCATCTATAGTTGCCAATATCGTAGCGCACCTGAGAACTAAAACTGCCCTTGACGACACCCTGGATGTATTCCCATGCCATGGTGTAGGCGGTATGGTCGGTATGATCCTGACGGGTGTTTTTGCCACCAGTTCCGTAAACGAGGTGGTGGGTGAGCAGGGCCTGTTCTTCGGTGAGAGCTCTTTGTTCCTGAAGCACCTTCTGGCCCTCGTACTTACTTCCATTTTCTCTTTCGGAATGTCATTTGTGGTTCTTAAGATCACTGACATCATCATTCCTTTGCGGGTGAGTAAAGAAGATGAAAGTGTAGGTCTGGATATCAGCCAGCACGATGAGAAGCTTATCGAAGCCTAAAAAAGAAAAAGCCCGGAAGCAAGCTTCCGGGCTTTTTTATTATGAATGTACCAGTATTTCGTCCGGTTCTTCCACTTCCACCTCCATATCTTCATTCACCGACTTTAACCTGACCGGTGATACGTCATTGATCAGTAAAGGATCGTATTTAGCTACGATCTTAATGTAATTGGAGGTAAAACCGTTCATGGTATCCCGGTTATCGCCTTCTTCAAAAAGCACGGGATAGACATTGCCCAGATGCTGCTCGTAAAAGGCCCTCCTTTTCTTATCTGAAAGAATATGCAACATTCTGGAGCGTTCGGCCCGATCTTTCCCAGGCACGACAGGACGGATATCCAGCGCCCGGGTATTGGCCCTTTCCGAGTAGGTAAAAACATGGAGGTAGTTCACGTCCAGCTCATTAATAAAATTATAGCTGTCCAGGAAATCCTGACGGGTCTCGCCGGGATGGCCTACGATCACATCCACACCAATACAGGCATCCGGCATGATCTGCCGGATAGCCTCTACCCTTTCGGTATAAAGCTCGCGCCGGTACCGCCGGCGCATCAGGCCCAGCACCTTATTGGAGCCGGATTGTAAAGGGATGTGAAAATGCGGAACAAAACGCCGGGATGCCGCCACAAACTCAATGATTTCATTCGTCAGCAGATTTGGCTCGATACTGGATATCCGGAAACGTTCAATTCCCTCCACTTCATCAAGTGTCCGCACAAGTTCTTCAAAAGTGGCCGTACGTTTCCCGTTGATGATCCCGAAATCGCCGATATTCACCCCTGTCAGAACCACTTCCTTTACCCCGTTGGAGGCTATTTCCCGGGCTGCCTTCACCACATTTTCCACGGTATCCGACCTGCTGCCGCCCCGCGCCATCGGAATAGTGCAATAAGCACAAGGGTAATCACAGCCGTCCTGTACCTTCAGGAAGGTTCGCGTACGGTCATGTAAGGAATAGGAAGTATGATATTCTATCGCTTCTTCAATGCGGCCGGCAAATACTTTATGTTCAGCGGAAATAAAGGCCGGGGCTTTCTCAAAGGTCGGGAGAAGCTCGTGCAGTCTGAACTTTTCGGAAGCACCCAAAACGGCATCCACACCTTCTATCTCTGCAATTTCTTTCGGCTTCAGCTGGGCATAGCAGCCGATAATAGCCACAAAACCATTGGGATTGATCTTTTGCGCCTCTTTTACGATCTTCTTACACTTCTTGTCTGCATTTTCTGTTACCGAGCAGGTATTGATAATAAATATATCCGGGTTTTCATTGAACCCTACTTTTCTAAACCCTTTTTCTTCGAAGGTCCTGGAGATGGTGGACGTCTCTGAAAAATTAAGTTTACAGCCCAAGGTATAAAACGCTACACTCTTCATAATCAGGAAAATTACGCAAAGTTAGCTAAAAAAAATAACCCCGACGCAAAGCATCGGGGTATTTTACAGGGCTAGTCTCAATATACTTCAACATTTACACTTTTAACGGTCTTGATGATCCTTGCAGCTACTTTATAAGGATCAGCGGTGGAGTTTGGCCGTCTGTCTTCCAGCCAGCCCTTCCATCCCCGTTCTACCGTGGCGATCGGGATCCGGATAGAAGCTCCGCGGTCAGATACTCCGTAAGAGAAAGATTCAATGGAAGCCGTTTCGTGCTTTCCGGTCAGTCTCAGGTGGTTATCTGCCCCGTACACTTCAATATGCTCTTTTACAAAAGGCCGGAACGATTCGCATATCTTTTCATAAATGGCTTTATCACCACATGTTCTTAATATACCGTTAGAGAAGTTGGCATGCATACCTGAACCGTTCCAGTCGAGGTCGCCAAGCGGCTTACAATGCCAGTTGATCGAAATATTATATTTTTCACCGATTCTTTCCAGTAAATAACGGGCCACCCAGATCTGGTCACCGGCTTCTTTGGCGCCCTTTGCAAAGATCTGGAATTCCCACTGACCGGCCGCTACTTCGGCGTTGATCCCTTCAATATTCAGACCCGCGTCGATACACGCATCCAGGTGCTCTTCCACGATATCCCTCCCGTAGGCATTCTTTGAGCCCACAGAACAGTAGTAAGGCCCCTGTGGGCGCGGATAGCCTCCTTTAGGGAAACCGAGGGGCGCGTTGGTCTCATTGTCCCATAGGAAATACTCCTGCTCAAAACCAAACCAGAAATCATTATCGTCATCATCAATAGTAGCACGGCCGTTGGATTCGTGAGAACTACCGTCGCTCGACAAAACCTCGCACATGACCAGGTATCCGTCGCGGCGCTGAGGATCCTTACATATAAATACAGGTTTTAATATACAGTCGGAAGAACCTCCCGGCGCCTGCTCTGTAGAAGAACCGTCAAATGACCACATTTCACAATCTTCCAGCTTCCCTGAAAAGTTGCTTTCGATCTTCGTTTTACTTCTTAAACTTTGAGTAGGCTTGTACCCGTCCAGCCAGATGTACTCTAATTTTGACTTTGCCATAATGTATCCGAATATTGGTGCTGTTTGTTAAAATTATATTGCAAACTTAATCCTTGCACCAGAATTTTATTCTTACATACTGCAAAAAGTCAAACTTTTATTTAAACTTATTCATATAATACAATTTATTATTCGAATATTAAAGAAAGCCGGCTTGATAAAATTCTGAAACAGCATGAAACAGATACAAACTCTACAAAATCGAAAGATTATATTGGCTAAAATATTAAGACAGTATTATATTTTGAAATATTACTATTTAAAGAAATTTTAGAAATATTCCGCAAGAATCGTTATGCAGCCGCAGAAGCAATGACAGTGATGTAGTAATTGACTGCGGAAACGGTCACCAGAAGAAAGATATCTTTCATCGGCAGCGCTTCGAAAGCCGCGCTGCTTTCTATTTCATAATCGCTGGCCATGGTCCGCCATTTCGAACTGTACTTTAAGGTCAGTAACGGCTCATCGCTCCCTGTTTCCGTCAGGATAAATTTCCGGCTGAAAACACCGGTAGCCTTCAGCCGGTAGCTCTTGTCGTGCCGGTTGATCATTACGCCTTTCCAGTCCATTCCGAAGCTCATCAGCTCCGTATCATTTTCAAGGATACTCATTTTGCTTCTCCAGAAGCCTGTTGATTTCGTGGAAAGCTTTTTATAGGAGATCTCCAGATCGGCACACATGGAATACCAGTTTTTGTACCTTAGCAGGCCCAGTTCCCTGTCTTCGTGAAATAAGCGGGAAACGCGTCCCTTCTCCGATTTTACAATATACTTTTTCATTGTTGTAATAGGTTTTCTTTCAAATTACTTCATAAATATAAACAAAACCAGCAAAATGGGATGAGCGGTCAGATGGGCCGGCAAAATGGTCTCAGATCCAATGGATGAGCTACTGTGTTATATGGAAGAGTAAATTAAGTAAATATGTTATAACTGCTTCTTTAATTTCCTCAAAAGTATATCGAGCGGCAGTGCATTCAGCGTCATATCGGCCGGGAGGCCTGCTTTCCGGGCGATCATCACGCCATATTTCATATCCAGGAGGCCCGCAGTGCTGTGTGCATCCGGATTGATGCTGATCATAACGCCTTTTTCGAGGCAATAATCTATCCAGGTCCAGTCGATGTCGAGCCGGTAAGGGTTGGCATTTAATTCCATGACCACGCCGTTGGCCGCGCAGGCATCGATGACCTTCCGGTGGTCAATGGGATACCCCGTTCTGCGAAGCAGTAAACGCCCTGTCGGATGCCCGAGAATGCTCGTATAAGGATTCTCGACAGCTTTTATCAGCCGGTACGTTGCCTTTTCGATATCCATGCTCAGTACGGAATGCACCGAGGCCACGATATAGTCAAAGGTTTTAAGGATTTCCGGGTCATAATCCAGGCTTCCGTCAGGGAGAATGTCGGATTCTATCCCTTTCAATATCCGGAATCCGCCGTTAAAGCCGGCATTCAGCGCATCGATCTCCCGGTGCTGCTTTTGAACGGTCTCCGGCCATAGTCCGCGGGCATAGGCAGCGGTCTGACTGTGATCGGCAATTCCGAAGTATTCCCACCCCAGGTCATGGCAGGCCTGAGCCATTTCTGTAAGTGTATGTTTACCATCGGAATAGGTGGAATGATTGTGTACTGTGCCCCGGATCTTTTCCCAGGTAATGATGCTCTCCGGTGTAACGATCTTCTCAAACTCGCCCCGGCCGTTTCGCATTTCCGGAATAATATAAGATACTCCGAACTGTTCGTAAGCCTGCCTTTCCGATTCAAAGCCGCCTTTGCCCAGGAAACTCAGGAAAGTTTCCCCGTTTCCGTTCTGATGCACCAGGTGCTCTTCGGCAGCACTTTTGATGATACTTTTAGGAATGAGATCCCGTGAGGAAGACTTTTCAATGACTACCGGGATCTCAAAGTCCAGATAATGCCCGCGCCAGGTGCCCGGAGAGGATTCTTTTATGTTCTGATGAAAAGTATCGTCAGGGAGCTTTATTCCACCGAAACCGTCTTTTACTACTATAAATGTAAGTTCGGAAACAATATTCTCGTAGCGCAATGCTTCGCCGCTGAGGTAAGCATCCGGGTAGATCTTTTGGATCTCTGCGAGTATCTGGTCGCTCAGGAGAAGCGCTTCGTCGAGGCGGAATTTCCCTTTCAGGCTCTCCAGGAAGGCGATCGACTCCAGGATGGACTCCTGGGTTTTTACACCAAAGCCTTTCAGTTGCGCAATAACTCCTTTTTCACAGGCTTCTTTCAGCCTTTCCAGGTTGTCGATCCCCAGATCTTTCCACAGTGCTTTGACCTTCTTGATCCCCAGCCCTTTTACCTGCATAATGTCAAAAATCCCCGGCGGTGTCTGCTGTGTCAGTTCTTCCAGTTCCCTAAGCGTACCCGTTTCCAGAATTTCCAGAATGGCTTTCTGAATGATCTTACCGTATACCCGGATCTGCCCGATCTGCACGGGCGTCATACCGGCGATCTGCGTATCGAGCCTTTCAAGGGTAAACATCGAATCCACATAGGCTTTAGCCCTCAGGGGATCCACATCATGCAGGTCCAGAAGCTTCCCGTCAAGCTGAAGGATCTCGGCAATATCCGGGTTGGTCAGTTGAATTTCCATAGAGCACAAAGTTAGAAGAGCTTGTTTAAAACAAAAAAAGATATCCTGCAAAGGATACCTTATCTTTGAAATAATGCTTTTAAAAACGGATTATTTTGCCGTATCCGCTGCTGCCGGTACAGGAACCGGTAACGCAGGAACAGTGGTGGTGGTAGTGGCTTTTTCCACATTCACATCGCTGTCAGTGACCTGCTGGCTACCGGTAGATTTGATAAAGATCAATGTTCCCAGCGAACCCACCAGGATAAACGTAAAAAATCCCCAGGTCAGCCGCTCTACAATATCGCCTGTCTTCTGAACACCGAACATCTGTGCGCCACCGCTTCCGCCAAATTCGGAAGAAAGTCCGCCACCTTTCGGATTCTGGATCAAAACCACAATGGTCAGAAGAACTGCCGCTATAATTAACAATACAATAATAGTAGTAACCATATAATTTCTAAATTTCGAGCCGCAAAGATAACAATTTTCAATTATCCTTTATAAAATATAATTAATTTTTTAAAGGCTAAACCGGACGGGAGGCCGACCCGTGATGCTTCAGGTATTTTTTAATGGCCTTCTTCTGAAGACTCATCCGGGCGGCCCTTGAAAGTCCCCCGGTCGGAAAAGACAACACGGGGTCTTCCGGAACCGGGCGGAACACTTCATCAAGAAGCCCGGTATTTCTCCGGATAATCTCCTGCCCTTTTTCCCAGTATTCAGCGTAAGTATCAAACACCGGATAGTGGGTCAACAGGGCAAAAGGCAGCTCAAAGCCCTGGTTATTGGCACAAATAAAAACCAGTCCACGGGTGTCTTCCTCGCTCGTAAAATCGCTATTATCAATTATTTTATTGAGCTCCTTTACCATTTTGCCACTGTATCTCCGAAAATATTAAGCACCAGCTGATCCAGTATTTTGGGCACCAGCGCAGGCTCCGCTTCTGTCAATGTCTGGTTCTGGGGATAATCCATATAAAATGAAAAGTCTTTTTCGAAATTATCCGCCTCGTTATACTTATTGGAGAAGACCACTTCCACTACAATGGTCAGCCGGTTCATGGCGGCTTTATCGCCACTGGCGGAAGAGGCCACACCATCTGTCCGGTAGTCTACAATTGACCCTTCAATCTGGATGTCTCCGCTCTGGGCCACCTGCTTCAGCTTGGTATTCCGCTGGTAGTATTCCTTCAGTTTCTCGGTCAGATCCTGGGAGATAGTAGCATAGCTGGAGGGTGCAGACAAGCTGATGTTCTGAATGGAAAATGTTTTCACATCGGCCGAAAGGGTGCTTCGTCCTGTGAAAGAATATACTCCACATGCGCTCAGCAGAACAGACATTATCCCTATGATGCTAAGGTTTCTCATCGGCAATATCGTATTGTTTGATCTTTCTGTACAGCGTTCTTTCGGAGATTCCCAGGCTCTGAGCAGCATACTTGCGCTTAAAATTACTTTTCCGGAGTGCCTTGATGATCATTTCCTTTTCATTTTTTTCCAGGGAAAGGGAGTCTTCATCTGTTTCGTGCGTAATATCTTCGATATCCTCGTTATTCCGTTGAACGTCATCAATTTTCAATGTATTGGCACTGAAGGGAGAATACATATTATCTTCCGGATGTGCATACAGTGCAGGCGGCTCCGTTGTCACTTCATGAAAGAATTCGGGGCTTACCGCCTCTTTGTCCACCGTGTTCCCCGACATCAGCGTATACACCAGTTTTTTCAGATCGGTCACGTCTTTTTTCATATCAAACAGCACTTTGTACAGGATCTCCCGTTCTGAAAAGTCCTGCACTTCCTTCATATTCAGTAATGCCGGAAGTCCGGCAGATTGCTCCTTCGGAAGATATTTCGACAATATTACTCCTGTGATCAGGCGATCAGGCTCCAGCAGTGTGATCTGTTCGGCTATGTTCTTCAGTTGCCGTATATTGCCCGGAAAGCGGAAAGAGCGTAGCATAACCCGGGCATCCTCAGACAGCTCCACCGGCTCTATCCGGTTCTTTTCGGCAAAATCGGTAGTGAATTTGAGAAAAAGCAGCTCAATATCAAACCCGCGATCCCGCAGGGGCGGCACCTTGACCGGCACCGTATTCAGCCGGTAATAAAGATCTTCCCGGAATTTTCCGTTTTCCACGGCAGACATCAGGTCCACATTGGTAGCCGCCACCACGCGGACATCGGTTTTCCTGACCGTAGAAGACCCTACCGGAATGTACTCCCCGTTTTCGAGCACACGAAGCAAACGCGCCTGGGTGCCTATGGGCATCTCCCCTATTTCATCCAGGAAAATGGTACCGTGGTTAGTGGTCTCGAAATATCCTTTCCGGTCGTCTACGGCCCCGGTAAATGAACCCTTAACATGCCCGAAAAGCTCGGAATCGATGGTGCCTTCGGGAATAGCGCCGCAGTTAATGGCAATAAAAGGTCCCCTGCGCCGGTTGCTCAGGCCGTGAATAATCTTCGAAAAAGATTCTTTTCCACTGCCGCTCTCCCCATTGATCAGAACGGTCAGATCGGTGGGTGCTACCTGAATGGCCACACTGAGGGCATAGTTCAGGGCAGGCGCATTGCCTATGATCCCGAAACGGTTCTTTACGTCCTGTATTTCACGGGTATTCTCCATGCTCAGTCTACGATTTCCCCTTTAAGTGTGGCCGCACTGCAGGAGGTTACCAATACATTCACGTATTCTCCTTTCCGGTAATGCTTGCGCGGGAAAACCACCATCTTATTCTGATCATTGCGTCCGCAAAGATCCTCTGTTGAGCGCTTCGATTCACCCTCAATCAGAATCCTGTGCACTTTTCCCACCGCTTCCTGATTCCGCAAAAGTGAATGTTCCTGCTGTTTGGCAATGATCTCATTCAGCCGCCGTTTTTTATCTTCCTCCGACACGTCATCCTTCAGCTTTTTGGCCGCCGGTGTACCCGGTCTTTCCGAATAGAAGAACATATAACCGTAGTCGAACTTCACATAATCCATAAGCGAAAGTGTATCCCGGTGATCTTCTTCGGTTTCGGTACAGAAACCGGCGATCAGGTCATGCGAAATACCGCAATCTTCGCCGATGATCTCCCGGATGCGGTCTATTTTGCCCAGGTACCACTCCCGGTCATAGGTACGGTTCATCAACTGGAGTATCCGCGAGCTTCCGCTTTGCGCCGGTAAATGGATATAGTTGCAGATGTTGTCGTATTTCTTCATGGTGTGCAGGACCTCATCCGTGATATCTTTGGGGTGGGAGGTGGAAAATCTCACTCTCAGGTCCGGGCTGATAAGGGCCACTTTTTCCAGCAATTGCGCAAAGTTAAAAGACTCCGCCTCGTTCTTCCAGTTATAGGAGTCCACGTTCTGGCCCAGCAGGGTCACTTCGCGGTATCCCTTTTCAAAAAGATCACGGGCCTCGTTCTCTACGGAATGCGGGTCGCGGCTGCGCTCCCGGCCCCGGGTAAAAGGAACCACACAAAAGCTGCACATATTGTTACAGCCCCGCATGATGGATATAAAGGCCGATACGCCGTTCGAATCCAGCCGTATGGGCGTTATGTCGGCGTAGGTCTCTTCTCGGGAAAGGAAAACATTCACCGCCTTATGCCCTTCATCCACTTCCTGCAACAGGTTAGGCAGGTCGCGGTAGGCATCCGGGCCTACTACGAGGTCCACCATTTTCTCTTCTTCCAGGAACTGGGTTTTCAGCCTTTCCGCCATGCAACCCAGCACACCGATCTTCAGACCGGGGTTTCGCCGCTTATTGGAATTTAAAATACTCAGCCGGTTTCTTACCCGCTGTTCGGCATTGTCGCGGATGGCACAGGTATTCAGCAAAATGAGATCGGCCTCCACTACATCGGAAGTGGTGGAATAACCGCTATTCCGGAGAATGGACGCCACTACCTCGCTGTCGGCGAAGTTCATCTGGCACCCGTAACTTTCTATATACAGCTTTTTGGTTCCGTTAACGAATTCATTGACGGTAATTTTTGCTTCTTCAACCTCTTCTGTCAGATGGCTCATTCCCTGTCTGTTTTTAAAATTAAACGTGCAAAGTTACGCAATTCTGACAATATGGCAGACATTTTCGGGGATATTGTTTGCAGCGGTCGGTTTTCCGGACAAACGGCCGGGCTTCTCTAAAAAAACAGGTAGGCTGGGGTTCGAAACCGTTTTTTTTGTAATTTGAAGCCCATATTCAACCTACCGTAAGACCGATGATGAAAAAAATCCTGATCGTACTGGTTTGCACCACGTACAGCCTGATGGGGCAACAGGCTCCTGCCCTGACCTCCGGTACCCCTCAAAGTGCCGGCATCTCCGAAGACCGGCTCAAACGGATCGACACCATGCTCAGGGAAGCGATAGAAAAAGAAGAAGTTCCCGGCGCTGTGGCATTGATAGCCCGGAAGGGGAAGATCGTTTACCTGAAAGCGTTCGGAAATGCCGCCCCCGGCAAAGCCCAGAAGACGGACGATATTTTCCGGATCGCCTCCCAGACCAAGGCCATCACTGCTACCGGCCTCATGATGCTGTGGGAAGAGGGGAAGTTCCGCCTCGACGATCCGGTATCGAAATATATCCCCGAATTCAAAAACGCGGGTATCCTGGATACCTTTAACGAAAAGGATTCCAGCTTTACGACCAAACCCGCTTCCCGGCCTATCACCATCCGGCATCTGCTTAACCATACCTCGGGCATTGGTTACGGCATCATTGACGACAGTACGTTCCGGAAAATTTACCAGAAAGCCGGGATCAAAGACATATTTTCGGCCGACCCTGTAAGCACGAAAGAAAACATCCTCCGCCTGGCAAAAATGCCGCTGCACTTTAACCCGGGTGAAAAATACAAATACAGCGAAGGGCTCGACGTGGCCGGTTACCTGATCGAAGTACTTTCAGGAAAACCCCTGGATGTCTTTTTCAAAGAGCGGATCTTCGATCCCCTGCAGATGAACGACACCTACTTTTACCTGCCCGAAAACAAGGCGGCACGGCTTGTAGATGTTCAGACCAAAAAGGCCGGAGCATGGGCCACTTTCAACGATAACCCCTATTATGACGCGCTTTACCCGCTTATCGGTGCCAAAACCTTCTTTTCAGGAGGCGCCGGCCTCTCATCTACCGCTACCGACTACGCCCGCTTTCTGCAGATGTACCTCAATAAAGGTATTTATAACGGAAAACGCCTGCTAAGCCGGCTGACCGTAGAAGTGATCCTGGCCAACCAGGTCGGCGACCTTTGGGGCGGAGCCGGAGGAAATGAACATTTCGGTCTGGCTTTTTCCGTGGTTACTAAAAAAGGACAGGACGCCGGTGGACAAGGCAGCGAAGGTACCTTCGGCTGGGGCGGCTATTTTAATACGCAATATTTTGCAGATCCGAAAGAGCAGGTCATCGGCATCCTCATGAAACAAACCCAGGAGATCAGCGGAGATAATACCGCCTGGAAATTCAGACAACTGATTTTCCAGACCATTAATGACTAACCTTTTAACTACTTGCTTCTAACTATGAAAAATGGATTATTTCTTATGAGCCTGTTATTATTGATGAGTATTGCCGGCTTCTCTTCTGATCTTAAAGTGCTTGTATTCAGTAAAACCACAGGGTTCCGGCACAGCTCTATTGAGCCAGGGATCGCCGCACTGAAAAAAATGGCGGCGGAAAAAGACTTCCAGGCAGATTTCAGTGAAGACTCCGGAGTATTTACTGCCACCAACCTGAAACAATACCGGGTAGTGATCTTCCTGAACACTACAGGTGATGTGTTTAATGAGGATCAGAAGAAAGCTTTCGAAGGGTATATCCGTTCGGGCGGCGGTTTTGTAGGTATCCATGCCGCATCGGATACCGAGTTTAACTGGCCCTGGTTTGGCAGACTGGTAGGAGCCTATTTCCTGGATCATCCGAATAACCCCAACGTGAAACCCGGGAAATTTGTGGTATTGATGAAAAACCACTGGGCCACAAAGCACATGCCCGATGAGTTTACGCACACCGATGAGTTTTACAATTTCAGAGCACTCCCCACAGGGGTAACGTCGGTACTGAAGGTAGACGAAACCAGCTATACCGGCGGGAAGCACCCCGATTTCCACCCCATGAGCTGGTATCATGAATACGACGGCGGGCGCTCTTTTTATACCGCCCTGGGCCATACGCATGAATCTTATTCCGACCCGCTTTTCCTGCAGCATGTGTGGGCCGGAATCCGCTATGCGGCTGGCCTGCTGAAATAGAAACCGAAAAATTCAACCTTAAAACTATACATGAAAAACAAATTTCTACTCTTTGTCATGCTCCTCGCGATCATGACGGCATCCTCCTGTTCAAGGAACAGCAGGATAAAACTGCTGGTCTTCAGCAAAACCACCGGCTTTCGCCACGATTCTATCGAACCGGGAATAGAGGCAATAAAGAAAATGGCGGCAGAAAAAGGCTTTGAAGCCGATTTTACGGAAGACGCTACCACTTTTACAGAGAAAAACCTTGCCCGCTACAGCGCTGTGGTATTTCTCAATACTACCGGCGATATACTCGACCCCCGGCAGCAGGAAGCCTTTGAACGCTATATTCAGGCCGGTGGCGGATATGTGGGGATACACTCCGCCACGGATACCGAATATGACTGGCCCTGGTACGGTGAGCTGGCCGGTGCCTGGTTTCTCGACCATCCCAGCGACCCCAGCAATGTCCAGAAAGGCAAATTCACCGTAGTGGATAATGATCATTGGGCCACAAAAGACATGCCGGAGCATTTTGAACACACCGATGAGTTTTATAATTTCCGTAATCTTTCGGAAAAGATCCATCCCCTCATAAAAATAGACGAGACCTCCTACTCCGGTGGAAAAAACCCCGATTTTCATCCCATGAGCTGGTACCATGAGTTTGACGGCGGACGTTCTTTCTATACCGCGCTGGGTCATACGAAAGAGTCTTTCCAGGACACGCTTTTCCTGAATCACCTGTGGGGCGGTATACGATATGCATCCGGCGGAGAAAAGCCAAAACCGGTAGATTTTTCAAAAGCAAGGCCCGAAGAGAACCGCTTTACCAAGGTGGTGCTGGCCGAAAAACTCGACGAGCCGATGGAGCTTTCCGTACTGGATAACGACAGGATCCTCTTTATTCAGCGAAAGGGCGAGATCAGGCTTTTTAACAATAAGACAGGCGAACTTAAAGAAGTAACCAAACTACCCGTCAGCACGAAGTATACCAATAAAGCCGGTGAAGTAAGGGAGGCCGAAGACGGGCTGCTGGGTCTCAGCAAAGATCCGAACTTTGCCAAAAACAGCTGGATCTATCTTTTCTATTCCGATCCGGTAAAATCAGCCAATGTGCTGTCGCGCTTTGAGTTTAAAGACGATCAATTGCTGATGGATTCCAGAAAGGAGCTCCTGGAAGTTCCCGTTCAGCGGGAGGAATGCTGCCATACGGCGGGCTCTATCACCTGGGACAAAGACGGCAATCTGTACCTTTCTACCGGTGACAACACCAATCCCCACGGATCCAACGGCTACAGTCCCAGCGACGAACGACCGGGAAGGGAATCATGGGACGCACAGCGGTCTTCAGGCAATACCAATGACCTTAGAGGCAAGGTGCTCCGTATCAAACCCCAGGACGATGGCACCTACACCATTCCGAAAGGAAACCTGTTTCCGGAGGGTACTGCCGGAACACGGCCGGAGATCTATACTATGGGACACCGGAATCCTTTCCGTATTTCCGTGGATAAGCATACCGGCAACCTATACTGGGGCGATGTGGGCCCCGACGCCGGTGATTCTAAGGAAGACCGGGGCCCGGCGGGGCATGATGAAGTAGGCCAGGCCAAAGGGCCCGGCAATTTCGGCTGGCCGCATTTCGTAGGCGACAATAAAGCCTACAATAAATACGATTTTGAAAAAGAGGTATCCGGGCCGAAATGGGATCCCGCAGCCCCTGTCAATACCTCCAAAAACAATACCGGCCTGGAAAAGCTTCCGTCGGCTCAAAAAGCATTCATCTGGTATCCTTACGGCTCTTCTCCGGACTTTCCGCTGATGGGTAACGGCGGCAGGAACGCCATGGCCGGACCTGTATACTACGAGGCGGACTTCAAAGGCGCCGAAAGAAAATTTCCTTCGTATTATGACAAAAAGCTGCTCATTTATGAATGGATGCGGGGATTCATCATGTCGGTTACCCTGGATAATAAGGGTGACTACGTGCGGATGGAGCGGTTCTTACCGAATCAGACCTTTAACAACCCGATGGACATGGAGTTTGCACCGAACGGTGATCTTTATATGCTGGAATACGGTACCGGGTGGTTTGTACAGAACGATAACGCGCGGCTCATCAGGATAGAATATAACGGCGGCAACCGGAAACCCGAGGTGAATGCAACTGCCAGTGTGCCGGGCGGCTCCGTACCCCTCCGGGTAGAGCTTTCCGGAGAGGGCAGCCGTGACCTCGACGATGACCCGCTCAGCTATCACTGGCTGGTGACTTCTGATAAAGGTTTCAAAAAAGAAATTACCACGGAAAAAGCAACGCTTACCCTGGATCAGCCCGGTCTTTACAAAGCCGTTTTGACCATCCGTGACGGTAAAGGCGGGGAATCATCCTCTACGGTGGAAATCGCTGCCGGAAATGACCTCCCGGTGGTAGATCTTTCTTTCTCCGGTCATAACACCAGCTTTTTCCGGGCGGGCAGTACCCTTCCTTATTCCGTCAGTGTAAGCGACAAGGAAGACGGCACCCTGGGCAAGGGGATCGCGGCGGAGCAGGTGGTGTTTACGGCCGACTATCTGGCCGAAGGTTTTGATAAGGTGAGTATTGCTCAGGGCCACAAAACCGCAGATGAGAATACTATGATGGCCGGTCGCGGCAGAAAGCTTATTGATGCATCTGACTGTAAATCCTGCCATGACACGGATAAGAAGTCGGTGGGCCCCACCTACCGGACCGTTTCACAGAAATATGAAAAAAGGCCGGATGCCCTCGGTTATCTCACCCAAAAGATCATCAGCGGCGGAAGCGGAGTGTGGGGAGAAATTGCCATGGCGGCGCATCCGGACCTGCCTGAAAAAGATGCTGAGGAAATGGCCCGGTATATCTTAAGCCTGGCGAAAGAAAAAACGGCCGGCAAATTGCCTCTCAAAGGTACTTACACGATCAGCCTGCCCAAGGGCGACCCCGGTAAAGGGTCTTTCATTTTCAGGGCCTCCTATACCGACCAGGGAGCAAACGGGCTGCCGTCGGTACGTTCGGAGCGTACGCTGATCCTGAGAAACTCCAATCTGGATATTCATGCGTTTGACACGGAGGCAGACGTTTTGAAGATGACATTCAATGATATGAAGCTGCTTATGCCGCAAAAATCGGGGGCGCATGTGGTTCTGGAAGATATCGATCTGAACAGTATCTCCGCACTGGTGGTTTATGCCCTCGCTCCGGAGCCGCAGGTCAATGCCGTGGGGGGTAAAGTGGAACTGCGGCTGGGAGGCCCTAACGGCCCCCTGATCGGCGAATCCGCTATTATAAAACCTACCCCAACCTTCACCCAGGTTCCGAATGTATTAAGCATTCCGGTGAAAGTGCAGCCGGCAGACCTCGCTAAAAAACAGGATCTTTACCTGGTCTTTGTTCACCCGGAGATCAAAGACAAAACCCTGATGGTGGTGGTTCGGGCAGAAGTGCAGTTGGGGAAATAAAGAATGGGGTTTCTGGCGGCAGGGCCGCCAGAAACCCCATTCTTTATTTTTTAAGGTTAGATAGATATTCGATCACATCCCGCATCTCATGGCGGCTCATCAGGTCGCCCATGGCCGGCATGGCCGAAGGATAATTCTCCCGGTGGGTGATCCGCGACACCGGCACCCGGAGGGGTTCCGCTTCCGAAGTTCTCAGCACCAGTTCGGCAGCACTTTCTTTTTCCAGGATACCGGTCACTTCCTGGCCTCCGTTCAGGGTAAGCTTAACGGTACCGAATCCCGGGGCCAAACGTGCGCCGGGCTCTATGAGGGATTGCAACAGTTGCTTCCGATCCAACAGATTACCTATATTGCTGAGATCCGGTCCCACCGACGCTCCCGTTCCGCCCATGGAATGGCAACGGATACACTGCCCGGTTTCATTCTGTTTAAAGTACTGCTCTCCCCGCCGGCGGTTTCCACCGTACAATACATCGGCGTACTCTTCAAAAATATTTCCTTTCGGCATGGCTGCTTTCAGCTCTTCTGCCAGCGGTGAGGAACCGGAAGCCTGTACTGCGTCGGCAAGATCAAGCCTTAATCCATCCGGAAACTTCTTGTTTTTTAACTGCACGATGAGCGACCTGAACAGGCCTTCCGTCTTTGCCAGCGGCATTTCGCCCAGACTCTTCATCATTCGTTGCTGTTCGCCCTGTTCTCCGCTCCGGAGCAACTCGTTGACCATATTGCTTAAGAGCCCGGGAGAAATATCCAACTTACTGAGCATTCCCAACGCAGTGGCCCGCAATCCTCTGTCCTGGCTTTTCAGCGCATCGTTGATCAGGTCCCCTACCCGGCTGTAATTAAGTTCGGCCAGCGCATTAAGAATACCTGAGCGGATCTGCGGATCCTGGTTTTTCCGGTAAATAGCATCCAGCTTCTCATTAAAATCCGTCAATTTAAACTCTTTTAAAACATTCAGTGAGGCATTCACAATGGCAGGGTCGGTACTGGCCAGGAATCCGTCTATTTCAGGGGTCAGCAGCGCCTTTACCTTAGCGGCATCGCGGGTGACGGGGCCGCGGTACCGGCCGTCTACCCTGTCGAGAACGGAGGGTTCCGCCCAAACGGCCACTGTGGCCAGGGCCTCGCCCCGCAGCACTCCGGGAGCTTCGGTATCCTGCGCATACGCGACCAGATCGTTCAACTGCTTATCTCCTCCCACCCGTAAAGCGGCATTGATGGCTCTGCGCATGATCACTTCCGAACGGATCTCACGCCGGGTCACCAGTTGTGCCAACGCGGGCAACGCCTCAGGAACCGAGAGGTCATCATTAATGGCCCGGGCGGCCTCTGCCACAATATAGGGGTCGGAATCGTTCAGTGATCGGCCCAGTTCGGGATCCTGCCACTTCCGCATGACCAGCACGGCTGCCAGCCGCAATGCCCTGTCGGGGCTGTTGATCAGTGCATGAACGGCAGCACGGTCCTCTATACGCGACAAAGCCAGTGTAGCTGCATGACGGATATAAAGATCGCTGTCGTTATTCTTTTTCAATAAATCAATAAGTCCGGGCACGGCCGCTTTATAGCCTGTCCTGCCCAGAGACTGTGCCGCGTAAAACTGTACGCGGGGGTGAGCATGGGCCAGAAGAGGTACAAGGGCATTTCCTGCCTGTTTATAGCGCACATCTCCCAGCACTTTTGCTGCCTGGGTAATGATCTCCGGATCTTTATCCTTCAATAGCCCGAGGAGTACTTTGGCATCTCCTTTCTTCCGGGCCAGAAGCTGCCCTGTTCCCCAGATGCCGTGCACCCGTGCCAGCTGATTTCCTGTTTGCTGAGCGGCTTTGGTGAGGAGGTTGGCACCTTCCGAGCGGCTGGCCAGCTCAAACTGGGCCTTCTGACGGATGCGCTGATCCTCAAAGAATAACAGATCATACAGCTCTTTCCCACTTTTCTTCCCGTAATCAGCCGCCATTAGAACTTTTGTTTTCTTCCTGATCCCGTCCAGCTCGCTGGTGGTAACGTCGATCTTCCATACCCTTCCGTAGTTTTTCGTTCCCCAACCGTTGATCCAGTCGGCAGCATAGAGAGCTCCGTCGGTTCCGAACCGGATACCCGTGGCCAGGATGCCGTTTACCATATCGGTTTCTGAATGAAAATCAAAGGTGGCGCCTTTCGGCTTCAGATCGAACGACCAGATGTGGGCTCCGGAAGGTGTTCCTGTAAACTCTACCAGGAAAAACTTATTCAGCCAGCTTTTGCCGAGGGCTGTTCCGGGGTTATACTGCATACCGGTAGGGCCGTTATGGTAGTTCCGGATCGGCGGCAGAAAATAGGCAGCCTGCTGATCATGGCGGGGCAGGTACATGCCTTCGTCCATCCATACCTTATACCGGTTGTTTTTAGTATCGGTATATTTTCCAAACTGCCAGTTGATTCTCCAGCCGGAGTCTGACCCTTCCACGAGGTGCACCAGGCGCTCTGACTCTCCGGGATGGTCTCCGTCATTATCCGAGCTGATGATATTTCCGTATTGATCAAAGACAAACTCATGGGTATTCCGGTGGCCGTGGGAAAACACCTCGAAATCCGATCCGTCGGGGTTACAGCGCACGATTACTCCTTCGTTGGGAAAAAAATGCCGGTTTCCTGCTTTGTCCACCACATTCATTCCCGGGTCACCTATGCCCCAGTAGATCTTTCCGTCAGGCCCTTCTACCAGGCCCGACATGCCGTGCCCGCTGAAGCCCACATGCACATGCCACCCGTGAGAGATGGTGGTCTTTTTGTCGTAATAACCGTCACCATTGGTATCTTCAAGACGCCAAAGGTCGGGCCCGAGGCCGACAAATGCATCTTTGCGGCGTACCAGGATAGCACCGGCCACATCAGTGATCTCTTCGTGAAAATCGCTCAAAACGCGGGTGGACCGGTCAGCCCGGCCATCGCCGTTGGTATCTTCCAGCTTCCATATTTCCTCCTTTTCTATGGCCAGATCACGCCAGTCATGGGAACCGTCACCGTTCAGGTCTTCCAGCCACTCGTTCTTTTCGGACTCTTTCGGATCAAAAAAACGTTTCAGGAAAGCCCTGCGGTCTTCTACGCTCTGCCAGCTGATAGATTCGGTCATCCAGTCGCGATGCCCCCGGATATCAAATTCTGAATTTTTCTGGCGGTTGGTCCGGGTCAGGTAAATGTTGTTGTAATCATCGATGGTCATCGACACCGGGTCAGGTGCCAGGGAATCGGTAGCCCACAGGCTGATCCTCAGTCCTTTGGCCAGCTTAACAGGTGTTTCCGACTCGATCTGTGCAGCATAGGCCTGATCATCTTCGGCGGCGGTTTTGACAATGATCTCCGGCTTATTTTTGGAATCTGAAGAGTTGCAGGCATACAGGCACATCATCCCCAGGATGATGATCAGGAAGGTTCTTTTCATGTTACATAGGTTAAATACATCGCAAAATAGTATTTGCGTAAGTTTTACACAAATAAAGCTTTCGTTTTGTGTTTTTCTTTCGATAAAATGGAGGGTTTTAAAGACAAAAAAGGCACCCTTGCGGGTGCCTTTTCGACTAACTGTCTTAACGACAGCTTACTTTACTTTCTCAACGATGGCCTTGAAAGCATCAGGATGATTCAAAGCCAGGTCGGCCAATACTTTTCTGTTAAGCTCAATACCTGCATTCTGCAGCTTGTTAATAAATACAGAGTAGGATAAGCCGTAAGGCCTCACCCCTGCATTGATCCGAACGATCCACAAGCTACGGAAGTTTCTTTTCTTTTGTTTGCGGCCTATATAGGCGTAAACCAAACCTTTTTCGACAGCGTTTTTAGCAACTGTCCAAACATTTTTTCTTCTTCCGAAGTAGCCCTTGGCCAGCTTCAGAACCTTTTTGCGGCGTGCTCTCGACGCTACATGATTGACACTACGTGGCATAAATTTTTACGTTTTTTGACCAAAGGCGTTCCCTTTCGGAAAACTTAATGGGCCTGTAGCCGGGTTAAACAATTGAACCTGTTGCTGCGATATTACAACAACGCTTTAATTCTTGCTTCATCAGCAGGACTAACGAGCGTGGTCTGAACAAGGTTTCTCTTTCTCTTGTTTGACTTTTTGGTTAAAATGTGGCTGTGGAAAGCATGCTTACGCTTGATTTTTCCGGTGCCAGTCAATTTGAACCTTTTTTTCGCTCCTGAATTTGTTTTTTGCTTTGGCATTTTACAAAACAGATTAAGTATTAAAAAGTAAATTGGGGTGCAAAGTTACAAAAAATCCTGAAATTTCATTTAGAGCTGTCAAAATAAATTCACTGTAATGGGAGGCATGTGAAAATATAACCCGCTCAAAACCAAAATCAAACGAAACCCTGGGATAATTTCAGTGGTTTGAGCCATTTTTAAAACGTATCTTTGTAGAAGTATCAGCATTGAACAGATGAAATTCTCCCACTTACATAATCATACTCAATATTCTCTTCTTGACGGTGCCTCCGGCATCAAAAAACTCTTTGAAAAAGCACAAAAAGACGAAATGCCGGCCATGGCCATCACCGACCACGGAAATATGTTCGGCGTGTTTGACTTTGTGGCCACCGCCGGAAAATACGGCGTAAAGCCTGTTGTAGGATGCGAATTTTATGTAGTGGAAGACCATACCCGGAAGACCTTTACCAAAGAGCTGAAGGACGTCCGTTATCACCAGCTTTTGCTGGCCAAAAATCCCGAGGGATACAAAAACCTGACCAAGCTTTGCTCGCTGGGGTACATGGAAGGCTTATACAGCAAATACCCCCGGGTGACCAAGGCGCTCATCGAAAAATATAAGGAAGGCCTGATCGCTACCACCTGCTGCATAGGTGCCATGGTGCCTAAAGCCATCTTAAAGGAAGGAGAGGAAGCCGCAGAAGAGGAGTTCAGATGGTGGCTGGATCGCTTCGGCGAAGATTACTACGTGGAGATTCAGCGCCACGACATGGCCGAACAGATCAAGGTAAATGAAGTGCTGCTGAAGTTTGCCAAAAAGTATGATGTAAAGGTGATTGCTTCCAATGACAGTCACTATGTGGATCAGTCGGACTGGGTGGCCCATGATATCCTGCTCTGCATTAACACCGGGGAAAAGCTCGCCACGCCGAGCAACAAAGAATTCTCGGACGACAGTGAGGGAAGCTCCAAAGGCACCCGTTTTGCCTTTTACAATGATCAGTTCTATTTCAAGACCACCGCCGAAATGACGCAATTGTTTGCCGACATTCCGGCGGCAATTGACAACACGAACGAAGTGGTCGGCAAAATTGAAACCCTGAACCTGAAAAAAGACATCCTGCTTCCAAATTTTCCTATCCCGGAAGCTTTTAAAGTGCATACGGATGATACCCTTAACCAATGGGAATACCTGAGGCACATCACCTTTGAAGGGGCCGGGAAACGTTACGGCACCCTCTCTGCGGAAGCGGAAGAAAGGCTGAACTTTGAGCTGCATACCATCAAGACCATGGGCTTTGCCGGCTATTTTCTCATTGTGATGGACTTTATCAAAGCCGGCCGGGACCTGGGGGTGATGATCGGGCCGGGCCGGGGCTCGGCAGCTGGATCTGCCGTGGCCTATTGTATCGGCATCACCAATATCGATCCCATTAAGTATAACCTCCTTTTTGAACGTTTCCTGAACCCTGACCGGAAGTCGATGCCCGATATTGATACGGACTTTGACGATGAAGGCCGCCAAAAGGTGATCGACTATGTGGTAGATAAATACGGGAAAAACCAGGTGGCACAGATCATTACCTATGGTACGATGGCTACGAAATCGTCTGTAAAGGATGTGGCACGCGTGATGGACCTGCCCCTGGCCGAAGCCAACCAGATCGCCAAGCTGATCCCGGATAAGCCCGGTTACGGAATGAATTTCCAGAAGCTGATCCACGCCCCGCTTTCCGGGGTGAAGTCCCTGGCAGAGCTGGGACTTAACCCTGACGAGATCGAGAATGTCAAACAGATCCGTGACATGTACCAGGGGAAAGACCTCACTTCCAAGGTATTGAAGCAGGCCGAAAAGCTGGAGGGCACGGTCAGAAACACGGGTATACATGCCGCGGGGATCATCATTGCCCCTTACGATCTTTCCGAGATCGTACCGGTTTCCACTTCCAAAGATTCCGACCTGCTTGTTACCCAGTTTGAAGGCAAGGTGATTGAAGATGCCGGTGTGATCAAAATGGACTTTCTGGGGCTCCGGAACCTGACCATCATCAAGGAAGCACTCCGGATGATCCGGGAAAATTACGGAGTAGATATTGGCATCGACGATATTCCGCTGGACGACGAAGAGACCTACAAGCTCTTCCAACGGGGCGAGACCAACGCCATTTTCCAGTTTGAATCCGACGGAATGAAGAAATACATGAAAGATCTCCAACCCGACCGTTTCGGTGACCTGATCGCCATGAATGCCCTGTACCGGCCCGGTCCGATCGCCTACATTCCGAATTATGTAAACCGGAAGCACGGCCGGGAGCCCATCTCTTACGATCTGCCTGAAATGGAAGAGCACCTGGCCGAAACCTACGGGATCACGGTGTACCAGGAGCAGGTGATGCTCCTTTCCCAGAAGCTGGCCGACTTTACCAAGGGCGATGCCGACAGCCTGCGTAAGGCTATGGGTAAAAAGCAGAAGGAAGTGCTGGATAAAATGAAGGCCAAGTTCATTGAGGGCGGACTTAAAAACAGTCATCCCGAGAAAACCCTGGATAAAATCTGGACCGACTGGGAGGCTTTTGCACAATATGCCTTTAACAAATCACACTCCACCTGCTATGCCTTTGTGGCTTACCAGACTGCCTGGCTGAAAACGCATTATACTGCGGAATATATGGCCGGCGTACTTACTTCCCAGCTGGGAAATATAGAGAAGATCACCTTCTTCATGGAAGAATGCAAAGCGCTGGGGCTGCAGGTACTGGGGCCTGACATCAATGAATCGCAGAAGCGTTTCAGCGTCAACAAGAAGCACGAGGTCCGCTTCGGACTGGGCGGTATTAAAGGAACCGGCGATGCAGCCGTAGACGCGATTATCGAAGAGCGGGAGAAAAACGGCCCGTTTAAGGATATTTTTGATTTCATCACACGGGTCAATCTTCGGACCGTTAACAAAAAAACGCTGGAATCGCTGGCTTATGCCGGTGCTTTTGACTGTTTCGAAGATATTCACCGGGCGGTGTACTTTCATGTGTCCGAAGAGGGCGGCACTTTCATTGAACGGCTGATCCGCTATGCCAACAAGGTCATGGAGGATAAAATGAATACGCAGAACACCCTTTTCGGATCTTTCGGAAATGATGCAGGCTTCAGTATTCAGACGCCCAGGATAGAACGGGTGGAAGAATGGGGAAATATCGAAAAGCTACGTTACGAAAAAGAAGTAGTGGGCTTTTATATTTCCGGGCATCCGCTGGATCAGTTCGCCATGGAAATGAGCCTTTGCAAGCCACTGGACAATACCCTGCTTGAAAAGGAGAACAAAGACAAAGAATTTACCATAGGGGGAGTGGTCACCTCGGTTAACATCCGCCAATCCAAAAACGGCAACCAGTTCGGGATCTACCGCATAGAAGACTACACTGGGTCACTGGAAATAGCCCTTTTCGGCCGGGATTTCGTCGAATATTCCCGCTATTTTATTCCTGAATCATTCATCTATATTAAAGGAAAGGTCATGGGAAGGTGGGGCAAAGAAGATGAGCTGGAATTTAAACCCCAGGCCATTGACCTGCTCAGCGAGATGAAGGAAAAGCGTCTCAGGGAAATGAAGATCAAGCTGGACATCAATTTGCTCGACAAGTCGCTGGTGCAGGAAATACAGGATGTGGTGCTGAAAAATCCGGGAAAATTCGGACTGAAGATTGATGTGTACGACACGCAGCACCAGTATGACATTGCGCTGTTTTCACGAACCGTACGGATAGAAATCAATAAAGAAATCCACAGCCGGCTTTCCGGTCTGGTGGGTGCGGAGAATATCTCGCTGAATTGAGGAGGGAATCTGCCTACCCCCGGATATCCCGGGTAAAGCCGTAAGTAAAGCCTTCCGGCTTCTTATGTTTCCACCGCTTGTGCGACCAAAGCCAGTATTCCGGCGCCTGGTAGATGTTCTCTTCCAACAGCTGGACGTGTTCGGCCATAATAGCCCCTACAGGTTCCCGGGCCGGATCTTCGGTAATCGTTTGAAAGGTCAGCACATAGCGGCCTCTCCCGGAGAGCCGGATATTCAAAAACACTACCGGGAAACCCAGTTGACGTGCCATCTTTTCCGTTCCTACGAAAAAGGAGGTGTCCTGATTCAGGAATTTTGCCCAGTATGATTTTTCAGCGGGGGCCGACTGGTCATTACCAAGGGCCAGCATATACTTGTTTTTTTCCTGCCGGATAAACATCCGGGTCTTTTCCGTATGAAAAAGTATAGCGCCGCCCCTCTCCCGCGTAGATTTGAATGCTTTGTCAAAATAGGGGTTGGTGAATTTCCGGTAAGGCACCCCCATTCGGGTCCCCGTACCTTTGGGAAGCGTCTGGGCCAGCCATTCATAATTTCCTACATGTCCTAAAGTAAGAACAACTCCTGCATTTTCTCTGTAAACCTTCTGAAGCAGCTCCACGTTAGTAAAAGTGACCCTGTCTGCCAGTCCTTCATCCGAAACACTGAATGTTTTCACCGTCTCCATGAAAAGGTCAGAAAGGAAATGGTAAAACTTTCTTTCCAATGCATGCCGCTCCGGTTCCGTCTTACCGGGAAACACCCGCTGCATGTTCTCCCTTACCACTTTTTTCCGATAACCCAATACTTTGTAAAGTAAGGGATAAACCACGTAATCCGATATAAAGTAAAGCACACGGAGGGGCAACAGGGAGAATAACCAGATAACAGGATATAACAGGTAAAAACTAAGGGCTTGCATTCTTCTAATTTACGGGAATTCAGCAAAAATACGACCCCCGCATTCATTTTTTAAAAATAATGCGTAAAATTGCAAAGAATTAGCGTGCAAATAAAAGTTTACGGGATTGTTTTCGTTACAATCTCAAAAAATGTTTTCCTGATAATACTATGAAACTCATCTTCAAAGCCCTGTTGCTGTCCGTTTTTATTTTCGGATGCGATACTACCGAGCCCGGCGCCGGTAACTCTTTTCAGATCTACCTTGATTTCTGGAATACCACAGGACGTAACCCGGAGATTCGTTTTGACGAAATGAAAACCTCCAAAGAGATCAAAATCGACTTTTCACAGACCTTTGAAGGGCAAACCGAAGGAAACCTGCTGACCAAAGTGGTCATCGACAACTTTAAAATAGTCGATAACCAGAACAACAATTACAACATCGGGGCGATAAAAGCTTATGAATACCGGAATGATAACTGGAAGGAGGATGTGGAATTCACTATGGACTTCACCCAGACGCAGGACGTGGGTGTGATCGTCCTGGTTCTCGACCGAAGCGAATCGCTGGGGGGTGATTTCTCCAAAATCAAGGAATACGCCATGGATTTTGTGGATCAGACCTTTACCAGCCACCCCGAAGTAAAAATGGGTATTGTGGACTTTTCCACCGATGTAAATACCTTTCCGATCACCAATAACCGGGAATCACTCAAGAACTATATATCCAATCTAAGCTCCGACCGTTTCACCGCCCTTTACCGGGCCATGGATGAAGGAGTGGAAATGCTTCTGAGATACCCTGCCCAATCGAGGATCCTGGTGACTTTTACCGACGGTACCGATAACTTATCAGATCAGAATTACTATAACATAAATAACATTCTGACCAAGATCAAGAACGACAAAAACACCAATAAAATCCGGGGCTTCTTTATAGGGCTGGAAGGAAAAGGCGGGCTGGATACGGCTTTGCCCCCCAAGCTGATCAGCAACGGCTGGATCGTGAGCATCCCCACCAGCGCCAGCCAGGTTAAAGAAGTATTCGAAAAATTCGGACGGCTGATCTCCAATGTATATCACCTGACCTACATCCGGAACCAACAGGTGATCCCGCGTAACACGCCCGTAAAATTACGGTTCGATATACAGGCTGTCCGCTAGCACCGGGTGCAATGCCGGGTGTTCACAGCACCTTTATCTCAGAGTTTCCCTGAAAAGAACCGAATTAATTGCAGGTCAGGGCCTGGATCTCGCTATTATATTGCGCCCTTAGCTGTGGAGTAAGCACTGTACATTTATTTACCAGGTCAGTTAAAGCGCTCTTGAAAGCCAGACAATTGGCCGTTGTCGGGGAAGATGCGTAAGCATTAACGGCCGAAGAATATTGATTGCTCCATTGGTCGCAGTTGGCGCCAACAGGATCAACAGCCTTTTTTCCACAAGACAGGCAAACCAGACAAAGCAGGAGAAAAGATAGTGATTTCATAAGATAGTAGATTAAAAATGGATCACTCCGGATACCTCACCGGTGCGACTTCTTTACAAATAATATAGTGTTTTCATGGCTATAAAATATGGCGCAAGTTAAAATAACATTATATAAGTTACTACGTGTTTTATACCCATTTTAAAGGGGGTGTTTTCACCCTCTTAATTCATCATGCTTGCAAAGTTTTAAGTCTGCCGGATATCAAAAGCACTTTTCCGGTTCTGAAAATGTTATGTAATTAACCAAAAACACAAAAATAATGAATACTATAGGAATTAAAGACAACTCGAAAGTTACTCAATTTCTGACGGTTCTTCTGGCCGACGAATTTGTCCTTTACATGAAAACCCGGAATGCCCACTGGAACGTGGAAGGTCCTGATTTTCATACCATGCATACCTATTTTGAACAACAGTATAACGAGCTGGCCGTTATAGTAGACGAAGTGGCGGAAAGGTTACGTAAGCTGGACCATTATGCAGCGGCCTCCCTGACCGAATACCTGAAGCTCACCCACCTATCGGAAAAGCCCCTGGAGAAAAACGACAGCCTGAGCTTCATAAAGGCTCTGCTAAGCGATTATGAGTCTATCATCATCTTCATCCGGGAGCAGTTGAAAGTGCTTGAAAATCAACTGGACACAGGAACGGAAGATTTCATCACTGGCCTGCTGGAGCAGCATGAGAAAACCGCGTGGATGCTGCGGGCGCACCTGAAGTAAGTTAAAAGCTAAAAACTAAAAGTTAACAGTTAAGGTACATTCTTTTATATTAAATACTAATTTTCCGCAACTTTTAACTTTTAGTTTTTAGCTTTTAACTTATTCTATCTGTCTCGCGCGATCAAGCCTTGCGAATAACGCTCCGGCTCATACGCTTGGGTCGCTTCTGCGCCTCCACCGGTATTTCCAGCAGATCGCGGATCACCACCGAGGCGGCCACGCCGCCAAATGCCGCCGGGAGATAAGAAATGGTGCCGTAGGCCGATTGCTTGTAGTTGGAGCCGTCCGTCATGATGAGGGAATCCTTATCCATTTCCTCCGTAGAAAAAACCGCTCTTACTCCCTGGGTCACGCCTAATCTTTTTACCCGCTTGCGGATATAAAACGCCAGCTTACACGTATGGGTGTCGTAGAGGTCTGCCACCCGGATCTTCGTAGGATCGGTCTTCCCGCCCGCCCCCATAGAGCTTACTACCGGCTTACCCGATTTATAGGCTTCTTCGATCAGCGTCAGCTTGGGAGTAATGCTGTCAATGCAATCCATGACATAATCATAGGGGTTCAGCATCAGCTCCTTACAACGCTCCGGGCTCAGAAACTCGTTGATAACATGCAGCTTCAGGTCGGGATTAATGCTCATCAGCCGATCCTTCATCCATTCTGCCTTGGAAACTCCGTGCGTAGTGAACAGTGCCGGCAGTTGCCGGTTCCGGTTGGAAGGGTCTACCACGTCTCCATCCACAATGGTCATCTCACCCACTCCCGATCTGCAAATAAATTCGGCGGCGAAAGACCCCACACCGCCCAGCCCCACCACCAATACGTGTGACCGCTGTAATTTTTCAATACCTTCCCGGCCTACCAGGAGTTCCGAACGGGACAACCACGCTAAATCGCTCATAATGTTCAGTTAAAATTTGCCGCGAATGAACAAATACAAATTTGTGCATTCGTGGAAAATAAATCAATTAGTTAATACAATAGTCCTGTAATTCCGATCTGTTTTTTCTTCCAGTTCTTCCAGTGAAACGCCCCTGATCGCTGCCGCTTTTTCATAAATATCCTTTATGCTCACCTCTGTGCAGTCATCCGTCTCCAGGAACAGGCGATCTGCGTGCGTTTCCCGTAAAGCCTGTTGCACCTGCGGCTTGTCGAGCACATGTTTCCCGAAAGAAAGATAAAAACCCTCGCTGACCAGCTCAGCAGCCAGCTCCGGCTTTCGGTTAAAGCCGTGAATGATCATCGGTACCTGCGGCCGTATAGCTTTTTTAATCGCCATCAGCTCATTAAAAGCACGCACACAATGGATCACCACCGGCTTGCTCACCTGCTCAGCGATTCGTACCTGCCGGATGAAAACCTCTTCCTGCAGCCGCAGGTCAGCGCCCCTGAGTTTGTCGATGCCCGCTTCCCCGATACACTTTACTACCGGTAAAGAAGCCGTCTTCAGCAGAAAAGTCAGCCTTTCCTCCAGGCTCTCCTTATCGATATACCACGGGTGAATCCCCACGGACACTGCTTCATAATTTTTCCATTGTTCGTCTTCCATAGTCTCCGTATTCAAAATAACATTATAAATATTTTGAACACCGACCTGTTTCGTCGTCTTATGCGTATGAAAATCGAGGAACATTTTATAAATTTTGGCAAAATTATAAAAAATGATCCTTACCTGTAAATCCTTTGATGATCTGGCGGTCGGAGAACTCTATGATCTGCTGGCGCTTCGGTCCGAAGTGTTCGTGGTGGAACAGAACTGCCCCTACCAGGATCCCGACCATAAAGACCGGCGCGCATGGCACTGCCAGGGCATCCATGAAGGCGAACTGGCGGCTTACACCCGCATTTTCGACCTCGATCAGTCTTTTCAAGGATTTCTTTCCATCGGCCGTGTAGTGGTTTCCCCCCGGTTCCGGAAATACGGTTTCGGGAAAGAGATCATGGAATACTCTATCCGGGAATGTTACCGCAGGTTCGGAAATCACCCCATCAAGATCGGGGCGCAATCTTATCTCGAAAGATTTTACAGCGAGCTAGGGTTCCGCACTACCGGGCCCGAATATCTCGAAGACGGCATTCCCCATAAGATCATGGTTCTCCCGTGAAATACGCCCTCAATGCCCTTTCTTCAGCTTCACGCATGGCTTGCGCCTCTTCCGGCTTTTTGTCCTTATAGCCGGCCAGATGTAAAACGCCGTGGGCCATCACCCGGATCAGCTCATTCTCAAAGGGGGTCTTAAATTTTCTCGCATTCTCCCTGACTCTGTCCACACTGATAAAAATATCCCCCTCTATCAGCTTATCGCTTTCCGAGTTATCAAAAGTGATGATATCGGTATAGGTATGATGGTTCAGGTATTCGATATTGATCTTCAGGAGCTCCTCATCGCTCACAAAAATGTAATTCAGCTCTCCGGGTTTGAAACCGTGCTCTTTGATAATCTGTTTTAGCAGCTCTTTCTTTCGGTTCCTGTCTGTCAGCCGGAAACCTTCAAGCGTTATATTAAAGTTTATCATAATGATTAAATTTCCTCAACAAAAATCCTTACACCGGTGAAACGTGGTCCGGTGACCTGTAGCCCGGCCGGAATAAAACCTGTCCGGCTCCATTCTGTCCTTTCCCGGTGCTGTTTCGGCAGCCCGTTTTAAAACCCGATTAAAATATTTTCAAAATTATGTATATTTTTGCCACGGACAAGCCCTTTTATCTAAACTGAGTTAAATCGATTAGCACATGAAAATAGCTGCAATAGACATAGGTTCCAATGCCGCCAGGATGCAGATCTCTTCTGTTTTGGATGATGACGGGAAAGCTGTCTTTAAAAAAGTGGAATATGTGCGGTTTGCGCTGCGGCTGGGCCACGATGTATTCCGCGACGGCAAAATCGGCTATGACAGCGAAGCCAAGTTAAAAAAGCTCCTGACCGTTTACCGGCTGCTGATGGAGCTTCATGAAGTAGATGCTTACCTTATTTGTGCCACCTCCGCTCTGCGCGAAGCCGAAAACGGCCTGAACATCTGTGAAAGGGTAAAACTGGAGCTGGGCATGACGATTAACCTCATCTCCGGTGAAAAAGAAGCCGAGATGATCAACAACGTCATTGTTCATGAACTGGAAAACGACAAAACCTACCTCCATATTGACGTGGGCGGCGGTAGCACGGAGCTGAACATTTACAACGGGAAAATAAAGGAAACCTCCCAATCGTTTAAGATCGGGTCTGTCCGGCTGATGGAGGGCAAGGTAAACCGGGATGTCTGGAAAAAGATGCAACGGTGGATCCTGGACAACACTCCGCCTAAAAAAGACGTGATCGCTATAGGAACGGGCGGAAACATCAGTAAGATCTTTGAATATGTACCCAAAGATGAGAGCGGCATGGGCACCATCGAAGACATCGAAAAAGCGGTGGAATATTTTAACCAGTATACCGTAGACGAAAGAATCAATAAGCTGAAGATGAACCCTGACCGCGCCGATGTGGTCACCTTTGCTTCCGACATTTACCTGTCGGCCATGCGCTGGGCAAAATCGCGATGCATGGCCGTGCCCGACCTGGGGCTGAAAGACGGAATCATGCTGGAAGTCTATCAAAATTTGCTGAATGAATGAGTAGAATCCTTTTGATCGGATTACTGATCAGTTCCCGTATGGTGTTTGCGCAGGATTTCTTCCGTCTTACCGGAAAAATAAGTAATCCGCAACAGGACTACCTTACGTTTACCTATTATTCCGACTGGATCTCCGAACCGCGTGAATATACGCTGAAGATGAACCGTGACAGTGCTTACCTGGTGGAATTCCCGCTCAGTGAAATCGCCTATTGTGACATTTCCTTTGGTGAGCACGGCTTACACCTTCTGAAAATTGAACCGGGCGATCAGATCCACCTGACCTTTGACAACGATGATTTTAACGGTACCCTCCGGGTGGAAGGTCCGGGCTCATCCAAATGGGCCTACCAGCTGATGAGCCGTCAGAAGTATGAAACAGACCGGGACTATGAAAGGGAGCTGGGCAATTTCAGGGCCTATACCCGGGCCTCCTTCTTTGCCGCAACACAAAGCCTTATGCAAGAGCAGACTGCGTTGCTTGATGAGTATGCCGCTACTTTCAGCTCCGACTTTTATCAACTTGAGAGAGCCGATATCACCGGGAAACTCAAGCTGAAAGAACTGGGTTATCTGAACTTCAATAAACTTCCCGACAGCACATTGAAGATGAACTGGGCCGGGTTCAGCGAAGACATCAAGGCCAGGTCTATCTACCTGGGGCAGCTGGCGGAAGGGCGGGTACAAAATTCGCTGACCGGCTTCCGTTATAAAGATTCACGCACACTGGAATACGAATACCTCAAAAATTTCAGAAATACCGTGGGCCAGGGAATCACTGACAGAATACTGGCCGCCAAAATCCTGGATTACCTGAACCTCGACGGGCTCACGGAAGAGATCAAGCTCCTCGGAGAAGATTATATGTACTTTTCCGACAACGATGTCTACAAAAAGGTCATTGCTTATCATTTCCGCAAACAGGAGGTACTGGAAACCGGCAGGGAAGCGCCCGGATTCATTGTTGAAAACCTCAAGGGCCGGCTGGTGGAATTAAAAGATTTCAGGGGGAAGAATGTCGTTCTCGGGTTTTACGATGAAGCGTGTTTCCTTTGCAAAGAAGATATCAAAGCGATGGAATTTGTGGAAGGATTTTATTCTAAAAGAAAAGACCTGGTCTTTATCTTCGTTAATCTCAGTTCCAAAGAGATCTACAGGAATTTTGTCAAAAGCCGTAAGCCCATGGGCATTCATCTGAACGGGTATAATAATCCTTTCCTGAAAAAAAATTACAGCACGGATATCCTGCCCAATTACCTCATTCTGGACAAATCGGGACGGATACTGTCCAACACCGTGGATGAACCCCGCCTCGATGACGGACGTTCGCTTATCCAGGAACTCAGCCGGCTTATCTTCGAAAAATGAGGAAAATACTCTTCATACTGCTGCTTCCGTTGCTGTTCAACTCCTGCCGGAAAGCGCCGGCGGTGAACCGGAATACCGTACTGACCGACATTTCTTTACGTTATAAGGGCACTCCCTATAAATACGGTGGCAATACCCCGGAAGGCATGGATTGCTCCGGGCTGGTTTTCAGGACCTTCGCTGAGCTGGGGCGCCCTTTCCCGCGGTCGTCCTACGAACAGGCCGAAATATTTCCTGCTGTCAGCCGATCCAACCTTCAGCCCGGCGATCTGGTCTATTTTAAAATCGGGAAAACCTCCCGGATCAATCATACGGGAATCGTGACAAAAATCGTTAGTAAAGATATGATCCTCTTCCTGCACTCCTCCAGCTCGGCCGGTGTGCGGGAAGACAATTTGCATTCTAATTACTGGAAACCTAAATTTGTAAGAGCCACCAGACCAAAGATCTAATACTATGGCCAGAAAAGTTTTACTTTTTATGATCAGCCTGATTCTTTATACGTTTCAGGTATCTGCTCAGGGCGAGTATTTCGGGCAAAATAAGGCCCGGAACCGGGCCAACGAATTTAAAGTTCTCCGGAGCAGCCATTTCGACCTGTACTACTATCTGCAAAACAAGGAACTGGCGGATGAACTGCTCAGAAACAGTGAGCACTGGTATAAAAACCACCAGGAGATCTTCAAGATGTCTTTTATCCAGCCCAATCCGCTGATCATTTATAATTCCCATCCCGATTTCCAGGAAACCACGGTCATCGGTGGCCAGATCGGCGAAGGCACCGGAGGTGTGACAGAAGGCTTCAAGACACGGGTGGTCATGCCCCTGTTTTTTACCAAACGCCAGACCGATCATGTGCTCGGCCATGAAATGGTGCATGTATTCCAATACCAGACCATGACCTACGGCAGCGACTCCACCAGCCTGCAGAATATGGGTAATATTCCCCTGTTTATGACCGAAGGGCTGGCCGAATATCTCTCACTGGGAAGAAATGACCCGCATACTTCCCTGTGGATGCGTGATGCCGTATTGAATAATGATCTTCCTTCTATTGAGGATCTGGTCATAAAACAGCACAAATATTTCCCGTATCGCTGGGGCCAGGCCTTCTGGGCTTACGTGGCCGGCCTCTACGGCGACGAGATCATCCGTCCGCTCTACAAGCAGGTGGCCATTTACGGTATCCAGGAAGCTTTTATCCGGATTTTCCGCATGGATATCGAGGCTTTCTCCAATAAATTTAAAAACGATCTCAAACAATATTACACCCATTTTGAAGGAGGGAGGGACAAAACCGCCGACCAGGGGGTGATGGCTTCGGCTTCATTGGGTGGGGAGATGAACATCGCGCCTTCTATCAGCCCCGACGGCCGCTATGTGGCCTACATCTCCTCCAAAGATATCCTGAGCATGAACCTATTCATCTCGGAAAGCGCCACCGGCAAAGTAGTGAAGAAGATCAATACGGACGGCTTCGGCCAGCACGTGGATTCCTATTCCTTTTTGGAATCTACCATTACGTGGTCACCCGACGGGCAGAAAGTAGCCCTGGTCATCCAGTCCAAAGCCCGGAACAAGCTGCTGGTTCTTGACCCTTTCAAGGGGGGTAAAAAGGAATACGCTATCTCCGATCTCGATGCATTTACCAACCCCTCCTGGTCGCCGGATGGCGAAAACCTCGTGATCACGGGTATCAAAGAGGGTACGGTAGATCTGTTTCTTTACGATCTCAGGACCGCTGAACTTAAAAACCTTACCCGCGACATCTATTCGGATGTTCAGCCGGCCTGGTCGCCCGACGGTCAGTTTATCTATTTTGTGACCGACCGGGGCGGCAGCACGGAATATCTCGAAAAAGAACGCCTTAAAATAGCACGATATACCGTCATCTCCGGGCAGGTAGACGTTTTGTCTTTGTTTGAGGACGTAGACAACGTCAACCCGCAGGCCTCTTCGGATGGGAAATATATTTATTTCCTGAGTTCTCCCGACGGCTTCCGGGATCTGTACAAAGTGGAGCTTGCCACCGGCAAGATCAGCCGCATAACGAACTATTACACCGGAATTTCGGGAATAACCTCCTACTCTCCTGCCCTTTCGGTAGCCTCCAAATCGGGCGATGCAGTGTATAATCTCCTCAACAAAGGACAATACAGCATTGTTTTTTCGTCCGGCTCCGTTCTGGAATCCCGGAATTACGAAGTGGTCACCCGTAACACCGGCGCCGGTATTCTGCCTCCCGGAAGGATCACCCGCGGAGAAGACGTGGTGCAGCGGAATCTGGACCGGGTACAAAGGCCTGCCGTAGTGACAGCGGAAGTGTACCGGGACCTGCCCTACAAAGGAAAATTCAAGCTCGACTACCTGGCTAACTCCGGCATTTCGGCAGGCGTATCGCGCTTCGGCGCGGGGATGGCCGGTGGGGTTATGGCCCTCTTCAGCGACATGCTGAATAACAACCAACTCGCCGCCACCGTGGCGCTGAACGGGGAGATCGAAGACTTTGGCGGACAAGTGTATTACCTGAACCAAAAGCATAAATGGCAGTTCGGATTTTCCGGCGGACATATCCCCTATCGCCTTTACGGTGGCTATAACATTACAGCCGGTGACACGGTACGGACCTCCGGAAATCTTACCTACCTGGAAGGCGTAATGCGGGAGCGGATCATCCGGCTCTTTATTGACCAGATTTCCGGTTACGTGATCCGTCCGCTCAGCCGTCAGACCCGCCTCGAATTCGGCGTAAACAGCAACTGGTACACCTATAGAGCCAAAGATTACCCCCGGCATGGCCTTATGGGGGTCACCAGCTCCGGCCACCTGGCAGATTTCATCACTACCGGCTATAGCAAGGCAGAGCAGGTAAATAAAGAAGAGCTCGGACTGACGGGCTTCAACACCACGCAGATCTTTGGCGCTTTGGTGGGCGACAACACCACTTTCGGCTCCGTAGCACCCCTTAAAGGCTATCGTTACCGCCTGGAAGCAGGCAAGTACTTCGGCACCACCGATTACAACCTCGTGCTCACCGACCTGCGTAAATACCAATACATCAAGCCCCTCACACTGGCCGGGAGGTTCTACTACGAAGGCCGGCTGAATCCGCGAAACCTGGAAAGCCTGAACCGCATCTACCCGCTCTACCTGGGCTATCCCTGGTACGTTCACGGGCTCGACAGAAACATGTTCATCGGCTCCTGGAACCAGGTAGGCGAAAGCAGCCTGAGCGGTGAGCAGATGGCGGTGGCCAACCTGGAAGTGCGGCTTCCGTTTACAGGGCACAAAAAGTTGGCGTTGATTCCCTTCAACTATATAGCCTCCGACCTGAACCTGTTTTTTGATACGGGAATGACATGGAGCACCCGGTCTTCTCCACCGGGCGAAGGCAGCGCACCGGCTGTTTCACGGCTAACCAGAAACAATGCAGTGATGTCATTGGGCGTCAGCTTACGTATGAACCTGCTCGGTTACCTGATCATTGAGCCCTACCTGGCCTACCCCTACCGCGACAAACAATGGCAGGGGCAGGTTACCGGCGTAAATTTTATGATCGCAGGTTGGTAAATTACTTTTCTTACGTATATTTGCACTCGCAAACGGGGATGTAGCTCAGCTGGCTAGAGCGCTTGACTGGCAGTCAAGAGGTCGTGGGTTCGAATCCCATCTTCTCCACTTGAAAATCAAGGAGTTAAGTATATCTTGACTCCTTTTTTGTTTGAATTTGCTCAAAATTTGCACACGATTCTTGCTTCATCCGTTTCTTTTAATCATCTATATTCTTACCCAAAGTATATCATTAATCGTTTTTAACTTTATTTTCTTACACTTCAAATTTAACTTAAAAAGTTAAATCAATCCTGCCCTCTAACTTCAAACTTAAAGAGTAGGCAAACCATACTTATCTCCATTTCTATAAAAGAGCTTATATAGTACACACAACAGCTTTGCACAATTTGCATGTTTTGCATGGTTATCTTTTTTGTACTGTTGTTATTAACCTTTTAAATTAAAACAACCCTACCTCTTAATTTTTAAAATTAAAAAGTAGCTGCTAAATAAATCCTTATAGCAATCAGCTCACGATCTCAAAGAATCGATGCTGGTAACTTCTGCCTGATATAAGAAATTCAATAGAGCTTTCACTTCCATTGCTCTTTACCATTTCTACAGCTACCATCTGATTGAGGATATAACCGCCAACGGGACTTCTACAGCGCACAAAAAAAGGGCAAAATGCCCTCCTCAGTTTCCCTGACCTGTCTACAAACAATATTGAGAACGGGTCTATTACCTTATACGGTCTGTTCATGTGAGAAACCAGCTCGGTTCATTTTTATTGAAAGATTCCGTCAGGTGATTAATAATCTGTGATGCATTTAATCCCCTGTTCAGAAAAGTATCAATATATCCTTCTATCCAATGAATTCAGGTATGGATTTCCCAAGATTATATTGAATTTCTAGTTCTGAACCATTCCATACGGTTTCACAACTCTTAAGCCGATATGTGTTACCTTGGTTCCACTTAGTTCTAATATAGTCTTCCATTAGGTCTTCAACATAAACTCTTTCGCCAGCACTTATGTCTTGCGGAATCAAGTAAGCTGCAAAGGGGGATTTAAAACTATGTGGATAATAGAAACTCCAATCAATTAAAACCTCGAATTTTTCTTCCGGGAAACGGCTTCTATAATCGCCTTAAATACTGATTTCTCCTATTTATTTGTCCTGAACGACACAGTATTTTGCTCTTATTTTATCTGATGGTTCAATCTTTTCAGCAATGGTTTTCCCTTCTATAGGTGGGAATGGACCGGATTCAGAATTATTTGTCTATTTTGTATAACCGATAGATTTATTATAAATTTCTTAAAAACTATTTCCCAATGGAAGTCACCATCAAAGATATCGAACAGAACCTGCGAACACTCCCTGAGAATCTTTTGAATCAGGTAAATGACTATGTAGACTTCCTGAAGGATACATTTTCGGGGAAAATTCCGGAGTGGCAGAAGAAGGAAGTTTTAAAGCGGAAAATGGATATGGACAACCATCCTGAAAGTGCTTTTAGTGAACAGGATATGTCTCTTTTCTTAAAAGAACTTGAAGGTGAGGGCTAAAGTGGCTTTTTCTCCTCTCGTTAAAGAAGACTTGAAGGAAGTTTATGACTGGTACAAGCTAGATCGCTATAAAACAATTGTTTAAAAGTAAATTAATTATAGATTAGGTTGGTATATTTGTAACTTAGCAACAATACTTATGAGATTTCCCCTGGCCATATTAACCCTCACATTATTCCTTGTAACAAAGTTTCAATTGTTAGCTCAAATACCATACGACAACAATAAGAGGTTTGAAGTGCCACAATTAAAAGAGGATTTCAAAGTGCTTCGGGAAGTTTTAGAAAAAGTTCATCCGGGATTGTACAGATACTCCGGTAAGAAAGCAATTGACTCTTTGATTAATTCATGCTATAACGAGGTCACCGGCCCAATGACCGAAATTGAATTTTACAGGATCATTAATAAGATGGTTACTGCCGTTAGAGATGAACATACATTTGCGCTGCCATCAAAAGATTATTGGGTTTCTCAAATTGGGCAAACTGTCTACGACAACTCAGTTGATGGTGGTAACGCTTTATTGTTTCCTTTTTTTGTAAAAATAATTGACAATCGGCTTTATATAGACAATAATTTGAGTAATGACCCTTCCTTAAAACGAGGCGACGAAATACTGCAAATTAATGGGCGAACTGCCCGGGAAATTTTAGGAATTCTTTTCCCAAGTATCCACACAAACGGATTTATACAAACATTTAAAAAAAGAAACTTAGAACAGTTTTCAATGCATCAAACCTATAACCGTTTCATGGTTCATTATGCCTTGTTTATTGGTTCACCCGAAACTGTTAAACTTGAAATAAAGCGCTACGGAAGTCTTCAAACTGAAACAGTGAATATTGCCACGTTAACTTCCAAAACTATTTATCAGCATTATTGGAGACGGTATTCCACATTAAACGATCCGAAAAAGTATAAAGAAAATCCCTATGAATTTATGCTGGTAAATGACTCGACTGCTTATGTAAGGCTTTCAGATTTTCATGATTATGCCTGGCTAAAATACAATTACAGCACTTCAACAGAATTCAAAAGTATTGCGGACATTCTTCAGAAAAAATCAATAAAAAACCTCATTATTGACCTTAGAAACAATGAAGGTGGAAATTTAGGAATTGGCATGAAACTTATGCCATATATAACCACTGAAACTTTTCAACCTTATAAATATCACGAAGTAAACAACTACAGATTTCCTGATCTGAAAGCCTATTTTACAGACTCTACAGCATTTCCTGATTATCCGGACGAACTTTTTATAGCTCACGAAAATGGTACTTTCAGAAGTAATCCACAATATGAAACTGAAAGTTGGTCAAGACCAATGCAACCCGACTCAATGAATTACAAAAACAACCTGTATATTCTTATTAATGGCGCTACGGGCTCTGCTGCCTCAATTTTTGCAACACTGATAAGAGTGAATAGAAAGGATGCAATTTTCATAGGGGAAGAAAGTGGAGGTGATATGGAAGGACCTGTTTCCGGATCAGGCACAGATATTACTTTACCAAATACCAAAATCAGGGTGGATATTCCCTGGATTAAAAGAGTGGTGAACCTGAATGGCTATAAGAACATAGTAGGTCATGGAATACAGCCTGATCATCACATTACTCCTTCAGTTGTAGATTTTACTAAAAACGTGGATACCGAATTAGAGTTTACCATTTCTCTAATTAAAAAAAGAAACAAATAAAAGCTGGGTTGGATCAGGCTTCAAGAATCTGCCCCACTATTTTTCTTTCTTCGGATTCGACAGGAACAAAGGTATTCCTGACACTGATCATGCCTTCTTCACCTCTATCCTCATTAATATAGGAACAATGCCCGCACTCCTCTTTAATGCAAAAAGTACTTTTAGCACTGGCGACTATTTTTTTGAATAAAAATCTATTTTTATTGTTTATCAATAATTTTTTATTACCTTTGGCACATCAAATTTAATTTCAACGATCATGTCAAAAACAAACAACATCGTATTTAAGGGCTTACATATTTTGGCCTGGATCATTTTTGTCGGCCTGTGCATTGAAGCAGGTGGCCTATTGGTAAATTTCTTTTTCAGTCTGTATAAGCCTGAGTTTGTCCGGAATCTTTATCAAAAGTTGGACTTAACTGAAATGTATAAAGACAGTAGATTAGCTTTTTTCAGTGTCTATAGCTTTATTCTAACCATTGCAATTTTAAAAGCCTGCCTGTTTTACACAGTTATTATACTAATGCTCAAAATGGATCTATCAAAACCGTTCAACACTTTTGTTGCGAGACAATTTTTTCGGATTAGTTATGTCACCCTTTTAACCGGACTGTTAAGCTACATTGCCAGAGAGTTAACTGAAAACTTAATGCATCATGGTTTTGCCACCGACGGCTTAAACCAGTTTTGGGCAGACAGTCAGGCATTCATTTTGATGGGGGCTGTAATCTATATTATTGCAACTATCTTCAAAAAAGGAGTAGATATCCAAAACGAAAACGATTTAACTGTATAAGCTATGCCGATCATTGTAAACTTAGATGTAATGATGGCAAAACGAAAAATGTCGCTTAATGAGCTGTCAGAAAAAGTTGAACTAACGCTTTCTAACCTGTCTATCTTAAAAACGGGAAAAGCGAAAGCCATACGTTTCAGCACTTTAGAAGCTATTTGTAAGGCGCTGAATTGTCAGCCTGCGGATATTCTTGAATATGTAGAAGAAAGCGAAAACTAATCCAATTATTATGTGTTTTACACAGAGATTAACGGCCTCAATGTACCTTTCCGGGCTATCAGGCAGTTTCAGATCGAGGATGTTAAAGTCTCCCAGGGTGAATACAGGCTGGGAGACTTGTTCCCGATAGTTTTCAGTAATGGGATGAACATCATATACAACACCCGTCAAAAGACGCCGGGGGGTTATAAAATCTGTATTTCCAGTTTATATCCCTTCCCATGAACATTCGTTATGCTGAGTTCAGGATCACCACTTAATTTTTTTCGGAGTTTGGATATAAACATGTCCAGGCTGCGACCAATGATGACGCCTTCGCTGAGCCAGATTTGCATCAGAGTTTCGCGGGGCGTCATTTCACCGAAATTACGGTTGAGCAATCCGAGAATCCTGCATTCCTTGTCGGTGAGACTAATCACCTCAGGTCCCAGAAGCAAACGTTGATTCTTCGTATCAAATAAAAATTTCCCGAGAACAACCGGTTCCTGAACAGCCCCTTTTATACCCCCTTTTTCCTGATGGAGTACAGACACTTCACTTTTTCCAAAATGCCCGATCAACAACGCAACAACTGACAACATCAATATGCCGCTACCCACCAGACCGATAAACGGATAGTCAGGGGCGGTCTCATAAAAATCCGGAAAAGCAAATTCAATAATGTAACACCCGGCGGGCTGAACTCTGCCTTCGCAAGCCAGGATGTCTGGTGTGGTACTATTCATCCGGAAACCATAAACGATCTCTCCATCCGCACAATCATGTACTGTAACCGCATAACCGGAAGGGAACTCTGTTTTGGAGAGCAGGCGCTGCGACAGTGCAATGAGCGAGTCATGATCAAAAACCAATTTATGCTCAAACCTGAGCTGAAATGTACCCTCTTTAATCTCGGTCACCGGCAATACACGTGAGGTTTGGTCGCCTGCCTGCCGCAGCAACTGATGGCCCATCTCTCGGATAATAATGTTTGTTTGCTTCGCCCGTAAATCTCGGTCAGAATGTTTTGCGAAAGACGAGGCAATAAAAAAAATGGCAAGTATCGCCATGGCAATACCAGAAGATACCACCCAGCGGTTACGGAAATAATCCCTGAAAGCAGATTTTACATGCATTTACATTTCTTTTTACAATTCATTTACCATCACTGCTAACGTGGTAGTGTACGTTTGCAGAAACGAAATTAAAACAATCTTTATTCTTATGAAACTTTTCAGGAACTCATATTTCTTCACGATGAAGAACAAGGTATCACTCCTTTATGCCATCTTAATCATAGCTTCTCTCTTCTCCGCTTGCAGCGGATCTAAAGCAAAGGAAAACGAAACTTCAGCAGTGGCAATCTCCGAAAGCCCGGGCCGGGTGACGGGTGAAAAATATGTCATCGATAAGAAAGAAAGTGTTATCACCTATAAAGGATCCATGCTGTTAGCGTCTAAAGGCTCACATATGGGTTACGTCTATCTGTCAAAAGGTGAATTGATGATGGATAACGGCCAACTGGTGGGGGGCACAGTTGAAGCAGACATGAATACCATTGCAGATATAGATCATGGGAGTGACAATGAGCTTGTTCGTCACTTCAAATCGCCTGATTTTTTTGATGTAGCAAAGTTCCCCTACTCTGCATTCACCATCACCGGGGTTGTATCTGCCGCAGATCAAATGGTAACCGTCACCGGAAACCTGACCATTAAAGGCATCACACATGCCGTTACGTTTCCGGCCAAAACAGAAGTGAAGGCCGGAGTTGTTCACGCGAACGGCAAGCTTACCATCGACCGGACACGATGGGGCGTGCGCTATAATTCAGGAAAATTCTTTTATAATCTGGCCGATGAAGTGATCTCCGATGATATTGAATTCGATATAAAGATCGTTGCAAAAAAACAGGTTGGGTGACAACCCTGACCGGCCACCGGGCAGACATCAACAGATGGACAAAAACAGGCAGACCAGGCCCACTCACCACCCAAAATTTTCAAAAATTATTCTTACATCGTTGTTTTGGCTACAACGACCATTGTTTTGACTACTTCCGGGCTTCCAGACCATCTCATCTTTGCAGTGTCAATCATTTATTAATTAAACACATCAAAATGGACATCAAAAAAGTATGGCTTGTAACAGGAGCATCTAAAGGACTGGGATTATCCTTAGTAAAAAGACTGCTAAACGAAGGCTACAAAGTAGCTGCAACTTCCAGAACTGTTGGCAGTTTGGAAAAAGAAGTAGGAATAGCTGTAAATTTTCTTCCTTTGGAAGTGGATGTAACAGATGAAAAAAGTGTACAGAACGCTATCGCCAAAACTTTGGAAACATTCGGCACTATTGATGTTGTCGTAAACAATGCAGGTTATGGACAGTTAGGCACTTTGGAAGAACTGAGCGACAAAGAAGCTCGTCAAAACTTCGACACCAATGTATTTGGCTTGCTCAATGTGATGAGAAATGTAATGCCCCATTTACGTAACAAAAAATCAGGACACATCCTCAACATTTCTTCCATTGCAGGATTTTTGGGCGCGTTTCCGGGTTGGGGTATTTACAACGCTACAAAATTTGCCGTTGCCGGTTTGACCGAAGCATTTTCGGCAGAAGCAACATCCCAGGGCATTAAAGCAACGATTGTTTATCCGGGGTATTTCAAGACCAATTTCTTACTGCAAGGTTCGCTTCGCCTTGCTGAAAATCCGATTGCAGAATACAAAGAAGCAAGAGATCTGGAAGTAGTTCACGATACCCAAATTATCGGCAACCAACCGGGCGACCCCGAAAAAGCGGCTCTTGCATTTATCCAATTGGCAGAAAACGAAAATCCGCCATTGCATTTCTTTATGGGCAGCGATTCTTTCGGAATGGCAAACCACAAAATCGGTATTTTGCAAAATGAATTAAATGCGAATGAAACATTAAGTAAATCAACTGATTATTAATCTGAAAATTAAAAAAGAGGTAGAGCTGCTACTGTTCTATCTCTTTTTTCTAATTTTAAAAAAATGAAAAGTAAAAACATACATACGTTCAATACCATTAGTGAGTTTCACAAAATGAGTGGCTTGCCTAAACCCGAACACCCATTGGTTAGTTTGGTGGATTACGGTTGGGTAGAATATCAAACCGATGAAAAAGAAATCAGTTGGATTCAGAATTTTTATACCATCGGATTGAAGCGAAATATACAGGGCAAATTTCGCTACGGACAACAACAATACGATTTTGATGAAGGCTTATTATCGTTTGTTTCATCAGGTCAGTTAGTACATCTCACCGTTGAAAAACCGAAAGTAAAACCAACGGGATTTCTTTTGCTTATCCATCCCGATTTTATTTGGAAAACGTCTTTGGCGAAAAACATCAGGCAATACGACTTTTTTGGTTATGCTGTAAATGAAGCTCTTTTCCTTTCAGAAAAAGAAGAAACCATTATCACAGACATCTTCCTGAATATTCAAAGAGAGTATCATTCCAACATTGACAGATTCAGTCAAAACATCATCATTGCTCAAATAGAATTATTGCTTAATTATTGTGAACGCTTTTATCAACGCCAATTTATTACAAGAAAAAAAAGCAGTCATCAGATATTGGAAAAGTTAGAAAACATACTTGACGATTATTTCAGCAACGACAATCTATTAGAAAAAGGATTGCCAACTGCTCAAAACATAGCAGGTTCGTTAAACGTATCACCCAACTATCTGGGAAGTCTGCTCAAGATATTAACAGGACAAACCACGCAACAGCACATACACAATAAACTCATTGAAAAAGCCAAAGAAAAACTATCCACAACAAACCTGTCAGTAAGCGAAATCGCTTATGAATTGGGATTTGAACATCCCCAGTCGTTCAGCAAGTTATTCAGGACAAAAACTAATTTTTCGCCATTGGAATTTCGGGCTTCGTTCAACTAATCCGATAGCTAACAGACATTTGAACACAACTATCTGATTGTTTAGTACTTTTGGGTTTGCAGTCATTCTCAATTTTACACTGAATCCAAAGCAAGAAATCTGTATCTTACAGCCAAAAAGATGAAATTCTGATTTTATATCGTATGAAACACAGAATAATAGCCCTTCTAGCAGTGATCGGGCTGGGTTGTGCCGGTGAAACACCGGAAATGATCTTGCGGGGAAACTGGGTGGAGGTTAAAAAAACAACAGACACCTTATCGTTCATTACTCTTTTCAACGACCAGGAATTCGCGGTTCTGAAAAGGGCTGAGCTCTATCGTAGCGGCCCTTACCACTACGAAGTTTTACCCGACAATAAAATCTCGATGCACTGGAGCCTGGCCAGCACGATTACGCCTGATGAGTACTATTTTAAAATCAAGGGCAATGAGTTAACCATCGGTAATTTTTACGACTCCCCTTCCGGCGCCATTTTAACATTTCGAAAAACAGATTAACCATAAGAAGCCGGAACCGTTGATTGATGCAATCCTCAAACTAATCTACTGGTAAGCAAATGCCGGAAATCACTTGGTAGTGGTTCCGGAAGAAAAGATGGTCGTCGCCATGACCTCCGGTGCTTACGGCAACTGGTACCCTCACACAAGGGCTTATTTTATCCTTAGCAAGATTTTACAGGCATTAGAAGAAAAACCTTAAATTATGTAATTTCAGGTTTTTTGAGGGCGAGATGCTGCTTATGATTTCGCCCATCTGCTGAGGTTCGTTTTATCTGCAGATCTAACCCAAATTCCGTATCCCTGTTCCGGCAAGCCTGAATGCCAAAGGATATTTGCGATCGAACATAACAAACCAACTTTTCTTAGGCCAAAAGCCACATTTTTACCCGAAAACAGCCTTTGAAGACTATTTTACTTAAAAAACCGGGTCCCTGCTTTCCTGCATACTTCTATAAAATATCCGGATTCCCGGCGTAAAAATATTGCGAATTAATGTCCTTTACCGTTATAAGCGCCGATGTTCGGCTTAACAGTTTCTCTGACCTTATTTCCGAAAAAATCAGCTCCTACGCCGGCGGGCATGATTCTTCCCGCGGCGATAGCGGCAGATCCCTTCTTTAGCCGGTAGCCCTGCGGCCCGGTACCCGTCAGAACCACTTTCGTATTCCCGCTTTTCACATCATCCAACACTGCAACTTTTTTCCCTTCTGTAATATTACTTTCAAAAATATTCACGGTACTGCTTCCTAAACTAACTGACGCCTTTCCATCTTCATTAAGGAACAAATTATTATAGTAAGCCGTTTCGGCCGGCCAGACCGACCATTTTTTATGAAAAACAAGGAAGGTGCTGTCCTGGGTAGAATCGGTATAAATGGTGTTATTGTAAATCAGGGTGCGGGTGGCTCCGCCCGAAACTTTGAAAACGAATTTCCTGCCGTCGGTCTGATGTTCCTTTTTCCCGTCTCTTTCAATAATATTATACCGCACTACCGTACCGTCATTAAAACTTCCGCCCCCGCCGGTGACCAGCATACCGAAATCATTATCGTGCAGCCAGTTATATTGAATGATGGTATTTTTTGAGCGGTAATCCGAGTCTATACCTCCTGCATCATTATCTCCCGCATTGGCTTTGGTAAACCGGCACTCATTGTATTGCCAGATCGTGTTATCGGTATTAAAGCTAAAAGCGGCATTGCCCGAGCCTTTAATGGCACACCGGTCAAAAAGGTTATGCTCCACAAGTGCTCCGTCAGCTACCCGCACGATCAGCGCATTGGCTCCCGTTCGCTGAAAAACATTCTTCCGGATCACCACATTATTCGAAGGAACCCAGTTAACGTTTTTGTCCGGAGTGCGGTCAGCCCAGCCCGACCTGTTAAAGAGCCCCGTCCTGTCTACATCCCGAATAGTACACCCTTCTACAAGAATATCTTCAAACCAGGTAGGCACTTCTTTGCCTGATATCTCAAAACCGATCCCGCCATTGTTCTTGGAAGCGCCGTTCTCATCGGCGCCGTCAGGGATGATCGTTCCGTTTACGCCATGGACCACCAGGTTTTTTAAATGAATATGCTTTACGGCACCTATATCGTTGGCCCTGATCTTAATTCCTAATTTCGGACTGTTGTCTTTCTCCGCTTTAGGCGGCAGCACGGCATCAGCGTAATCGCTAATATTCTTTGCTTCCCATTGTTCCAGGGTGATCCCTCCTTCCTCCTCACGGTTATAATTGGTGATCTCCAGGTTATTGATTTCCCAATATTGCTGATTATTCAGTAAGAGGGTCGCCTCTGCCCCGTTACCATGTATCTGCGGTTTTTCGCCGCCTCCGTATTTGTCAATCACGATCGGGCTTCCGCTTACCCCCGAACCCTTCGGGGCAAGCTGCCCTGTCCAGGACCGACCACTTCTGAAAAGCAGGCGGGAGCCGGGCTTCAAAGTGACGCTGTTTACTTTCTCCAGTGATTTCCAGGCCGACGTTTCGCTGGTACCGGCAGCAGCATCATTACCGTTTTGCACATCAACATAAAATAAATCCCCTTTTAAATCCGGGGAGTGTTTTGACCATGAGCCGGCATGCGGAAAATAAGCCATCAGAAGCAGGTAAGGAATCAGGTATATCAGTAAATTTTTCATATTTCAATTTACTCAATTTTTCGTGAAAACAGAAACTATTTCTTATTCCTCCTCACGAATGCTTATACAACCGTACCTTAAACAACTCCTTAGACCGGCTAAAAATATATCCTACCACGGTTAGTGTAGCCACCCCGCCGAAGATGACCGAAGGCACCGTACCTATCAGGCGCGCAGCCACGCCGGACTCAAACGCGCCCAGCTCGTTGCTGGTGCTCACAAAAACGCTGCTGACAGAGCTGATCCTGCCCCGCATGTTTTCAGGCGGCAGAAGCTGCAGGATGGTGGAACGGATCACCACGCTGATGCTGTCGAAAGCACCGGTGAGGAACAGAGCAATAAGAGAGAGATAAAAGTCTGTGGAAAGCGCAAAGCAGATGGTGGCCAGTCCGAAGCCGGTTACCGCCAGGAGCATATTCCGCCAGGCCTTCACCGTAGGCGGAAAGTAGGCCGTTCCGATCATGGTCAGTACCGCTCCTACACCGGGAGCAGCGCGGAGAAAACCCAGGCCTTCTGAACCTACCTGCAGAATATCTTTGGCAAAGACCGGAAGAAGCGCGATCACTCCACCGAAAAACACCGAAAACATATCCAGCAATATACTGTACCACAAGATCCGGTTACCACGCACAAAAGCAAGACCTTCTTTCAGGCTCTCCCGAAGCCCGGCGGTGTTCCGGTCCTCTACCTGCTTACGGGAGATCCGCGAAGCGCTGTAAACGGTCAGAATCATCAATCCTGTCACCACCCAAAGCGAATTCATCAGCCCCGTATAGGCATAAAGGAATCCGCCCAGCACGGGCCCTCCTATCCGGCCCGTCTGCCAGAACTGGGCGCTCCAAGAAGCCGAGTTCGAATAATGCTCTTTCTTCACCAGGAAGGGTTTCAACGACCCCCAGGCAGGGTTATAGAACCCACGGGCCACACCGAAAATAAAGACACAGACATAGATGACCCAGGGCTGCTGCGAAAGGGGCACCACCACCGGCGAGGCCGGCGCTAAAAACAGGATGAGGCAAAGCGTCACCACCGTCACGACCCCGAAACTGCACAAATAAATAAATCTGCGGTCAAAGCGGTCGGCCATATAGCCGCCGAAAAGTGCCAGGGAAATAAATGGAATGGCCTCGGCAAGTCCTACCAGACCCAGCGCGAGCGGGTCGCCGGTCAGCTCATACAGGTAATAGGAAAGTACGATCTCCTGGATCAGGATGGCGAAAGTAAATGTAACTTGTGCGGTCACAAAATGCCTGAACTCAGGATACCGCAGGGCTGCATACGGGTCATGCCGGCCGGTCACGTTCAATACGGGGTTGGGTAAAAGTACTTAACAGCAGGGCAATGGCCCCGAACAGGATCACAAACAGGATCCCGTTTATGGTATGCAGGAAAGTGGCCAGCGAGACGCCGTCCTGGTTGGTCAGCCCGTACAGGATCACGATCCTGCCCACCAGCAGGTGGTAGCTGCCTATCCCGCCCATGGTAGGCATCGCCATACCGATGGTGCCCATCACCAGGATGGTCAGCACCGCCAGGGGCGACAACGACGCGCCTATCTGCAGAGAATAGCACAATAACATGGAAGACACGTAATACAGGATCCAGATCACAAATGACTGCAGCACAAACATGCCGGGTTTTTCCAGGTTCAGCACACTCATAAAGCCTTCTTTCAGGCCTTCGAAAAAGGAGCGGAAGCGGAAAATTACAGGAAGCCTGAATATTCTGTCCTTGAAACGAAAAAACAAAAAAGCAAAAAGCAGAAATATCATGGGTAATACCCACACCACCCGTAGATCAGGAACCAGCTCACGAAAAAGATGAAGGATACGCTCATGCTCCAAAGCCAGGTTCACCACCACCAGCACCAGTAGCACCAGCACATCGGTCACCCGCTCGGCGATCACCGCGCCGAAAGCCTTGTCAAAGGGAACATTCTCACTCTTCTGAAGACTTACCGCCCGGGTCACCTCGCCCGCCCGCGGAAAAATAAGATTGGTAAGGTACCCGATCAGAACAGCCAGCGTGGCATGGTAAACAGAGGGAGTGTAACCCATAGGCTTAAGCATGAGGGTCCAGCGGGCAGCCCGGAAAATATGGGAAAGCAGCGCTAAGACACCTGCAGCACCCACCAGGAAATAATTGGCATTCTTAAAATCGCGGAATGTTTTTTCCAGATCGATCTCATTAAAGACCCAATGCAAAAGACCCAGTCCCAAAATCAGCGGGATCAGATACGAAATGACCTTCCCGAATTTCCGGTTCATGAAGTCACACGGTTGTTTTCGTCAGGAAAGACAACCGTAGGCTTGTGGCTGGCCGCTTCTTCCGGTGTCATCCAGGCATAGGAAATAATGATCACTATATCACCCGGTTGGGCTTTACGGGCCGCAGCTCCGTTCAGGCATATAATTCCGGAGCCTCTTCGCCCCCTGATCGCATACGTCTCCAGCCGTTCCCCGTTATTATTATTCACGATCTGCACTTTCTCGTTCTCCCGGATCCCGGCGGCATCCAGCAGGTCTTCATCGATGGTAATACTACCCACATAATTCAGTTCCGCCTGCGTGACCTTAACCCGGTGGATCTTCGATTTAAAAACATTGATAAGCATTATGCTCCTTCTTTTTTAACACAAAACTACTACATAAATGGCACATTCCGGTTAACCGTCTCTCCTATTTAACGTCAGAATCGGTCGGTATGTTTAAACAATTCCGATGTTTTGACGGGATAAACATCATCTTTTTTAGCCGGGTTATGTTAATTTATCCTAATTTTGCCGCCTGATAATCAGTGAACCGGATGCACAGACAAAAGAAATATTTTACGGCAGGGCCTGCGGAGCTCTATCCCGCGTTCGAAGAATATCTTCGTGAATTCACGGATAAGCAGCTGGGTTCCATCTCTCACCGGAGCGGGGAGTTCAAAAAAATATACCGGTTTACCGATGAGCAACTGCGTATTCTTCTGAACATACCGGAAGAAAATACCATCATGTTTACAGGCTCCGCTTCCGAAATCTGGGAAAAAAGTCTGCAAAGCCTGGTGGAGTTCGAGTCCTTCCACCTGGTGAACGGCTCTTTCTCGGAAAAATATTATCAATACGCCCAGGCGCTGCAAAAGCAGGCTACCGCCTTTCAGAAACCGCTCAGCGAGGGCTTTACTTACGGCGAAATTAAAGTACCGGAATATGCCGAACTGGTCTGCATCACCCAGAACGAAACTTCTACCGGTGTTCAGATGCGGGAGGCCGACATCCATAAGCTGAAACGAAGCCACTCTGCCAAACTTTTCTCAGTAGATGTGGTATCTTCAGCCCCTATACCGGCCCTTGACTTTAAGCTCCTGGATTCTGTCTTCTTTTCTGTTCAGAAAAACTTCGGTATGCCGGCCGGACTGGGCGTATGGATCGCCAATGAAAAATGCCTGAACAAAGCTCTCGAACTGAAAGAAAAGGGGGTTGGCATTGGGGGCCATCACGACCTCCCTACCCTCTGGAAGAATGCACGGCAATTCCAGAATCCCTCCACGCCCAATGTGCTCGGCATCTTTTTGCTGGGTAAGATCGCGGAAGACATGAACAAAACCGGCATTGAAAATATCCGGAAAACCAATGCTATGAATGCCAAAAAACTCTACAGTTTCTTTGAAAACCGGCCTGGGTTCTCCGTTTCTGTAAAAGATCCCGAGCTGCGGTCAAAAACCGTGGGGGTATTTAATACGGAGATTCCGTCTGCCAATATCATTGGCCGGCTGAAAGAGAAAAACCTTATCATTGGTTCCGGATACGGCACAGGAAAGGATACGCAGATCCGTATTTCCAATTTCATCGCCAATTCTTCAGAAAATATCGCGGAATTATTGTATGAATTTGAAAAGATTTAACTACCTTTGCAACCCGAAAAGGATTTTTAGGCTAAAGTATAAATAGAAATGAAAAAAGACATTCATCCGAATTATAGAGAAGTGGTTTTCTGGGATCTGACCTCAGATGATAAATTCCTGACACGTTCCTGCGTGGAAACCAAAGAAACCATCGTATGGGAAGACGGAAAAGAATACCCGGTATGTAAAGTGGAGGTTAGCTCCAAGTCACATCCCTTTTATACCGGTAAAAACGTATTGCTGGATACTACCGGACGTGTGGAGAAATTCAACAGACGTTACGCCCGGAAATAAGGATTTTATTTCACGACACAAAAAAGCCTCATCTTTAAAGATGAGGCTTTTTTGTGTATCTGTGTTGTGTCAATGCTGCACTTTCTTCCGCATCACCAGGAACAGGATCAGGAAAGCCACGATCAACAGCGCAGGAATAATGGCAATATTATCCAGCGTAGCCTGCCCGGCCACCAACTCCATGGCATCGCCGGAGAGCCCTTCAGCCGCAGCCTTCGCTTTCTCAGTGTCCAGCCATCCGCCGATGATAGGTTGGAATATCGAAACACCAACCATGCCCACACCGCCGATCAGCGACATCCCTAAAGCACCTGTTTTGGGCAGATACACTGCCACAAATGAAATCATATTAGGCCAGAAATAACAAACGCCCACGGCAAAAAGGATCGCAGCCACATACACCATTCCACCGGTAGCCTGGCTCATCAATACGATCCCCAGGGTAGAAATAACAGCCGATGCCAGCAGCACCCCCGTAATGTTCAGGCGGTGGATCAGCGGACCGGCAAAATAGCGACCTACCGCCATAAGACCGGTCACCAGGGCCAGCACCAGCAAAGGCTGCGCACCTGCCGCACCCAGTATCCGCTCTACCCAGCTTTGTGTGCCCAACTCGGTGGTAGCGGTCATCGCCATCAGTACCAGCATGATCAGGTACAACGGTGAAGAGAAGATAGCCTTCACATTATCGACCGTAGAGCCGCTCGCTTCTTTGCGGTGCTCGGGGAAGGTCTGACCATAGAAAAGGAAGCCGTAGATCAGCGTGGGAATAAACATGACCGCCAGCTTTACCTGCCAGCCGAAACCTGCGTTACTTAGCAGGGTAGCAATAATCGACCCTATGGCAATACCGCCTGGAAACCACACATGAAACTTATTCAGCATGGTGGCCTTTTCCCTCTCCTCATACATTCCCGCGATCATGGGGTTATAGGCCGCTTCCACCAGCCCGTTACCGAAGCTTACAAAGAAAGTGGAGAAAAACAGGGGCCAGTAGCTCGTAGACAAAATAGAGAAGGTAATTCCGGCCAGGTGGGAAAAGAAGGCCAGCCAGCCGATCTTCTTCGGTCCAAGAGTGTTATACAGCGGTCCGCCGATCAGCGTGGCGATGGGAAAGCCGAATATCCCCATAAAATTGATCCAGCCCAGCTGGGTATCGTTCAGAGAAAAATCGTTCGCCAGGTCATTCATAATGCCGGCACGGATCCCAAAAGCAAAGGCCGTGGTAATAAGCGCGAAGCAGCTTGCAATAAACAGTCGGTTCTTGTTTATCATAGGAAAAAGTTTAAGGTTAAATAAAGGTTTATAAAATTCGGATGTAAAAATAGATTATTTGCAATTTATTCAAATAATAATACCAATTTATTCTTCCGGAACCCGAATAATACTACCTCAGCACACGGTTTTTATAGTCGTCATAATCGGTCAGTCTGACCGTATATTCTTCATGGATCATCGGCGAAGAAAAGATCAGGTCGGCCGTGGCCGTATCGCAGGCCATGGGAATATTCCAGACCACGCCTAAGCGCAGCAGGGCCTTCACATCAGGATCATGTGGCTGGCTCTGCATAGGATCCCAGAAGAAGATCAGGATATCTACTTTTCCTTCGGCAATGAGAGAGCCTATCTGCTGGTCTCCGCCTAAAGGCCCGCTGAGGAGCTTCTTCACGGGCAGTTCCAGCTGCTCTTCCAGTAATTTACCGGTAGTGCCCGTGGCCAGCAGAAAATGATCTTTCAGAATATGTTTATTTTCAAGCGCCCAACGCAGGATGTCATCCTTCTTGTGATCATGAGCCACCAGGGCAATGTTTTTCTTTACCCCTACTGTACGTATATTCATATCCGGATTCTGTTTAGTTTTTGCCGGAAAACATCCGATACCGTATTTCCCGACAGCCCCCCTATTTACGGTTAAAGTTATAAAAAAAGAGCGGCACCTGTGCCGCTCTAATCTATAATCCCTTTGATATTCTCTACACTTCTTGCAGTTCCCGCTTCACTGGAGCTGGAACTTTTTTTTTAGTTTTCTCTTCCCGTCCCAAAAGTACCCGCTGTTTCATCCGCATAAAACTCTCATAAATAGACGATTGGGAAATAAAGTCCCAGAACTCGGTCTTCTTTTCCTCCTTCGGCGACTCATACTTCATACCGGTACACAAACAATGCGCCCGGTTGGTACGGTTCAGGATGTCAAAATTCACACAACTGGAGCACCCCTTCCAGAAATCCTCATCCTTAGGCAGCTCTGAGAACGGAACCGGCAGATAACCCAGCTCCGAGTTGATCTTCATTACCGCCATGCTGGTGGTCAGACCAATGATCTTTGCATCAGGATACTTCGTCCTGGAAAGCTTGAAGGCCATAGCCTTAATATAAGTAGCTATCCCCGACTTCCGGTAATCCGGTGCCACGATCAGCCCCGAGTTGGCCACAAACTTCCCGTGGTCCCAGGTCTCAATGTAACAGAACCCCACCCATAATCCTGCCGTAGTGAGACAGATCACAGCCTTTCCTTCCGACATCTTCAGCCGGATATACTCCGGCTTGCGCTTGGCAATACCTGTGCCCCGCGCCTTGGCACTGGCTTCCATTTCCTGGCAGATCTGCTCCGCGTAAGAATGATGCTCCCCTGTGGCCACCTGAACCACAAAGTCCCCGTAAGTCTTCTTTTCTAAAATGTTCATCGTCATTTGTGAGGGCTTTTGCCCCGGAGGAGACGGTGTATCCGTTGATTGTTAAGAAATAAGTGAAAAATAGAGAGGACGAGACTCCTTGCTGATCAGTAAAGTGTCTCAAACTTGGGTCCTTACGGACCTAAGTCGTCGGAATGGCGATATGGGGAGATTGATATTTTCCATTTTCAGTACAAATATATACTGCTCTTTTCCTTCTTTAGATCGTTTTACCGATATATTTTTTTGTTAATAAAATGTTATATTTCAGAATATAGTTCACTTCATTGCGGAAAATTTACATAAAAACCTAATTACAAGTAATTTAATACACATTCACTTACCGTAAATATTTAAAATGGAAAGTGCTGCTTTTCCCCTCATCCTAAACGACAGTTGCCGCCCGGCAGCTGTCATCCGGTAACTCAAATACTACCCTGGAATAGATTATACCCCGCTATATCCGGGCTCTTATTTGGGTAAAAGCATCAAAAGGGCTAATTTTGCGGCTCAATTTATTAAGCAACATGATCAAACCATCCGAAAACGGTTACTATTTTCCCGCCGAATGGCACCCGCAGGTAGCCACCTGGTTAAGCTTTCCTGTCAATACAGAAACCTGGGAGGGCCGGTTTGAAAAGATTTGGCCCGCCTACTTTGAACTCATCAAAACCATCTCCCTCAGCCAGAAAGTCAGGATCAACGTGGTGGATGAGAACGCCCGGCGCCTGATCGAAACACGTATTCAACAATCAGATATAAATCCTGCCCGGGTAGAGCTCTTTCCGTTTGAAACCAATGATTCCTGGTGCCGCGACCACGGCCCGGCCTTCCTGGTCAATAAATTCAACAGTTCCCGGATGATCATAGACTGGGAATACAACGCCTGGGGAGGGAAATACCCGCCTTTCAACAGCGACAACGCCATCCCCCGTAAAATAGCCGCTGCCCTGCACCTGCCGGTGGTAAGTCCCGGTATTGTGATGGAAGGAGGTTCGGTAGAATTCAACGGGAGCGGCACCGTTCTGACCAGCCGGTCATGCCTGCTGAATAAAAACAGGAACCCGCACCTCCGGCAGGAACAGGTCGAAGAATACCTCTGCGACTTTTATGGTGTAGAGCAGGTACTGTGGGTAGAAGACGGCATTATCGGCGATGATACCGACGGCCATATCGACGATACCGTCAGATTTGTGAACGAGGATACCGTCATCACGATGGTGGAAGCCAACAAAAACGATGAAAACCATGTGCTCCTGGAAGAAAACCTGAAGCTCCTGAAAAAAATGCGCTTAGTCAATGATAAGCCGTTGAATATCTTGGAAATACAGATGCCTGAACCCGTTTACTCTGAAGGCCTGCGTTTACCGGCCTCCTATGCCAATTTCCTGATCACCAACGGGCACGTGATCGTACCCACCTACCGTTCAAAAAATGACGACAAAGCATTGGAGATCATTCAGCAGTGCTTCAGGGACCGGGTCGTGACAGGCATCGACTCTACCGAAATCATCTGGGGACTGGGCAGCTTCCACTGCCTGTCTCAGCAGGAACCTCAACCCAATAGTTACTTTTAACGGTCCTGATATAATATTTTTTACATTTTAGTGTTATTTTTCTGACAGATTTTACTCCGGACCCCGTCAGGAGCCGGAAATAATAAAGAACTTATGCCATTTTATATACGATATATTCCTTTGTCCTTTTTAATTCTTGCATGCGCCAAACCTTCCACCCAGCCCGGTAGTCAGAAAGTTGTAAGTTCAGCAGTAAATCCTGTTGTAACGGAGTCTTACGTTATCACCATGGACGGGCAGGGGCTGAACCGTACCGATTTCTCCGTTTCGCTCGAAAACACCGTCGCCCTTGATTCCGGCACTAATGAAGAGATCATCCGGGAGATCATTCAGCGTAAGCTTTTCGTAGCCGAGGCCCGCAGCCACGGCATGGATACCTCAGAAAACTTCCTTGAGCAGATCGCTTCTCATCTGCAGCTGGCGGTAGGCAACGCCCTAGAAGACGAGCCGGAAATCCGCCGCCTGGGAAATGAGGCCTATGAAAGATACCTGAAAGAAGTAAATGCTTCCCATATATTTATCCCGCTTTCACCCTACGCCTCTTCGGCAGATTCCCTTAAGCTATACCGGGAGCTGATAAACATCCGGAACCTGGCTGTCAGGAACAATGATTTTGAAACCCAGGCGAAACGCTGGTCGAAAGATCCGAAAACCGCTCTCAACGGAGGTTCTCTGGGCTGGTTTTCCGCATTTTACCTGGTCTACCCGCTGGAAACCGCCGTATATTCCATTCCGAAGGATTCCGTTTCCCTGCCCATCCGTACATCCGCCGGGTATCATATCATCAAAGTAAATGATGTACGCAAAAACAGCGGCACCGTGCAGGTTCAGCATATCTTCAAGCATATCCCCAAAGATATGCCGGCCGCGGAGGTCAACAAGCTGTACAATCAGCTGGATTCGCTTCGCAGCGAGATCGAAAAAGGAGCGAAATTTGAGGAATTTGTACACCATTTTTCCGACGATTTCAATTCAAAACCCAATAACGGGATCCTCAGTCCTTTTGGAGTAGGTAAGACGGAGCCCTCCTTTGAAGAAGCGGTCTTTGCCCTGAAAAAAGGCGAGATCTCCAAACCAATACAATCTTCTACCGGCCTTCACCTGGTGCGGATGCTGGAAAAGTTCAAACCTTTGTCTAAAGAAGAGTTTCTAAAACTGAACGAAAATAAGCTTATCACGGATTCCCGGGCCGAATACCTCCTCAGCCGGCAGATCGATAGCTTCCGGAAAAATAACCGGGTAGAGATCAAAGAAGACGTTCTGGCCAATGCGCTTCGCTTTTCCAGCGTGCGTATCCTGAGCCGAAACTGGCAGAAGCCCTCTACCGTTATTCTGAATGATGTGCTCGTGACCCTCAATGATTCGGCGCTGACCGTTGGCGACTTTTATAGCTTTACAGAAGAACGCCAGGAATTTGAAAAATGGCCGGGAGAGAATCCTGCAGAGATATTTAATATGCTGTTCGATAAGTTCCTAAATGCCGCGATCATCCGCTACCAGGAGCAGGAAGCCCTCCGGAAAAATCCTGATCTTCAGCGATGGATGAAAGCACAGGAAGAGAACATCCTGTACACGGACTTCCTGAACCGCTATATTCTGGAAAAATCATTGCAGGATACTCTTGGGCAAAAACGATTCTATGACAGGAACAAAAACCTCTTCACCCCGAATGAGAGCGGTACGCTTTCGGTGATGAGCTACAACAACGAGGAGGTTTATGCAAAATTCAAAGAGCTGGCCGCCGGGCAAAAGCCCTATAAGCTGTACCGCGGCATTGTGCCTGTTCTTTACCCCCAAAACACTTACACCCTGAATGAACAGGATATGCGTAAATTGCAGGGACTGATCGAGATCATGGAAAAAAATCCCGGATATATCGTGGAAATAGGCGGGCATGCCGATGCGAAGGAAGAAGAATCTGTTTCCGAGTTAAGAATAAGAGAAGTAGTGAACTATTTAGTAAAAAATGGGCTACCTTTGAAGCGGATTTCCGAAGTGAACTACCGAAGCTCTGTCATCCACGATCGTTTTGACTGGTCCAGGAACCAGGCCGTTACCTTCTCGTTCTACAGCAACCTGGAGTCTGACCTGGCCGGAACTTTCAATTCCAGAAACCCGGATGCCATCACCGTGGATACCTTTAAGGTCAACCGGGGTGACTTTGAGTCGAGGATGAAAACCTCCTGGGGCAACAAGAGCGGGACCATCCGGCTTGACGGAAGAGTGGAAGATTATACTTTGAGAATAAAGAAAATAAACGGAACCTACAAGGATTATAAGACAGATGTAATTCAAAAATATCAGGAGTTTCTGAAAGACGAGCTTCAGAAAAAACTGGCAGACAAATTTAAGCTGAACTATAATTCTGCGGAATTAAATGAGATTATTAACGATTTAAAAAAGAGCAAATAAATGTTTAAGAAAATAATGTTGGCTGTCAGCCTGGTTATTCCGCTGATTTCCCCGGGCCAGACCACCAACGTAGACAAGATCATCGCCAAAATCGATAATTATTACATACTCAAGTCGGAGGTAGAAGGAATAAGGGCGCGTTACGAAAAAGAAGGACAAAAGGTGAACAGCTGCGACGCGCTGGAAAGCATGGCCATCCAGAAGCTCCTGGTAGCCAAGGCGGAAATAGACTCCGTTATTGTAGACAACGAGATGATCAAAGAGCAGCTGGACGCGCGTATGAACCAGATGATCACCTTTTACGGCAACGAAAAGAATATTGTTGACCAGTTCGGCAAGTCGATCGAGACCCTGAAAAATGAATTCCGGACGGAGCTGAAAGAGCAGATGACCTCCGAAAAAATGAAGCAGACCATTTTTGAAAAGGTGACCATCACCCCGCTTGAAGTAAAGAAATTCTATGAGAGCATTCCCAAAGACAGCCTCCCCCAGGTAGGCACCAAAGTGCAGCTTTCACAGATCGTTCGTCTGGCCCCGATCACCCCGGAACTGCGCAATGAGCTGATCACCAAGCTACAGGGCATAAAACAGCGTATCCTGAGCGGCGAAGATTTTGCCGCTCTCGCCAAAGAATTCTCCGAAGACCAGGGCAGTGCGGCCAACGGCGGTAACCTGGGCTGGACCAAACGAGGCTCCATGGTACCCGAATTTGAAGCCGCTGCCATGAGCCTTGATACCGGGAAACTGTCAGACATCGTGGAGTCGGAATACGGTTTCCACCTTATCCAGACCCTCGGCAAAAGAGGCCAGGAATACCGTGCCCGGCATATTCTGCTGATGCCGGATTACCTTATCCTGAGCACCGAAGAGCCTAAACGTTACCTGGACAGCCTGAAAAAGGTGATCATTGCCGATACCCTGGACTGGAATAAAATGGTGAAGGCCCATTCCCAGGATGAGCTTACCCGTGATGCCGGGGGCCTCATTATAGACCCGCAGACCGGTGATACCTGGCAAACCGTGGATGTCAACATGGAGCCGGGCCTTTATTTTGTGGTAAGCTCCTTAAAGCTGGGCGACATAAGTACCGCTTCCAACTACCGTACTCCGCAGGGAAAAACCGGTATGCGGCTCATCAAGGTGATCACCAAAAAGGAAGCGCACCAGATCAACCTGAAAGACGATTATGAAGAGCTCAAAAGATATGCCCTCGATGTGAAGCAAAGCAAGCGCATAGAAGAATGGTTCAGCGAGGCGCTTGCCGAGGTTTATATCAATATCGACAAAGAATACGAAACCTGTAACTTGTTTAAAAGATAGTGAAATCAGACGTTGAAGCTGCAGATGCTTTAAAGCTCAGATACGAAGAGCTGACAAGAGAGATCGGTAAAGTAATTGTAGGCCAGGAAGAAACCGTTAAACTGCTGCTGACAGCTGTTTTCTGCCAGGGGCATTGCCTGCTGGTGGGGGTACCCGGTCTGGCCAAAACCCTACTGGTGCAAACCATTGCTTCGGCCCTCGACCTCGAATTTAACCGTATCCAGTTCACTCCCGACCTCATGCCTTCTGACATCACAGGCTCGGAAACACTCGACAACAACCGGAACTTCAAATTTGTAAAGGGGCCTGTTTTTGCCAACATCATCCTGGCCGATGAGATCAACCGGACTCCGCCCAAAACCCAGTCCGCCCTGCTGGAGGCCATGCAGGAATATGCGGTGACGGTTTCCGGATACAAGCATAACCTTTCGCGCCCTTTCTTCGTACTCGCCACCCAGAACCCCATTGAGCAGGAAGGTACATACCCGCTTCCCGAAGCCCAGCTCGACCGGTTCATGTTTATGGTAAGCCTGGATTACCCCACTTTCGAGCAGGAAATGCTCATCGTGAAAAATACGACTTCGAGCCATAGCGTACAGGTCAACAAAATACTGACCGCCGAAGAGATCATCGAATTTCAGCAGCTGATCCGGAAAGTTCCCGTAGCCGACAATGTGGTGGAATACGCCGTCAGGCTGGTGCACAAGACCCGCCCGAATATTGCAGATGCCTCCGCGCAGGCCAAAACCTGGCTCGAATGGGGTGCCGGCCCGCGGGCATCCCAGAATATGGTGCTGGCCGCCAAATGCCACGCGCTGTTCAACGGAAAATACTCCCCGGATATTGAAGACATCAAGGCCGTAGCCTACCCTATCCTTCGGCACCGGATCGTAAGGAACTTCAAGGCCGAGGCTGAAGGTGTGACTACAGAGAAGATTATTTCGGAACTTTTGTGAAAATGAACAGAATCCTGATCCCACTCCTCCTGCTGGCACACCTGAGCTCTGCTCAGTGGGTCGGAAAGGGGCAGGTTATGGCAGAAGTGGGGGCTCTTCCACCCTTCAGCATAAATGTGAAGGCCGGATACGCTCTCAAAGATAACGTACTGGCCGGTGTTTTCGCCGAGCACCACAACCTGTTTACCGAGAGAAGCGAAATAGGGGTTTTCGGAAGGAAATACATGCTTGACAAGCGCCGGGTGACCTTCTACCTGCATGGTGGCGCCTCTACAGGAAAATACAGGATCTGGTCATGGGGGTTTGAAAAGTTTACCCGGGAGCAAATGAGGGCTGACAGGTCTTTCCTTGCTTTAAAATTCATTGGTGGTGGCGGGGTTAACTGGCGTCTCGGCGACAGGATATCGCTTGGCCATGAAGTTACTGTAGGGGTCAGTAATTACAAGGGAAGGTCTTTCCCCTCCTCCCACTTCACCTTTAATTACCGGTTCGGAAGAAACCCATGAAATGGACCCTGCTACTTTATATCATTGCCGGCCTCGGAGTAATCATATTCCTGCTCCTGCAACATCCCGTTTTTGGTAAATTACCCTCCGGTGAACGCCTGAAACGTATAAAGCAATCGAGGAATTACCAAAACGGAGAATTCCGGAACCTCAGCCCAACACCCCAGCTGACCGAAGGGGCCACCATGCCCAAACTGATCTACCAGATGTTAGGCAAAAAGCCGGAAAGGCTCGAACCGGAATCGGAAATACCCACTCTCAAAACCGATCTGCACCAGCTTCCCGACATGTCACTGGTATGGTTCGGGCACTCTTCTTATCTCTTCAAAGCGGCCAACCAGGTCTTTGTAGTTGATCCCGTTTTTTCGGGAAGCGCATCGCCTGTGCCCGGGCTGATGAAAGCCTTTAAAGGAAGTGATGCCTATTCGGCCGCCGATCTTCCCGAAATCGATTACCTGCTCATCTCACACGACCACTACGATCACCTGGATTACCCTACCCTGAAAAAGCTCATCCCCAAAGTAAACCGGGTCATTTGCGGCCTCGGTGTGGGTGCGCACCTGGAACGTTGGGGATATAACCCCGCCCTGATCACCGAAATGGACTGGTGGGACAGCCGGGACCTGTCAGGCACACTGCATATTACTGCCACACCGGCCCGCCATTTTTCGGGCAGGTCTCTGCGGCCCAACCAGAGCCTTTGGTGCTCTTTTGTGCTCTATGCCGGTGATTTCCGGCTTTTTATCGGTGGCGACAGCGGGTATGATACCCACTTCAGGGAGATCGGAGAAAAATTCGGCCCGTTTGACCTTGCCATCCTGGAAAACGGACAATACAACCGCTACTGGAAACATATCCATACGCTGCCTCACGAACTTTCTGACGTACAAAACGATCTCCGGGCAAAAGCTGTTCTACCGGTTCATTCGTCTAAGTTTCCACTGGCCCGGCACCCCTGGGATGAGCCGCTGGAACTGGCCGTGAAACATGCCCAAGCCCACCACCATCGCATTCTAACCCCCAAAATAGGGGAACCTGTGCATTTGAATGACACCACCCAACAGTTTAGCAAATGGTGGAAAACTGCCATGCTTTAAACCCGGAACATCCCGCAATCTGTCACTTTGACAGTAACCATCGCTGTGGAGTAATTATTGCTTATTCTTTTTCCGGAAAAACATAGCAAACATTCTGTAATGGAACAAGAAGAGATAAACAAAGCGGAAGAACCTGAATTAACTGCCGATGCGGAACTTTCCGAAATAGAGAAGCTGACGGCTGAACTCGCGGAAACAAAAGACAAATACCTGAGATTATATTCTGAATTCGATAATTTCAGAAAAAGAACCGCCAAAGAAAAGGTGGAAACCATTCTGAATGCAGCGGAAGGGCTGGTAAAAGACCTTCTCCCCGTAGTGGATGACTTTCAGCGCGCCCGGGAGGCCATGGACAAAACAGAAGACGTGAAAGCCCTGAAGGAAGGTATTGATCTGATCTACCAAAAATTTTACAAAATACTGGAAAGTAAAGGGCTTAAAGCTATAGATGCGAAAGATCAGCCGTTTGATGTGGAGCTCCACGAAAGTGTAACGCAGTTTCCGGCGGGTGAAGATAAAAAAGGAATGGTGATTGATGAACTCGAAAAGGGGTATTTCCTGAACGACAAGGTGGTCAGATACGCCAAAGTGGTAGTAGGAAATTAAGGTAAAAAACACGATGGCGAAAAGAGATTATTACGAATTACTTGGGGTAGACAAAAATGTAAGCCCGGATGAGCTTAAAAAGGCCTACCGGAAGCTGGCGATCAAATATCATCCCGATAAAAACCCCGGCGATAAAGAGGCCGAAGAAAAATTCAAGGATATAGCGGAGGCTTACAGTGTTCTCTCCGATCCTGACAAAAAGGCACGCTATGACAGGTTCGGACACCAGGGCGGAGGCGGCGGATTTTCCGGTGGGGCCGGAGGCTTTAACATGGAAGATATTTTCAGCCAGTTTGGAGATATTTTCGGTGACAGCAGCCCTTTCAGCAGCTTCTTCGGGGGAGGTGGAGGGCGGCGGGCGGTTCGTAAAGGATCTGACCTCCGGATCAAGCTCAAGCTTAACCTGGAGGATGTGGCCAACGGAGTGGAGAAAAAGATCAAAGTAAAACGTTATACGTCGTGTAAATCATGTGGCGGCAATGGCTCAAAGCATGGAAGCTCACTCCAGACCTGTACCACCTGTAACGGTACCGGCCAGCTAAAAAGGGTACAGCAGACCATGCTGGGGCAAATGGTCACAACCAACACCTGTCATACCTGTAACGGGGAAGGCAAAGTGGTCATCGAACGCTGCGAGGTCTGTTTCGGTGAAGGAAGGGCGCTCGAAGAAGATATGCTTTCGATCAAGATCCCGGCCGGTGTGGCGGAAGGCATGCAGCTGTCGATGTCCGGAAAAGGAAATGTGCCCACCCGCGGCGGCGTGGCAGGTGACCTGCTGATCATGATTGAGGAGGAAGAGCACCCCATGCTTAAACGTGACGGTAATAATGTGGCCTATGATCTCATGCTGAACTTTGCCGACCTGGCCCTGGGAGCCGATGTGGAAGTTCCTTCTATAGGCAGCCGGGTTAAGATCAATATCAAGCCGGGCACCCAGGCCGGTGAAGTACTACGCTTAAAAGGCAAGGGTATCCGGGACATCAACGGTTACGGTATCGGTGATCAGCTCATCTATGTGAACGTATACACGCCCAAAAGCCTGAGCCCGGAAGAAAGGGAACTGCTTTACAAAATAAAAGATTCCCAGAATTTCCAGCCTAAAGCCGGAAATGACGAGAAAGGCTTCTTCGCCAAGATGAAAGACTTTTTTAACTGACATAAAATGAAGACGGAACCGTTTTCTACCGTAGAGGAATACATTGCACAGGCCCCGGCAGAAAACCGGTACCTGTTGGAAAAAGTGCGGGAAGTTATCCTTGGAACACTCCCTGCTGACACCCAAGAGACCATTTCTTACCAAATGCCCACCTACCGGTATAACGGTAACCTGATCCATTTTGCCCTCTTCAAAAATCACCTGGGCATTTACCCGGGTCCGGCAGCTATAGAAAACTTTTCAGAGGAGGTTCGCGAATACAAAACTTCCAAGGGAGCCCTCCAGCTCCCGCTGAACAAGCCCCTTCCGGAGGAGCTTATCCGCCGGATTGTACGCTTCAACCTTGACCGCCTGAAAGACAAGCAAGCTCCTGCGTGGGATAAATATAAAAATAACTGGAAAGAGGCTGTGGAGGTTATGCAAAACATCGTGAACAGGACTGAGCTGCAAAAAGAGTTCAAATGGGGCACCGATGTATACACCTTTCAGGGGAAAAACGTGGTGGGCTGGGGCGGCTTTAAAGACTTCTTCTCGGTCTGGTTCTATAACGGTGTGTTCCTCGAAGACAAGGAAAAAGTGCTTATCACGGCTTCTGAAGGGAAAACCAAAGCCCTGCGCCAGTGGCGCTTCACCGATACCGCCCAGATGAACGAAAAAAAGATCACAGCCTATATCCTGGAGGCCATACAGGTGGTGAAAGACGGAAAGGAGGTCAGGCCGGAAAGATCACAGCCTTTACAACCCGGCGGGCTGCTACTTGAGCATCTGCAGGCCGACCATGCCTTCCGGCAAGCCTTCGACCGCCTCACTCCCGGCAAGCAGAAAGAATACATTGAATACATCAAACAAGCCAAACAGGAAAAAACCAGGCTTAGCCGGTTGGAGAAGATTAAACCTATGGTGGCGGAGGGGAAAGGGCTGAATGATAAGTATAAGCGTTAGGATTAATGCTGAATTGTAAATTGTAAATGGCGGAATCATTTACAATTCAGCACTAACCATTTAACATTCAGCATTAACCATTCAGCATTACCCATTAAATCCTACCATCTCTCCCACGGAAACTTCTTTCTCACCTTTTTGCTGGTGTTCCTGGGAGCCAGGTTGGGTTCGGGCAGTTTCTCCCCTTTGTTGGTGCCGTCCCAGAAGAAGTGGACCCGGGGCATCACCATATAACGGCTGCGGAAAGTACCGGTCACCAGGTCGCTGTGCCGGTGTTCCCGTACAAACTGGCATCCGTCTACCGGGCAGCGGGGCGCCCAGCAGGAAGCCAGTGTCAGCAAACTTCCTATCATCAGCAGCTTTCTCATATCGGAACTACAATTCTTACCCCAAGGGTTTTACTGAAAAAATACTGTTGGTATTTAGGGCTTTTGTATCGCTTATGCGTCAAAAAGCTCAACTCCGCCGGGTTATACAGGTGTCCTTCCTCTATTTTTTCACCTTGCGATGTAAAGGTGGATTTTCCTGCTCCTATTCCCCCGTAAACATCGAGAAACAAATGCCGATGCAGGTGGATATGGCGACCGAACTTCACATGCAGCACATGGGTCTTTTCCTGTGTGGGCCGATAAATCCAGGTGATGTCGCTGTCACTGCTGACCGGTGCGCCGCTGACGGGCACGCCCAGGTTGCGGTCATAGGTGCCGTTCACGTACTCCAATGCATAATACCGGCCGAACGGCTTTTTATCCAGAGCATAAAACGGGAACCAGTCCGAAAAATACGCCTTTATTTCTCCCCGCAGCTCTTTGTTCCGGTTATCCGGCTGAAGCGTACGGACCTGCCGGTTCAGGTTGCTTTTTCCCTTACCGGTACCGTAATCAAAAGCAAAGCTGAGCTTACCAATCGGAGGCGCCAATTCTGCACCGAACTGGAAGGTATTGTTATATCCCAGCCACTGGCTGGGATTTACCCGCAATAAAAGGAAAGGAATATGGGTGAAAGTCACCGGATTTTTCCGGCTAGCCGCGCCTGCTTCAAAAACACTTTCTGAAATGACCATCTGTGCAGACAGACTGCAGCTGGCGATCAGAAAAAGGATAATGACTTTCATAGATTATTTTAAGCACCCGTAGCTCTTAAACGTAAAAGCAGGGGCAGGCGGTATGCGGAGGAGGAAATTTCTAATGCTGAATGGTTAATGCTGAATTATTATCTGTGCCGTAAAAGGGTAACCCATCACTATTCATTCAGCATTAACCATTCAGCATTAACAATTAAGCATTCAGCATTAACAATTAAGCATTCAGCATTAACAATTCACCTCCTTCCCGCATACGCCGTATAATACTTCATCGCGATATCCATATTCTTCTCCAGATCGGCAATACGACTCTCGTCAGAGGGGTGAGTGGAAAGCATCTTGGGGGGCTTCTGATAATTTTTCCCGGCTTCGGCCATCCTTTTCCAGAAATCTACCGCTTCTCTCGGGTTATAACCTGCTATGGCCATAAAGATCAGTCCGATCTTATCCGCTTCGGCTTCCTGCTTCCGGCTGTTAGGTAGTACGGCTCCTACGGTGGTTCCTATGCCCAGTACCTGCCCGGCCAGGTTCATGAGTTCCTGGTTACCGGTAGCTATCCCGGTAGCCACCGCCCCGATCTGTGTAAAGCCCTGCGCCGCCATAGCATTGCTCATCCGCTCGCGGCCGTGCTCAGCAATGGCATGCGCTACTTCATGGCCCATCACTACAGCCACACCGTCTTCCGTTTTACAAATCGGCAGGATTCCCGTATAAAAGCATACTTTCCCGCCAGGCATGCACCAGGCGTTGACGTCCGGGCTGTTTACGGTTCTGAACTCCCACTGGTAGCCGTTGAGCAGATGCCCCAGGTTATTCTGGATCAGGTAATCTTCGGCTGCTTTCCGGATGCGCTCACCTACCCGCGTCACCATCTGCGCGTCCTTATGGGAGGCAGGAAGCACCTTGGAAGTATCCATAAAGCCTTTATACTCCGTGTAGCTTAGATTCATCATCTCACCCGAACTCACCAGGCCGACAAACTGCTTGCGGTTGGTCAGCGGCACCCGCTGACATGACCACACAAAAAGGATCATGAAAGTGGCACCCGTCAGTATTCTTGCTAATTTGTTCATATTTGAATTAAGTTTTCGCTAATTTAATGTTTAGACGTAAATTTGTCAAAAAAGTCATAAAATAAGGAATGAAAATCTTAGCTGTAGGCAGAAACTATCTCGAACATATCAAAGAACTTGGCAACCAGACACCCGACGAACCCGTTATCTTTTTAAAACCCGAAACGGCCGTTTTAAGGAACAATGAGCCTTTTTATTACCCCGACTTTTCAAAGGATATACATCATGAACTGGAAATTGTGCTGAAAATTTCAAAACCGGGGAAAAATATTGAGGAAAAGTTTGCGCACAAATATTATGAGGAGATCGGGCTGGGAATTGATTTTACCGCCCGGGATCTCCAGTCAAAATTAAAAGCAAAAGGATTGCCCTGGGACCTGGCCAAAGGATTTAACGACTCAGCTCCCATATCAGAGTTCCTGTCCAAGGAAAACTACGACCTGCAAAATCTGAACTTTGAACTCGAAGTAAACGGAGAGCTGAGACAGGCGGGAAACACTTCCATGATGATCTACTCCTTTGATTCCCTCGTGTCGTTTGTTTCCCGGTATTTTACCCTGAAAACCGGTGACCTGATCTTTACCGGCACCCCCGAGGGTGTGGGACCGGTTCAGCCGGGTGACCGGCTGAAAGGCAGCCTGGAAGGCCGGGTTTTACTGGACTTTGAAGTAAAATAAAGAAGATGTTAAAAAAGCACACCAACTTCTGCGTTGTATCGGAATTCGGCCTCATCCTCAACGCCTTGCATTTGGCGCGCTTTTTTAACACCTTACCCGGCCATAAACGACTGCCACTTTCTCGTGTCTTGCAGACTTCATTGAAAAATGAGAAAATATAATGAAGAAAATATTACTTGCTTTCGCTCTTACACTATCCATGGCCTCCCGGGCTCAGCAAAACTTTCCCAAAGGGTATTTTATCATGCCTGTTAACCCGGGACAGGTGACTTCTTTGTCGGGATGCTTCGGAGACATCCGGATCAACCATTTTCATTCCGGCCTGGATATCCGCACCGGCGGCCAGGAAGGAAAACGGGTGGTGGCCGCTGCCGACGGCTATGTTTCCCGGATCCGGGTGCAGAACGGAGGCTATGGGAATGTTCTTTATATCACGCACCCCAACGGCTATACCACTGTTTATGCCCATCTGAAAGAGTTTAACGCCGAACTCTCCCGCTTCCTCACCTCGAAACAATACGAGCAAAAGATGTGGGAAATCGATATTCCCGTAGAACCGGGCCGGTTTTCCTATAACCAGGGAGATTTTGTAGCCCTATCGGGAAACACAGGCGGCTCGGCCGGACCGCATCTGCACTTTGAGATCCGGGATGAGAAAGAAGACGCCCTCGATCCGGAACAGTTCGGCTTTAAGGAGATCCGCGACATTACCCCCCCCGTCATCGAATCTGTTTCCCTCAAATGCATGTCGGCGGATGCACGCATCAACGGCAAATTCGGTAGCTTCGACTTCAAACCCGTAAAGCAGGGAAACCGCTATTTCATTCCCCAGCAGATCCGGGCCACCGGTATGATCGGGGTAGAGATCCTGACTTATGACCGTGCCGCCAACTCCCCCTTCCGCCTGGGCGTGAATGAAATTGAGCTTAAAATGAACGACAACAGGGAATACCGGTTCCGGCTTGACCGCATGGCGTTTCATAATAAGCTGGATATGAACATCCACGTCAATTATGAAAAACTGATCAAAAACAACCAGAAGATCCACAAATGTTATGTAGAAGAAGCCAACCGCTTTGACTTCTACGAATCCAATGATCATTGGGGAATACTTAAGATCGAAAAAGCGGCGAATGAGATCAGCATCCGGGTACGGGACTCTCACGGCAATGCCACCCTGCTGGCCTTCAACCTCCTGAAAGACAATTCCGAGACCCTGTCGGAGCCCGCCGTGTCCTCTGTTAACGTACTGAACAATTTTCTGAAGGTAAATACGACCGAAAATGTTGAAAATGTGCGGGTGATCACCTATGGCGGAAAGGAAATAAGCGTGCAGACCCGGATCTCTTCCGGAGGGGGAAGAACTGCCATTTATGATCTTAAAGAAGGTTTCCCCGACCAGGTTTTTGTAGGCGAGAAGAAGGTGACCCTACCGGTGAATACCGTCATTACCCTGCAAAATCCCCAGATCAATATCCCTCATCTGCAGGGTGACTTCAGCGGTACTCTTTATGATGAGGCCTATATTTTCACCGATGTAAGTGACGAAGCCCTGGTACTGCATGAGGACATTATCCCGCTTAAAGGATGGGCCGAACTTCACTGGACCAAGACCGGCCCGGTGAACTACCCCGAAAAACAAAAAGTTTACCTGGAAGGGAAGAAAAGAAAATTTATCGGCGGGGAGTGGAAAGACAAGACCATCAGATTCCACACCCGAGAATTCGGTACCTACCTCACCCTTTATGATTTTGATCCGCCGGCCATCACTCCCCGCATGGTCAATGCCGATGAGCTGAGGTTCACCATCACTGACAAACTTTCGGGTATCCAGAAAATTGAATGCTATGTCAACGGTGAATGGATTCTGATGGATTACGAATATAAGACCGGGGCTATCTGGGCCCGGAAACGGGACGGTGATCAGTCTTTTTCAGGAAACCTGGTGCTTAAGGTCACCGACTTCTGTAATAATACGCAATCTTACGAAACCATCGTTCCCTAGAAGATGTTTAAAAAGTATACAAACTGCTGCGTTGTTTCGGAATTCGGTCTCAGTCACATACCTTTAGTATGCTCCTTCGGCCTCATCCTCAACGCCTTGCATTTTGTCGCAGCGGCGAACCGCCACTTTTTAAGCATCTTCCCGGGCCATAAACAGCCGGGACTTTTTGAACACGATGAATTCCAAACAATTATTCATGAAATTAAAACCAGGCGATAAAGCGCCCTATTTTGAAGCAAAGAACCAGGATGGAAAGCTGGTAAGGCTCAGTGATTTTCAGGGCAAAAAGCTGGTTTTGTACTTTTACCCCAAAGACAATACCCCGACCTGCACGGTAGAAGCCTGTAATCTCCGTGATAATTATAAGAAATTCCGTAAACAAGGTTATGAAATCCTGGGGGTAAGCACTGACTCCGAAAAATCGCATAAAAGATTCCGGGAGAAGTTTAACCTTCCGTTTGACCTTCTCGAAGATACAGGGCACCAGCTGGTCAATCTCTACGATGTATGGGGCGAAAAATTCACATTCGGTAAGCACTATATGGGCCTGAAGCGTACTACCTTTGTGATAGACGGGAACGGGGTCATCACCGACATCATTGAAGATGTAAGATCAAAAGAGCATACCGTACAGATACTGGGAGCCTGAGTACGGATTCCGAAAATAGCGCAGAAGTTTGCGTGCTTTTTAAAACATCATTTAATCTGAAAGCGTAAACATGATCGGGATAGTGTAATATACTCTCACCGCACGCCCGTTCTGAATGCCCGGCGTCCATTTAGGCATGCTGCTGACTACCCGCGCAGCCTCCTCATCAGCCCCGAACCCGATGCCTTTCAGCACTTTAGGGTGTGTAACCGAACCGTCTTTCTCGATGACAAACTGAAGAGTGACCCTACCCTGTACATTCGCCCTTGAAGCAGCCGCAGGATAATTGACGTTTGCAGCCAGGAACCTGTACATTTCCATCTCTCCCCCGGGGAAAGATGGCTGACTCTCTACTCCTACAAATATCTCCTCTCTGGCCGGGGGGTCTTCCGGCAGAGCCGTCACTTTTATTTCAATGGTTTCCTTCTTCTGCTCTGGCGGGGGCGGCGGTGGAAGCTCCTCCTTTTTGCCGGTCAACTGATCTTTGCTGAAAGAAATATCTTCCTCGTCATCCAGGCTTTTTACGGTACCATCCTTACGGAACTCAGTCAGATCTACCCTCACTTCCTTGAGATCATGCGCCAGCCGGGAAGCAGGGCTCTCAAAGACCAGGTCTTCGGAATATTGCTCTATCTTCCCCAGGTTTTCCGACCCGGCTATACTTGCCGATGCCAGCACCATCATTCCCAGAAACAGGGGAGCCACAAAACCATATTTCAGCAGAGCCCGCTTGCGGGAGCTCTCTTTACTTAACATCCGGATACGGGCTTTGAGGAAAGACTGGGTGAAAAAGGAATTGCCCAGAATGGATTCGGGCGTCACACCAAATTTACGGCTCAGCAGCAGGGCCGCATAATATGCTTTCGATCCTGTCATCCGGCTGGCATAATCATCCGCCTGGTACTCATGAAGCAGGCGGATCTCTCTTTTCAGGAAATAAACCAGGGGATTGACCCAGCAAAGGATGGAGATCACCTCAAAAAGGATTACATCAAAGGAGTGGCACTGCACCACGTGAATCCGTTCGTGGTCAAAAACCGCCTTATATCGCGTCAGAGACTTCCCTACCCGTACTTTCCCGAAAAAGGAAAATGCATGCGGGTCATTTTCTTCAAAATCAGACATAAAACGAATGGTCCGGAAAATGCTCAGTCCGAAACGCCAGGTAAAATAAAGCAATCCGGCTATGTAAGAGCCCAGAAGGATATGACTCAGGGCAATCTGATGTGAACCTGCCACCGCAGTAATGGGGACTTCCAGGGCGGTGGTATCGTAGCCGGCCATAATGTGGCTCACCTCCCGGGTCAGAAACCACGACTGCACCCATGAGGTGTGGATAAAGGGGATCACAAAAGACATGATTCCGCTGAGCATCAGGTAAAACCGGTTTGCCTGGTAAAACGTCTCTTTCCTGAGGAATAAGACGTAAAAACCGAAAAACACGATCAAATACAGATTAACCTGGATCAAATAGTGCATGATCTTTACTTGTTTTTAAGCCCTTCTATCATTTTCAGAAGCTCATCGGCCTCTTTCAGATCCACCTGCTGTTCCTTCACGAAAAAAGAAAGCATGTTTCCCACTGAATTATCGAAATACCCCAGCATCAGTTTACCGGTGACGAACTTCCGGTATTCTTCTTTGCTCACCACCGGAAAGTACTGGTGGGTCTTGCCGAATGCCTGGTGTCCCACAAATCCTTTCTGCTCCAGGATACGGATGATGGTAGAGACCGTGTTATAGGCCGGCTTGGGTTCGGGGAGAACTTCTATTACTTCCTTGACAAACGCCCGCTCCTTATCCCACAATACCTGCATGATCTCCTCTTCGGCCCGGGTTAATTCTCTTAATTGCTCTGACATAACGCTGTTCAATTGGTTTTTCACACCAAAGTTATAACTATTTTCATAGTTTCCAATAAAATTCTGCATTTTGTTTTCAATTAGAGGTTAGAAGTTAGAGGTCAGTCCCACCGGAACAGCTAATGGCTAACTTCTAATTGCCGAAAGCTGACACTATTTTAGCCAAAAAGGGGTCAGAGCTGCATAATTATTTCACTCATCAGAAGAAAATGGATACTTTTGTGGAGTTTTAAATTCTATATTAATGCAAATCAAAGAACTTCAGGACATAGCCTCACAGGTTCGAAGAGACATTGTAAGGATGGTTCACGGCTGTAAGTCGGGCCACCCCGGCGGATCACTGGGATGTACAGACATTCTGACAGCCCTGTATTTCCAGCAGATGAAAATCTCGAACCGGCGCGGAAAAGGAGGCTATCTCAGCTTTAAAATGGAAGGCAGGGACGAAGACCTGTTTTTTCTCTCCAACGGACACATTTCGCCCCTCTTCTACTCCGTATTGGCACGTAGGGGATATTTCGGCGTTGAAGAGCTCGCCACCTTCCGCAAAATAAACAGCCGCCTGCAAGGGCACCCCACCACGCACGAGGGACTTCCCGGTATACGTGTAGCGTCCGGCTCACTCGGTCAGGGACTTTCAGTATCTATAGGAGCCGCTTTAGGAAAAAAACTCGATGGTGACGACCGTACGGTCTACGTTCTGATGGGTGACGGCGAGCAGCAGGAGGGCCAGATCTGGGAAGCGGCCCAGTTTGCACCGCATCACAGGGTCGACAACCTCATCGCTATCATTGACCTGAATTACCAGCAGATTGACGGTCCTACGGAAAAAGTAATGGCCAACCGTGACCTCAAAGCCAAATACAAGGCTTTCGGATGGAATGTCATGGAAATAAAAGAGGGTAATTCGATGGAAGCCTGCGTGGCAGGACTCCGGAAAGCGAAACGCCTGACCGGCAAGGGGCAGCCTGTGCTGATCCTGCTGCATACGGAAATGGGTGCCGGGGTAGACTTTATGATGGGAACACACAAGTGGCACGGTTCCGCACCAAACGACGAACAACTGGCTGCAGCGCTTGCCCAGCTACCGGTAACCCTCGGAGACTATTAATCAAGGATAATCATGAAAAAATATACATATACTGAATCAAAAGATACCCGCTCGGGCTTTGGCGATGCCATGACAGAACTGGGCCGGTCTCACCCCAATGTGGTGGCCCTGTGTGCTGACCTGGTAGGGTCTCTGAAAATCGACAATTTTATCAAAAATCACCCGGAGCGCTTCTTTCAAACCGGTATTGCGGAGGCCAATATGGTGGGTATCGCTGCCGGTCTGTCGATCTCCGGGAAAGTTCCTTACGCCACCACCTTTGCCAACTTCGGATCCGGCCGGGTGTATGACCAGATCCGCCAGTCGGTGGCCTATTCGGATAAAAACGTAAAGATCGCCGTTTCTCATGCGGGCCTTACCTTAGGAGAAGACGGCGCCACCCACCAGATTCTGGAAGACCTGGCCATGATGCGGGCCATGCCCAACATGGTGGTGATCAATCCCTGCGATTACAACCAGACCAAGGCAGCCACCAAGGCGGTAGCCGATCACCACGGTCCGGTGTACCTGCGCTTTGGCCGCCCTGTAGTTCCCATTTTCACCGATCCGGATCAGAAGTTTGAGATCGGTAAGGCATGGATGGTGAACGAAGGAACCGACGTGACCATCATTGCCACAGGACACCTTGTATGGGAAGCCATTCAGGCCGGTGAAAAGCTGGAAGAGCTGGGGATCTCGGCCGAGATCATCAATATCCATACCATCAAGCCACTGGATACCAAGGCTATACTGAAATCGGTAAAGAAAACCGGATGTGTGGTGACCTGCGAAGAGCACCAGGCAAACGGGGGCCTGGGTGATGCCGTGGCGCAGTTCCTTTCCGGAAACTTCCCTGCACCGCAGGAATATATCGCCGTTAAAGACTCTTTCGGGGAGTCGGGCACTCCGGATCAGCTCATGGAAAAATACGGGTTAAAGGCCGCCAACATCGTAGCTGCGGCACAAACAGTGATCAGCAGAAAGAAATAAGCGAACCGCCGCAGGATGAAAGACGAAGATATTATAGCGCTTCTGGGTCGTGAAGACACTTACGAACAGGCATTCCGCTTGATCCTGAAAGCTTACAAGGAAAAAATCTATTACCATGTAAGAAAGATCGTTGTGGACCACGATGATGCCGATGACGTGACCCAGGAGACTTTCATCAAAATCTGGAGAAACCTCGATAAGTTCCGGGGCGACTCCAAGCTGTATACATGGCTTTACCGGATAGCGACCAACGAAGCGCTGACATTTCTTCAAAAGAAAAGGAAAGATAATTCTGTATCCATTGATGATAATGAGCTGTTGGTAACTACCCTCGAGTCTCCTCGCAGCGACGCCTATCTTGACGGGGATGAGATACAGCTGAAACTGCAGAAGGCGCTGCTGGAATTAACTGATAAACAGCGGGTAGTGTTTAACCTGAAGTACTTTGAAAACCTGAAATACGAAGAAATAGCGGAGATCACGGATACCAGTGTAGGGGGCCTAAAAGCCACGTATCATTTTGCGGTCAAGAAGATAGAGGAATATTTAACAAATCATTAAGAGCCTGTCTAAACCATTTATGTTTTCAACAGTCTTATTTAAAAAGATTTAATAATTACGATGGACAGAAAAATTAAAGCCCCTTTTACCGTTCCTGAGGGATACTTCTCCGGTCTGGAAGACAGGCTTTTATCTGAGATCAGGATCTCGGAGCTGTCTGAATTGCGTACTCCTGCTGTTCCCGAAGATTACTTTGAAACCCTGGAGAATCGGCTTCTTTCTCTCGCCCGGATAAGCTCACTGAAACCGACCCCTCCGGAAGGCTATTTTGATACCCTCGAAGATCAGGTCCTCAGCCGTGTAAAAATTGACGGGCTTAAGCACCCTGCTGTGGAAGAGGGGTATTTTGAAGGCCTGGAAGACCGGATAATGGCGGGGGTCAGACTGCAAGGCTTAAAGCAGCCTCCTGTTCCTGCAGGCTATTTTGATACTTTGGAAAAAGATATCCTGGACAAAACCACTGAGTCGGGAAAAGGGAAGTTTATCCTGTTCAGAAATATCAGGGTCTTCCGGAGCGCCGCCGCCGCTGCAGTGATCGGCCTGCTGGCTTACGGTTTTTCGCTGAACGGCCCGGCGCCTAAAGATGAGCTGGCTGACATCAGTTCGGCCGCCATGATCGCCTACCTGTCGGAGCAGCCTTTAATGGAAGAAGACCTGAATTTTGTACTGGACGACAACGACATTTTCCTGACTTCGGGAGTTTCAGATAATGAGATCGCTTCCTATTTATTGGAAAATGGAATAAACATTTAATAGATTTACGAGGAAGAAATGAAATATATTTCAATAGGAATTCTGCTGTTGCTGTCGCTTAATGCCTTTTCACAGGGGTCAGGGAGAGCTAATAGCACGAATTCGGGCGCCTCAACACAACAGGATCGTATTCAGCAGATAAAAATAGCGAAACTGACCAGTGACATGAAGCTCACCAAAGGTCAGGCGGAAGGGTTCTGGCCGATATACAATGCTTTTGATAACCAGCGAAAGGAGATCAGGAGGGAGATCCGCCTGCTCTCCCGTAATATTTCGGAAGATGATGACGCCTACAAAAAGCAGGAGCGCATCCAGTACCTGAAACAGAAAGAGCTGGACCTTACCCGGAAGTATAAAGGTGATTTTCTGCGGGTGATCTCTGAACAGCAATACGGGGTCATGCTGGTCTCCGAAGAACGCTTTAACCAGGTGCTGCTCGACCGCCTCAAAGAACGCAACCACGACTGAAGATGCTTAAAAAGCACACAAACTGTTGCGTTGTTTTCGGAATTCGGTTTCAGTTACATACTTTTAGTATACTCCTTCAACCTCACCCTCAACGCCTTGCATTTTGCGCACTTTTTAAACCTCTTCCCGGGCCGCAACAACTGATATTTCTCTTTTTCACGAACGGCTTTTTTAAACATTTTCGGGCGTTCGAGCAACCCATGCTTTTCCGGCTTTCACCTCAGAATAACCTGATATGTCCCTTGATCTACGAATAAAAGCCCGTGACATTGCTCTCGCCGAAACCGGCCGGAAAGATGCGACGGATTTTATCCTTCGTCATGCCGGAAAGTACGAGCCTGAGCTTCTGCGGCTGGTGGCCGGCCACCTGGATTACCACCGGATCATTGAAAAGAAAGTACCGGTATGGTATGAAAACGGCCAGACCCTCCCGTACACCGGCATTAACCTTGAACAGAGCTCTTCTGAGCTCACCGCCCGCTATAAAGCCGCTTATCTTGACGGAGAAAACGGCCTCGATCTTTCCGGCGGACTGGGTGTGGATAGTTATTTCCTTTCCCAAAAATTCAAAAAATTCACCCATAATGAGCCGGACACCAAACTGTCGGGGGTGGTCCGTCATAATTTTGAAGTATTGGGCAGCAACAATGTAACATTTACCTGCTTTGCCGCAGAAAGCTACCCCTGGCCGCCTACCCGGTACGACTGGGTGTACCTCGATCCTTCCCGCCGGAATCAAATCAATCAAAAACTGATCCTCCCGGAAGATTGCCACCCCGATCTGCCGGCTCTCCGCACCTGTATCCTCGAACACACCCAAGCCATCATGGTAAAATACTCACCCATGCTCGACATCAGGCTGGCCCTAGACCGCCTGCAGACCGTGAACGAAATATGGATACTCGCCGAAAAAAACGAGGTGAAAGAGCTGGTGTTTATTCTCCGAAGGTCCGCCCTCCCCCACCCTGAGATCCGCTGTGTGAACCTGGCCACATCTCAACCGGAGTTTGTTTTCACTCATGAAGAAGAAAAAAATACCACTCCCCGCTACAGCCTGCCGCTGAAATACCTCTATGAACCCAATGCCGCCCTGCTGAAAGGGGGAGCTTTTAATTGCGCCGCTGCCCGGTTCACCCTCCGAAAGTTAGCCCCAAACAGTCATTTGTACACCCACGATGCCGCCCTTCCGCACTTCCCGGGCCGGGTAATGAAGGTCAGGGGTGTGACCAATTTCGATAAAAAGCGTCTTAATGAAATAGTTCCCGGGGGACAAGCGAACATTATCTGCCGTAATTTCCCCCTGAAACCGGAGGAGGTAAGAAAGAAATTGCAATGGAAAGACGGCGGAGACACTTATCTTTACCTTACCGAAGATCTTAACAGGAAAAAAACGGCCATAGTGACCGAAAAATATACTATAAATTAATCAATAATTCCCATGAAAAAATTACTTTTGGTATTACTAGCTGCGATCAGCGCGCCCCTTTCCGCCCAGGTGTATGTGGGCCAGAACCTGCATAACGGTGCTGAAAAACGATCTTATGCGGTTCTTTCCAACCAGGACTCCAAAGAGCTGACGGACGACCTTGAAAAATACCTCGGCCAGTTCGGGAAGGTCTCCAGGCCGGGAAAGAACATTTACCGCATTCAAAACCTGAAAGGTAACACGGTTTCTACCGACCTGAGCTACATTGATGTAGTTTCCAAATCGGCCAAAAAGCTGGAAAAACTGGAGTTTTTCTTCCTGAATGATGCCCATAATGCCCTGAATGATCACGAGCTCAATCCGGGCGGCGCTGAAAAGTTTGTTCAGGATTTTATTGACCTTTCCCGGCAGAAATTGCAGGCGCGCCTGGTCGGCGAAAACCTTTCGCTGGCGGAAGATGAGCTGAAGGAGGTAAAAAAAGAACAAAGCAAAATAGAGAAGTCGATCGAGTCTAATCTCAAAGAACAGCAGAAGTTGGGTAAAAAGCTGGATTCTTCTCCTGAGCTTATGGCGAAAGCCATGTCGGAAAAGGAGGAGATCGTCACGCAGTTGTCAACCGACAGCACCCAGGTGCTGGATGACAAGGCGAAATCGGACCTGAGCAAAGCTTCCCAGAAAAAAGATAAGGAGATCTCCAGGATACAGAAAGAAGCCGGAAAAGCAGAAGATAAGCTGGAAAAAAAAGAAAAAGAGCTGGAAGACCTTAAAAAGGAGCTTTCGGCGGCAAAGCAGAAAGTAAGGTCAGTAGAAAAGGTGGTGAATGACGCCAAAAACCTGGCCGAAAAGATAAAATAAAAAAAGGCAGCTCAGGAAGCTGCCCTTTTTTAATTTACAAAACTATTACTCATTAAAATCTATTCATAATTCACGTATGAATGGGCTAAAAAACTCAGCTTTTTCATAATTTTAAATTATTTTTCTTACCCCTTAGAGTAATTATCCCGTTAATGGTTTATTTTTGCATATGTTAATGACATATTAACATATATTTTCACGACTAATGCAACATTTGAGCCGTTTGTTGCGTTATAATAGTAAACACAACTGCAAGATTTTTTTGGATAAGAGATTATTATAGTGGTTTATTTTAGGGGTTAGATTAAAGCTCTCGGATTTTCTGGGAGCTTTTCTTTTTTAAACCACATTAGGCATATAAGTACATATAAGAATCTTATATTAAGAAAACTGATATGTACTTATATGCCTAATGTGGTTATATTTTTGCTCGCTTTCTCAAAAACAATTACATTTACGTACATTATCAGCGCGTTTTACATGACCGATATCCGCGAACTTATTGATCTGCTTAAAATGAAAGCGCTCAGTGAAACGGTTTTCCTGGGCGGGAATTATCTTTCTCCCTGGAAAAGGGTTTTCGGCGGGCAGGTGCTGGCTCAGGCTTTAAGTGCAGCCAGCCAAACGGTTGATCCCGAACGGTCGGCACACTCGCTACACGCTTATTTCCTCCTGGCCGGCGATATCAATACCCCCATTGTATATGAAGTGGAGAAGATCCGTGACGGGGGCAGCTTTTCTACCCGGCGTGTGGTGGCCAAGCAAAACGGCATTGCCATATTTTTCCTGTCGGCTTCCTACCAGAAAAGAAATCAGCCGGGCTATGACCACTCCATTGAAATGCCTCAGGTGCCGGGCCCGGAGGGGCTTAAATCAGATGAGGAGATCATCCGGCAGTACGAGAAATGGATCCCGAACAGCATTGCAGAGCTGATCAATTCCCGACCGTTTGAATTCAGGATCGCGGAAGGCTTTGATATTTTTGATAATAGGCGCAAGCCGCCTTACAAGCATGTGTGGTTCAGGGCGAAACAGCCGGTAGAAGCCTCACAGGCTATTCATCAGCAGTTGCTCACCTATGTATCCGACTATAACCTGCTGGTGACGGCTACCTTACCGCATACCGACGGCCCCTACCCTTTTGATGTATTTATGGCCAGCCTCGACCATGCCATCTGGTTTCACCGCGACTTTACGGTAAACGACTGGCTGCTCTATGCCATCGACAGCCCCAGTGCCTCCAACAGCCGCGGCTTTACCCGCGGAAATATTTTCACCCGTGACGGAGCCCTGGTAGCCTCCGTTACACAGGAAGGACTTATAAGACCTAAAACCGAGAAATAATATGCCTGCATTACCCCATCTTAAGTTACCGCTTGTGGCGGCCCCCATGTTTCTCATCTCCAACCCGGGGCTGGTGATAGAATGTTGCAAAGCCGGTGTGGCAGGGACTTTTCCTGCGCTCAACCAGCGCACCACCGAAGGCTTTGAAGCCTGGGTGGTGGAGATCAAAGCCGAGTTGGAAAAATTTGAAAAGGATACCGGCATTACCCCGGCTCCTTTCGGAGTGAACCTGATCGTTCACCCTACCAATGAACGGCTGATGGCCGACATGCAGGTGATCATTAAGCACCGGGTACCGCTGGTCATTACCTCGTTGGGAGCGGTGTCACAGGTGGTGGAGGCTGTCCACAGCTACGGCGGTATCGTATACCATGATGTGATCAAAAAAAGACACGCTGAAAAAGCGGCGGAGGCCGGCGTAGACGGCCTGATCCTGGTATGTGCAGGAGCGGGAGGACATGCCGGCCTCCTGAATCCCATGGCGTTTGTGGGTGAGATCCGGACGTTTTTCGATAAGACCGTGCTGTTGTCCGGATGTATCAGCCGGGGAGCGGACATTGCCGCTGCCCTGGCCATGGGCGCCGACATGGCCTATGCCGGTACTCTTTTTATCAACACGACCGAAGCAACAGCCCCCGCTGATTACCAGGAAATGATCCTGGAGAGCGAGGCAAAAGATATCGTATATACCGCGGCGATCTCCGGTGTGCATGCCAACTTTATGCTGAAAAGCCTGAAAAAGAACGGCATCACCGAAGAACAATGGTCGGGAGCCGCCAAAATCGATTTCGGAAAAGAGCTGGATGCCGCCATGGCCGAGGCCAAAGCCTGGAAGACCGTTTGGTCAGCCGGCCAGGGTGTGGGTACAATAAAAGAAGTGGTTCCCGTAAATGACCTGATCCGTCAGTTAAGTTCAGATTTCAAAGCCTCGGTGTCAAAATTAACGGATACCCTGGCGTATTTATAGAACAATTTTTTTCCACAAACTTTTTACACACAATGAACGATTACAGAACCTGCCATGAGTGCGGGAGCCGGCTCCGGGGCCGTGCCGACAAGAAGTTTTGCAGCGATATGTGCAGAAACACCTGCAATAACCGCCTGGCCGCATTTAAAAACAACACCATCCGGAACATCAATCATACATTGAAAAAGAACCGGCGCATCCTGGATGCCCTGTGCCCCGCCGGGAAGGCCCGGGTATTACGCAGCACGCTGTCGGGTTTTGACTTTAGCTATTTTACCCATTTGCAAAAAAACAGGAAAGGAGACTCCTGCTTTTTTGTGTACGATATGGGCTATCGCGAGCTGGGTAACGGTCTTATTTTAATTGTGCGGGTCAGCGGGAGTACCCCCCCTGTCAGCCCTACAGCAAAGTAACGCTCACACCGCCATTTACCGACGGAGTTTATAGAAGAGTAAGGCAAATATGTGACAGGGGTATGTAATCTGCCTGAATATCAGCTCCCATGTAGGTTTCCCTATATATACCCCTCCCATAAATGTAGGAATACGAAGATTTACCCGGGTTATCCTAAGCCGTATTTTTGTACAATTAATCCAATGAAATTACCGATACAGGTCTTATGTATTATAATATTTATAACGAAGATACCCCTGGCAACAAAGTATACAAAAGGGAGGATTTGGGATCATTAATTAAAAGCCAACCTAAACAGATTAATGACTTTTATGATGATCCCCGCATAGCAAATACCTAAATCCGTATGCTTGAAGGGTAGCAAGAGGCACTTTCCTCCGATACTCCTGCCTTATAGTTTATGATTTTTAAAAACCTAAATTAATAATTATGTCTAGAAAATTATTCGGGCCTTTGCTGGCTTTATTATTTCTGTTATCTTGTTCGCACCAAAATGTAACTTCGGAAGACGAAAACCTGCTGGATCGTTTTCCGGGCATGAGCCTGAGACAACAATTCATGGCCATGGCTGAATGGGGCGGCATCTCCCGTATTGACATCCATAACATTTCATTACAAAGGATTTCTACAGGCATTGTTCGTAATTTTCCGGCCTTCTCGTTTGATTATTGCAATGCTATTGACATTTTTGAACTGGCGGAACAGGGCACAGACACCTATTCTATCGGCCTGCGAAAAGGCGGCCCTGACGGCCAGGTGCTGGATGTAGCCGTGAGCCTTAATGACGGCAGTGACCCGTGGGTAGAGGTGAACGGCCTGCGGTACAATATTCTCCTGAACAGTTACGTAGCAGACGGTGGCCGGAGTGTGGTGGAATACACCTTTACCCCAACAGGAGACGTTCCCGGAACTTCGGATAACTACCTGAACCTGATTGCTGCACTTAACAACTCTAATAACGGCGATGTAGTGCGCCCCGACCTGCTTATTCCCGATATACGGGTGCTTTCACTAGGAAGCCTCAAACTTACTGTGGTTCTTGATCAAAACAAGTCGATAAAGACCGGAAAAGTCTGGGATACAACACTGGCCAGTACGCTTGGAAGAAGTGGCCCTGGAGCTACGCCGGTGGACCCTGTCTATTTCGATACCAACCAGGACAACAAACTCAACGTAGTAGGAGGCTTAAGCGTATGCTTTGATATTAACGGTGACGGCATCAAAGATAAAGTTCACGAATGGAACTCCCTGGATGCCCAACTGGTGTATGATGTAAACGGTAATAACCTGATTGACAGTGGCCGGGAAATTATGAATGAGACGGGTATAGACGGCACTCAAAATAAATATCGTAACGGTTGGGATAAAGTACGTGATATTTTTGACAAAAACAAAAATGGCCTTATTGAGGGCGATGAACTTCTCCTGACGAAATATTGGACAGATAGCAATGGTAACGGAACAGTAGAACCAGGGGAGCTAAAAACTGCCTGTGAGATGAAAATTATTAAAATAGACATTGATGGCCAGGTATACACCTTTGAAGAACAATAGCCTGCAATACAATTACAAACTGATAACAAAGAAATAATCTTCACAATGAAGGGTAGTAAGGGGCGTTGCATACAACGCCCCTTCATTATTTACACCCGGTAACTTTTCATGATCCAGCCGCCGCCTATCACATCATCGCCTTCGTAGAATACGGCCGCCTGACCCGGAGCAATAGCCGATACGGGCTCATCAAAGATCACCTCGATCTTATTTTCTTCCGTTTGCTGGATATAAGCACTTTCTCCTCGATCTTTATATCGTATCTTGGTGGTCGTGCTTAATCCGCCGTCCGGGATAGCTGCATATTTCTGGAGATTTAGCTTGCCCACCACCATACCGTTCCTTTTCAGGTATTCTTCGGTTCCGAGCACCACTTCGTTGGTTTCCTTACGGATTTCTGTCACGAAAACAGGATAGCCCATTGCTATCTTCAGCCCTTTCCGCTGACCGATGGTATAGAAGGGGTAACCTTCGTGTTTACCCACTACCTGGCCGTTTTCAAGCACAAAATTCCCGCCGGCCACCTGTTCTTCCAGGCCTTCCACCCTTCTTTTCAGGAAGCCACGGTAATCGTTATCCGGCACAAAGCAGATCTCGTAAGATTCCGATTTATTGACAAGGTCAAAAAAGCCCTTTTCCCGGGCCATCTCCCGGATCTCCACCTTGGTCAGATCACCGAGGGGCAGCAGGGTGCGGGACAGGCTTTCCTGGGAAACACCCCACAGCACGTAGCTCTGGTCTTTGATCTGATCCACGCCCTTGGAGATCACATAACGGCCGTTTTCCTGCCGTATCCTGGCATAATGCCCGGTAGCAATAAAATCACAGTTCAGGTTATCGGCCCGCCGGAGGAGGGCATCCCATTTGATATGTGTATTGCACAAAACACAGGGATTGGGTGTCCGGCCTTCGAGATATTCACCCGTAAAGTGATCGATCACCGAGTCACCAAATTCCGAACGGATATCGAGGATGTAATGCGGAAAGCCGAGGTTAACGGCTACTGCCCGTGCGTCGTTGATGGAATCAAGGCTGCAGCAGCCCGTTTCTTTTTTTGTACCGCCTGAGGAGGCATAATCCCAGGTCTTCATGGTCATTCCCACTACTTCATAGCCCTGCTCGTGCAACAGGACCGCCGCCAGTGAGCTGTCGATACCGCCGCTCATGGCCACTAATACTCTTCCTTTTTCTGACATTTCTTCTGCGAGGGTTCAAAGTCCTCCGATTTGTTTTCAACTACAAAATAACTAAACACTTGCCGATCATTTTTGGTTCTTGCGTATTTTTGTGAAAATTTTTACGGGTGGGTTGCTTTTTCGATGAGTTGTCTCCCTGTGATTTCATAATTTTTCAGGTAACGTATGCTGAACAAGAAGGTCCTTGTCAAGAGTATCACCAGTTTGTCGGAAGCCCGGTATTGTGCAGGGATGTTCGTAGACTATATTTCCTTTGATCTTGATAAAGAAAGTGAATATTATGTGCACAAAAAGAAGTTTGAGGAGATCCGTGGCTGGCTCAGCGGTGTGAAAATACTGGCCTCCCTGCCGGGTGATAACGTTTCGCTCATCAGCGAGATCCTTGAAGAATATCAGCCTGACGGTTTCCTGTTCAGCCCTGCGCAATATCACCTCCTTGAACTTATCGATGCCCCGGTGAAAGTTCTGGAATGGTCCGATGATGTAGCCATGTTACCGTTCATCCCGGAACCAGACGTTATTCTGCTGCTTACTTCGCCCGGTGCTATTAATGAAGATCAACTGACCGATTTGGACAATGAGATTTTACAAGGATTTGATTTTGAGAATGTTAAATCCAAAATTGAACGAATCGACGGCTTCGCATTTATGGGAAGTTTTGAAAAGCAGGTAGGCCTAAATTCCTATTCCGACCTTATGGAAGCGCTGGAATATATAGAAGAAAATCATTAGATAAACATCTAACTATAAGAAAGTTATAAAATCAAAAGACAAGCCCTTACAGAACCAAAAAATTTAATACCTCAAATATATGCTCTCATCCAGCTAAAATACCATTCATGTAGTTTGTAATACCAAGTACCGATTCTTATATCTACATTTGTTTCACAATTATGAAAAGCAAAATGTATAGAATTAAAAATCGAGACAGTATTTTGGGGGGTGTCTGCCTGGGATTGGCAGAATACTACCGAACGGACGTAACGCTGGTCCGGGTCATCTTTGTGATACTACTTTTCACAGCGATCCCCATCGGAATAGCGTATCTTGTATTATGGGCCATATTGCCTAAGCGATATGGATATTTGGAAACAGTAAGTAATTTAGAAAACAGTAATTTAAACGCAGATAACGAAATGAGCAATCAAACAAGAAACGGGAATATCGCAGGAGGACTGGTCCTCATCATTCTCGGTGCCATTTTTTCTTTCAAAACGTTTTTTGATATAAATCTTTTCTCCTATATCAAAAATATGTGGCCTCTGGTGCTGATCGGCCTGGGTGTCTGGATCATTGTGAAAGAAAAGGATGACCATCAGAATCCCGGTAACCCTCATAGTGGAAATACAGGCGGAACCAGCTTTTAATAAACCAAAGCCAAGAGTTAAGCCAGCTGTGAGTCATAAGACTACAAAGCTGAAAACTCATAACTATTAAATATATGAAAAACAGTAATAATATCTTTCTGGGTGCGATCCTTATCCTGCTGGGAGGTCTGGCCCTGGGACTGGTCAACAACTGGTTCAACTTTGATATCAGCATACGGGAGATTGCCCGGTTCTGGCCTGTGCTGATCATCCTGGCCGGAGTAGCGGTGATGCTTGACAGCCGGCGCAGCCTCTTAAACTCCACTTCGGTTCTCCTGGTGGCCCTGGCCATCCCCTTTGGGATTTATAATTGTACTTCCAATACTTTTAAAAAGGTAGAAGACAAGATCAGCAGCAAAGGATTTGATTTTGATGTGGATATCAATGATGACGACAGTGAGTTTAGCTATGAAGAAGGTACAGATTCTTCTTCCGGCGGTAGCCACCAGACCTATAAGGTAGACAAAGTGGCGGGTGTGAAAAGTGCAGAATTAAAGATAGGTGGCGGTGCAGCCCAGTTTTTACTGGAGCGGGCCGATCCGGATCAGCTTTTCTCAGCAGATACCCGCCTGGCCGGAGTAAGCGGCTTTACCCTTCGGGAAGAGGCTGCGGGAACCCACCAGAAAGTATCGTTCAAAATGAAAAGCCAGAAGAACATCCGGCTGAATGATAAGGGGCTGAACCGGAAGGTAACGCTGAAGCTGAACACCGAGCCGGTATGGGATATCGACATGGAGATAGGCGCCGGTGATCTGCAGTACGATCTTACTTCCTACAAAGTATCCAAGATCAATCTGGAAACAGGTGCGTCCAACATCGATTTAAAGCTCGGTGACCTGCTGGATGAATCGAATGTAAAAATCGAAAGCGGTGTGGCCAACATCAATATTCAGGTGCCGGAGGGCGTTGGTTGTGAAATTAAAATGGACGGTGCCCTTAACGCCAGGAACTTTACAGGATTCACCAAGATCAAATCGGGCCTGTACCGGACGGAAGGATTTGACAGCGCCGCCAAGAAGATTTATATCGATACCGACAGCGGAATGTCTAATTTCACTGTAAGAAGATACTAAAACAAATAAGGATTTTCCTAAGACTGGGCCTTTGCGGGCTCAGTCTTTGTATTTTAAGGCCGTTACCGGGCTGATCTTTGCAATACTAAAAGTAGGTAATACGGTCACCAGAAGCACCGTAATGAAAACACCGAGGTTTACTCCCGCCACCGCCAGCCAGCTCCATTCTACGGGTACGTAATTCATGTAATAATTCTGGGCGTCGAGTCGGATCAGTTGGAACTTCCACTGCACAAAAGCCAGCAGAAGTGCTATGACATTGCCCAGCAAAAGACCATACAGGATAATTCCTGAACTATTAATGACAAAAATACGGCGGATCTGCGCGCCGGAACAGCCCAGCGATTTCAGGAGCCCTATCATGGGGGTTCGCTCCATGATCATGATCAAAAGTACCGAGATCATGTTGAATGCCGCTACGATCATGATCAACACGATGATCAGCACAATATTCCGATCCAGAAATTTGAACCATTCAAAGAAATGCGGCAGGAGCTCCACCACTTCCGTCACCTTATAGTCGAGCGGAAAAATGTCCAGAAGCTGCGATTTCACCTCATTTAGCCGGGTCAGGTCTTTCAGGTAAATATCCAGATGACCGAATTCCCCGTTTTCCCAATTGTTGATCCGTTGGATCAGCGACAGGTGAGTGAGGGTATACAGCTGGTCGAGTTCTTCCACATGGGTGTCATAGATCCCCACCACGGTCAGCTTCCTGGCCCGGGGCGGCTCCTGGATAAAGTAGGCAAAAATACTCTCCCCCACCCGGGTATTCAGCAAGCCGGCGATCTTGGTGCTCAGGATGATCTCGTTGGCGGAATCGGGGTGCAGAACACGCCCTTCGATGAGGTTCTTCTCAAATTCCGTCCAGTCATACTCCGGGTCCACCCCCTTCAGCACTACTCCGGAAATTTCTTCATCCGACTTCAGGATCACCGACTTGTACGCCACCCGGCTGACCGACTTTATGCCGGGTAATGCTGACGCCTGCTTAAAATACTCGGAATTATTTGGAACGGGCGTTTCTTCAAATGACCGATTAAGTGTAATTTTGCTGACCTGAATATGAGACGTCTGGCTGAACAGCTTCTCCTTGATCGTATTTTTGAAACCCAGAAGGACAAAGAACGACAGAACAATAACGGAAACGGTGATAGCCACGCTCAGAATGCCTACTCTCACGATAACGCTGGAGAAAGACTGGCCTTTCGGGTTTCTTATTCGGTTAGCTATAAAGTAGGATATTTTCATCGGAGATTTCTGCTTTCACAAAATTAGTACAGTATTTTAGTTAGACAATTTATAATCTGGTAAAGATAGTATGCAGGAGATTCTGATCATTGATTTTGGGTCGCAATATACCCAGCTCATTGCCCGTAGGGTAAGAGAACTTAACGTTTATTGTGAGATACACCCGTTTAACAAGATCCCTGAAATCACTGAAAATATTAAAGGGGTTATCCTTTCGGGTAGTCCCAGCTCAGTGATGGAAGAAGGTTCTCCTGCCGTGGATCTCAGCCTGTTTAAAGGAAAGCTTCCGTTGCTGGGAGTATGTTTCGGAGCGCAGCTGCTGGCGAAAGAGTTCGGGGGATCGGTAGAAAAATCAGAAAGCCGGGAGTATGGAAGGGCCCGCCTGGTCTCTTTGGATACAAACGACAAGCTTTTTCAGGGCATTCCCGCCCAGTCACAAGTCTGGATGTCTCATGGAGACACCATCATGCGGCTTCCGGAGGGCGCTCATCTGACCGCCTCCACCGAGTCGGTCACTCATGCGGCTTATACTTTTGACAGCGAAGAAACGTACTGCATCCAGTTTCACCCTGAGGTAACCCATTCTGAAGACGGCAAAAAAATGCTGGAGAATTTCGTGGTGCGTGTCTGCGGTTGTGACCAGAGCTATACCCCGGAGTCTTTTGTGGAATCTACCGTGGCTGAGCTGAAAGAAATGCTGGGTGAGGACAAGGTGGTGATGGGGCTTTCGGGCGGTGTAGACTCGTCGGTGGCGGCAACACTGATCCACAAAGCCATCGGGGCCAACCTGTATTGTATTTTTGTAGATAATGGTCTGCTGCGTAAAAACGAATTTGAACAGGTACTGGATTCCTACCAGGGCCTGGGGCTCAATGTCAAAGGAGTAGATGCCAAAAACCGCTTTTATACGGCCCTGAAGGGCCTGAAAGATCCGGAAGACAAACGGAAAGCCATCGGAAGAACCTTCATTGAGGTTTTTGATGATGAAGCCCATAAGATACAGGGGGTAAAATGGCTGGGCCAGGGTACCATCTACCCCGACATCATCGAGTCGGTTTCCGTAAAAGGCCCTTCGGTGACCATCAAATCACATCATAATGTAGGCGGCCTGCCCGACTTCATGAAGCTCAAAGTGGTAGAGCCTTTAAAGCTGCTGTTCAAAGACGGTGTAAGGCAGGTAGGCCGCTCTCTGAATATGCCCGATCACTTGATCTCGCGGCACCCTTTCCCCGGCCCGGGGCTGGGTATCCGTATCCTGGGCGATATTACCCCGGAGAAGGTAGCCATCCTTCAGGAGGTAGATGCTGTTTTCATTAATTCATTGCGGGAGAAGGGTCTTTATAATTCCATCTGGCAGGCCGGCGCCATCCTTCTGCCGGTGCAGAGTGTGGGTGTCATGGGCGATGAACGTACCTACGAAAATGTGGTGGCCCTGCGCGCGGTGACCAGTGTAGACGGGATGACGGCCGACTGGGCACACCTGCCTTATGATTTCCTAGGTGAGGTTTCAAACCAGATCATTAATAAGGTACGGGGGGTGAACCGGGTGGTGTATGATATCAGCTCGAAGCCGCCGGCAACGATCGAGTGGGAGTAACGGTTTCGCCTCTTTTTAAACCATATAAGGCATATAAGTTTTTAAATTATAGATTCTTATATGAACTTATATGCCTTATATGGTTCAAAAAAAAGCAGAGCCGCTTTAGCTTTTAACGATTACTTTCTCAGGCGTAGCAGCCCTGCCCGCAGGCTCCACCTTCCGGGAGGAACGATTACGAACGTAGCGGACGCGCTCTTTTTCCAACAGGAAACCTACCAGGATGTAGAGGGAGAAGATGACCAGAATGGCTACCGACAGCTGGGTATTGGTAAAATACTGCCGGGAGAAATAGATCGCTGAAGTGAAAAGAATGGTAAAACCGTAAAGGGTGAATGAGGCTGCGGGATGCGAAAGACCCAGGTCTACCATGAGGTGATGAACATGGCTCCTGTCTGCTGAGAAGGGGGATTTCCCTCTTAAAATACGAATGCCAAACACCCTTAGCGTATCAAATATAGGCACTGAAAGCAGCGCGATGGCAATAACCGGCGCATTCTGATAGACATTTTCCGTGGTAATGTTCACGTTTACTTCTACAAATTTCAACGCCATAACCGCCACCCAGAAACCCACTACGAGCGAGCCCGTGTCGCCCATAAATATTTTACTGGTCTTGGAGAAGTTAAAGCGCAGGAAGGCAAAGAGGGAGGCCGCAAGGCTGAAGCCCAGGCAGGCCAGCGACCAGTAATCATTCAGCATGAACCAGAGTGCAAAACCGCCGCTCGCGATCATCGCCACCCCTGCCGAGAGACCATCGATGCCGTCGATCAGGTTAAAGGCATTGATCAGTGCTACAATCAGGAATATGGAAAACAGCACACTGATAATATAGGGGAGCTCGTGAAGGCCGAAAATCCCGAAAAAGCTGGAGATCCGGAGATCACTCCCTACCACAATAAGCATGGCGGCAAGAATCTGGGAAAATATTTTCTTGGTGGCGCTCAGGCCGTATATATCGTCTTTAATGCCCAGGAAAAACAGGATGACGGAACAGGCAAAGACCTTGTGCATCAGGTAACCTTCGTCCATAAAGTTCCAGATCATATAACCGATGAGGGTTCCGGCAAAAATACCGACCCCGCCGAAGGTAGGCACAGGATGCTTATGGGAGCTTCTCTTAATGGGGCTGTCGGACAGGTTCCGTTCTTCGCAAATATTCCTGATCACCGGAATGGACCGCCATGTGACCGCCAAGGCCGTTAACCCTGAAATAATTACCCGAAACAGATTCTCGGTAATTAACTCTTCTAATATCAAACTCATAAAAAGTGGCACTTAATTTCTCTACTGTTCCTGTTTTATTTTAGTCAAGCAAGCGGCTCTTCGTAAAATTTATCCTATATGGTTCTGTAAAAATATACAATAGTAATAATTATTAAAAAAAAAGTTAGTTAACGGTACGTTTTTTTATTGATATAGCCGGATTGCCCCGGTAAATGGTCCATTCTTCCAAATCCTTTGTGGCCACAGACCCCACGGTCAGAACGGCATGGCTTCCGACCGCCACCCCCGGACATACCACGGTTTTAGCCCCTAACCAGGCTCCTTCTTCCAGTGTGACTGCTCTTGTGATCAGGTTAAAAGTGGTTTTGCTGAAATCATGATTCCCCGTAAGCAGCATGGCCCCCTGTGAAAGGCAGCAGTTGGGACCTATCGTCACCATCACAAGATTATCGATCCATACCTCCTCGCCGATCCAGGCATGGTCGCCGATCTCCAGAAACCAGGGGTATTTGATGTTGACGTTGGGTTTGATGACCACCCCCCGACCTACCTTCGCTCCGAAAATTTTCAATATCGTACGTTTAAGGCTCACCGGGAAGGGAAGCTGGGAATGAATGAAGGCTTTGCTGCAAAGATGCCAGCACAGTCTTTTCAGAACTCCTGCCCCGTGATCGTATTCCGGATTACGGTATTTACTTAAATCTACTTTCATTTATTTAAAAAAAGTTCCGGGTAATGATTTTTGAGTATAGAGGTGTAGATTTAGCGTCTCTGCGCAGGTTCGGGTTTTATTCACACGGGTGGTGTTATAATCTTTCATTTGTCGCGGTTTAAACGGTTCAACAGAAGTGTACTTTTTTCCCGTCCTTCCCGGAGCCTGTCGCCCAGGAACCTGCTGGTGGCTGCAAACTGCTTTTCATAAGCCCGTTTGTCGCCGATCTCCAGGATGTTGGTCCATTCATGCACCGCCGTATGGTAGGCCAGGTCGTCAATGTAGTTCGACTTGTCGGTCAGGGCTGTATCCAGCGATTCGCGGAGCAGTTCCTCGTTATAAAAAAGGTACTCGGCCAGCCCTACCCTGAGCCGGAAAGGCGGGGTCTGGCAAACCATGTTCTTATACGGATCAATGCCCAGGTCGGCCCAGGTACACACCATGGTTAGCAGGCTCAGGTGCGAGTTGGGCTTATGGTTACTACCGGGGTTCAGGGTATATTCCCGCATAAGGGAGTCATCCAGCATCATTTTCTCCCGCGACCCGGAAAATACTTTATCTCGCGCCCTGAAAACACGTGATTCGAGCATTTTCCGGTTTTCCGTGATCATCCAGCCGAAAAGCTCATTTTCGATCTGTGCAAATTTCCGGACATCTTTAATGGCAAAAGGATTTTCAAAGGCCAGTCCCGAATAAACGTGAGGCTTATAGGAGAATATCCTGAGGGTAAGCAGCAGCTTGATATTATCGATCCCCTGGATCTGACTCTTATCCTCCCAGGGGTACACTTTCCGGTGCATAAAGGCCGTACCCAGGCTTTCAAACCCCACGTGGGTGATCACCTGTATATCGGCCATCATCTGGTCATGCGCCCGGTAGCTTTCCAGCTCTTCCACAGTAGCACCGCTGGCCCGGTACAGTTGCCTGACCTGCTCAAAAGCCTCGTCGGTGCAGCGGTGCCTGTACATGGCCACGATCTCCCCTTCCGGGGAAATGGAGGGCCCGAAAAGGGCATGGGAGCCGACGATCTGTGCATCCTGAGGTAAATATTTTTCAAAGGCGAGAACTTCCGGCGTTTTCACGGAGGTTTGTCCCGTGACCACGGCACCAAATTTAGTGGAAGGGCCGGCCAGCCGAGCCACTTCTTCAATACGCTCGGTCTCCACGGCATACATGATGATGTCGCTGATGCGGGATACGGCTACGGCATCTTCCAGCAGGTGAACGTCAGGGAGGGAATCCCGGAGCGCATCTGTGCGTGCGGGGAGGTCACAGCCATAGACTTCATAGCCTTTATTTGCCCATATCCGGGCAAAAAGCTTTCCCATGTCGCCGAGGCCGATTACACCGATTTTCATTTATTATTCTTTCGAAGATACAAAAATATCTTAAATGGAATGGAAATAAAAGAAGAAGCCCCTAAATAGTGGAATGTAGTAAGTGCGCCCGCTTCCCAACACCGCTCTCCCGATACTTCAGTCGCAGGGAGGATGTCATCCTGTTTTATACAGGAAATTCCCGGTCGGAGACCGGGTTTCGCCCTCACAGGGTCAAAGACCCGTGAGAGCGGGATTCTCGACAGCTTCGCTGTCGAGAATCGCACACTTTAATCAAACCTTTTTAGACACCCCTTTCCGCCTTATTGCTTTTTGGCAATAATCTCGAAAAATACACCTTCGGCATCCCCGGAGAGGGTGAGCTGGTTGTCTTTGCTGACGTTCCCGATCCGGGTACTACTTTCGTACAAATCAACCCCGCTGGCGCCTGCATCTTTAACCGTCAGTGTTCCCAGCGGCTCGTCGGGTTCTGCTTCCCCTTCTATTTTGAGCTTCATTGTTCCGGTAACGGTCTCGGCGGTAGCTTTCTGAAATACAATGGCTATTTCTGTACCACTGACGAGCGGAATGTTTACTCCGCCATAGGTAAATTTACTGGCAATGAAGGTGCCCGAGGCCCTTGCGGCGAGATCGGGTTCGGGATCTTTATCTTTTTTGCACCCTGCCAGACTAACGAAGATAAGACCCGTTAACAGAAATTTTTTCATAGCTAAAATTGATTAACAGTGGAAACTTTTTTTGACAGGACAAAGCTAGTCGGTATATAAACGGGTATCAATCCCTTAAAAGGGGGATTTTCAGAACCCGGAAACAGGGATAAAGAAAAGAGGCTGCCCTTATGAGGCAGCCTCCGGCATGATGGCTAAAAGTTTAAAGAAGGGCCTGTTCTACTTTCCGATACCGTACTTTTCAAAGTACTTCTCCGCCAGTCGCTTTTGCTTGTCATCGAGATTCACCTCGGCGCCCCGGATGTAAGCCTGCGTCACTTTGGCAGTCCGCATATCCATAATGTCACCCTCACTGATGATAAAAGTAGCATGCTTGCCTGCTTCGAGGGTACCTACCCACTTGTCTATCCCCAGGATTTTCGCATTGGAAGAAGTGATCAATGCCAGCGCTTCGGCTTTGGTGAGACCGTGCGCTACGGTATTCCCGGCCACGAACGGAAGGTTTCGTGTTCTCCAGTAGGAATTGTTGTAGTGCAGTCCTACGATCAATCCCTTTTTCACGAGATAAGCCGGTAGCTTATATGCTTCCCATACGTCGGAGTCGGGCCTCGACGGCAAACGGTGCGTAGGTGAAACAATGATCGGCACATTATTTTCCTTCAGGGTCTGGATAGCCAGCTCTGAAGTGACCGCTCCCACCACCACAGGGTACTTCACCCCTACTTCTTTACAGAAATTAACCGCTTCGATCACTTCCTTGTCGGTTCCCGCCTCAATAAACAGGCGTTGGTCACCGCTTAAAATGCCGTTCAGGGCTGACAGCTTCAGGTTGTCATACTTGTCGCCACCTTCTTTCTGAACCACTGATTGTGCAAAAAGCTCCCGCAGTTCATCTACCGTCTTCTGATAACGTTCATTTTTTTGAAGATCGCGGGTCATGGTCTGAAAATTGAAGGTTACGGTCATCCTTCTCGGCCAGTTGAGCCAAAGGCCGTCATCGGGTTTCAGCACGGCGTCTTCCCAGTTCCAGCCGTCGAGGTAGAAGATAGAGGAACGTCCGGAAATAATTCCGCCGCTGGGTGTGGCCTGGGTGATCAGCACACCGTTGCCCCGTACCGTAGGGATCACTTCAGAATCCGTATTGTAGGCGATCAGGGCACGAACATTCGGGTTGTAGTCACCCAGTTCGTTGTAATCGAGCGTAGGCCGGCTTGATTCAATTTCCGCCAGTCCCAATGTATTGGCCGGTGATATGATACCGGGATAGACATGCTTCCCTTCCACATTCACTTTTCGGGCATTCGGATATTTAGCGGAAAGGTCGGAAGCCGAAACCTCCTTAATGAGCCCTTTTTCGATCACCAAAGAACCGGAAGTATGCTCGGTTCCGTTACCCGTAAAAATATGCGCGTTATAAAAAAGTACAGGTTCTGCTGACGCTTTTCCCACGCCCGGATTCTGGGCAAATGCCGTTCCGGACAGCAGGCAAAACAGAGATATGATTAGTTTTTTCATTTACCGCTGGCGTTTAAAATACGTAAGAAAAAGTCAAGATTTTCAACGGATACCCCGTCATATTCCATGATATGGTCACAGTGGATGTGCTCCTGCCGCTGACGCATCACCGGCCTTTCGGTAGGAACCCCTCTGCCTTTCTCGGCTAACAGTGTCTGGATCAGGCGGTTTTTCTCATCACTCAGCTCTTTTTCTTTCTGCTCCTTGGTGTTCAGATCGAAATAAATGGCGCCGTCAATGATGGTTTTTTCAGGCTTGGCATAGATCGACAAGGGGTTATCGGTCCACAATACCAGGTCAGCATCTTTACCGCTCTTCACCGAACCCAGACGTTCATCCAGCTTCAGCATTTTGGCCGGGTTCAGGGTGACGGTCTTCCAGGCTTCTTCTTCTGTCAGCCCACCGTAGAGAACGGTTTTGGCAGCCTCCTGGTTGAGTCTTCTGGCCATTTCGGCATCATCGGAGTTAATGGCCGTGGTAATCCCCATTTTATTGAGTATGGCGGCATTAAACGGAATCGCTTCTTTTACTTCCATTTTATAGGCCCACCAGTCGGAGAAGGTAGAACCGCTGATGTTTCTTTCCTTCATTTTATCGGCTACTTTATAGCCTTCCAGAATGTGGGTAAAGGTATTTATTTTGAAGCCAAGGGAGTCAGCCACTTTCATCAGCATGTTGATCTCTGACTGCACATAGGAGTGACAGGTGATATGGCGCTCGCCGTTCAGGATCTCCACCAGCGCATCGAGTTCCAGGTCGCGCTTCGGCACAGTCAAACCGGTTTTCACTTTCGCTTTGTTGTAATCCTCCCATTCCTTTTTATAGACAATGGCGCGGGTAAAGGCATCCAGAAATACCTGCTCCACTCCCATCCGGGTGATCGGGTAACGGTTAGGCGTGGTACTTGAGTTTCCTCTTTTCACGTTTTCTCCCAAAGCAAATTTGATAAATTTGGGTGAATTCGGGATGATCAGCTTATCAGGAGACTCGCCCCATTTTAACTTAACGATGGCCGACTGGCCACCGATACAGTCGGCCGAGCCGTGCAGCAGTTGCGAGGTAGTCACCCCACCGGCCAGCTGACGGTAGATGTTGATATCTTCGGAATTGATCACGTCTTCCTGCCTTACTTCGGAAGAAACCGACTCCACTTCATTGATGGAGAACAGGGCGATGTGGCTATGCTCGTCAATGATGCCGTTGGTCAGGTGCTTCCCGGTGCCGTCGATCACTTTGGCGTTACCGGCCGCCAGGTTTTTCCCTACGGAATGAATCTTCCCGCTTCTCACCAGCACATCGGTCACAATGTTCCCCTCTTTCTCGTTGGTCCATACCGTAGCATTCCGGATCAGCAGGTCTTCCTGCTTCGGCAGCTCCTTGTTCCCGAAAGCTACAAACGGATAGAGTATACCTCCTTTCGCCGCGGCAGGCCGGGTGCCGGTGCGGGCCGAGTCCTGTTTGGCAGTGGCCGCATTTTCTTCTATCAGCGTGGCGGTCCAGCTAAAGGTCTGCCCTTTGGCATCCACTCCCTGACCGGTAATCTTCTTTTCGGAGATCAGGCCGGTCAGGCGTGACATCCCTTCATTGCCCTTGCGGTAAGAAATGGTTAAGAAATCTTTATCGCGGGTTACCGCAGGTTTCACTTTCACCGTATCGAGTGCCAGTTCTATGGCAGGTTTTTCCGGATCACCGGAAACGGTCAACCGGTTGAATCCCGGTATATTGGTATTGTATTTCCCGGCTATATCGGACGTTGAGATGTCGTTGATCACAAATTTGGAGCCCTGTACCCAGTTTTCCAGAATTTTCGATTTTTCTTCAAAGATATCTTTGTCGGTGATCAGGAAATTGGCCAGAAGGCCGGTCTTTATGGTTCCTACTTTATCTTCCAGGCTGAGGATACGGCTGGGGTTTACGGTGAGTGCTGCCAGGGCATCCTTTTTGCTCAGACCTGCTTTTATGGCGGCCTGAAGCTGGGTGAAGAAAGCGGATTTTAGTGGCAGATCAGATGCCGTCAATGAAAAATCGATCCCTTTGGCCGCCACTGCAGCCGGATTACCGGGTGCCAGCTCCCAATGCTTGAGGTCAGCCAGCGACACATTCTCCGCATCCATAGGATCTTCCACATCGAGGGCTTTCGGGAAGTTAAGCGGAAGGATGAGGTGGGTGTTGAGCGCTTTGATCTCATCGATGCGGCGGTAATCATCGCCCCCGGATTTGATGATATATTTCACTCCGAATTCTTTGCCCAGTTTATCTATTCTCAGTGCATCATGAAAGCTGGTGCCGTGAAAAACAGAAGGCAGGCCCTGATTGGCTGAAAAGGCTTCGAGTGACAAATTCTTCTCTGATGTATTCTTTGCTTTTTTATACCAGTCGGCATCGTAGTAAGTCTGACGTAAAAGCGCCACACAACCCATCAGAGAAACCGGGTAAGTTTGGGTACTCAATCCTTTTTGAAAGGAATAGTGCGAAGATACATCGGCTTTGAGAAGCGCCTTGCTGTCTTTTTCTTCGCCCAGGGTAACCAAAACCGAATTTCCTCTGACTATACCATCTTTTATGTGGGAAACCACCGAACCGAAACCTATCTTACGAAGCTCTTCAGCCGCTTTGGTATTGATAGTAAAAACCTCAGACGACTTTACTTCCGGCTTAACGGCCTGGTTGAAGGCATAGGCGCCTTTTTTTTCCGACTCGAAGGTCATTGCAGCTCCACCCCCACCACCGCGGCCACCGGCCATCGGCCGCCGGAGTTCAGGCAGTCCGTAATCGGAGTAGATGTCCACGAAAGATGGGTAGATGTGTTTTCCTTTCAGGTCTATCACCCGGGCAGATTTAGGGTAATCGAAGTTTTTCCCTACTTTTTCAATTTTATCTTCTTTGACAAGAAGCCATGCATCTTCCAGAACGGTGGCCGGATCCACATGAATAACAGCATTCTTAAATAAGTAATAACCCGGCCGTTTATCCTGCACACCGTTTTGATTGGGTTGTGCAAAAACCGCCGACTGTCCTACCAAAAGAAGCAACAGTAGAAATACTTTCTTCATATTTTACAGTTTAGGTTTAAATTTCGAAATTTAAGGAAATCTCCGAATAATCTGCCAGATAAGCCGTAATCAATCGATATAATTATTGTTTTAGTGGATGAGCGTTCGGATAATTTACACAGGGGTAACGCTTTTGTCGGCTAAAGCCTTATTTTTGCAGCGCGTAAACTTTAAAATCTGTCAATGAAACCTACATTACTGATCCTGGCTGCGGGAATAGGCAGCCGATACGGTGGAATAAAGCAACTGGACTCTTTCGGTCCGAATGGAGAAACCATCATAGATTATTCTCTTTTTGATGCTATCCGAAGCGGTTTCGGGAAAGCGGTGTTCATTATCCGGGAAGAGCTGAGAGAAGATTTTATCCGGGTTTTCGGGCCCAGGCTGGAGGGGAAGATCGATTACGAAGTGGCTATCCAGGGCTTTGATTCTTATCTGCCGGCGGAGCTGGGCGAGGTAAAACGGGAGAAACCCTGGGGTACCGGTCATGCCATGCTTTGCGCCCGGGAAAATACCACTACTCCTTTTGCGGTCATCAATGCCGACGACTTCTACGGAAAGGAAGCTTTTGAGACCATCGCCGGGTTTCTTCAAAACGATACGGATGACGGAACGCATACAATGGTCAGCTACCAGCTTAAAAATACGCTTTCCGAAAACGGTACCGTATCCAGGGGAGTATGTACCGTAGACGAGGGAGGATTTCTCACCGATGTGATCGAACGGACGAAAATCGAAAGGTTAACCGACGGCAATATTGTTTTCCACGACCTGGGGGAGCCACAAATCCTTGAGGATAACACCCCGGTTTCCATGAATTTCTGGGGCTTTAAACCCGGTGTCTTCCCGGAAGTGGAGCGGATGTTTCATGCCTATGCACTTGAAAATTTCAATGCCCCCAAAGCCGAGTTCTATATCCCGAAGGTGATGAGCAACCTGATGGAAGAAGGAAAAGGAAGATGCAAAGTGTTTACCAACTCGGCCGACTGGTTCGGGGTGACGTATCCGGAAGATAAGGAGACTGTAAGGGCTGCTATCCGGAAGCTGGTCGATCAGGGGGAATACCCGGAAACGCTTTGGTGAATTGTTAATGGTGAATGGTGAATGGTTAATGGTGAATGGTGAATGGTTAATTGTTAATGGTGGGGAGATAGTGTACAGCTAACAGTGAACGGTGGATAGTTGGGGGTTAGAAGGTTAAGGAGAAAACAGTAGGGTTATGAATATTGTATGGGTACACGGATTTGGTGAGGATTCGGCCGTATGGGAAGATTTCCTGCCGGCGATTCATTCTTATTATACTTCGAATGTGTTTGATTTTTCGGCCCGGGTCGGCTACCGCTCTATCCGGGAGTATGCAGGTGACCTGCAGGTTTTTTTGTCGGAAAAGAAGATAGAAAAACCGGTGATCATCGGCCACTCGATGGGGGGGTATATTGCTTTGGAATATGCTGCCCAATACCCTGACCAGGTACGGGGGCTGGGCCTTTTCCATTCCTCTGCCGCGGGCGACAGCTACACGAAGAAGAAAGAACGGGAGAAAACCCGTGCGTTCATTGGAAAAAATGGACCTGCCGCTTTTATACAGAATTTTTATCCCAATATGTTTACGGAGGATTTCCGGCTGAAGAATGCCGACCTGATCGCCGGCAATATCCGGCGCTATTCCGGGTTGGATCCGGAAGCGCTGATGTCAGCCACGGAATCCATGAAAAACCGCCGGGGTCATGTGGGGACGCTCAAAAGCTTCTCCTTCCCGGTTTTCCAGATCCTGGGCAAGCAGGACGCTTTTGTTCCGTTGGAAAAAGCGCTGGAGCAGACGGTGCTGTTGCAGCGGCCGTTTACATTGGTTTTGGATAATGCTGCTCATGCGGGGATGTTGGAGTCGCCCGCCATCTGTGCGGAATTTATTAATTATTACCTGGAGGCGATAGCTACCGCCCACTGAGGAAATAAAGGCACGGTTACACCTTATAACTCCTATGTGCATCCAGCTTCAGGAAGATGAAGAGAAGGATGGTAAACGAGAGTAGCGATGATCCGCCATAGCTCATGAAGGGCAGCGGGATACCGATGATGGGAATAAGGCCGATGGTCATGCCGATGTTGATCAGCAGGTGGAAGAACAAAACGCTGGCTACACCGTAGCCGTACACCCGGGCAAACTTGAACTTCTGCTTTTCTGCCAGGTTATAGATCCGGGTGATGAGGATAAAATACAGGGCGATCACCACAAAAACGCCCACAAAGCCCCATTCTTCGCCTACGGTACAAAAAATAAAGTCGGTAGACTGCTCGGGAACGAAGTCAAACTTGGTTTGGGTGCCCTGCAGGTAACCTTTTCCCAGCAAGCCGCCGGTGCCGATGGCCAGCTTGGACTGGGTGATGTTCCAGCCGGCGCCCAAAGGGTCAACGTCGGGGTTGACCAATACCCGGATCCGGTTCTGCTGGTGCGGTGCAAAAACATGATTGAAAGCAAAGTCTACCGCCAGCAGGAAGGCGCTGAAAAGCACGAAAAGGCCGATCACCCGCTGCAGGTTCTGACGGTTCCGGTCGTAACGCTTCAAAAAGAGATACCAGAATAAGACCGCCAGTAAAGCAAGACCCAGGATAACGATCCAGAGTTGTTCTTCAAATATCAATCCAAGCACGAATAAGGCCACAAACGCCAGGAACATGGCGGGGTAAACGCCGGGCAGTCCTTCGCGGTAAAGAATGATAATAAAGGCGGCAAAGGCCAGAGCGGAGCCGGTTTCCTTTTGTAAAATAATGATCACCGGCGGCAGGAAGATGATCAGGCAGGCTCTGACCAGGTTGTTGAATTTAGTCATGGTCACCCCCTGCGTGCTCAGATATTTGGCCAGGGCCAGCAGGGTAATGGTTTTGGCCAGCTCCGCCGGCTGAAACTGGAACCCACCGAAACGAAGCCAGGAACGGGACCCTTTAATATCCGGTGCTATGAAAATAGTAAGTATAAGAACGAGAATACAAATCCCGTAGAATATATAGGCGAAGGTATCGTAAACCTTATAGTCAATGAACAGAATGACCATAATAATGGCAAAGGCCAGCACCATAAATATGATCTGCTTGCCCGCGTTATGGTCCAGGGAATAAATGGGTTTAGGATTATCAACGTTGTAAACCGCGGCATAAATGTTGACCAGTCCTATTGTCAGAAGTATAATGTAAATCCATACGGTGGTCCAGTCCAGCCCCTTCTTGATGTCTATTTCTCTTGCCATTTTATTGTGCCTGTGATCTTCCGGCTACGGTGGTGTAGCGGGTGCTCATGATGTATTCTTTTTGTGCTTCACGGTTATGGCTGCCCTTTAGGTATTTTTCCATGAGAAGCCCGGCAATGGGTGCGGATGCTACGCCGCCGAATCCCGCGTTCTCTACTACTACCGCAACTGCAATTTTAGGGTTATGCTTGGGGGCAAATGCAATAAAAATCGCATGGTCTTTTCCCTTGGCATTCTGAGAAGTACCCGTCTTTCCGCAGACCTCCACTCCTTTTATCTGGGCCTGGCGCCCTGTACCGGCCTGCACCACCAGCTCCATGCCTTTCACTACTTCTTCAAAATGACGCTTGTCGATATTGGTTTTGGTAATCTCTGTGGGTGTGGCTTTGCCCCTGGAAACGTCGAGGCCGGTACTTTTCACGATATGGGGGGTAACCCAGTAGCCTCTGTTGGCAAAAACGGCTGCCATATTGGCCAGCTTCAGCACATTCACCCCGTATTCCCCTTCTCCTATGCTGATGGAGTAGATGGTGGAGTATTTCCACTGGTTTTTGCCATATACCCTGTCGTATCCTTCCGGAGTGGGAATCACCCCTTTGGTTTCGGAGGGCAGGTCTACACCGAGTCGTTGCCCGAAGCCGAACCTCATGATCTGCTCGTTCCAGTTTTTCAATCCTTCACTGACATCCCACGAACCGCCGGTTTTCGGGTTATTATGCAGTATACGCCGTAAAACATTATCAAAATACGGGTTACTGGATTTCTGGATAGCGGCATAGAGGTTAGCAGTCTCTCCGGCACTGTGCATGGCAAATTTGCTGTTGCCTGATAAAGAAGTGGAAGTGGTAATCACCCCGTCGCCCAACCCGATAGCCGCCTGCACCAGCTTGAAAGTTGAGCCGGGGCGATAAAAAGCCGATACCGGCCGGTTATTAAGCGGACGGTCGGGATTCCGGGTCAATGCGGTATAATTCCTGGAAAACTCCCTGCCCGACAATAAGGCCGGATCGTAAGTTGGATAGGAACCGATGGCGATGATGCCCCCGGTAGAGGGTTCAATGGCCACTACAGCCCCTACTTTCCCCTGAAACAGGGAGTCGGCCAGCTGCTGAACGCCAAGATCGATATACGTGTACAGGTTATTGCCGATAACAGAGGCCGTGTCATAGCGGCCTTCGTGGTAAGAGCCTTTATCCTCCCCTTTGGAGTTCATGAGCACCATCCGGCTGCCCCGCGTTCCGCGCAGCTCAAGTTCATAGTATTTTTCAAGACCGGCCAAACCGATGTAATCGCCTTTGCGATAATATTCCACCTCCTGCTCGTCGTATTGTTTTTTAGGAATCTCCCCGATATACCCGAGAGCATTGGCCATGGTATTACCGGGATAGGTCCGGTAGAACGACTGCTCGAAATGAAAACCCGGATATTGGATCATCGCATCGATCACCCCGGAGTATTCCTGTTTGGACAACTGCCGTAAAAAGAGCGAAGCACGAAGCTTTGAGTAACTCCTGGCCTGGGTGAGCATGGAATCTACATAGGGCTTATCAATGCCGAAAAGGTGGCAGAACGATACCGTATCGAAAGGCAACACTTTCTGGGGAATCACATACATATCGTACACTTCCTCATTGGCTACCATGAGCTTTCCGTGCCTGTCATAAATCTGCCCCCTCAAGGGAATACTAACCTCTTTACGCACCGAATTGAGCGCGCCAATGGTTTGGTAATCCTTGTAAATCACCTGCAGGTAGAACAGCCGGAGCAGGTAAATGGCACCGATGGTATAAATAAAAATTAGTATAGGAAATTTCCTGTTTTCGAACATGTTGCCTTAAGATCTGAGAATTAAAATACAAATTTCCGAAAATTTGCGATCTTTTAACAGGATTTCCCATAATAAAATTTAACCCTTTACCAGGTGGTCACGCCCCGGTAAAAATCCAGAATTTTCGAGCGTAGAACCGCCTCATATTGAGCCGAAATCAGGTTAATATTCGCCCGATTGAGGTTGTTTTTTGCTGTAAGGTAATCAATGGAGTTTCCTACCCCCTGATTAAAGCGGATCTCAGCCGCCCGGAAGGACTCGTCGAACGCCTGCACCTGGCGCTCCAGGGTTTCGCAACGCTCCAGTGCCGTCTGGAGGTTGATGGCTGACTGGTCAATGGCCTGCTCCAGCTGGGTTTTGGCTGTGCTCGCCACTATCTCGTTACTTTTAACGTTTAAGCGGGCTAATTTTATCCTGTTCCGCTGTTCGAGTCCGTTAAATACGGGAATGTTCAACGTGAGACCCAGGGAAGAAAAGAAGTTGCCGGTCAACTGGCGGGTATAGGGAATGTTATCGCTGGAGAAATTGCTCACCTGGCGCATCACGGGGTATTGGACTCCCCCGATATTAACGAAATCCGAAGATGAAGCGGTACCGGTATTCAGGAGGGTGCTGGTACGGGCCGCACTGGAATAGTTGGTGTTTACATTTACTCCAAACCGTAGCGTGGGCCAAAGCTGCCCCCGGGCCACATCCACGGCTTTTTCGGCGCTCTTTACCCTGAAATCGACGGCTTTAATACCTGCAAAATGCTGCAGGGCCGATTCGTAAACTTCTTCTGCCCGGGCTCCGTAAAGGCTCAGTATATTCGGACTTATTTTTTCCAGGCGCATGGCGCTGTTATACGATACATTCATAAGCCGGCAGAGGTTCAACCTGGCCGTTTCCACGCTGTTTCGGGCGTTGATAACGGCTAATTGCTCCCCGGCGTACTGTCCCTGGAGGTCGGAAAGCTGAGACGGCGGGATACTCCCGTCTTTATTCAGCACTTCCAGCCGTTCTACCTGTTTTTGGGTGAGCACCGACTGGTTTTGCATCTGGTTAAGCAGTTCTTCATTGGTTAATACGGTCAGGTAGGCCAGAATCACTTCAATGGTCAGATTGTCTTTTGCCTGCTGAAAGTCCATTCTGTCTGCCTCGTAACCCAGGCGATCCCTTGAAACCGCATTATTTAAGGCTCCGCCGCTGAACAGGATCACCCCGGCCCCCACACCATAGTTTCCATAGCCCAGCTGATTGTTTACATAGGAGTTGGTGAAGGGGTCAATACTCCGGCCCATGTTGATCCCGTGGCCTGTAGAAGCGTTTACGTTCGGCAGCTTATTCAGCCTCGACTGCTGCAGCTGTATCCCGCTGGTTTGTGCCTGAATACCTGATTGTATTACGTTCTGGTTATTCTTCAGGGCAATTTCGATACATTCTTTCAGGGAAAGTGTAGTTTGGCCTTTTCCTGTTGAATACAGGAAAAGGGTGATGATAAGCAATGTTAGTTTTTTCATAATAAAAAATATAAGTTCCGAGTAGTGAGTTCCGAGTAGTGAGTACCCGACGGGCTACTGTTATAATTTTAATTAAATAATTATTTAATTATATAATTGTAGTTTTATTATAAAAATAATTATACAATAATTTAATTATCTACACGACCGTCCAGCAGATTTACCGTACGTGATCCATAGGCCGCATTTTTTTCGTTATGGGTTACCTGGATAATGGTCATTCCTTCCTTATTCAGCCGGGCGAAGAGCTCCATGATTTCTTCTCCCTGTTTGCTGTTCAGGTTTCCGGTAGGTTCATCGGCCAGCAGCAGCTTAGGTTTGGCGATCAGCGCGCGGGCAATGCCCACCAGTTGCTGCTGCCCGCCGGACAACTGGGTGGGAAACAGGTCTTTTTTACCGACGATGTTAAAGCGATCAAGGATATCCGCTACCAGGGCTTTGCGTTCGCTGCCTTTCATATCCTGATAGAGTAGCGGTGTCTCAATGTTCTCATATACAGTGAGCTCATCGATCAGGTGGTAGGCCTGGAATACGAACCCGATGTATTGCTTGTAGAGCGCCGATCGGTGCTTTTCTTTCAGCGTATGCACCGGCTCATGCAGGAAAGCGTACTCCCCTTCGTTAAAATCATCCAGCATGCCGATCACATTCAGCAGTGTGGATTTGCCGGAGCCAGACGGCCCCATAATGGAGATAAATTCCCCTTCCTTTACGCTGAGATCAACGTCTTTCAATAAAAACACCCGGTTTCCGCCGGTGTTCACCCATTTGTATATTCCTTTTAATTCCAGCATATTTTTTTATTTATAAAATTCTATTCAGGTATTGCGCCTGACTTTATTCGGTTCTCAGTGATTTTACAGGATTAACCGTGGCTGCTTTTATGGCCTGGTAACTTACGGTGAGCAGGGCTATCCCCATAGCGGCCATGCCGGCAGCCAAAAACACCCACCAATGAATGCTCACCCGGTACGGGAAGCCCTGAAGCCAGCTGTGCATCATCCACCAGGCGACGGGTGAGCCTATAAGAATAGCCAAAGCCACCAGTTTAAAGAAATCTTTAGACAAGAGGGCAGCAATGCTGAGGACAGAAGCGCCCAAAACTTTGCGGACCCCAATTTCTTTCAGACGGTTCTCTGCCATATAGCTCGAAAGGCCAAACAGTCCGAGACAGGAAATAATGATCGTGAGGACAGCAAACAGGGTAGCCAGCTGGCCGGTTCTTTTTTCATCCTCAAACTTTCGGGCGTATTCCTCATCGACGAAACGATAGTTCACTTCGTATGCCGGGTTGTATTTCTTAAAGATGGCTTCGAGCGAGGCAATATTGGTTTTTGTGGGTTTCGCTCCGTTCAGTTTAATGTGCATTACATTAAACCAGCCGTTAGCCCCAGCAATAAACATGGGTTCCATCGCATGATACGGAGAATCCAGGATGAAATCTTCCACTACTCCTATCACATGCCAGTCCTGACCCATATCTTTTATTACCTGGCCGATGGGGTTCGTAAAACCCATGTGTTTAACCGCAGATTCGTTCAGCAGGGCGGCATTGGAGTCCGTTGGAAAGTTTGCCAGGTCAAAATCACGGCCTTCTGTCAATTGCAGGCCCAGGGTTTTCGTTACGGCGTCATCTGCGATAAACCGGTTGATGACCGTCCTGTCGTTGGGATCCTTGCCCTTCCATCCCATCTCCCAGCTATTCATCCAATTTTCCGTCACCGGTGAACTGGTCATGGTCACAGACAGGGCTGTTTCTGAAGAAATAAGTTCTTCCTTAATGAGTTTATAATTTTTCGCCGACTCCCCCTCTGTAAAATGATAAACCAGGTTATCTTTGGCAAAACCGGCGTGTCTGTCCTGGGCGTTCTGAATCTGCTGGCGGACAATGACGGTGGCAATGATCAAAACAATCGCAAAGGTAAACTGCCCCACCACCAGTATCTTGCGGGGAGCGATGAGCGTTTTACCCGCCTTAATTCCCCCTTTCAAAGCATTCACAGGCTTAAATGCCGAAAGGTAGGCAGAAGGGTAGCTCCCGGCCATCAGGCCGGTCACAGCAATAAACCCTGCCATAGAAAGCCAGAAAACCGGCTCAGTTAAATCCAGGCTCAGCTTTTTACCCACCAGTTCATTAAACGAAGGCAATACCAGCTGAACAATGATCAGGGCCAGCGCCCCCGCAATACAGGCCAGCATCATGGACTCTCCCAGGAACTGCGCGATCAGCGACCTCCGCTGCGCGCCGGCCACTTTACGTATGCCCACTTCCCGGGCGCGTTTCTCACTTCTGGCAGTACTCAGGTTCATGAAATTAATGCAGGCTACCAGTAAAACAAAACCGGCAATCACGGCAAACAGCCGGACAATCTCAATGCGGCCGCCGGTTTCTATCCCGTCTTCAAAACTGCTGTAAAGATGCCAGCGGCGGATAGGATACAGAAACGACTCCATATTCGGATCGCTTTTATCGTATTTTTTTCGAAGGGTCTTTATGCGCGGTTCAAGTGATGCCAGAGAAGTGTTTTCCTTTAGCAACACATACGTTTGTACCGAATTATTCTGCCAGTTCTGATCATCGTTACCCGAAGTACGCATATACGACCAGGGAAGAAGGAACTGAAACTGGAATTCACTGTGGGCCGGCGGATCCTGCACCACGGCAGATACCCTGAAATGATCGCTGTTGTCGAGTGTGAGGGTCTGTCCGACAGGGTCTTCCTCTCCGAAGATCGATTTCGCCAGCTTTTCTGTCAGAACAATAGACGAAGCATCGTGAAGCGCCTTACTCCTGTCACCTTGTATTACGGGGAACGTAAACATATCCAGAAAAGTAGAATCGACCACTTTGCCCCGCCCGTAAAAACTCTTTTCGCCCAGATCAATCTTAACCGGCGGCACATTGGCCAGCCGGGAGGTATGCTCCACTTCGGGGTAATCCTGCAGTATGGCCGGAGCCATGGGTTTGGGGGTGTTTTTCCAGTTTTGAACTTCGCCCTCCATGGCGTACCGGTTCCAGACCTGGTAGAGCCGGTCTTTTTTCTCGTGAAATACATCGTAGCTCACCTCATGGTGAATCCACAGGAGGATCAGCATGGCGGCGGCCATCCCTGTGGCCAGTCCTGTAATGTTAATGACAGAGAAGCTCTTGTTCCTGAGCAGGTTTCTCCAGGCTATTTTGAAATAATTACGGATCATGTTTCTTTTTGTTTTCTCGTTTCCAGTCTTACGTTTATCTGAACACATGGCATCCCAGATGCACGGTTCCCTTCTGTTTCATTTATTCGCTCCGCAATGCGTTTACCGGATTAGCCACCGCCGCCCGGATAGCCTGATAACTGACGGTCAGTAGTGCAATACAGGCTGCACCTGCCGCGGCCACCACAAACATCCACGCCTCAATATCGATCCGGAACACAAAATCCTGCAGCCATTTATTCATCATCCACCAGGCAATAGGCGAAGCTATCACTACCGAAACCAATACCAGCACCAGGAATTCGGAGGAAAGCAGGCGGGTGATATTGAATACCGAAGCCCCCAGCACTTTCCGTACGCCAATCTCCTTTGTCCGGCTGTAAGCTGTGAGCGTAGCCAGCCCGAAAAGGCCGAGACAGCTGATGAGGATGGCGATCGTGGTAGCAGCGGAAACCAGTTTACGGGTTCTCATTTCCCCCTCATAAAATTTCTTTACTGTATCATCATAAAAAGTATACGTGAAGGGAACGGCTCCGTACACCGCCTTCCACTCCTTCTCAATTGCCCTGATGGCATCGGGCCAGGCTTTCACCTGCTTCGGAAGCTTAATGTTCAGAACAGACCCCGGCCGCTTACGGGTAGCTATGACAGAAGCGTTAATCTCGGACTTCACGCCGAATTGCTGAAAATCAGAAACCACTCCTACAACAGGGTATACTTTTGCTTTATTAGAAGGAGGCACCAGTGTTTTCCCAATGGCCTCCTGCGGAGACCCTAAACCGTATACTTCAAGAGCTTTCTCATTTACGACAATTTCGTTCATCGTATCGGATGGCATAAAATTTCTTCCTGCCAGCAACCTGAACTCGTACAGGGAGAGATAATCCGCATCTCCGAACTTCATATGCGCCATGCCCTGATACTCCGCGGTATCCCTGTAATGCGTAAAAACATTCCCCCACATCGTATTGTCCATAGGGCGGCTTCCTACAGATACGGCCTCCACCGGTGTATTTCTTTTCAGCTCATTCTTGAGGATCCCTATTTTGTCTCTTAAGGCCTTATCGTTCTGGATGTGGTAAGGTACTTCTACCGTGATTACACGCTCCTTGTTAAAACCCGGATCTTTATCCAGCGAAAACTGTATCTGCCGGTCTATGATGATACTGCCGATGATGAATACCTGTGCAATGACAAACTGGAAAACGATGAGACCCTTACGCAGGGAAAAGCGATTTCGGCCCGCCACTTTTTCGGTTACGCCTTTCAATACATTCACGGTATTCACACGGGCGGAAAGCCAGGCCGGATAAAACCCGGAAAAGAGCGAAACCCCCAGGACGAGGAGCAGCATAAATGCCATCATACCGGTATAATTCATATAACTGTCAAGGCCTTCGGGAAGAAAATCTGCAAGCCATCTCACGCCCAGAAGCGTAAAACCAAAGGAAAAAAACGCTGCAAGAACCGTTACCGCCATTGTTTCAAAGATAAACCGGCTGATCAGTGCCCTCTTTGAACTGCCCAGTGTTTTCCGTATCCCGATCTCTTTCGCTCTTTGGGGAAGTTGTGCTGTACTTAAGTTCACATAATTTATACAAGCCAGAAGCAGAAGAAACGCTGCCGTGATCATCAGCCCGTTCAGTACTTTCTTATCTGCTGTTCGGGTCTGCGCTCCCAGTGAGGCTTCAAAATGCTTTTCCGGCAGTGGCATAAGCTCATACCAGCTTTTGTATTTGTATTTTTCGAAACTCTCCCTTTTATGTTCGGTATTGATCCTATTGAGATGCTCCATTATTTTTGAGAGGTCAGCTCCCCGGGCGGGCTTAACAAACAGCAGGTCACTGGAAGACATCCCACCCCAGAAATCACTGGCCATATCCTTCTTACTAAGGGCCATAAATTCATGATTATTCTCGAAACTGTTCGGAAAATCAAAAGCGGCCACTACGCCGGAAACACGGCGTACGAGCGAGTCATCGTAAGTAATGGTTTTCCCTATTATATCACCGGCCGGCAAACCGGGGAAATACACCCGCGCGCGGGTATCGGTCAATACCACTTTATCCGGGGCATCCAGCGCGCTCACCGGCTCTCCGGCTAAAAACCGGTGCGGCAAAACCGTAAAATAGGAAGGGGTGGTAGTTACTATCTCTATATCTGCCTCCTCACCGGCTTTTGCCTGACGGATCTGCTCTTTCTCCCTGCCCTGCACCGCAGCATGGTGATGCGTTATATAGAACATGGGTACCGTCAGCTCTGCCCCCGCTATTTCATTACGAAGGGTATGATAAACGGGTTTGGATACCCCTGCAAAGGTGCTTAGCTCACCACTACTGCTTTCGTCTTTGGAGATGACCTGGTAAATGCGGTCTGCTTCCGGAATCCTCCGGTCATAACTATATTCATAATCAACCATCCGGAAAATGATCCAGGCCACGCTGATGCATACGCTGAGGCCGAGTATATTCAGGAAGGTGTAGAGGCGATTACGCCAAAGCTGTCTTCCGAGGGTTGTTAAGAATGCCTTTATCATCTTTTCTTTTTGTTTAATCTATTCTGTTCTTAATGATTTCACGGGGTTGGTCATGGCGGCCTTTATTGCCTGGAAACTGACCGTAAGCACTGAAAGTATTACGGCAGCGGCCCCGGCCACGCCAAAAATCCACCAGGATATTTCCACGCGGTAGCTGAACTGGCCGAGCCATTTGTTCGTGGCCAGCCAGGCCAGCGGGCTTGCAATAGCAAAGGCAATGATCACGAGCTTCACAAAGCCGGAAGAAAGCAGGCTGACGATCTGCAGCCCCGAGGCACCAAGCACTTTGCGCACGCCCACTTCTTTGATCCGTTGCCTGGCGGCATAGGCCGAAAGCCCGAAAAGCCCGAGGCAGGCCAGCAGCACTGCCAGAGAGGCGAAGAGGTTAAACACACGCCCTGTACGCATTTCCGCCTGGTACATGCGCTGATAATCTTCATCCATGAAGCGGAAGGTGAACGGCCGGTGTGGCGCCAGCTCTTTCCATTTGGCCTCAATGGCCGCCACTGTTTTCTGCACATTATCCCCCTGTATTTTCACGATAGCAGTATTAGCCCATGCGCTTGGGAATAATACCAGCGGCCTGATGGCGGTATGCAGCGAAGCAAAATGAAAATCCTTTACCACGCCTTTTACCTCTCCGGGCCGGCTCTCATCGAGATACATTTTCTGGCCTATGGCCTCCTCAGGGGTCCATCCAAGGGCTTTTGCCGCCGACTCGTTCAGGATGAAGTGAAAATAGTTTTTCGTATAATCTTCCTTGCTGGCGTCGCGGATGTCCTGCACACTGAGGTCCGAACCGGCGACCAGCTCCAGACCGGTCACCCGGATATAATTTTCATCGACCGGGTTGGCGGTTACAGCCATTGACTGCGACGGGTCGCTGCCACTCATATTGTATCCTCCCCGGATATTTACGGGTGTTTCATACGCCAAAGACACCCCCTGTACAGACGGCAGGGATACCAGCTCTGATTTCACGAGGTCGCTTTTCTGATTCAGGCGCTGGTCCATACCCAGCAGCACGATATTTTCACGGTTGTAACCCAACTTTTTCTGCTGGATATACTTCAGTTGTGAGCCGATCACAAAGGTAGAAATGATCAGGAAAACCGAGATCACAAACTGGAATACGATCAACCCTTTACGAAGGACATTCCCGGAACCGGTATTTTTAAAGGCTCCTTTCAGGACTTTCGCGGGGTGAAAAGATGAAAGGACCATCGCCGGGTAACTCCCCGCCAGGAGAGCCACTGTGGCGGCAGCGGTCAATGCCGCACCCCACACCGCCGGATGGCCCAGTTTTGTATAGGAAAGAGCAGTTCCTGCCAGATTATTAAAGGCAGGAAGCAGGAGTGCCGCCAGTAGAAAACTGATACTCAGGGCTATCACTGTCAGAACGGCCGATTCGCTGATAAACTGCCAGAACAATTGTGACCGCCAGGCCCCGGAAACCTTGCGGATACCTACCTCCCGGGCCCGCTCGGTGCTACGGGCGGTAGAGAGATTAACGTAAGTAAAGCAGGCAATCACAAGGATCAGTACGGCCACACCTGTGATAATGTAGATGTAGCTTATATTGATATTGGGGGTGAAGGCATCGTAAGGAGAATGCAGGTGGACGCCTGTAAACGGTTCCAGTTCAAAATTCACTTTGAATTCGCTGTCTGCCGTTTCCTTTTTCATGAAATGGTCGATCTTGGCCTGCAGGGGCTTTAACGAGCCCGCCTTGTTCATCAGCAGGTAGGTGGTATAGTTGGCATCGGAGTAATATTCTTCCTGCAGCGGGCCCCAACTGGAGATAGACGCCACCATGCTATAGCGGATCTGGGAATTGGAAGGACAATCTTCCGACACTCCTGTGACCCGGTATGAGTCCTGGCGACTGTTGAGCAGCAGGGTTTTACCTACAGGGTCTTCTTCACCGAAATATTTTTTAGCCAGTGACTGCGTAATGACCACGCTGTTGGGGTTTTTTAATACCTCCGGGGCCGTGCCGCTCAGCAGCCTGAAATCAAAGAGCTCAAAAAATGTGGAATCGGCATGAAGTACCCCCTCCTCTATCCAGGTATTGTCGCCGTATTTTACGATGCGGTCGGTTCCGCTCAGGCGTACCCCGCTGACCACTTCCGGAAATTGTCTTTTAAATTCCGGGAATACTTTGGTGCTGGTGAAATTACCTTTGTGTCCGGAGTCGCCTACCTTATATTCCATGATCACCCGCACCATACGGTCACCTTTTCCGTGAAAACGGTCATAGCTCAACTCATGCTGCAGATAGAGCGTGAGCAGCAGGCAGCAGGTCAGGCCGGCTGCCAGCCCCAGGATGTTAATGAGGGAGAAGCCTTTATTTCTTAAAAGATTTCGCCAGGCGGTTTTGAAATAATTTCGTATCATGATCGTATTTCTTAATCAATAACTTTTCGTAACTTGCTTTAATTCCAGCCCCCTCCGGGCCTGTTGAACCTTTATGGAGGGGGTGGAATACACAGAGGGTATGGTCAATCCCCTGTATGTCTTTTATTCGCTTCTCAATGCTCTTACCGGGTTCGCCAGGGCAGCCTTTATGACTTTATAGCCCACAGTGACGCATGCAATGATCAGTGCGGACCCTATGGTCAAAGCGAAGACACTGATACCAATCTCAATACGAAACTGATAATTCTGCAGCCATTTGCTCATGAACCACCAGGCAACGGGAGCGGCGATCAGGAAAGCCAGCATGATCAGGCGGGAAAATTCCTTGCCGAAGATCCACAGAATTTGCGTAATACTGCTTCCCAGTACTTTCCGGATGCCAATCTCTTTGGTTTTTTGAGCCACCATAAACGATACGAGCCCGTACAGTCCCAAACAACCAATGAAAATGGCGATGAAAGAAAAGAACTGCACCAATTTCAGAATCCTGTCTTCGGCTTCATAGAATTGAGCAATACTCTCATCCAGAAATCGGTGCTCGAACAGTTCGTCGGGGTGCCGCCCCAGCCAGGCCTTTTCTATCGCGTCAATGGTAGCTTTAGCCCGGGTCAGATTGATCTTTACGGCATATTCCGAATAATCCCCGCTATAGGTTGTAATCGCTATGGGGCTTATTTCCCGGTGGAAAGAAGCATCGTGGAAATCCTTTACTACACCAACAACCGGAGCCACCCTAGTTCCTCCATTGGCAGAGACCAGTTTTCCAATAGCTTCTTCAGGCGACCGGATATTCAGCTTTCGCAAAAAAGCCTCATTGACCAGGAATTCTCTGACGGTATCTGATGGAAAAAGGTTCTTCCCGGCGGCCAGCTCTAACCCAAATGTGGACAGGTATTGATCATCGGCCGATTTAATGCTCGTTCTAAAATTTACTTCCTGGTTATCAAATGTCACAAAGTTACCCCAGGTTTGATCAGAGGCCGGGGCGGCAAAACAGAGCGATACTTTTTCGACCCCGTTTATACGCAGCAGTTCATTTTTCAAAGCATTGGTTTTGCTGCCGGTAGAATCATTTCCTTTGGAAACCATTACTATTGCCTCCTTATCAAAGCCCAAGTCCGCCTGCCTGACGTACCGCATCTGACTCATGATCACTACCGTACCGATAATCAGGATCTGGGAGATCGTAAACTGGATAACAATAAGGGTTCGACGCGTATTGAAGCCACCGATGTGTTGCTGAGATAACTTCCCTTTCAGAGCGGTCACCGGCTGAAAACCGGCCAAAATAAGCCCTGGATAAGAACCGGACAGAAAGGTCACTGAAATTGCCTGGAAACCCACAAAAACAATCAACAGGTAATCGGAAAACAGCCGGATGCTCATCTGTGTCTGAAAAAACTCATTCACCACCGGCAAAATCAGATAGGAAAGCCCCAGTGCTATTATAATTCCAATTATGGTAATAAGACCTGTTTCTGAAATAAATTGCCAGAACAATTGTGCTTTCGACCCACCCAATACTTTCCGTACACCTACCTCTTTAGAGCGTTTCACTGCCTGTGCTGTAGCCAAATTGACAAAGTTAACACAGGCTGTAATGAGGAGAAACAGACCGATAACCGATAAAACCCACAGGTTTCGTTTTTCCATGATGCCCTGGTAGCGGGCATCAAAATGCATATCGGCAAGCGGTTGTAACTTGTAATGGTGTACATTTTTGCTATTGGAGCGGTATTTCTGAACATACGCCGGAAACACTTTTTCCACCTGGGAAGGGGAAACTCCTGGACGCAGGAGCACGAAGCATTCCACACCGTCAAAGATACCGCCCCAGCCATCAATATCATGAGCCAGCCAGGGGTCGTATGATTTTAAAGAAGTCCAGGAAACAAATATTTCGGTTTTCCGGTCGGTGTTTTCCGGTAAATTTTTCAGAATTCCGGTGACCTGAAAGGCAATAGTATTGTTGAGCCAAAACGATTTCCCCATCGGATCTTCGTCTCCAAAATACTTTTTTGCCATCCGTTCGGTCAGAATAGCCGTATTGGGCTCTATAAGAGCTGTTTTTTTATTACCCTGGAGCAAAGGATAGTTAAATATTTCAAAAAATTCGGGCTCAGTAAACGCAAGGCCTTGTTTTTCTTTAAACTTTACCGGCTCGCTTCCCTTTTTTAATGTAATAAGCTCATCCGGCATGGCAGCTATCCGTGCCACTTTCTCACCAAAGGTATAATCGTTTCGAAAATATTTGCCCAGCGGTGAAGGAACACTCCGGCTGTAGCCGATATTGTCGCGATGCAGCTCTGTTACGATGCGATAAATCCGGTCGGGATGTGCATGAAAATTATCAAAGCTCAGGTGATGCCTTACCAACGTAAAAATAAGAATGCCGCAGGTCATGCTCAACGCAAGCCCCAGGATATTTATCAGGGTATAGCCTTTACTCCTCAGAAGGTTTCGAAAAGCGATTTTGAAATAATTCCGTATCATGGTTTTAATGTTTTATACCTTATTCGCTCCGCAATGCTTTCACGGGGTTGGCCAGCGCCGCTTTGATCGCCTGCCAGCTCACCGTAGCCAACGTAATAACCAGCGCCAACGCAGAAGCCAGCACAAACACCGTCCAGCCTATGCTGATGCGATAATCGTAATTCGCCAGCCATTCATTGAGATAATACCAGGCTAAGGGCACGGCGATGATGCACGACAATAATACCAACAGCACAAACTCTTTGGAAAGCAGAGCCCAAAGGCCCGCCACGCTTGCCCCCAGCACTTTGCGGATGCCTATTTCTTTGGTTCGCTGCTCGGCTACAAAGCTGGCCATACCCAACAGCCCGAGGCAGGAAATGAATATGGCCAGGGCGGCGAAGCAGGATGACAATTTCCCGATGCGTTCTTCGGCCCGGAACTTTTCTCCGAAGGCTTCGTCAACAAACGTATAACTAAACGGCGCCTCATGGATATACTTTTTCCAGACACTTTCCACAGAGCTTAAGGATCCGGTCATGCTTTGGCGGGGATTGAGCCGGATAAGCAGGTTGGGCAACTCATCATAGCGTTGAATATGGTACAGTGACGGACGAACCGGAAAGAAGGGCGACTCTTGTAGCATGTCGTTTACTACTCCAATGATGGTATAAGCCTGGTTATTCCACCGAAGGGTTTTGCCTACGGGATCCTCCATTCCTATAAATTTTGCCGCAGACTCATTAATGATAAAAGCAGCGGAATCGGTGGCAAATTCCCGGGAAAAGTCGCGACCCGCCTTAATCTCCCATTGAATGGTTTTACCATAGTCGTACGATACCCCGTTGTTCGGAAAATCCACCCCCAGGTCAGGATCTTTACCCTCCCACTCAAAACCACCGTTGGTATTCCACACGCCGGTGAGCGGACTGAAGGTGGCGGCCATCGATTCAATGCCTCCTGTATTGAGCAGGTCTGTCCTTACCGCATCAAAATGCCCGGCTATCTCTTCCTCCAGCCTGAGGTTGATCAAGCCGTTACGGTTATACCCTATAGGCCGGTTTTTGGCATATTGTATCTGCTGGTAAACCACCAGGGTGCCGATAACCAGTATTATGGAAACCGTAAACTGAATCACTACCAGCACCCGCCGGGGTACGCTCGCGAATCTCCCCGCTTTGAATGTACCTTTCAGAACTTTTAAAGGTTTAAAGGATGACAGGTAAATGGCAGGATAACTGCCTGCCAACAACCCGGTAACCACTATAAAGGTGAGACTCAGCAGCCAGAACCAGGCATTCAGCCACGGAATCTCAATTTTCTTTCCGGCTACTTCATTAAAGAGCGGTAGCAGGAGCATCACCAAAATCAGCGATAAGACAAACGCCAGCAGTACGATCAGGTAAGATTCTGCAAAAAAGCGACCGATGAGCTGCCAGCGAAATGAGCCTACCGTTTTGCGTATACCCACTTCTTTGGCCCGCTTTTCACTCCTGGCCGTTGAGAGATTCATGAAATTGATGCAGGCCAGCAGCAAAACAAATATCCCGATGATGCTGAACAAGCGCACATAACGGATATTCCCGCCTATATTCACCCCGTCTTTGAATTCGCTGTACAGGTTCCAGCGCGCCATCGGGTGCAGAAAAACCACCCAACTGAATTTTTTTTTCTGGTCGTCATTCAGGTGATCCAGCTTTACATTCCTGATTTTCGAGGAGACCGTGTTTATATCAGCATTGTCGGCTAGCTGAATAAAGGTTTGGGGAAAATTACTACTCCAGGGATCAGACATGGTTTTCACCCAGGGGTTCTGAACGATCCATAACTCCCAGGGCATAATTATTTTCACATCTTTGAAAGAGGTATTGTCTGGCAGATCTTCATAAATCCCGGTCACTTTTACATTATACAGTTTGTCAAATCTGATGGTCTTATTGAGCGGATCTTCCTTGCCAAAGATCGATTCGGCTACCGAGGCAGAAAGCAGGATAGAATAGGTATCCTTCAACCCTTCGCGGCTACCTTTCAGCATTTTCAGCGACAACATATCCGGCGCAGCCGGTTCAAAAAACATCCCGTCTTTCACCAAGTGCTTATCCCCTACCGAGAGCAGGTGCGGCCCGTGCCAGGAAGCCTGCACCACATGCTTGAAATCGCTGCCGTAACGTGCCCGGATCTCCGGGCCCATGGCAGCGGGGTTGGAAACCTGACTTTGCACTTTGCCGTTAAAGGTGACGTGCTGCATAACCTGTGCAATCCGGTCATAATTCTGATGATATTTATCAAATGACAACTCATCATATACCCACAAGCCGATCAGCATGGCCACGGCCATACCCACCGCCAGGCCACCTATGTTAATGGCGCTGTATCCTTTACTGCGTGTCAGGCTGCGGAAGGCGATTTTGAAATAATTTCGTATCATAGTTTTTTCATTTTATTCACTTCGTAATGCTTTCACGGGGTTGGCCAATGCTGCTTTGATCGCCTGCCAGCTCACGGTCAGCAGGGCAATTACTACCGTGGTCAGGCCGGCTGCGGCAAACATCCACCATTCGATATTGATACGGTAGGCGAAATCCTGCAGCCAGCGGTTCATGAAATAATACGCTACCGGGCCGGCGATCAGGAGGGCGATGAGCACCAGCTTCAGGAAATCTTTGGACAGCAACGTGACAATCGCCGCGGCACTTGCTCCCAGTACCTTCCTTACGCCTATTTCCTTGGTCCGCTGTTCGGCGGTGAAGGTGGCCAGTCCAAAAAGTCCCATGCAGCCTATAAACAAGGCCAGGAAGGCAAAAACAGTAAAAATATCGGCTACTTTTTCCTCGCCCTTGTAGAAGGCGTTGAAATCGTCGTCCATGAAGCTGTATTCAAACGGCACTCCCGGAGACCGGGCATTCCACCGCTCTTTTATCTGATCCATCAGGACGGGCAGATCACTGCTTTGCAGCCGGACCGTCATGGTGGCGTTATTGCTTTTATACAACAGCGCCAGGGGTTGGACTTCTTCGCGTAACGACGAAAAATTAAAATCCTTTACTACCCCTACCACTTTATAAATCCTTAAGCTCCTGGTTTCTTCATCCTCGATATTGTAAAAAAGCTTATTCACTATATCCTCATTGCCCAGAAACCTGGCCGCCGCCTCATTGATGATAATGGCGTTGCTATCGGTACCCATGGTTTTATCAAAGTTTCTGCCCGCCGTAATTTTCATATTCATGGTGGGGATGTAGGTTTCGTCTATTTCCCACTGCTGCATGGATATGGCGTCTTTAGTATCTAAGTCAGGGGTAGTGAAAAAAGAATTGTTGCTCCTGTAATAGTTGGTGGGCAAAAAGCCTGTAACGGTGATGTTTTTCACGCCAGACATGGCCAGCAGCTCATTTTTGAAGCTTTGCATGCCTGTACCCAGGTGATCGGTGTTGTTAACGATCAGCATTTGCTCCCGGTTATACCCTATATCTTTTTTCCGGATAAAATCCATCTGCCGGTAGATCACGATAGTTCCCACGATCAGCACCATCGAAGCTGCGAACTGAAAAACCACCAGGCCATTGCGGAACAAAGATCTTTTGAACGTATTTCCCGGGCTTCCTTTCAGCACTTTCACCGGCTGGAATGCTGAAAAGTAGAAGGCCGGATAGGCCCCCGCCAGCACACCCACCAGCAAGGTCAGCGCTGCCAGTGAAAAGATAACCACGGGTCGGGTCAGGAATACAGCCTCAATTTGCTTATCCGCTAATTCATTAAATACCGGCAGCGCCAATAATACGAGGCCCAGGGCCAGCAGCATCGAAAAAATAACGGTGAGTATCGACTCTGACAGGAACTGCAGGATAAGGCTGCTCCGAAGTGCGCCGATGCTTTTACGCAAACCCACTTCTTTTGCCCGCCCCGACATGCGCGCGGTGGCCAGGTTCATGAAGTTAATACAGGCTATGACCAGGATAAACAGGGCTATGGCGGAAAACACGTACACCTGCTGGAGATTTCCGCTGCCGTACAGCTCCCCGATTTTATTGGAATGCAGGTGAATGTCGGGAAGCGGTACCAGGGAAGCCTTAAAGAAATCGCCCAGGGCCCTGAACTCGGTCAGTGACTTCCCGAGGATATGCTGAAGGTCGGAATTCAGGTGCCTGTCAAGCATTTTATTCAGGTCTGCCAGAAGCCGGCCGGCATTTGTGCCCTCCTGCGCCAGTATATAGGTGCTGTAGTTCTGGCTGCCTGCCCACGTTTTTTCTTTTGAATACTCATCTTCCAGCATGGGGATGAACATCCTGAACTTAAAATGTGTGTTTTCCGGAATGTCTCTGATCACGCCTGAAATACGGCGCTGCTGTTTGTTATCGATCGTGAGTGTCTTTCCGGCTACCTGCGTGGTATTGAAATATTTCAGTGCAATTGATTCGTTGATCACGATGGTATTGGGCTCTGACAGGGCGGTTTGGGGGTCACCGTCCAGGAACGGGAATGAGAATACCGAGAAAAGCGAATTATCGGCATAAGCCACATGGCTTTCGCGAATGCTTTCATCATCTTTTTTGATCAGCAACCCGCCGTACCACCGTACACGGGCATAATCTTCCACCGCCGCGATCTCATTTTTAGCCGTTTCTCCGAAGTTGGGGTTGGCTACCGCCAGATCGAGATGGTTATTGCCAAATTTGATTTCCACATCGGCACGGTAGACCCTTTCGGCGTGCGCATGATACCGGTCATAGCTCAGCTCATGCTGCACAAAAAGCATGATCAGCAGACAAACGGCCATGCCGATGGCCAGGCCCAGGATGTTGATGGCCGAATAGCCTTTACTTTTGAGCAGGTTCCGCCAGGCGATTTTGAAATAGTTCCTTATCATAGTCTGAACTCTGATTAAATGTTTACTCGCTTCTCAGTGCCTTCACCGGGTTAGCCACTGCCGCTCTAATGGCCTGGAAGCTTACTGTGAGTAAGGCTATCAATACGATCAGTAAAGACGCAATGGCAAACATCCACCAGCTTACCTCTATCTTATAAGCAAAGTTCTTTAACCAGTTCATGGTGAGGAACAGGGAAACCGGGATTGCTATGATCAGTGCCATGCCTACAGGCTTTAAGAAATAAGCGGAAAGCATCCCGGCAATGTCCGCTACAGAAGCCCCCAGGACTTTTCGAACCCCGATTTCTTTTGTCCTTTGTGAAATCGTAAACGTCGTCAGTCCAAACAAACCCAAACAAGAGATGAAAACCGCCATGAAAGCGAAAAGATGGGATAGTTTGCTTACAACTTCTTCACTTTTGTATAGTTTGGAAAATTCCTGATCTGAAAACTGATAGGTGAACGGGAGTTTAGGATTGATCTGTTTGTATACTTTTTCGAGACTCGAAATCGCTTCTCTTGTTTTGCCGGGTTGAGTACGGATCAGGATAGTACCCCAGCTCCATTGATCGTCGAGACGAATAATGAGTGGATCAATATTCTGATGCATAGAAGAGAAATGAAAATCTTTCAAGACACCTATAATTTTTCCCGGACGATTGCCCCAGTTCACGGTTTGCCCCAAAGGATTGTTCAGGCCCATGGTTGCAACCGCCGTTTCGTTCAGCAGATAACTTGCCGAATCATTGCTGAACTCCGGTGAGAAATCACGGCCCTCTTTCAATTGCAACTTCATCGCCTTTACAAAATCATAACCCACTACCCCATCGGCGAAAGAGATCACCGTGTTTTTATCCTTACCTGGCCAATCGATACTGCCTGTATGATGTTCAATGAGTGTAGGCGTATTTCTCATCTTTGAGATACTGACAATTCCGGGCATAGCGAGCGCCTCATTCTTGAAAAGTGAATATTTTTCGACCAGATCACCTTCTATCGGAATGTAAATGAAGTTGTTACGGTCATAGCCAAGATTCCTCGATTGGATATAATTCATTTGGTTATAAATCACAACCACTCCGGTAATGAGAATAACAGACAAGCTGAATTGAAATATAACCAGGCTCTGACGGAAGAACATAGCGCCAACACTCAACTTCAAGGTACTTTTTAATACTTTAACCGGATTTAGAGAGGCGAGAAAAAATGAAGGATAACTACCTGATATAAATCCTGTTAATAGGAACAATCCGCTTACGGATAGCCAGAAAAAGGGTTCTGTCATAGGCAGTATTAAAGATTTTCCGGTAATGGAATTGAAAACCGGCAGAGCTATAAATATCACTGCCAGTGCTACCAACAATGAAAGGAAGGTTAACAGGATGGCTTCACCTATAAACTGACAGATCAATGCACTACGTTCAGCACCGATCACCTTTCTCAGTCCCACTTCTTTAGCCCTGTTGATCGACCTAGCCGTAGCGAGATTCATGAAGTTCATACAGGCAATAACCATTATGAATATGGCAACTATAGTAAAGATACGGACATATTCAATGCGCCCGCCTGAAATATAGCCATCTTTGAAAGTGGAGTGAAGGTACCTTTCCGCGTAAGGTTGCAAGCCCAGCTCAATCGTCTCACCTTCTGTTTTGGATTTATACCGATAAACGAAATTCCGGATCTTGTCTTCCAACTTCGCGGCATCAACCCCTTTGTGCAATTGCACGAAAGTAGCCATGCTGGTATTACTCCAGTTATTGATCCATTCGTTTTGCTTTTTGAAATCAATCCAGCTACGAAGAAAGTCAAATTGCTGCGAAGAATGTGACGGAATATTTTCGAAAACCACAGTCACTTTCAGATCTTCCCTGTTTTCGAAACGGAGCGTTTTTCCAATGGCATCTTCGGGGTTGGCGAAGAAAATCTCAGCCATGGTGCGGGAAATAGCGATGACGTTGGGGGCATTTAACGCATCGCCGGCTTTCCCCGCCAGCAACGGATAGCTGAACATCCTGAAAAAATCAGCACCTGCAAACATTCCTGTCATCTTGTTCGTTTTACCCTGCGCTTCAAAATTATTTTGTGTGCCGGGCATCGCAGCATACTCAAAACTGCTTGCAAACTGTACTTCCGGTATTACTCTCTTCAACTCCTCGGCCAGTAAACCCTGAGTACTATAACCCGCATTTCTCTGCCCATCGCGTAGCCACCTCTCATATACCTGGAACAACCGGCTACCGTTCTGATGAAAAGCATCTACTTTGTTTTCATCACTTACCCACAGAAATATCATCAGACTGCAAGCCAGTCCCAAGGCCAGACCGGCCATATTTATGGCAGAAAAAGTCTTATTGCGAACCAAGTTCCGCCAGGCGGTTTTGAAATAGTTTCGTATCATGGTCTGAACTATGATTAATTGTTTTATTCACTTCGCAATGCTCCAACCGGGTTGGCCACTGCTGCTTTCACCGCTTGCCAGCTGACTGTCAGTAAAGCAATCATTACGGCCGCCAATCCTGCCACAACAAACATCCACCACTGTATTTCTATCCGATACGCAAAATCCTCCAACCACTTGTTCATGGCCCACCACGCAATAGGAGAGGCTACGACGATGGCTATCAGTACAAGCCTGATGAAATCTGAGGATAGCATCTGTACGATATTGGCCACCGTTGCGCCCAGAACCTTTCGAATACCAATTTCTTTATTGCGGCGCTCCGCCGTAAAAGTGGCTAATCCAAACAATCCCAGGCAAGCGATAAAGATAGATAGTGATGCAAACACGATAAATACTTTCCCCATCTGCTGTTCGACGCGATATACCTGGTTAAAAGCTTCATCCATAAAGTAGTAATTGAAGGGTTGTCCCGGGGCATATTGTTTCCACAATGCTTCGATCTGGCGCACGGTGTGCTTCACCTCACCACCACTGAGCCGGATGGCAGCAGCACCGATGTCTGCGCGTAGCAGCAATGCAAGAGGCGCGATATTGTCTCGTAGTGACTCAAAATGAAAATCGCTGACGACACCTACGATGGTAAATGACCGTTCTACCTGTTCATCTACTAACCCGTTTACTTTCTTTCCTATAGGATTATCATACCCTAATAATCTTATGGCTGCTTCATTGAAAATGACCGCCGATGAGTCAGTTGGAAAATCTTCGGAGAAATTCCGACCGTAGACCATCTCTAAATCTAAGGTGGCGGCATAGTCGGCATCCACCCACCAGGCCTGCATGTTGATTCCATTTTTACCTACTGAGCCTCCCCGGGGGAAAAACACATCATTTCTTCGTTCGGAAGGTGTTGGCAGATATCCGCTCCACGACATCCGATCCACAGCTGAAAGATCTTCCACATCTCGTTTAAATGCATTGGCCCGGGCATGTAAAGGTTGGGTGCCACCGATAATAAGCACCTGGTCTTTGTTAAAACCTAATTGTTTATTCTGAATATAATGGAGCTGATGATAGATGACCCCAGTTCCCAAGATAAGCAGGATAGAAATGGTAAACTGGAAAACGACTAACAGGTTTCTGAATGACCAACCCTTGCCGGCCCGACCAGAGAATACCTTAAGGACGTGCAGAGGTTTAAATCCGGACAAGAAGAAGGCCGGATAGCTGCCTGCTAATAAACCCACCAATGTACCTCCCAGCAGCAAGAGCAGCCAAAATAACGGTACCTGATACGGAATACTGAGCTGTTTAGCCGCAAGGGTGTTAAAAAAGGGAAGAACTAACGCTGAAATTGCAACGGCTAGCGCTAAGGCAAGATAGCTAAGTAAAGTAGATTCGGTAAGGAACTGGATAATCAGCGGTATCCTCGCCGAACCCAGGGTTTTGCGTATGCCCACTTCACGGGCCCGAGTGGTAGACCTGGCCGTGGTGAGATTCATAAAATTTACACAGGCAATCATAAGCAGAAAAAGTGCGACCACAGAAAAGACATACACGTAGTTCGCATTACCATTGGTTCCGATTTCTCCTGTTTTCTGTGAATGGAGGTGAATATCCGTAAGGGGGAACAGTGAATACCGGAGATCATTCCCCGCTGCCCTGAACTGGTCAAGGGTAACACCAAAATTCTGTTTTAACGTAGTACCGGCATACTTCTCAATGATGGGATCAAAGTTCTTTTCGAAGTCAGCTTTGTTTATCCCAGGTTGTAAGCGAATATACGTGTGAAAACTATGAGTCACCCAGTCGGCAGCATCGTATCCGGGATACGACGACATGGAGAAAAACATAGTCACTCCGGCAAGATGTGATTGTACCGGAATGTCTGCTACCACGGCCGAAACACGAAAGGCTGTATTGTCAATAAGAAGCACCTGGTTAAGGGAAGGCTCATTTCCAAAATACTTTTTCGATGCTTCCTCTGTAAGCACCACCGCGTGTGGCTCAACCAGAGCAGAACCGATATCCCCGGCCATTACTGGCAAAGGAAACATCGCAAAGAATGTAGAATCCGCGTAAACAACGTTGACTTCTTTTTGGTTACCTTGTTGATCTGCTCTACCGACCAGTGCCCCCTGCTGTGGTTTACGCATACGGGTAACCATCTCTACTTGCGGGTAATGGTTTTCAAGTACCCCGGCGAGTGGCGCAGAAACAGTGGCCATGCACATATCATCTGCTCCGAATTTGATGTCGGCATCAATTCTATATATCCGGTCGGCCTGTTCGACAAACCGGTCGTAACCCGATTCATCTATAATATAAATAGCGATAATTAGGCAGCTCGCCAGGCCAATGGAAAGACCTGTTACGTTCAACCCAGTATAAAATGGTTGTCTAAATAAGTTTCGCCAGGCGGTTTTGAAATAATTTCTGATCATGGGTCTATATTTTTGCTTTTCCGTGATTTTGGTTTTTGTAAAGTTGCCCTGGACCCGCAGGTTTTACAGAAAAGCAACTTTCCGAAAAACGGCTGCCTGTTTATTCACTTCTCAATGCCTTCACCGGGCTGGCAAGCGCCGCCCGTATCGCCTGCCAGCTAATGGTGAGCAGTGAGATTGTCACGGCCACCAGACCTGCTATAGCAAACATCCACCATTTGATGTCGGTCCGGTAGGCGAAGTCCTCGAGCCACTTGTTCATGGCCCACCATGCGATGGGTGTGGCTATCAGAATGGCTACCAGCACCAGCTTAACAAAATCCCGGGACAGCAGGGTCATAATACCTGCAGCGCTTGCACCCAAAACCTTGCGGATACCGATCTCCTTCGTACGCTGCTCGGTGATAAAAGCCGCCAGGCCGAACAAGCCCAGGCAGGCAATCAGGATAGCCAGTACCGCAAAGCAGCTGAAAATGCTTCCGGTGCGTTGTACACCGGCGTACATATTGGCGAAGCTTGTGTCCAGAAAGGTATAACGGATGGTTTGATTGGGAGAAAATGCCTTCCAGCGGGAGGTAATGGCGGCAATCGTTCCTTTCATGTCTGTTCCGCCTATCTTGACGGCCATTGTGGTGGGACTGTTGCCCAGCACCATACATAAAGCGCTTACTTCCTCCTTCATCGACTCAAAATTAAAATCTTCCACTACTCCCACCACGCGCATTTTTCTTCCGCCGTTGGTGATCTCAGCGCCGATGGGATCGTTCAGTTGAAGTGATTTGGCCAGCGTATGATTAATGACTGCCGCTTCGGAGTCAGTAGCCAGCCCCTTGCTGAAATTTCGCCCTTCGCGGAGCTTGATCCCCAGGGTTGGGATATAGTCTTCGTCGATTTGCCAAATCTGGCCGGGAACGGAAGCATCCTCGCTCACCTTTCCTTCTTTCCAGAAAGAATTTCCGTTCCTTTTTACGCCATCCATCTTTACGGGCAGGTAGTCACTGACCGATACCTGCTGCACCTGCGGAATATCGCTGAGTGACTCCTTCAGAGTTTGCAGCTGCTCTCCCAACGTATGTGTTCCCTGGATGATCATCACCTGGTCTTTCTCAAAACCGATCTTCCGGTTCAGGATATAATGCATCTGGCTGTTGATAATGAGCGTTCCCACAATGAGGATAACAGAAGTAGTAAACTGAAACACCACCAGCCCGTTTCTCAAAACAGGATTGCCCGTTCCGCGGCTATGCTGACCTTTCAGCACCTGTACAGGCCGGAATCCCGACAGGTAAACGGCCGGATAGAGCCCTGCGAGTAGCCCGACGCCTGTTGCTGAAACAAGGATAGCCGGAGCGAACCACCCGTTTTTCCAGGGAAAGGCCAGGTGCTTATCGGCCAGCTGATTAAAGAGCGGCAGAAAAAGCCAGGCCAATATAACGCCCAGTAAGAAAGACAGTGCGCTATAGAGAATGGATTCGGTCAGGAACTGGGCCAGCAGCCCGCTGCGGTGCGAACCCGCCACTTTCCGTAAACCTACTTCCTTTGCACGGCCCGCAGATTTGGCAGTAGACAGGTTGATGAAATTGATACAGGCTATGAGCAGGATAAACCCTGCGATCCCTCCGAAAAGCCACACAAAACGAATATCGCCCTTTGCATTAGCTTCATTATACTCCCGTAAATCACCCGAATGCAAATGAATATCGGATACAGGCTGAAGCATAAGTTTAGCAGTAGCGATCCGTTCAGGCACCTGACGGCCTGCCGCTTTGATGGCGGGAATCCAGTAGTTGTCCAATACACTTCGGGTCATCTTGGCACTCAGCTGATCGCGGTCAGTGCCGGGCCTGATCTTAAAATAAGTGATATAATTGCTCCCCATCCAATTGGTTTGCTCACCGGTATAGAAAGGCTCCCCTGACAAAGACAGGAAAAAATCGTACCCGCATAAATGAGAATTCGTGGGGATGTCTTCGAGAACTCCTTTTACGGTATATGGTTTACTTTTGTTATTGTTCAGGTAGATCACCTTGCCCACCGGATTACCTTCGGGGAAAAATTTCTTTGCTTTGGAGGCAATCATCACCACGGTATTGGGTTCGGTGAGTGCAGCGCGCGGGTTGCCGTCGTCCATGGGAAGGTGCAGAATATCCAGGAGTTCCTGATCTGCGTAAACGAAACCTCTTTCATAAACGCTTTCGGGATGCCGGTCGGTGGAAACCTGGTTACTTCCTGCCCCGAACAGCGGGTTGGGCAACAGGCGGCCTGCCTGCAGGATTTCGGGGAAGTCAGCTTTAAGTGCCGCCGCCAGGGGAGCCTGAAGGGCAAGGCCCTTCTGCACATTCCCCTCGTCATCATTGAACTGACCTACGGCCCTGAAAATCTGTTCTTCATCCGGGTAAGACCGGTCATAGCCGGTTTCATGAACAATGTAGAGGCTTATTAAAATACAGGCCGCGATGCTGAAGGCAAAGCCTCCGACTTTAATGAAGGAATACAACTTGTGCTTCACAAGATTCCGCCACGCGATTTTGAAATAATTCCGGATCATATCTATATTCGTTTAGAGCTTTTTCTTTTGTGGGTTTTATGATTCCCGTTTTTGATATATACTGCTTTGAAAAATACAGCTTGTCAGAAAGCATCAATCCCCTATTCGCTTCTCAATGACTTCACCGGATTAGCCAGTGCCGCTTTGACGGCCTGAAAGCTTACAGTAATTATCGCTATACCAATTGACAATAGACCAATCAATGCAAAAAGCCACCACTTCATTTCTACCCGGTAATGAAAGTCTTTCAGCCACTGGGTCATCAGATACCAGGCTACAGGTGCCGCTATCACAAAAGATATGGCCACCAACCTGAGAAAATCTATGGATAAGAGCAGTGAGAGGTTAGTCAGGCCTGCGCCCAGCACCTTTCTGACGCCAATCTCCTTTATACGGCTGGCGGCAGTATAGGCTGAGAGCCCGAAGAGGCCCAGGCAGGAAATAAAGGTAGCCAGGACACCAAACAACATAGCCAGTTTGCCGGTGAAGCGGGTACCTTTAAACATCGCATCGTACTGCTCATCCAGGAAATTATAACTAAACGGCAAGCTGCTGTCATATGACTTTACCACCGTTTCCAGTTGCTTTAGCCGGTCGCTGATTTCAGCACCGGGCGCTAATTTTACATAGATGCTCCCGCCCCAGGCAGAAATCTGTTCAGGTGACATGGAAAAAAACATCAGTGGCTGATCGGCACCATAAAGGTCATTATATACGAAGGGTCTAGTAATCCCGATAATGTTATAATTTTCATTGCCCCGGAAAATACTTTTACCTACTTTACCTTCTTCTCCCATCAGACGGGCAAAAGCATCGTTAACGATAATATTATTCCCGTTTTCGGAAGCGTCTTTGAAGTTCCTGCCCCCGGCCAGCTCAAGGTCAAGGAGAGGTAGTACAGCGGCGTCTACTCCCATAAAACTGATAAGGGGATCCTGCGAATCGTCCTTGCCCGGCCAGCTGAAGCCGCCGCCGTTGGAATAAACCCCCAAAATGCTGGAAGTAGCGATAGCCACGTCCGTTACCACTCCTTTACTCTTCAGCTCCTGCTTCAGTGCATCCAGTTTGTAGATAAGCTGCCCGGATGTAGAAATAGACATCACCATATTCAGATCATACCCCAGGTCACGGTTACGGGCATGATTAATCTGGCTGTAAATCACTGCCACACATACCATCAGAACGATAGCTACCGAAAACTGGGTAATCACCAGCCCCTTCCGTATAAATCCTGCGCCATCTATACGGCTGCTTTTTCGTTTCTTCTTAAGGGCATTCAGCGGGTTAAAGGAAGAAAGATAAATGCTGGGGTAAGAACCCGCCAGAATACCGCAAAAAAGCCCGATGGCCAGGAGTCCTCCGAAGGTTGCGGGCGTAAACAGCCGGAAGGAAAGGTCCATTTCCAGCATTCTTCCGAACAGGGGAACTGCTATATACAATACAAGAATGGCCAATACGAGCGCTAACATGGCCGTAAGAATACTTTCCAGCATAAACTGCCCCATTATCTGGGGGCGGGAAGCCCCTACTACTTTCTTCAGGCCTATTTCTTTGGCTCTCCTCTCACTGCGGGCAGTAGAAAGGTTCATAAAATTGATGCAGGCAATGATCAGAATGATAACTCCTATCATTCCGAAAAGCCGGATGTATTTGATATTGCCTTCACCCGGCTGTTCAACCCCGTTTTTGAAACTATTATACACGGAAAGACGTGTGATCGGGTACAGAAATACTTCGTGACTGACCGACTGCCCGGATTTTTCTTTTACCAGCGGTTTCAGTTTCTGATTGACCGTCGCCAAAGATGCCTGCTCCTCCAGTTTTGCATATGTACGGATCCCGCACTGCCCCCAGCCGCTCCAGCTACGGACAAAACTGCTGTCCTGAAAGGCTTTATTCATCGAAATGATAAATCCGGGTTTTATAGTGATATTTTCATCCGGGAAATCATATACTTTCTTTACGGTAAAAAGATCCTTTTTATTGAAACTTACCACCTGGTCAATGGGATTACTATCTTTAAAAAGGGTTTTGGCCAGTTCCGAAGACAGAGCTATCTGATTGGGATTTCCTGCTGAATAATCTGTCGATTCACTCACTGTAGGGTAAGAAAGAATATCAAAAAAAGAGCTGTCGGCGTACAAACCGCTCCTGGACAAAAACGTATCGCCCACACCCAGCACGCCACCGTGATCCAGCACGCGGGCGACCGCATCAAAACCCGGCACCTCCCGGTACATGGCTGCTGCCAACGGTCCTGAAGTGGAGCTGAAGGTCATGATGTCATCACCGTACTGCTGGTTATTTTTGACGATATACACCTGCTCATGATCCTCAAAATACCGGTTGGTTTCGTACTTGTACTGAATCCATAAAAAGATCAGCGAAGAACATACTATTCCGATGGTCAGACCCAGGATATTGAGGGCGGAAAATCCCTTTTCGCGGATCAGGTTTCTCCAGGCGATTTTAGAATAATTTCGGATCATAATCTCATCTGTTAATAGCTTTTTCTTTTGTGTTTTCTGAATACATTACCCAAATTTAACCTGACACGCCCTGATTAAAATCACGGTCTGCAGATGGCAACTCTCAGCTCAATATATTCTCCGTCACCGTCTGCCCGTCGAGCATCCGGATAACCCGGTGACTGTATTTGGCGTCATGCTCGCTGTGTGTCACCATGATGACCGTAGTGCCCTGCTCGTTCAGCTCGGTGAGGAGCTGCATCACTTCGTTACCGTTGCTGCTGTCAAGGTTACCGGTGGGCTCATCGGCCAGGATCAGCTTAGGGTGGTTCACCACCGCACGGGCCACGGCCACCCGCTGCTGCTGACCGCCGGAGAGCTGCTGCGGAAAGTGGTTGCGGCGGTGCATGATCTGCATTTTGTCGAGCACCTCTTCCACCCTTTTTTTCCGGTCTGCAGGCTTCACACCCGTATAGATCAGCGGCAGCTCCACGTTTTCAAACACCGTCAGCTCATCGATCAGGTTAAAGCTCTGGAACACAAAGCCGATGTTATGCTTGCGCAGGTCGGCGCGCTTGCGCTCGTTGTAGCCGGCTATTTCGGTGCCATTAAAGACAAAACTGCCACCGTCGGGGTCATCCAGCAGGCCGAGAATGTTCAGGAGGGTCGACTTGCCGCAGCCGCTGGGGCCCATGACGGCTACAAATTCCCCTTCTTTCACTTCCAGCGAGAGCTTATTCAGGGCAATGGTCTCTACCTCTTCGGTGCGGTAGTATTTTTCGAGATCGGTGATTTTTATCATTTTGTTAACCATATTAGGCATATAAGAATTTTTTAAATTGAATCGCTACAGTTTAATTTTTGCTCTACCCGGCATATCTGTCATTTAAGTGAACAGTTAAAAGTGAACAGTTAAAAGTTATGGAACAATTAGTTTATAATATGAAAGCTTGTTCCGTAACTTTTCACCGCAGCGGCGGACCGTTTTTAGTTTTTCACTTAAACTTATATGCGTTGTATTATTCCATCATTCCTTCAGCAGCAGCTCCCGGATATCCCCGAAGTTCTCATAGCTCGACGTGATCACCTTATCTCCCGGCTGCAACCCGCTCGTTACTTCATAATACTCGGGACTCTGGCGGTTGAACTGTACATCCACTTTGTAGGCGGTTTTTCCGTCATCACTTACTTTAAACACCCAGTTGCCGCCTGTTTTCTGGTAAAAGCCTCCCCGCGGTAAAAGCGTGGCCGTGGTCTCGTCGCTCAGCGCCAGGCTGATCTGCAGGGTTTGTCCGCGGCGGATATTCCCCGGTGTCTCTCCGGTAAACTCCATATCTACCTGGAAGCGGCCGTTGGCCACCTGGCTATACACTTTCTTCACCTTCAGCTTATAGGATTTACCGGCAATGGTAGCCTCCCCTGTGAGGTCGGTATAAATGCGGTTTATGTAATGTTCGTCAATGTCGGCTCTGACCTTAAACCCGTTGGTCACGTCAATTTGCCCCAGCCGCTCACCTTTATTCTTTAATTGACCGATCTCGGCATCAAGCGAAGTGAGCTGGCCGTCAATGGGGGCCCTTACCACCAGGTCTCCCACCTTTTTACGCATGAGCTGCAAAGTATTCTGCATTTTGGACAGCGATTCGCGGTCCTGGCTTTGCATCAGCTGGATCACTTCTTCGTCCTGCTTCAGGATATCGTCGGTCAGTTTTTTCCTTCTCACCTGGTAGTTATAAGCGTTTTCCGACTGCTGGAACTCCTGCTGGCCGATCACCTTCTCCGCATAGAGCTTCTTATTCAGCTGGTATACCCTTTCGGCCTCTTTCAGAGCGTTATCCACTTCTGCCATCTGGTTCAGCTTGCCAATGGTATTTTGTGTAGCATTGTTTTTGGAGATGTTCATTTGGGTCAGTACGTTGTACACCTGGGTCTCCTGGCTCGCCAGGCTCAGCTCCAGGTCAGTGTTGCCCAACCGCAGGATAGGCTGGCCTTTGGTCATCATGGCGCCGTCGTCTACGAATTTTTCTTCCACACGGCCGCCTTCGGTTACGTCAAGATAGATGGTGGTTAAGGGCATGACCACGCCGTTCACCGGTATAGATTCCTTAAACGGACCTTTCGTCACCTCGCTGATGGTCAGCCGTTCGGTGTCTACATTCAGCTTTGACCCACCGGAGGTAGCGTAGATGCTCCATCCGATCAGTCCGGCAAGACCCGCGATCCCAGCAATGGTCAGAATCCTTTTCGTGCTCCACTTCTTTTTTTCTATCTTTCGATCCATAATAGCTTTTTCATAATTTATCGTCAAAAATATAATCAAAATTATGCCAAAATGCAAAGTGTTTATTATCAGCAAGTTGAAGTTTACTTTGTAAAGAGCAGGTGTACGGTTTTGATACACCTTGTGTACGGTGACGGTACAGTTTCGGGGTGGTTTGTATGCTAAGTTAAAGCAACGTAATTTTGATAAACCATATAAGGCATATAAGTTCATATTAGCTTTCAAAATATAGATTCTTATATGAACTTATATGCCTTATATGGTTCAAAAATATTGGACAAATGCAGCTAAAAAACGCCTCCATACTGGTCGTAGATGACGATAAGGATGTGCTCACCGCGGTAAGCCTTCTCCTGAAAACCGAAGCGGGGGAAG
>CAZLXI010000002.1:0-174816 GCA_964563435.1 uncultured Lacihabitans sp.
TGGGCCTGCGTTCAGTGCTGATGCCGCACAAGGTGCCGGAGGTTTTATCCTGGGATAAATATGACCGGGGAATGCTGGTCTGTCATCAGTCGTTTATTGCCCGGAGAGCGATAGCACCCGCTTACCGGACAGATAATCTCAGTGCCGATATCGACTGGGAGATCCAATGTCTGAAAAGCTCTTCAAAGGTGTTTCAGTATCCGGGTATCCTCGCGCGCTACCTTACCGGAGGGATATCTCATCAGCACCAATGGAAATCCTGGAAGGATCGTTACCGGGTATTGCAGGAACATTTTGGTTTTCTGCCTAATTTATATAACCACCTGAAGATAGTGGTAAGGTCACTGACACGCAGGAAATAAAGAGCGGTATAGACAAATCGGGCCGCGAAAAAGTAACCTTCCGCGGCAGAAGAGAGGATTACACCAGATCGAATAAGCTATTCACTCCGGGCGTTTTCGATTTGATAAATCCTTCACCGTAGCGAACACCGATCTGATGGCCGAACTCCTGGCCCCGGCTGTTTATAAATTCCAGGAATTCCGGTGAGGATATATAACTGGCGGGTTCTTGCGATTCCGGATCAAAAAACTGGCTCTTAAAGGCCAGAATACTGGCGGTTTTGATGTGCCAGAAGTTGGTAACATCCACTACGAAGTCTGGTTTAAGCAGCCTGTCCTGGATATAATGATAGGCATTTTTAGGGCGCCATGCGGTCTGTTCGGCGCCATCTGCATCAAAGGTTACCACTTTACGGAGTCCGCTGTAAAAGCAGGCTTCGGTACAAAGTTGTGCAGCCCTTCCGTGGTCGGGATGACGGTCTTCAGGAGCATTGAGTAATACAATCTCAGGCCTGTATTTCCGAATTATTCTGATAATCTCCAGTTGATGTTCAGGATCATTTTTAAAAAAACCGTCTTTAAAGCCCAGGTTTTCACGGGCAGAAAGATTCAGGATGGCGGCGGAGGCTGCAGCTTCTTCCAAACGGAGAGGGCCGCTTCCGCGGGTACCGAGCTCGCCCTGTGTTAGGTCAGTGATCACCACTTTTTTACCGGCAGCTATCTCTTTGGCAAGGGTAGCGGAGCATCCCAGTTCGGCATCATCGGGATGTGCTGAAAAGACCAATATATCAATTTTCATTATCTTACTCGAAGTCTTAAACCGGGATAAATCTTTTTGTTCAGAGGGATTCTGTTAAGCTGGGCCAGTTCCCGGGCAGTCATGTTGAACCTTCTGGCAATCGACGACAGGGTTTCCCCCTTCCTGACGGAGTGCCATAATTTTTGCACCGTTTTTACAGGCACTTCTTCTTCAAAATCATCGAGATCCTCATTGTCATCCATCGAATCACCGCCGGCGGTTTCGCTGCTGCGGAAGTTGGGCGGAATGGATCGTCCGCCCCGGAGGTAATCGTAAAGGCGGGAGGATATGGTAAATTCCTGGGAGCGGATCCGGATCTGGTTAGGGGTATATTCATAAATATTTTCGGTGTCAAACTGGTTTCCTTCATACCGGGTTTCGTAATGAAGATGCGGCCCCGAGCTACGGCCCGTACTGCCTCCGAGGCCGATAACGTCACCTGCCTTTACCAGGGTATTGGGTTCGAACGCTATCTTGGAGAGATGACCATAAAGTGTTTCCAGTCCGTTGTAATGTCTGAGTAGTACCGTCCTGCCGTAACCGTTAAATGTACCGCTGATCCGGACAATACCATCAAAAGCTGCGTATACCTTGTCACCGGTATCCAGAGAAAGATCGGTCCCCTTGTGCCAGCGACGGTTACGATAACCGAAATGAGATGTCAGGCGGAAATTGTCAAGCATCGGAGCCCAGTTACGCCCTTCTTTTTCGTTATAAAGTGTAATGTTAACGATCTCGTTGAAGGTCTTCGGGGGGGTACCGTACGGATTGAGGCTTTTGGTGTCCCATACCGAGTAATAAGACGCTACCTTTACCATGTTCTCACTGCCTGCAAACTGAGCTTCTTCCTCTATTTCGAGAATGATTAATTCCCCTTCGTCCAGAGAAGATGTATCTTCATGTACAATATTGTTGATCTCCCGCAACGGTTCTATCCGTATTCCTTCCTTATAGTTGGAATTAGGGCCTGCCGGTGCGGCCGCTTTATTGCTGTTGCTCCCTTCGTACTGGTTAGAGAACCGGAGGCGGGGTTCATCTTCAAAAATAAAATCAAACTCGTCTTTTTTGGTAGTTTCTTTCTTCGCCGGAGTATTCTTGGACGACTGCGGTATTTTAGGCGCTGAGATTATTTTGCCCTTTTCTTTCTGCGAAAACCCTTGTAAAGCAAAACAGATAAATACGATGGTTATATATTTGTTCATATTCAGGTTCTTTCTTTTTTAACCCGACAACGTCCCTAAATATTGTCAGGATCCCTGTAAAAAAATAAAATTTTCGTCCACAAGATCCCTGATCTTTTTCATGGAACTGTTAAAGTTATAGCGCTCCAGTACTTTTTTCTGTGCTGCTTCGCCCCGTTTTTTCTTTTCCGAAGGAGTAACCGACGCGATCAGGGCGGCCATCTGTTCCACATTCAGGTATTCCGCCTGCCATCCGGCGTCCTGTTCGATGAATTCATCTCCTCCCCCCGTATTTTTAAAAGCCAGTACAGGCTTTTGGCACAGGGCGGCTTCCAGCATCACCAGTGGAAAAGGATCTTCCCGGCTGCAAAGTAAGAACAGGTCCATGGCGTTGATCAGTTCCACGGCCGCAGGAGTGGGCGGCAGCCAGGCGATTTTATCGCTTATGCCCAGCCTGGCGGCATCGTATTCCAGGTGGCTTTTTATCGGGTCATCCTCCCGGATCCCGATCCAGGCAAAGCGGATCGACGGATCTGAAACGCGGGCCGCTATCTGTACAAAAATGTCGGGAGCCTTGCGCCAGTCGGCATTGCCACAGGCGCCTATCCAGGTATATCCCGGGTCTAAGCCCCATTCCTGAAGAACCTCCGTCCGGTCGGAATGTGTATGAACCTTCAGGATCTGTTCATTATCCACGAAGGAGTGAATGACGCGGATCCGGTCGGTTTTCTCATATTGGCGAAGATGGACCGCTACGGCATCGGAGCAGGCTACTATGGTATCGGAGTGGCGGAACAGGAGCGGCAGCGCATCGGCCGGTCCATACTGGCTGATGGAGTAGGAAAGTTCATGGATATGCGTTACCAACGGTACCTGCCAGGTAGATTTCAGACTCTCCAGGAGGTGGACAGCCGCAATAGTGTTCACATACACCAGCCCGATCTGATGCTTTGCTTTGATCGTTTCCAGTACCGTGGGCGGGTTTCTCAGGAGGCGGCTCCATCGTGAAATTGCAGGGCGGCTTACCGCCGACCGGCTCATCGAATAGGTCACAAAGCGGCTTTCGAAGGTTTCCCGCAAGTTCCCCCAGTCGTTCACCAGGAGAAGAACCACCGAATAGCCGTTATCCTGCAGGTAAGCCATGACATTATACAGGAAGATCTGTGCCCCCGCCCGGTTGGCATCATGACTGACGAATAATATTTCCTTCTTATCCTGCAAACCGTCACTAGATATGGGCGTTGATAATACGGGCTGTTTTCCGGACGATCTCATGATCAAGATCCGGGTAAAGAGGCAAAGAGATCACCCGTGGAGAAATATCCTCACTCACAGGGCAGTCATACTTCACCGGAACATATTTCAGGGTATTGAGCGTGGGGTAAAAATACCTTCTCGGGTAGATATTCTCCCGGTTAAGCGCTTCAATGACCTGCAAGGTGGTGGTCATGTCGGGCAAAACCACCGGATAATAAGCATAATTGTATACCAGGTCGCTGGCTCTTTCGGTAGGCTTGTACAACTTTTTCCAGTTCAGGAGTTCGTCGTAAATGGCAAAAACCTGTCTCCGGCCCGCAATGATGGCGTCGAGATGTCTCAGGTTGACCAGGCCCATAGCAGCATGGAATTCCGAGTTTTTACCGTTTACTCCCGGCAGGAAATATTCGTCCTGAACGTGACCGAAGCTGCGCATGAGCCTGATGGTCTCGTAGAGCCCGGGATCATGGCATACCACACAGCCGCCTTCTACGGTGTGGAAGACCTTGGTGGCATGAAAGCTGCAGGTCGAAACATCGCCGTAAGCCAGCAGCGAACGGCCGTTATATTCCACACCAAAGGCATGGGCCGCATCATAAATGATCTTCAGGCCATACTTTTTCCCCAGCGCTTCCAGTTTTTCCACGTTGCAGGGATTTCCGTACACATGGGTGGCCAGCAGTGCGGTGGTTTTTTCGGTGATAAGACTTTCCACCTGGTCGGCATTAATGTTTAGGTCTTCGGGATTGATGTCTGCAAAAACCGGCTTCAGATTTTCCCACAAGATGGAAGTGGTGGTAGCACAGTAGGAGAAGGGGGTGGTAATGATCTCTCCCGACAGATCCAGCGCCTTGATGGCCAGCTGAATGGCGATGGTTCCGTTACCCGTGATCGCCAGGTAGGGCAGATCCAGCTTTTGCTGCAGTTTTTGTTCGAGCTCTACCAGGAGGGGGCCGTTATTGGTCAGCCATTCCGATGCCCAGACCCTTTCCAGCATCCGTTCGTATTCCTGCCTCGGAGGGAGGAATGATTTGGTTACATTTATTCTGTCGGTCATGATAGTTCGGTTTGCCAGGATTTTACCCGTATCATTTTAGGACGAATGGCCCCCGGCCATTTGCCCACCCAGTCGGTACCTTCGCGGTAATCAATGATGTCAAATGCGATGGCGTCTTCGAAAAAGTACACCGGCGCCAGGCGCTCTCTTACGATCATCACCGAGATATAATAGGAGCCGTCGTTCAGGAAATCGCCGGGGATCTCACAAACCGACTTCACGGTGCCTTTCCGGTAGAACTGTGCCTCATCACCGATATTAAAAACGCACTCCCCGGTCATACTATACAGAAAAATGCTTACGTTCAGTTCCGCATTTTCCACAAAATTCCAATATTCCAGCTCCAGGCGAAACGGAGTGGTGGTATCCAGGTTAGGCCGGGTATGGCTTTCGTCCGGCACGAGCCGGATGGTCTTTATTTTGACAAAATCATTTCCGGGAGCCTGATCCGGGTCTGTCCACGATTGCTCCAGCTGGAATTTAGAAACGTTCTTTACATATTCGGTGATCACTTCGTCGATGGGTCCGAACCTGATCAGCTCACCGGACCTCAGGTAAGCGCCTTTGTCGCAAAGTCCCTGTACGGCGGTCAGGTTATGGGAAACGAAAAGCAGCGTTCTTCCGCTGCTGGATACGTCTCTCATTTTCCCTATACTTTTTTTCTGGAAGTCGGCGTCACCCACAGCCAGCACCTCATCCACCACCAGGATCTCCGGCTCCAGGTGGGCTGCAATGGCGAAACCCAGGCGTACGTACATCCCGGAAGAATATCTTTTTACGGGAGTGTCAATAAATTTTTCTATGCCGGCAAAATCCACGATAGCGTCAAATTGCCGGTGAATTTCGGTCTTTTTCATGCCCAGGATAGCGCCGTTCAGGAAAATGTTCTCCCGGCCCGTGAGTTCGGGATGAAAACCCGTTCCTACTTCCAGAAGGCTGGCCATACGCCCCCTGATCCTGACGCTCCCGGTAGTAGGTTCTGTGATCTGGCTGAGTATTTTCAGCAGCGTGGACTTTCCGGCTCCGTTAGCACCCACCAGTCCCAGCCTGTCGCCCTGCTGAACTTCAAAGCTGACATTTTTCAATGCCCAGAAATCCTGTTTGGTATCGACGGACTTTCCGGCGCTGAGCAGCTTTTTAGACCAGCCGGTAAGGGTATCCCGAAGGTCGTCATTCGACTTTCCTTTGTTGTTCAGGATATATTTTTTGGAAATATTTTCAACACTGAGTACGGTCATAGATCTTTAGATGTAATCCACGAATGTATCTTCATGCTTTCTGAAGAAGCGGATAGAGTAAAAGAAAGTGACAAAGATAAACAGGACCAACGGAATAAAGCTGTTCCAGTTAAAAGCCGCAAAGTCACCTAACATGGCCCAGCGCATGGCATCTATGCATCCGGTAACGGGGTTCAGCATGGCCAGTTTATAGAAAAAGTTACCGTTAGCGGCGTCTTTATAGGCATCGGTCAGGTAGGCCACCGGCGAAAGGAAGGTGCCGAACTGCACCACGAAAGAGATTACCTGTCCGATGTCCCTGTATTTTACATTCAGTACGGCAGCAATCAGCCCCACACCGAAAGAAGCCAGAAAAGTTAGCGCCAGTATGAAAGGAATGAAGATGAGTTTCCAGTCAGGGACGTATTGGAAGAAGAGGCAAAGGCCGGCGAATACACCGAGAGAAACCACTACATCGACCAGCCCTATAAATATGGACGACAGTGGAATGATCAGCCGGGGGAAATATACTTTGGTGACCAGGTTGGAATTCAGCACCAGGCTGGTGCTGATGGTGGTGAGGCTTTGAGAAAAAAAGAGCCAGACGGTCACACCCACCGAAACGATCAGCATGTAAGGGATGGCCGAGTCTACATCCAGCTTTCCCAGTCTTCCGAAAGCCAGGGCCATGACCAGCGTGGTGATCAGCGGGCGGACAGCCGCCCAGCCTACTCCCAGTACGGCCTGCTTATATTTAACGATGATATCACGCTTCGCCAGTATCCAGAACAGCTCATTATAATCCCAGATCTCAGCGATATACTCTGAAATACTTTTTTTATTGGTAATTACTCTAACTCTGGAGTCCATAAACGCTATTATTCAGACATGATGTCTGAATAAGATTTTCTGAGTGAAATGATAATGATGGTAGCTACCAACAGGATCAGACCTGTCAACCTCACACTTATTCCTATTCTTGACGTAGCGTCCAGCGGTAATTTTACCGGCGTCAGAATATGAAAAAACTGGGTTTGTTCCACCAACAGGTTGTTCAGGTTATCCAGGTTGTTTAAGTTAGTGAAGTAGAGATTGGACAGGTAGGTATTATCCCGGGTCAGTTTGCTTTGATTCATCCCGGCCAAAGGGTTGACCGCATCCGGCTGTTCAAACGTAACACGGGCCAGTTGGGAATCGTTGCCCCGCAGAATTTTGCTCAGGCTGTCGACCCGCTTTTTCTGAACGGCGATCATTTTCCGGGTCCGCACAGTCTTCATTTCCGTATAGAAATTTCCTGTGGACGAAAGAAGGAGTTCAATCCAGGTTTTGGCAAGCAGTTCATTGCTGATGACGGCCGAAAGAGTATAGATGGAGGTACCCTGTTCTTTCTCCATATTCGTATTTTCAAACAGCTTTTTGTATATATCACCCATCACCTGATTTTCATACGGTGAGAATTCGGAAGGTTTTTTCTTTTCAAATCGCATCTCACCGTAAGAAGAGGGCTCACGGAAGAGATTTCCGCCCCATTCTTTGGTTTTGATGTCGCTGCTGTCAATAAAAAAGTTAACAAAAAGGTCTTTCCTTCCGAAAAGCTCCGTTTCGGTCATCAGGGCATTCTCAAAAACTGTTCTTGACATGATGATCAGCGGGAAATTGGTGATGTCCATCAGTCCGCTATTGGAAGCGGTATTCCCCATAAAAGCCGAGGCGAGTCCGCCCAGTTGGTTTTGTGCGTTGCCTTCCAGGTCAATGTTAAACTGGGTGTTGGCTCCGTAGGTTCTGGTGGTGGAGAAATAGTTATTTTTGATCATGTCGTACAGGTTTCCCGCTACCAGCACGATCAGCAGGAGCTGCCACCAGCTGCCCAAAAACTGAAAATAATTAAAGACCGACTTTAAAAACTCTTTGGTCGATACCTGATCCTTGTTATTGTCCATCTTACCTGTTAAGCCTGATTAAACCAATGATAGTCACGATAGTAGCCAGGGTGGCACTGACAGTAGTGACCAGCCCGGAGAATTGATTGAATTGTTCGGCTGTGGTTTCCGCTTTCGGCGGAATAACGATCTCGCTGCCCGGCTCTACTTTCGGGTGAAAACGCATAAACATGAATTTACGCGTACGGTCTACGCTGCCGTTAGGATATCGCACATAAGCGCTGCCCTTGGCTGATTTCCGGGTGTATCCGCCCGCAGAAGAGATATAATCGAGGAAGCTCTTACCCGAATTGTATTTTACGGTGGTGGGATACAGTATTTCCCCCTCAATCCTCACGGTTTCCAATCTCTTGGGAATCACGATCTCATCCCCATCCTGCAGGATCAGGTCGTGGGTAATGTCGTTCGGGTTGGCGAGGATCCTCCGGAGGTCAATAGGAATATCTTCGTTGATATACGAATCCGCTTCTTCTCCTTCGGTAGTGATGGTGGCAATGGTGGTGGTATCGTCGAGACCCTCCGTGGTTTTGACCTTGTTCCCGATATTGAGGTTGCTGAGTGTTTCCTCCCTCTTTTTCCTTTGACGCTCACTCAGGAGTGTTTTCCGGAGCAAAATAGCGCCGTCAAGGTAAGCCAGGTCGGTCAGGCCTCCGGCCGCTTCAATCAGCCGGGAAACCCGTTGGTCTTTGTATTCTATGCCGTATGGGCCCGGGAACATGATCTCCCCGGAGATCTTCACCATGTTTTGCTTCTCATAATTGGGCGACGTTCTGACGATGATCTCATCAAAGGGTAAAAGAACGATGCTTTCGCGCGAGCCGACCAGGCTGAGGTCGGGCCGCATGCTGAATTGGATGATGTCAGCGATCTGGGCATCAGACTGCTTCGGATCAATATTTCTTTTTCTTCTGACGATATCAATGCGCGACAGGGAGGCCGCTTCCGTAAGTCCGCCTACCCGCACGATCACGTCCTGCACCGTCATGTTTTTCACATAAGGCAGCTCAATTCCTTCTCTGGCATCCTCATGGTTTACCGCACCCCGGATGCGGATCACCGACTGTTCTGTCAGTTCAAAAATGCTGGGTACAATGACCTCGTCCAGGCGCTTCAGCTTAATGTCATCCGAGCGGCCTTCGAGGATGTCGTGATAATTCACGGAGATATTGGAAACAGAAAGGTCGTTGTTGGTGCGGTTGATGTTGATGCGGCCCTGCAGCGACTCTTCTTTCAGCCCGGAAGCCGATTGGATGAGTTGGGTGAGCGTGGGGTTGGAGTCCAGCGAATACTCGCCCGGCCGGAAAACAGCTCCGGTAATGGTCACCATATTTTCGATCCGGTCCAGAACCTTTTCTACCACTAGCGAATCGCCCATGAAAACATTCTCATTCTCAAAGTCGGCTTTATTGATATTGACGATCCTGCGTTCGCTGGAGGTGTTCCGGTAGATCTTTACAATGTCGGAATAAGCGTATTGGTTGAAACCGCCTGCATATTTTAAGAGGTCGCTGAGCTTTTCCCCCGGTTTGGTCTCGAAAAGGCCGGTGCGTTTGGTAAACCCGGAAACGGCCACACGGGAGATAAAAGGACCCACATGCACCACATCCTGGTCTTTCAGAAGCATATCACCGGAAGCGTAGCCTTTCACGATAAATTCGTATATATCAAGACGGGCGACCTCCCGGTTGCCTCTTATCAGGAGAATGTCACGATAAGTACCGATGTCATTGGGTCCTCCGGAAACATAGAGGGCAGCCATAAGATTACTGAAAGAGGTAAGGGTGTATGTGCCGGGGGCTATTACTTCGCCCGCTACTCTTACTTTAATGGTTCTGAGTCCCGTTAGTGAAACCCTGATGAAGGTATTACCCGTTTTGATCCCGCCGTAGGTTCTGGACAAGGCGGCTTTGATCTTTTCCGTGGCAGTTTCCATATCCAGGTTTGCCACCGAGACCACACCGCTTTTCTCCAGCACAATGTAGCCGTCGGCATTGACCTTGGCCGTTTGTATGTTCTGGGAAAATCCGTAAACCACGACCTCCAGCTCATCGCCGGGCCCTAATACGTAATTGTTGGGGGTGGCAATATTAACGGCCTGGGTGACATCGAATTTTGAATTGGCGAAGATCGAGCTCCCGAAGGTTCTTTTAATGGTCGCGGCCCTGACCTCATCGGCGGCGATCTCCGCTTCACGGGCCAGGCGATTGAGCTCTTCGGCTTCAATGGCTGCCGCATCGTCCGGTGCCAGCGTGAGGGTCCGCCCTTCCGTAGGAGTAACCGCCGGCACTCTTCCCTCCCGGGTAGTGGTACGGTTGTTAACGGGGACATTTCTCGGAGGCTGCTCAGCGGTTTTCTGGGTAGTGGCTTTGGTTTCTTTTTCCTTCTCCTTTTCCTGCGCAGTTACCGCTTTAACAAGAGATAGATTCAATAATAAAACTAAAACTATCTTAACAATTAAATTTGTCTTCCTAACTTTGAACAATTTCATTTGATGCGTTTTCGCTTTGACTAAGAATCTACAAAAATACGAGAAGAAACTGAATAAATGTGAACTTTGCGTTAAAAGATATTCATGTCATATTTTACTTTTGTAAACGTTTGAATTGGGGATTTAATATTTACTATGGCTGAGAATAATTACGACGAGAGCAGTATTCGTTCGCTGGACTGGAAGGAACACATACGGTTAAGACCCGGGATGTACATCGGTAAGCTGGGTGACGGATCCGCTCCTGACGATGGTATTTATGTATTACTTAAAGAGGTGCTGGATAACTGTATAGACGAGTACGCGATGGGCTTCGGGAAGTCGATCGAAGTGTCGATCGATGAGGGTAAAGTGTCTGTCCGGGATTACGGCCGGGGTATTCCGCTGGGGAAGGTGGTGGATGTGGTCTCCAAGATCAATACAGGTGCCAAATATGACTCCAAAGCCTTTCAGAAAGCCGTGGGACTGAATGGTGTGGGTACCAAGGCGGTGAATGCGCTCTCCTCTTATTTCAGTGTGACGGCCATAAGGGACGGCGAGAAGAAGTCGGCGACATTTGAAAGAGGGGAGTTGCTGTCGGAGAGCCCGGTGGAGCTTACTGATGCCAAAAACGGGACGTACGTGGTCTTTGAGCCGGACAATACCGTTTTTAAGAATTACCACTTTATCGGGCAGTATGTGGAAAACATGATCTGGAATTACTGCTACCTGAATTCCGGGTTATCCCTCTACCTGAACAAGAAGAAATTCTATTCGGCCAATGGTCTGCTTGACCTGCTCCTCCGGAAGACCGACGAGGCCTCGCTCCGTTATCCGATCATTCACCTGAAGGGCGAAGACATTGAAATGGCACTCACCCACGGCAACCAGTACGGGGAGGAGTATTATTCTTTTGTGAACGGACAAAATACTACCCAGGGAGGTACCCATCTTTCGGCTTTTAAAGAGGCTGTAGTGAAAACCGTACGGGATCATTACGGCAAGGATTACGCCTCGGAAGATGTGCGGCAATCGATCATCGGCGCTATAGCGGTAAAGATACAGGAGCCGGTCTTTGAGTCACAGACCAAAACCAAGCTGGGGTCAAACAATATCAGCCTCGACGAAAATGCGCCTACCGTGCGTACATTTGTGAACGATTTTGTGAAGGAGAAGCTGGATAACTTTCTGCACATGCATCCCGAAGTGAAGGATGCTCTTAAACGGCGGATCGAGCAGTCGGAAAGGGAACGGAAAGAGTTGGCGGGGGTGAAGAAAATTGCCAACGAAAGGGCGAAAAAGGCGAACCTGCATAACCGGAAGCTCCGCGACTGCCGGTTTCATCTGACCGACGAGAAGTTTGAAGGGAAGCTGGATACCATGCTGTTTATCACCGAGGGCGACTCGGCTAGCGGTTCGATCACCAAAGCCCGGAGCCCGGAAACCCAGGCGGTATTCAGCCTGAGGGGCAAGCCGCTGAACTGTTTCGGGCTGAGCAAGAAAGTGGTGTATGAGAACGAGGAATTCAACCTTTTGCAGCACGCCCTGGATATTGAGAACGGGATAGAAACCCTGCGCTACAACCAGATCATTATTGCTACGGATGCCGACGTGGACGGGTCCCACATCCGCCTGCTTTTACTTACCTTTTTCCTGCAGTTTTTTCCTGAACTGGTACGGGAAGGGCACCTGTTTATTCTTCAGACCCCGCTCTTCCGGGTTCGGAATAAAAAGGAGACGCACTATTGCTATTCGGAAGAAGAAAAGCTCAACGCTATCCATAAGCTGGGTGGTAAGCCGGAGATCACCCGTTTTAAGGGTCTGGGGGAGATCTCCCCCCATGAGTTCGAAGGCTTTATCTCGAAAGACATCAAGCTGGACCCCGTGATCCTGGAGAAGGAATCGACCATACCTAAAATACTGGGTTATTACATGGGCAAGAACACACCAGAACGGCAGGTGTTCATTATCGATAACCTCATTGTGGAGCAGGATATTCTGGAAGAAAAAGAAGTAGAGATCGTAGACGAGTAATCAGATGACCATAGAAAACGTAAGAAAAGAAATAGACCGCATTGATGAACAGCTGATCAGCCTCCTGAACGAGCGTATGCAGTGGGTGCAGAAAGTAGGGGAGATCAAGAAAGAGACGCGGGGATCTATTTACCGGCCGGAGCGCGAAAAGTGGATCGTCGAAAGGATGGTCAGCCTGTCTGAAGGGCCGCTGACGTCCTCAGCCATTGAAGCCATCTTCCTCGAGATCTTTGCCGCTGCGCGAAACATTGAGCTGCCGGAAAGGGTGGCCTACCTGGGGCCCGAAGGCAGCTTTACACACCAGGCCGCGGAGAGCCGGTTTGGTGCCATGTCGGAATACATGACCCTGCCTACCATCCGTTCGGTATTTGAAGCGGTGGAGACGGGCCGGGCGCGGTTCGGGGTGATCCCGATCGAGAATAACCAGGAGGGGATCGTGTACGAGACGGTGGATCTGCTGAGTGAGACAGACATATCCATTGCTGCCGAGCTCAAAATCCCGGTGCATTTTGCCCTGGCCACGGAGGCAGAAAATCCGGCCCGGATAAAACGCATCTATTCCAAGGATATCGCTTTCCGGCAGTGCCGGGGTTTCCTGAACAAATATTTTGAACAACATAACCCGGAGGAGATCCAGGTGGAATCTACCTCCAAGGCGGCGCGTCTGGCCGCCGAAGACCCGGAGTCAGCGGCGATATGCAGCGAGATAGCGGCCAAATTGTTCCGTTTGCCCGTGCTGTTTCATAACATAGAAGACAACAGCAATAACCGGACACGCTTTTTTATTCTCGGTAAGGATTATGAGAACCAGCCTTCCGGCAACGACAAGACCACCATTGTGGCGCGTTTGCCCAAGACGGATGAGGCCGGCTCCCTGGCCCGTTTCCTGCAGGATTTCCGGAAAGGCAACATCAACCTGACCAAAATAGAAAGCCGCCCGTACAAAGGTAGCGAAGACTTTAATTTCTGGTTCTTTATTGAGTTCCTGGGCTATTGTAAAGATGATAACTTCCAGAAGATTTTGAAGAAGCACGGGAGCTATATTAAGGTGCTGGGCAGCTATGTGAGGAATGCGTAAGTATCCGGGGTATATTTTCATAAAAATAAAGGCGTAGAAATCACAAACTCATAAGGTGCTCCGTCTTAGGCTGCTCTTTTATAATTTCGAAATTCATTAATCGATTTTTTTGTATTAAAAAAGAAACTATTTGTTGATTTGCATCGTTCTCAAATAAAAGGCTGTAAACCCCTCGTATCAGGAAATGCATACAGTGCGCCTGCAAGGTTTACAGCCTTTTTTTATGTTTACTTCGTGATTAAAGTAGATCCGATCAGCGCGGTACATCATGCAGGCAATCCTTACTGTCTCTAATTTTCCGTCTATTCTGCATTTTACTTTAAAGTTCAGATAACCCATTAATGCACCCGGATCATTACGTTTTCTTTGCCCGAAATTATTAAATTCAGCTAGTTCAAGTAGTTCCTTTAGAATTAGCACCAGCGCGGCTTTTTTACTGTATAAAAATGAGCCCTTTGTTATTTTCTGCCTTCCTTGACCTGAAAATGTTATTCTTATCCCCTTATCAATATTTATAACCGCTGAGCCTTGCAGATTTCCCTGATAATATGCCTTAATAAATTTGCTCAGATTGGTTAAGGTTGCTTCCTTCCATTCCTTCGGAGTTTCCACCTCCGGAATATACCTCTGTTTGTATTTTTCTATCCTGCTATCATGAAAGCTGCGTGAACGCATATTGGTAGCGTTATGCTTTTTTGTGCGGGCTGTCATTGTGTGAATAAATTAGTCTATAGCAAAAATAGTACTCCTGACCGACTTATAACTTATCTGTAGATAAGAAATCAGCGGACACCCCTATTTTTATTGTACTTATTCTTCTTATTTGTGTGATCAAACAGGCTATAACACCATTTTGTCCCGGGTCAGTGTCCTCCCCAGATCATATTTGACGAATTGGTCTTTGCCGGTTCGTTGGATCCGGAAGATGCGGTAGTTATCGGCAGGGATAACATTTACAGGGAAGACGGTTCGGTACAGATCAGAATAATACGTTCTTTGCAGGAGCAGGTTTTTCGGGTTATTCCGGATCTTATCAGCCGGGAAAATGAATTGATATTCTTTTGATTCAAGGGTGAAAAACACCTCGCTTTTCGCCGTTCCGGAAATTATCAGGTAATTATCCACGATACTGAAGTCCGGACCCTCCCTGTTGGTTCGGGTGTCCCATCGGGTAAAATTATTGAGTTCTGATTTCGGGAAAACATATGCACCGGATTTCAAAGGTGCTCTCAATAACGGATTCACCCGTGAAACGTGGCTTGAGTCACTGTAACCGTTTGCCCAGGTACCGTTTACCTGGTAATTTATGGCATCGGTTATACAGTTTTGCTTAAAGGCACCTGCTTTGGCGGTCGCATTATAATAGGAGAGGAGGAGCCCGCCAAAAGCAATTAAAGAAACGAGCTTACTGCCTATTTGAGAATAATTGGTAATATAAAATCCCCAAACCGCTACCAGGAAGAACGAAGAATTAATGGTATACCGGCTAAGTACGGGGAAGCCTGTACGGGTTAATCCCATGATTACGCCTGTAGCCAGAAAAAAAGCAGCCATAGCCAGTAAAAACTGATCGGATGGGTTGTCTTTCAACTTCTGCAGAGAGGCTTTTATATGGTTTAAAGGGTATTTTTTTAATACTAAAAACAGCCAAATGAGCACTACTGAGCAACCGAATAACTGCGGGAAAAGCTGTTTCAGAGAGGAAGAAGCTAATTCGGTGGATATTTCTACCCCATTTAAAGAATAGGCCCCTAAAAACTCAAAACCATATCGAATGGCCGCAAAGGGGTTATCCCATGGAGAAACTACGGCTTTGTTTGTCCATCCGGGCTTGGAGTATCCCCAAAAGTAAATCAATACTGTAATCAGAGACAGCAAAGCCCAAACGGCCGTTTGCCTGTATTTTTGATGGGCTATAAGGACCAGAGCTCCAAGAATAAAGACCAGGATACCGTTTCCATGTGAGAAAATAGCAGCTAACGCAAATACAAAGCCCCAGAGAAATCCTTTTCTGAACACCAGAAAGTACAGGCTCAACAGCATGTAAAGGATTACAGAAAAGTTCTGAAAGGGTACCATAAGCGACTGCAGGCTCTCGTAATACTGGGCATGGAAGATCAGGAAGAGCACGGGCAGAATGGCTACCCAGGCCGTTTTCTGCATTCTGAGCACTTTTACGAGGACCAGAAAAATGACGATCAGGTTGACAAAGCCGAAAAGTGCCAGCGCCTTCAGCTCGAATTTGCCGGTAATGAGATAGATCAGAAGGGTAAAGATGCGGTCATTGACGACCCGGTGCTCATTGTTCAGTGAAACAAAATTCCGGAACTTTTCCATAAAAGTTTTCTCCGTAAAGAGGTCGTACACCGGCAGGATAATGCCGTGAAAATCATCCCACCAGGGAATATTCACGGTGATGGCATACTGAAAGCACCAGAGGGTAAAAATACATATCAGTGCGATTATCCAAAAGACCTGTTTTTTCATAGGTAAATTTTAGTAGTGAGTAGTGAGAAAATGATACACCAACGGCATCACGAATAAACCCGAAACTCACCACCCGTTACTTACGGTTTCCCAGCATCCTCTTCGCCGTTTCGACATCTTCTTTGATCTGCGTGATAAGCGGATCGATACCGTCGAATTTCTGCTCGTCACGGATGAAATCCACGATATCCACTTTTACCGTTTCCCCGTAAATATCGTCAGAAAAATCAAAAATATGTACTTCCTGGGTAATGCCTTTTCCTTCTACGGTGGGGCGCACCCCGATATTCATCACCCCGCTGTAGCGGATCCCCCTTACCCAGGCCTGTACGGCGTAAACCCCGTTTTTGGGAATAAGCTTGAATTCATTCGGGATTTTTACATTGGCGGTAGGGAAACCGATCTGGCGCCCAAGCTGACGACCCTTGACCACGGTTCCGGAAAAATCATAGTTTCTTCCCAGAAGCTCATTGGCTGTCCGGATGTCGCCTTCTTCAAGAGCCTTCCGGATCTTGGTGGAGCTGATGGTGATATTATCGATCTCCTGGCGGCTGATTTCCTCTATCTCTATTTTAAAGCGTTCGGAATGCTGAAGGAGGTAATCGATACCACCTTCGCGGTTTCGTCCGAACCGATGGTCATAACCGATGACCATGGCTTTGGTACCAAATCCGCTGATCAGCACGTCTTCGATATATTGTTCACAACTGAGCTCTGAGAACTCGCGGGTGAAAGGCAGAACGACCAGGTGGTTAATGCCCAGTTCTTCCAGCAGTCCGGTCTTTTCTTCTATGGTGGTCAGGATACGGGTTACCCGCGTATGGCTGTCCGGAGAAAGTACCAGCTTGGGATGCGGCCAGAAGGTCAGCAACACCGATTCACCGTTTACTTCCCGGGCTTTTTCGATCAGGCGCGATAAAATTTTCCGGTGGCCGATATGCACCCCGTCAAAGGTTCCTGTGGTAACGATGGCGTTACCCCTGGGTTTGAATTCGGAGAGGTTATGATAGATCTTCATAGGAGTTCCGGGTAGTAAGTAGTGCGTACAGGGTGGGGGTCGGGTGACACTTCGGGGATGTACAAAACCATTCTCTTTTCATAGGTTACTCTTGACGAGGTTAACGGCCTGGTCGACGGTAAGGGCTTCAGAAACATGGAAATCGCCGATCCTTTCCCGCCGCAGGGTGGTCAGGTAGGCTCCGCTGTTTAAAGCTATACCCAGATCACGGGCCAGGCTGCGGATATAGGTGCCTTTGGAACAGACCACACGGAAACCCACTTCCGGAAAATCGGAAATATCGAGCTCAAAGGCTTCGATCTGTACTTCCCGCGATTTCAGCTCCACTTCTTTTCCCTTCCGGGCCGATTCGTAAGCCCTTTTTCCATCTACCTTTATTGCAGAATAAACAGGCGGAACCTGGTGGATGGTTCCCAGGAATGTTCTCCGGGCCTCCTCGATCATTTCTGGAGTGATGTGCCCTGTGGGATATTCTGCGTCAGGTTCGGTTTCCAGGTCAAAGGAGGGGGTGGTACGGCCCACGAGGATCGTACCGGTATATTCTTTGACCTGCGCCTGGTACAGGTCTATTTCTTTGGTCTTTTTTCCCACGCATACCACCAGCAGGCCTGTGGCAAGGGGGTCGAGCGTTCCGGCATGACCCACTTTGATCTTATGGGGCTTAAAGGCATACCGGATCTTGTTGACCACATCAAAACTGGTCCACGTATAAGGTTTATCGATCAGTAAAACCTCGCCGGCCTGAAATTCTGTGATCATCAGATGATTTGAAGACTTTTACCACTCAGGATCATGGCGATAATAATACCGCCTACTGCTATCCGGTACCATCCGAAAGCCCGGAATCCGTGCTTAGTGACCACCCCTATAAAAAACTTTATCGCGAGTATAGCCACTATAAAGCCCACTACGTTTCCTATCACCAAAAGATTGATTTCTTTGGAGGTCAGCATCGCTCCCGAACCCAGGTATTTTTTTAATTTCAGTACGGTAGCCCCGAGCATCATGGGTATGGCAAGAAAGAATGAAAATTCAGCTGCCGCCTTACGGGTAAGGCTTTGCGTCATACCCCCTACTATGGTGCTGGCCGACCGTGAAGTACCCGGGATCAACGCCAGGCATTGGAAGAATCCTATTTTAAGGGCTTGCAGGTAAGAAATATCGTCGGAGCTATCTGTCGTCGGGTTATTAAACCACCTATCCACAAACAGGAGGATGATTCCACCGATGACCAATGAGACAGCCACTGTAAGGGGGCTTTCAAGCAGGGCATCGATCTGGTCATCAAACAGAAAACCAAAAACAGAAGCGGGTATAGCCGCCACTACCAGCTTATAGTAAAAGTCAAGCGACTTAAAAAACCGCTTGAAATAAAGCACCAGTACCGACAGAATGGTGCCTAACTGAATGGCGATGGTAAACAACTTGACAAAATCATCGGTTTCCAGTCCCATCAATGACGAAGCAATGATCATGTGACCGGTTGACGAAACCGGCAGAAATTCGGTAAGGCCCTCGATGATCGCTAAAATGATAGCGTGAAATAACTCCATCTACTTTTTCAGAATAGCGTAAAACTCATAGATAAACCCGACAAAGGCGATGATCGGTCCGAGGGTAATTCCATAAAAACCGAAACCGAATTCTTTCTTGTCGAGGGTCATGATGATGAAACCCAGAATGATCAGCCCCAGACCGATCAGCATGTGTATGTAATTGGTCTTTTTAAAGGGCAGACCCGATTTTTCTGTTGAATTGTCCATATTGATTAATATAATTTATCTAAATCCATTTTGTTATACCTCGCTACCGACTGGTAGGTGCTCAGGATACCGATCACAGGGCCGAGGATCGCCAGAATAAGAAACAGTATATAGGTGAGGGGAGGATTGGCCAGCATACTGAGCCCTTCCACCTGTGCAGAAGCTGCATATTGGGTGAAGTAGATCAGAACTATGCTCAGCAGGGCGGCCAGAAGCCCCTGAAACAGGCCCGTCAGCAAAAACGGCTTCTGGATAAACCAGTCGGTGGCGCCTACCAGCTGCATGGTCCGGATAATGAACCGCTGCGAATACAGCGCCAGCTTGATGGTGTTATTAATGAGGAGGAGTGTGGCCACAAAAAAGATAAGCACAATGATGGCCACTACCTTATAGATCTTGTTCACATTACTGATAATTCCTTTCAGAAAGTCTTTTGGGTAGTCTACCTCCGATACGCCGGGGAGTTTTGCGATACGCTGCTGCAACTCCTGTAGCCGGCTTTCCGTAATGTTTTCTTCCTTTAATCTAATATTATAGGCATCGCTGAAAGGGTTCTCACCCAGCACTTCCCGGTAGTTTTCTCGGGTATCTTCAAAAAACACTTCAGCGGCTTTGTCTTTGGTGATGAGGGAAATAGCCGGTTTGCCTTTAACGGTTTCGGCAATATTCAGCTTCACCAGTTCAGCGTGCAGATTCTGTACGGCAGCGGAGTCCAGCGACCTGTCGAGATAGACCTGAACCTCCACGTTCTGGCGTACGTATTTGATAAGTTCTTTGGAAGTAATGGCGATCCACCCACAAAATCCGATCAGAAAAAGCGCTACCGTAAGGCTCACCGTGATCAGGATTCCCGGATAATTTCCCAGCTTACTGTTGATATTCATTCCTGAAAATTTGAATATTGATGCTCAAAGATAATTATTAATTCACTACGGAAGGGGGTATGAGGGCTTTTTAAGGTTTTTTAGGTTTTTATCTGTGCGATCTCGTAGAGAATAATTGCAGGCGTTTACTGGGCTCTCACAGATAAACACAGATTTTACTCTCCCCGTTTAGCCATTTCTTTCAACGCGTTCCACTCCGCTATCATTTCGGGCATGTTCTGCTCAATGATTTGTTCCACGGTTTTGGTCACCTCTTCCAGGGTGCTGTTCTCATCGATGTGAAGCGGCTTTTTGAATTTTACGCTGAGGGTGGTGTTCCTTCTTTTGTATTTCAGGCCGGTTTTGTTGAAGGCCCTCCGGAAACCGTTGATCACCACGGGCACCACAATGGGCTTATTGTCGAGGATGATATGCGCCGTGCCCTTCCGGATAGGGGCGTAGGGGCTGGTAGTGCCCTGCGGGAAGCTGATGACCCAACCTTCTTTGAGGGCTTTGGATACGTTATCTCCGGCCGACCGGTCCACATCTCTTTTGACATTGACGCCTTCCGCCCGCCAGCTCCGTTCTACCAATATTGAACCCGCAAGGCTGAATATTTTGGGAATAAGGCCTGACCTCATGGTTTCTTTGGCAGCTATATAAAAAACAAAGGCTCTTGGAGCCAGCAGGTAGAGGGGAAACAGTTGTTTACCAAAACCCCATTTCACATTGGAAAAGATGTGATAAAAGGAGATCACATCCGCGAAGTAGGTCTGGTGATTGGAAATGAAGAATACGTTCCGGTCTGGCAGATCTTTCAGGTATTCGATCCCTTCTATCTTGAGCTTATTGGCCACGGCTATTCTCCAGTAGGTCGGCCAGCCGGCCACAAAGATCACAATACGTTTCAGAAACATGGAGTTCCCGAACGGATCTTTCTGGAATAACCCCAGGATGTCGAGGTAGTTCAGGAATCGCAGGAAAGGCCGGGTCTTGTTTCCGGGACGCGGTAAGAAATTCTTAAGGGTTCTCAGCATGCTCACTTAATTCCTTTTTTCGATCTCATCCCTTATCTGCGCGGCACGTTCATATTCCTCGTTGGCAATGGCCTCACTGAGCATGGCGTTGAGTTCCTCTGTGGAAAGGTTGGTCAGGCTGTTCCTGCCTTTGACCTTGATCTCTTTTGCAGGCGTTTCGGTGGGCGTTTCCTCATCAGCGGCTATGCCGGCCACCGAAAGAACCTCTTCGGTGGTAAAGATCGGTGCATTAAACCGCAGGGCTATGGCCACGGCGTCGGAAGGCCGGGCGTCGATATTTTTCTGGCGTATGCCGTCGGTACAGATGATACGTGAATAGAATACGCCCTCCTGGATGTCGGATATATGGATCTCCTCTACCGAAAAATCGAACGATTTGGCAAAGGATTTGAAGAGATCATGGGTTAACGGGCGGGTAGGGGACAGTTTTTCCATTTCAATGGCAATGGCTTGTGCCTCAAACATCCCGATAATGATGGGCAGACGTCTGTCGCCGGAAGCCTCATTCAGGACCAGGGTAAAAGAACCGGCCTGCAACTGGCTGGGCGATAAATTCAATATTTCTAAACGTATTCTTTCCACGGTGCAAATATAGTGCCCAATTCCATGTTTATTTCAAGGTTAAGAGAGTTTATTCATGGAAATAATTTTCAATTCCCATCCCGAAAAGGGCGAAATCAAAGCGAGCCGGGTCGTTTGGATCGAAGACCTTTAAGCGGTCGGTTATTTCTTCGGCCATGTCCCAGTCGGCCCTGGGCCGGTCGGTCAGTCCCAGCTTTCGGGCGATATTCTCCACATGTACGTCACAGGGGATCACCAGCTGTGAAGGATGGATCTGCTCCCAGATACCGAAGTCCACACCTTTATCATCGCGGCGTACCATCCACCTCAGGAACATATTCAGCCGCTTGCAGGCACTCCGGTTGGCCGGAGTGGAGATGTGCTTGGCGGTTCTGATCCTGCCTTCAGCGCCGGCCAGAAACGCATTCCGGAAACCGGCCAGGTTGGCACGTACATTCTTGGCTATATCATTCTGCTCCAGAAAGACGGCTTCCAGGCTGGGGTGTTTCTCATAATGGCTTTTGAGAAAAGCCACGATATAGAGCAGATCGAAATCATTGAAGGTCCGGTGCCGGAACCCCTCCAGTGTGCGCAGATCGCTGCCGGTAGCGTGTACAATGAAGTCATGGGGCGCATGATCCATTCGTCTCATCAGCTCAGTACATTTGGCGATGATGGTCTTGCGCTGTCCCCAGGCCAGAATGGCCGCGAAAAATCCCGCTATCTCGATGTCGCCCCGACGGGAGAACCCGTGCGGTATGCTGACCGGGTCATTTTCAATAAAGGCGGGATGATTGTATTTCAGGTACTTTTCCTCCAGCAGTTCCCGCACAGCATCATTTGCTGACCACTTCATCGGGGTTGTCAGATACATAGTATTCCACAGTCGCGCGCAGTCGCACGTCTCTCGGACGGAGCTGATAATAGGCGTAAGGCGACAGCTTGATCATGATGTTCTCGTCGGGTCCCTTCTCGTTCAGGTTGCCGATCACCCTGGCTACAATGGTGTGACCGGTGGCCTCGTTGGTTATTTTGATATTGGACCCTATGGGCGCTTTCCGGTGAAGTGCCAGGTATTTCGAAGATTTGTTCGGGGTGTTGATCACTTCGGCTATACCCGTTTCCCTCATGTTTTTACCCGTTGGCTTGAGTCTGAGCTCCTCCTCGCGGTGGGTAGTGGCGGCAATATTGGCCAGTGTACTTCCGTCTACAATGAGTTTTTCACCTACCCGGATGGTGTTGCTGGTGATGTTATTGGCTTCCACCAGGTTCGATATGTCCACATTATACATGCGGGAAATCGAGAAAACCGTCTCGTTAGGTTTGACCGTGTGTATGGTAGACGTCGGCTTTGAGACTGAGGCCGTTTCCGGTTTCCTTTCTGCCGGAACAGGACTGTTTTTCGGGAATCTGACCACTTGCCCCACTTTGATATCGCTGTTGCCATTGGCCAGTGAAGGGTTAAGTGTTTCAACGGTAGCAAAATTGGTGTTGTACTTTTTGACCAGGCTGTACAGCGTTTCTTTCGGCGCTACCTTGTGCAGGATGAAGGCCCCCTCATTTTGCCCGAACGAAGGCAGATATAGAGCCAATACGGTAAATGCGGCAATTAGTTGTTTCATTTTTATGGAAAGCTTAGTCTGCAAAGCTACTAATATTTTATGTCAAAGTCAAGAAGGTGGGATAATAAAAAATAGTAGTTAAATTTGTCGTAGAAATATACATAATCACTTGAAAATTTTAGGAATTATTCCGGCCCGTTATGCCTCCAGCCGTTTACCTGCCAAGCTGCTGCTTGAAGTAAATGGTAAAAGTATCCTGCAAATGGTCTATGAACGTTGTCTCAAAGCCAACAGCCTTTCGGATGTGGTGATCGCCACAGACAGCCCGATAGTGGAAGACCATGTCAGAAGTTTTGGAGGCAATGTGGTGATGACATCGGATAAGCATCCCAGTGGAACGGATCGTTGTGCGGAAGCGTTGAAGGTTATGGGTGGTACCATTAATTATGACTTTGTGATCAATATTCAGGGCGATGAACCCCTTATGGATCCGGAAAATATCAACCGGCTCAGCGCCTCTTTCAAGATCACTTCGGAGATCTCCTCGGTTTGTATAAAGATAAAAGAGACGGATGTTCTGCTGAATTCCAATGTGGTGAAGGTGGTGATGAATGAGCAGCAGGAGGCCTTATATTTCAGCAGGTCGCCTATTCCACACCTGAGAGAGGTCGAGACCGACCGATGGGTCAATGAGGCTGACTTTTTTAAGCACATCGGAATGTACGGTTTCCGGGCGGATATCCTGGAAAAGATCGTCAAGCTACCGGTAGCCCGCCTGGAGGCGGAGGAAAAGCTGGAGCAGTTGCGATGGCTCGCCAATGGCTATAAGGTCAAGATGGTGGAAGTGTTTTCAGACGGGATCGGTATCGATACGGAAGAAGATTTCCTGCGTTTGAAGCAATTTTTGAATAGATAAATACGTATTCCTACATTAACTTAACAGATATTTATATGCAGCGTAGTACCATATTGTGGGCTGATGACGAGATAGAACTTCTGAAACCGTATATTGTTTTTTTAGAGACGAAAGGATATGATGTAACACCTGTGCCCAGTGGGGCGGATGCCCTTGATCTTGTAGAGAAGCAAAATTTCGATCTGATCTTCCTTGATGAAATGATGGCGGGCATGACCGGCCTGGATACCCTGACCGAGATCAAGAAGGTTAAGCCGAATATCCCGGTAGTGATGATCACCAAATCGGAAGAAGAGCGGATCATGGAGGAGGCCATAGGCTCCAAGATAGCCGATTACCTGATCAAGCCTATCAACCCTAACCAGATCTTGCTGTCGGCCAAAAAACTCCTGGAAAATAAAAGGCTCGTGGCGGAAAAGACTAATTCGAGCTATATGCAGGACTTCCGTCAACTGACCATGCAGTATAATGAAGAGCTGGACTTTAATGAGTGGGCGGAAATCTACCGGAAGCTGGTATTCTGGGAACTGGAGATCGACGGTTCTACGGATAAATCGATGGAGGAGGTATTTCAGATGCAGAAATCAGAGGCCAATACGCGTTTTGCCGAATTTATTGAAGACAATTACGAAGATTGGATGACCAGCCCCAATGTGAAGAAGCCGGTGATGTCTCATAACCTGATGAAAGCTAAGGTATTTCCGCATCTTCACCAGGGAGACCCGCTGTTTTTTATATTGCTGGATAATTTTCGCCTGGATCAGTGGAAGATCCTGGAGGAGATCATCAGTGACTTCTTTGTGGTGGAAGATGAGGATTCGTATTACTCTATTTTACCCACGGCTACGGGGTATGCCCGAAATGCCATTTTCTCAGGGCTGACACCCCTGGATATGTCGCGTCAGCACCCCGATCTCTGGATCAACGACGAAGGCGATAACGAGGAAGGGCTCAATAAGAATGAAGAGGAATTTTTAAGGCGGCAACTAAAGAAAAGCAATATCACTCACAGTTTCAGTTTCCATAAGATCCTTAACAACACACAGGCCAAGGCACTGGTGGACGGTTTCAATAACCTGCTGAAAAACGACCTGGTGGTCGTGGTCTTCAACTTTATCGACATGCTTTCGCATGCCCGTACAGATATGGCAGTGATCAAGGAGCTGGCCCCGGACGAGGCCGCTTACCGTTCCATCACGCGTTCGTGGCTGCTGCATTCACCTATCCTGGACTTTCTTAAGCTGATCGCGTCTAAAAACGGGCGCCTGGTGGTGACCACCGACCATGGTATGGTGAAGGTCAGAAACCCCAAGCGGATCGTGGGCGACCGGAACGTTAACACCAACCTTCGCTATAAGCAGGGAAAAAACCTGAACCTGGATGATAAGTCAGACTTTGTGATCGAAGTGCGCAAACCGGAAAATTATAAGCTGCCGAGCCCGAATCTTTCCACGTCTTATTTTTTTACTACCAATGATTATTTCTTCGCTTATCCGAATAATTACAATCATTATGTAAGTCATTACCGTGATACGTTCCAGCACGGCGGTGTCTCACTGGAGGAGATGATCATTCCGGTGGTGAAGATGAGGACGAGGTGATAAGCTGTGTTCAGAAATTGGACTAACTGCTGCGTTGTTTTCGGAATTCGGTCTCAGTCACATACTACAGTATGCTCCTTCGGCCTCATCCTCAACGCCTTGCATTTTGTCCAATTTCTGAACAGCTTCTTACAGTAGCCAGCTTTTTGGAAGGCCCTCATGCGGGTCGGTACTGTTACAATACGGTTAGAGTTACAATACCTCCGACTACACCGACAGATCCCGCACTTTCCCGCCCTCGCAGTAGATGGTTCTTTTGGGATAACGCTCGATCATGTCGAGTCCGTGGGTAGCCATGAGTACGGCGGTTTTGGAGACCTGGTTGATCTTGAAAAACAACTTCAGGATCTCTACCGATTTTTCGGGGTCCAGGTTACCGGTGGGTTCATCGGCGAGCAGGATCTCCGGGTGGTTGAGTAAGGCGCGGGCAATGGCGATACGCTGCTGTTCTCCGCCGGAAAGCTGGTGCGGCATTTTTTTCAGTACATCGGGCAATCCTACCAGTTCGAGCACTTCATGGATACGGGCATCGATCCCGGTCTTCTCTTTCCAGCCCATGGCGCCCATGAAGAAGCGCAGGTTTTGGAGAACTGAACGGTCGGTCAGGAGCTGAAAATCCTGGAAGATGATCCCGATCTTCCGGCGCAGGTAAGGCACTTCTTTGTGCGTGATCTTTTCCAGTTGAAAGCCGGCTACGGTGCCTGAACCCTTCTCCAGCCAAAGGTCGGCATAAAGGGTTTTCAGCAGAGAACTTTTTCCGCTCCCTGTTTTACCGATGAGGTACACAAATTCACCTTCCGCTATGCTGAAGTTTACGTCTGAAAGCACCAGGGTGTCTTTCTGGTAAATATCTGCATGCGATAGCATGATGACCTCGTTTGCCATGTCTTATTTATTTCCTTTCGCGTAATCGGCCAGAAACTTCGCCAGGCCGATGTCGGTTAACGGATGGTTAAGCAACGCCAGAATGGCGGATAGAGGGCCTGTCATCACATCCGCACCGATCTTTGCACAGTTCAGGATGTGCATCGGCGTACGTACGGAAGCAGCCAGGATCTCTGTAGCATATCCGTAATTGTCGTAGATCAAACGGATGTCTTCGATAAGCGTCAGTCCGTCTGTGCTTACATCATCTAAACGACCAATGAAGGGAGAAACGTATGTAGCGCCTGCTTTAGCAGCTAAAAGCGCCTGCCCGGCAGAAAAAACAAGCGTACAGTTGGTTTTAATGCCTCTTTCCGAGAAGTATTTAATGGCTTTTACACCGTCTTTGGTCATGGGGATCTTCACCACAATCTGCTCATGAAGCTTCACCAGCTCCTGGCCTTCTCTGATCATGCCCTCAAAATCGGTGGCTATAACCTCGGCGCTGACATCCCCAGTAACGATCTTGCAGATCTCTTTGTAATGGTTTTTGATATTTTCTTCTCCCGTGATGCCTTCTTTGGCCATCAGCGAAGGATTAGTGGTCACACCGTCTAAAACACCGAGATCCTGTGCTTCTTTGATCTCCGAAAGGCTGGCCGTGTCAATAAAAAATTTCATGATTATGTATAGAAAGATAAGATCAAAAAAAAATGGCAAATTCACCGCTACAACCGCCTACCCTTGCTACCTTCCGGTCCTGGGGGATTCAGCAGGAGCTGGTAATTTGCCGGTACAAAGGTAGGAAAAATTCTTTTAAGTGAAAAGATAAAAGTGAAAAGTTAAAAGCGGTCCGCCGCTGCGGTTTCGGAACATTAGTTTTTCACTTTCAGTTTTTCACTGAATTAAATGTACCGCAACTTTTCACTTTTAGTTTTTAACTTTTAACTTCATGCCTCAACTGTTCGCTGATTCTTCTGTATGATAAAATTCGATTACAAAAATGTGCTGCCGCTTTTGCCTTTGGAGCCGGGAATCTACAAGTATTTCAATACCGAAGGGCAGATCATCTATGTGGGCAAGGCCAAAAACCTCCGGAACCGGATCAGCAGTTATTTTCATAATTATGACCGGGCCGACCGCAAGACCCGGAAGCTGGTGGAGAGCATCCACCGGCTGGAGTATACCATTGTCCCGACCGAATGGGACGCTCTTTTACTGGAAAACAACCTGATCAAGGAACACCAGCCCAAGTACAACATCCTGCTGCGCGATGATAAGACCTATCCTTATATCTGTGTGACGAATGAACGTTTCCCACGGGTGATCTCTACCCGCCGGATCGAAGACCGGGAAAGGGGCAAAATGTACGGCCCCTATGTAAGTGCTAAGCCGATGTATGCTTTGCTGGATATGTTTTCACAGCTTTATACGATACGTACCTGCAAGTATAACCTGAGTAAAGAGAATGTGGAGGCCGGGAAGTTCAAGGTATGCCTGGAATACCACATCGGGAACTGTAAAGGTCCTTGTGAAGGCCTGCAGGCCGAGGAAGATTATATGAAGGAAATTGCCCTTGTACACGACATCCTGAAAGGAAACCTGGGGCCGGCCAAGCGCTATTTCCAGGAAAATATGCAGTTTTCGGCGGCCAAAATGGCTTTTGAGGACGCGCATAAGTATAAGATGAAACTTGATTTTCTGGATAATTACCAGGCCAAAGCCACTGTGGTAACGCCCACTATCCGGGATGCAGATGTCTTCACCATCCAGTCGGATGAAACGGCGGCCTACATCAACTACCTGAAGATCATCAATGGATCTATCATCCAGACCCAGACGCTGGAAGTCAAAAAGCGCCTGAATGAACCGGATGAGGAGATTCTGAGCCTGATCATGCTGGAGCTAAGGACCACCTACGAAAGCAGTGCCAGGGAGATCATCAGCAATATCCGGCCGGATATCGACTTTAAGGCCAGCGTTGTTGTCCCGCAGACGGGCGATAAGAAGAAGCTGGTAGAGATGTCGCTCCGGAATGTGATCTTCTCCCGCCACGAGAAGGCAGAGAAGGAGGCCATAGCCCGCACGGGAAACAACAATAAACGCGATCGTGTGCTGATCAAGATGAAGCAGGACCTGCGCCTGCCCACTCTTCCGCGCCATATCGAATGTTTTGATAACTCCAATATCCAGGGCACCAACCCGGTATCGGCTATGGTCTGCTTCATTAACGGGCAGCCTTCACCCAAGAATTACCGTCATTTTATTCCCCGCACGGTAGAAGGACCCGATGATTTTGCCACCATGCGGGAGGTGGTCGGAAGACGGTACGCCCGCATGGTGGAAAACGGCAACCCCCTGCCCGACCTTATCATTATTGACGGTGGCAAAGGACAGCTTTCGGCAGCCTGTGATGCTCTTAAACAGGTGGGACTGTATGGAAAGGTACCTGTGATAGGCATCGCCAAACGGCTGGAAGAGATTTATTTCCCGGAAGATACATTGCCCATTTATATCGATAAAAAATCGGAGTCGCTTAAGCTCATTCAGCGCTGCCGCGATGAGGCCCACCGTTTCGGCATCACCCATCACCGTAACCGCCGCTCAAAGAACTTCCTGATCAGCAGCCTGGAATCGGCGCCAGGTATAGGCAAGACCACGGCTACTAAGGTGCTGTCTCATTTTAAGACGATCGGAAACATTAAGGCGGCCAGTGATGAAGAACTGACAGAAGTATTGGGGAAAGATAAGGCCAGACGGATCAGGGAGTTCCTGGAGAATGAGAGCTGATGGTATTTCGGTGTCCAGGCTACAATAGCCCGGACACCGGATTATTATTTCTTCTTCGGTACCAGTTTCACGATCCGGCCCGGTCCTTCCAGTGAAAGATACAGGTATCCGTCAGGCCCCTGAACCACATCTCTTACCCGACCCACATCCTTCAGTATTTTTTCTTCTTTGGCTACGCCGTCTTCAAAGTAGATCCTCGATACATGATTGAGCGCAAGGGCGCCGGCAAAGAAGCTGCCTTTCCAGTTACCGTATTTATCGGAGGTCAGGTAGGCCAGTCCGCAGGCACCAAGGGAAGGTGTCCACTGGAATACCGGCTCCGTGTAGCCCGGATGTTTCTTGCCCGATATGTCTACGCCGTCATAGTTAATACCGTAAGAAACCAGTGGCCAGCCGTAATTTTCTCCTTTTTTGATGACGTTTAATTCATCACCCCCTCTTGGACCGTGCTCGGTTTCCCAGATCTCATTGGTAGCCGGGTTCAGAGCCAGTCCCTGCGGGTTTCTGTGGCCGTAAGAATAGATGGAAGTTGGGGTGGTATTTCCGGGGAGAACAGGGTTATCGGCCGGAACTTTACCGTCGTCGGTCATGCGGTGCACCTTGCCCCAGGATTCTTTCACGTTCTGGGCATTTTTATTGGGAGAATTGGCGCCACCGCGACTTGAAGGACCGCCTTCACCCACACTCCAGAAAAGATAGCCGTCGTTGTCAAAGACGATCCGGCTGCCGTTATGGCCCCGCCACCGGTTGGTAGACGATGTGGTATGCAGGTTCTGGATATCAGTAAGGGCATTGTCTTTGATCCTGAACCGGATGAGGTTCATTCTTGAATTTCCGCCTGCATTCTCAAGGTAGGTGGTATAGACCCAGCCGTTATTGGTGTAATCCGGGTGTAAGGTAATGTCAAGCAGGCCGCCCTGGCTTTCATAAGCCACTTTCGGAACTCCCGAAAGCTCGGTCACCTTTCCATTGGCGAAGATGCCTATTTTTCCGGACCTTTCTGTAAAGATGATGGAGCCGTCAGGCAGGAATTTAAAACCCCACACGGCACCTCTGTCGCCCAGTATGGTTTCGGTGCTCAGCTCGAAATCGTCTCCCACCGGCGGGTCGGTTTCTTCCTGTCTCGTTTCGGCAGGCTGAGCACATGAAGCAAGCGTCATAAAGCTAAAAAATAGCAATAATGCATTTTTCATTTTTTATCAGATTAGTTATTGAATGGGTAAAGATAGCGAAAAAAGATCTTGCTATTATTTTTGCCGAAGGGTTTCTGTCATTTTTAACAAGGTCTGAAATGAAGAGAGACAAAGGGGCATACTTATAGCAGAAGCTTATGCAGGCTGTTTTCTCTGCACGAACTGCCGGATAGCCGCCCGGTTTACTTTCTGCTCCGCATGCCATAAATCATAGTTTCTTTGCAGGTTCAGCCAGAATTGCGCGGTATTCCCGAAAGCCTGTGAAAGCTTTACGGCCAGTTCAGGACTGATTCCGGCGCGTTCATTGACAACATTGGACAGATTCGGCCGGGTGATCTTCAACCCATTAGCCACTTCGGTCACTGTCAGGCCGCGCGCTTTAATATAGTCTTCCCGTAATATTTCTCCCGGATGAACGGGAGGTAATGCTCTTTTCAACATATCCGTTTTTTTTTAATGGTAATCCAAATAGTCAACATCATAAACGTCTCCGTCTTCGAACCTAAAAATAATGCTATAATTACCGCTAATATGGATCGCCCAAAAGCCTGAAAGATCGCCGCTCAATGGATGAATACCCGATCCCATCTGCAAAATATCCGTTTCTGATGTCACCGCATCTAACTGGTCTAAAATGCGATTGATTTTAAGAAGATACCGGGCCGGTAATTTAGATCCGTCTACATTTTCGTAGAACCTTCGCAGGCCTGTATGTGCAATGCTTATTATCATAACAACAATGTATTGTGTAATGTTACACGATACACTCATTTTTTTAAGTAACCGTGTAAAAAAGAACTGAGGAGTCTGTGTGGCTCCGGTGTTTATTGTACTTATTATGTGTCAACTACAAATGTATATCATTTTTAACAAGTCTTTCTGAACTACAGATAACTTCTGCGTATCGACTTAATTGGGTACGGATTCAATTAACGTGATGTCAGAACTGATAGTAAGAAACTATATACTCTGAACCAGCTTGCTTCAGGTAAAGGTTGGCAAAGTATAAATCCAATCAAAAATCCCCGGTCGAGAGGCCGGGGATTTCTCCTTTTTCTGTTTCAAACTTTCAGGCCTGGTCGCCCTGTGCGATCAAATTAAGTGCAGAGCCCGCCTTAAACCACTTGATCTGGGCATCGTTGTAAGTATGATTTACCGTGATCTCATCCCCGGTGCCGTCGGTATGACGGGCTACTACGGTGAGTGGCTTGCCCGGCGCAAAGGTGGTGAGGCCCAGAATATCAAAGGTGTCGTCTTCCCGGATGATATCATAGTCGGCCGGGTTGGCGAAAGTCAGCGCCAGCATACCCTGCTTCTTCAGGTTGGTTTCATGGATCCGGGCGAATGATTTCACGAGGATGGCCCTTACACCGAGGTGACGGGGCTCCATGGCAGCGTGCTCCCGTGATGAGCCTTCGCCATAGTTTTCGTCACCTACTACTATCGATCCGATGCCGGCTGCTTTGTACGCTCTTTGGGTAGCCGGAACCTCGCCGTATTCACCGGTCAGCTGATTTTTTACCGTGTTGGTCGAATCATTGGCAAAGTTCACCGCCCCGATCAGCAGGTTATTGGAGATATTATCGAGGTGTCCGCGGTATTTTAACCACGGTCCGGCCATGGAGATATGATCGGTGGTACATTTTCCTTTGGCTTTGATGAGGAGTCTCAGGCCGGTAAGGTCGGTGCCTTCCCACGGCTGGAACGGATCGAGCAGCTGAAGACGGTCAGATTTAGGGCTTACCTTCACTTTTACATTTTTGCCGCTCCGGGCCGGTTTCTGATACCCTGCATCGATCACGTCAAAGCCCATAGGGGGCAGCTCCACACCGAGGGGCGGATCGAGCTTCACCTGTTCGCCTTTTTCGTTGATCAGCGTATCTTTCTGAGGGTTAAACGTAAGGTCACCTGCGATAGCAAATGCCGTTACCACCTCGGGAGATGCTACAAATGAATGGGTGTTGGGGTTGCCGTCGGCTCTTTTGGCAAAGTTCCGGTTAAAGGAGGTGATGATGGAGTTTCTCTCCTGCTTTTCGGCGCCGTGGCGGGCCCATTGACCAATACACGGTCCGCAGGCATTGGCTAACACAACCCCGCCGATGTCTGTGAAAGTAGCCAGAAGACCATCTCTTTCCGCCGTGTACCTTACCATTTCAGAGCCGGGCGTAATGGTGTATTCTGATTTGGTTCTGATGTGTTTGTCGATAGCCTGCTGCGCAATAGATGCTGCGCGGGTCAGGTCTTCGTAAGAAGAGTTGGTACAGGAGCCGATCAGACCTACCGAAAGCTCCTGCGGCCATTTATTCTTCCTCACCGCAGCGGCAAATTTCGAAAGCGGCCAGGCGAGGTCCGGCGTGAAAGGTCCGTTAATGCGTGGTTCCAGTCTTGAAAGGTTAATTTCGATCACCTCGTCATAGTAAGCATGGGGGTTATCGATACACTCCTGGTCAGGGCGTAAATATTCTTTGATCCTGTTGGCACCGATGGCCACGCTTCTCCGGCCGGTGGCCATCAGGTATTTGGCCATTTTTTTGTCGTATCCGAAAATGGAGGTAGTAGCGCCGATCTCCGCACCCATATTACAGATGGTGCCTTTACCGGTAGCGGAGAGCTTGTCGGCACCGGTACCGAAGTATTCCACGATAGCGCCCGTACCGCCTTTTACGGTCAGTCTTCCGGCCACTTCCAGGATAATATCTTTGGGAGAAGCCCAGCCTCTGAGCGTACCCGTGAGCTTCACACCGATCAGTTTAGGCATTTTGAGCTCCCAGGCCAGGCCCGACATCACGTCGCAGGCATCTGCACCGCCCACACCGATGGCTACCATGCCCAGGCCGCCCGCATTCGGCGTATGGGAGTCGGTACCGATCATCATACCGCCCGGAAAGGCATAGTTTTCCAGCACCACCTGGTGGATTATCCCTGCACCGGCTTTCCAGAAACCGATACCGTATTTGTTGGAAACCGATGAAAGAAAATCGTAGACCTCTTTGTTGGCCTCGTTAGCTCTCTTTAAATCAGCTTCAGCACCCACTTTGGCCTGGATAAGGTGATCACAATGCACAGTAGACGGCACGGCCACTTTTTCTCTCTTCGCCTGCATAAACTGCAAAAGCGCCATTTGTGCGGTAGCATCCTGCATGGCTACCCTGTCCGGGGCAAAATCCACGTAATCGGTACCCCTTGCGTAAGGTTGGGCCGGGAGATGTTCCCAAAGGTGTGCATAAAGAATTTTTTCGGATAGGGTCATGGGTCTGCCTAAAAGGGCTTTGGCCGCATCCACTTTTTCGGGCATGCGGGCATACACCGCTTTTATCATATCCAGATCAAATACTTTCATGTTTGTGAAATTTTAAGATTGTAAACACTTTTATAGAAAAATGACCAAGTAATGAACAGGTCGCTCCTGCGGAACTTCCTGTTAAATATAAACAAATTAAATCTATTAACAGTTTGCGTCTGCGAGGTAATAATATTTCAGTTTTGAGTTTTAAAGGGGTATTGGATGTAAATTTCAATAAAAATCCGGGCCCCTTTTTCAAAGACACCCGGATTGTGGATAAAAAATCCGAGTCCTTTTTCAAAGAGAAATCCGAGTCCTTTTTCAAAGAGAAATCCGAGTCCTTTTTCAAAGAGACTCGGATTGAAGTGCGAAGTTCAAAGAGACTCGGATTGAAGTTAATAAAACTTTTTTTAACTTCCCCCTTATGCCACCAACTCTTTAATCGGAGGGGTGAACTTGGTCAGATCTATGCCTTCTACCGCCGCTTTGTATTCTTCCAGGTTAGGAAGACGGCCCAGAATGGCTGAAAGCACTACCACGGGGGTAGAGGCCAGCAGCGATTCCCCTTTTTTACGCTCGGAATCTTCCACCACACGGCCCTGGAAAAGACGGGTGGAGGTAGACATCACGGTATCGCCCTTAGCGGCTTTTTCCTGGTTACCCATGCAGAGGTTACAGCCCGGGCGCTCCAAATACATCATGTTTTCGTATTCGGTACGGGCGGTGCTTTTCGGGAAAAGGTCATTAAACTCAAACCCTGAATACTTCTGTAATATATCCCAGTCACCCTCCTGCTTCAGTTCATCGATGATATTATAGGTAGGCGCGGCCACCACCAGCGGCGCTTTAAACGTTACATCGCCTTGTTCTTTCTCCAGGTTTTTAAGCAATTGGGATACAATCTTGAGGTCACCTTTATGTACCATGCAGGAACCCACAAAACCTAAATCTACTTTGAACTCGTCACCATAATGCGATAGCTCCCGGATGGTATCGTGCGTGTATCGTTTTGAAACGTCTTTGTTGTTCACATCCGGGTCGGCAATCATCGGTTCGTCGATGGCGTCCAGGTCTACCACCACTTCGGCGTAATATTTGGCGTTAGCGTCCGGAGTCAGAGCCGGTTTTTCGCCTGACCTAATTTCGGCAATCCTTTTGTTGGCTTTGTTAATCAAACCCTGAAGCACCTGGTTATGATTATCCATACCCTTATCTATCATGATCTGAATTCTCGCTTTGGCTATCTCAAGCGATTCTATCAGGGTGTCGTCATCTGAAATATTGATAGAGGCCTTCGCTTTCATCTCGGCCGTCCAGTCGGTAAATGTGAACGCTTTGTCTGCCGGAAGCGTACCGATATGTACCTCGATGATTCTTCCCTGGAACACATTTTCGCCATCGAATTGCTGCAACATCTGCAATTGGGTAGCATGCACTACATCCCGGAAATCCATGTGCTCTTTCATTTCTCCTTTGAAAGTAACTTTTACAGATTCCGGAATCGGCATGGAGGCTTCGCCTGTAGCCAGTGCCAGGGCCACGGTTCCGGAGTCAGCTCCGAAAGCAACACCTTTGGACATCCGGGTATGGGAATCCCCCCCGATAATGATAGCCCACTCGTCAATGGTAATGTCATTCAATACTTTGTGGATCACATCAGTCATTGAATGATAAACGCCTTTCGGGTCACGGGCGGTAATTACTCCGAAGTCGTTCATGAATTTCATCAGTTTCGGAATATTGGCCTGGGCTTTTTTGTCCCATACAGAGGCCGTATGGCATCCCGACTGGTAGGCGCCATCCACAATAGGAGAAATCACGGTGGCTGCCATGGCTTCCAGTTCCTGGGCAGTCATCAATCCCGTGGTATCTTGCGAACCTACAATGTTTACTTCTACCCGGACGTCAGATCCGGCGTGCAGTATTTTGCCCGGAGTATTGCCTACGGCATTCCGGTTAAATATTTTTTCAACGGCGGTAAGGCCCTGTCCCTCTACAGCGATTTCCTTTGAGGGGGCAAAGACTGCAGGAGCTTCTATTCCCAGTGTTTTAGCCGCAAAAGTCTGAACCTTTTTGCCAAATACTATAGCATACGAACCGCTGGCTTTGATAAATTCCAGTTTCTGAGGTGTGAATGATTTCGAAATGTCTTTTAACTCTTGAGCGTCTTTGTATAACTTTTTCTTTCGGGTATTAATGGTCAAAACAGTACCTGTAGCCACGGAATAAACTTCTTCCAAAACAGGTTCGCCTTTTTCGTTACGGACCAGGTTCCCGTCTGCATCAAATTTCTTTACCCAGTTTTGAAGGTCAATACCGATACCTCCTGTAACATCAACAGTTGTCAGGAAAATCGGGGAAATACCGTTTGTTCCCGCCACAATCGGAGCAATATTGACAAACGGAACGTACGGACTGGCCTGTCTGCCTGTCCAGAGGGCCACATTGTTCACCCCTGACATACGCGAAGAACCTACTCCCATTGTTCCTCTTTCGGCAATGAGCATCACACTTTTGTCGGGATGCTGTGCCTGCAGAGCCCTGATCTCTTCCTGTTGCTGAGGCGACATCATACATTTACCGTGCAGCTCACGGTCAGAACGGGAGTGAGCCTGCCCTCCGGGCGAGAGTAAATCGGTAGAAATATCTCCTATGGCGGCAATGTAGGTAACTACCTTAATTTCTTCGGGTACATCAGGCAGTTTGGTGAAAAACTCAGCATTTGCGTAACTCTCCAGGATTTCTCTGGCTATGGCATTGCCGTTTTTATACGCTTCTTTTAAGCGGTCGGTATCTGCTTCATACAGGAAAACCTGTGTCTTGAGTACGTCAGCAGCTTTTTTAGCGTTAGTGGCATCTGCCAGGGCTAAGTCCAGCAACACTTTAATAGATGGACCGCCTTTCATATGTGACAACAGCTCAAAAGCAAAATCAGGTGTAATCTCTTCAACGACAGATTCGCCAAGGATGATTTCCTTTAAAAACTGAGCTTTCACTCCTGCAGCAGGGGTGGTTCCGGGTAGTGTATTATAAATAAAGAACTTAAGAGAATCTTGACGGTGAGGGTTGTCTGAATCTTTAATTTGAGCTATTATTTCGCTTAGTAATTCAGCACTGTCAATGGGTTTGGGATGAAGCCCCTGGGTTTTTCTTTCTTCAATCTCCTGGATATAATCCTGATAAATATTCATATACGGAAGTCTTTTCTGACGTTAAAAGCAGACGATATAATAACCCTCAAAATTACAAACTGATTTCCAATTGGAATAAGAAGTTTCTTATTTAGAAATATTCAAAATATTTTATGTTTTGCTGCCCCTTATGTCATTTTTTGCAATTTTTATACGAAACTAAACTAAAGTATCCCTTATTTTGCGGCAACTTTTTAAAAAGTACATAACGGATGTCAAAGAACCTCGTCATAGTAGAATCCCCTGCTAAAGCAAAAACCATTGAAGGATACCTCGGAAAAGATTTCATCGTCAAGTCCAGTTTCGGGCATATCCGCGACCTCCCCGAAAAGGAGCTGGGGGTAGATATCGAAAAAGATTTCGAGCCTACCTATAAAGTTTCGTCGGATAAGGTAAAGGTGGTCAACGAACTGAAAAAGGAAGCTAAAGGCAAAGAAGTGTGGCTGGCCACTGATGATGACCGGGAAGGGGAGGCGATCTCGTGGCACCTTAAGGAGGCTTTGGGGCTGAAAGAAGATACCAAAAGGATCGTATTCCGGGAGATCACCAAAAATGCGATCGGTAAAGCAATAGAAAACCCAAGAACTATTGATCTGGCCCTGGTCAATGCCCAGCAGGCCCGGCGTATCCTTGACAGGCTGGTGGGCTTTCAGCTGTCTCCCGTGCTCTGGCGTAAGATCCGGGCCGGAGACCGCAAGAATCTTTCGGCCGGAAGGGTGCAGTCGGTGACCGTCAGGATCGTGGTGGAACGGGAACGGGAGATCGAGAGTTTCCAGGTGACCTCCTCTTATCGGATACAGGCGGATTTTAACGTCGGGAGCGGCAAAGTGCTTTCCGCCGAGTTGTCCAAGAACTTTGAGACCCTGCAGGATGCGGAAAGGTTCCTTAACGATTGTATTCCTGCGGTGTTTTCCATTGCCGGTCTGGAAGTGAAGCCCAGTACCAAGAGTCCTGCGGCGCCTTTCACCACCTCTACCCTGCAGCAGGAAGCCTCCCGGAAACTGAGCTTTTCGGTGCAGCAGACCATGACCCTGGCCCAGCGCCTGTATGAGTCCGGTAAGATCACCTATATGCGTACAGACTCTACCAACCTCTCGGCCGATGCCATCGAAAGCGCCAAAGACCAGATCTCCAGTGCGTACGGGGAGGAATTTTCCAAGCCGAGGGTTTTCAAGACCAAAGATAAATCAGCGCAGGAAGCGCACGAGGCGATCCGCCCTACTGATTTCTCCGTGAGCAGCGCCGGCGCAGACAGAAATGAGAAACGGCTGTACGACCTGATCTGGAAGCGGGCGATTGCTTCACAGATGGCCGATGCCCGGATCGAGCGTACCATTGCCAAAATAGGCATCTCTACCCGGCCTGAAGAGCTGACCGCTTCGGGAGAAGTGATCAAGTTTGAAGGGTTCCTCAAAGTATACCTTGAAGGGAATGACGATGAGGATGAGGAGAGCAAAGGCATGCTTCCGCCGTTGGCGGTAGGGCAGAAGCTGGGACTCATCCAAATGAAGTCGACCGAGCGTTTCAGCCGGCCACCGGCCCGCTACACCGAGGCCAGCCTGGTGAAGAAGCTGGAAGAGCTGGGAATAGGCCGCCCTTCTACCTACGCGCCTACCATCTCCACTATCATCAAGCGGGAATACGTGGTGAAGGAAGACCGTCCCGGGCAAACGCGGGATTACCGGGAGCTTATGCTGAAAGATGGTTCCATAAGCTCTGAGGCAAAATCGGAGACATTCGGAAGCGAGAAAGCCAAGCTTTTCCCTACCAACCTTGGCATGATCGTTAACGATTACCTGGTGGAGAACTTCGAGGAGATACTGGACTATAAATTTACGGCGGATGTAGAGGATGAGTTTGATGATGTGGCGGAAGGAAAAGTCTCCTGGCAGAAGATGATCAAAGACTTTTACCAGGATTTTCATAATAAAGTGGAGCAGGCTGCGGAAGGTGCTTCATCGGCCGTCAGTTCCAATGAGCTGGGGGTCGATCCCGAAACCGGGAAGAAGCTCTTTGCGAAAGTAGGACGGTTCGGCCCGTACCTGCAGATCGGTGAAGCCACCGATGAGGAGAAGCCCGTTTTTGTTTCGCTCAAAAAGGGAACCCTCATCTCCAGCCTTAGCTATGAGGAAGCTCTGGCCATCCTGAAAGGGCCTAAGCTGCCGTTGGAGCTGGGATTGCACGACGGCCACCCTGTAGTGGTCAATGAAGGCCGCTACGGCCCTTATGTATTGTATAACGGCAAATTTTATAACCTCGATAAGGGAGAGGACCCGCTGACGGTAACAAAAGAGCGTGCCATAGCCCTCATCGAAGCAAAGCAGAACAGCGCCGAAGGCTCTCTGCCGCGGGAAATGGCCATCTACGAAGGACAGCCCGTGGTGATCGGGAAGGGACGTTTCGGTCCTTACGTGAAATGGGGGACTACCTATTATAATATCCCGAAAACCGAGGATCCGCTGGCCATTGACGACGCGAAAGTGGCAGAGATCATTCAGAACGGGAAGAAAGAAGCTGCCAACAAGGTGATCCGGGAGTTTCCGGAAAACGATAAAGTAAAGGTATTAAACGGCCGCTACGGCCCGTATATCCAGATCGGTAAGCGGAACGTAAAGATCCCGAAAGGGACCGTTCCTGAAGAATTAACCCTGGAAGATTGTCTTAAATTGGGAGAACTATAACCGGAAGGGCATCGGCCTTCCCTTTAATGCGTAGTCGTCCTGAGCTTATTACGGGCGGAAAACTTTTGTAACCATGAAGAGGAAGCTGGTAGTACTGTCGGGCGCCGGAATGAGCGCCGAAAGCGGGTTGAAAACCTTTCGTGATATGGGCGGCCTCTGGGAAACCTACCGGGTGGAGGACGTGGCCACACCGGAAGCCTGGGCGGCCAATCCCGAAATCGTACTCGACTTTTATAATCAGAGAAGAAAACAGGCATTTGAGGCAAAACCCAACGCAGGTCATCTGGCTTTGGCGGCATTGGAGGAATATTTTGAGGTTAAGATCATTACACAAAATGTAGATGCACTGCACGAAAAGGCCGGTTCAACCAACGTCCTTCATCTCCACGGAGAATTATCAAAAGTACGTAGTGTAAAAGACCCCGAACTGGTTTATGATATCGGAGCGGCCGCCATTCATTTAGGTGATTTGGCTGATGACGGCGGACAGCTCCGGCCGCATATCGTCTGGTTTGGGGAAATGGTGCCCATGATCGAACAGGCAGCCGATCTTTGCCTGAATGCCGATATTTTTGTGGTGGTAGGAACCAGCCTGCAGGTGTATCCTGCGGCGGGCCTGGTGGGGTATGTGGGTGTAGTTGTACCCAAATTTGTGGTCGATCCGCATTTGCCTGACTACCCTTTTAATGTAAAGAATGTGGAGTTTATCCGGGAGAGTGCGGCAGAAGGTTTGCCTGCACTGGCTGAGCGGCTTAAAGTTGGATACCCATAATTCAGGGAAGGGAGATTCTCAGGATGCGGCAATCGATAAGAGGAGGTGAAGCTATTTCTACGTTGAACAGGAATATACGATTGCAAAAACGGTCAGAAATAAAGCAGGAGAAGAAGTGATTATTCCTATGATCGGACCCGCGAAACCTTTGTATTTCTTACGATTTTTCCCTATTCTGAAAAAACTTATTACTCCTGCCAGTGCGGCTAAAATTCCCAAAATAATGAAAAGTAACATGGTACGATTGTTTTCAAAATGCCTCCTGGATAGCAATCCTGTTACACTAACCAGGCCAGCCGCACCTGACAAAATACCGACAGGCTCAATAATTTTTTTAGGTGGAATAGAGTCATTCAATGTTAAATCAACAGGCAATAACATAGTTAAATCTGCTTTTTTAGTAATCTGTTTGTGCCCGGTTCTATAGGTGGTATCCTTATCCGTCTCTACCGTATATTCTGAATATTCTGAAATGGGAGACACAGAAACAGGCGTGCGATCTTCAAAATGTACAATTTTTTCATTTCTCAAATATTTTTCGGATGAGGAAGGGTTAAATGACGCCAGCTTAACCTTACAGGAAAGTAAAAATGAGCCAAGTACTAAAAGTACAATTGTACGCATATACTATTTTTGGTTAAATGTACATGATTATTTTCTCATTTTAAGTAGTTTAGCACAGATTCTAAAAAAAATCCCCGGTCAAAGCCGGGGATTTTCTTACTTCAAACAGCAAGATTTCTCTTATTTCTCTGCATTCAGCTGCCCTCTCAGCGCACGTGGGATAGTCACTGTGGCCACCGGATTGGCAGAAGGATCAATGATGGTCAGATCGGGAAGCTCAATCGCCTTTACACGGATTGATTTACCCAGACCTAATTCGGTCACATCGAGGTTCACGAACTCAGGAACCAGCCTGGCAGGTCCTTTTACGCGAATTTTTCTCAAGCTGTGAACCAGCTTACCCCCTTGTTTGGCACCTTTCGCTGTTCCGGTCAAACGGATAGGAATGGTGGTGATGATCACCTTGTCAGGATTGATCTCCAGCAGATCCACGTGGATCAGGGAGTCGTTTACAGGATGAAACTGCTTGTCCTGAAGAATAGCCGTGTATTCTTTACCGTCAATGGTCAGCTTGATCTGATACGCGTCAATGCTGTAAATTACAGGCCTGAACAGATAAGCGGGTGCATAGAAAGAAATTTGTTCTTCCCCACCGTACAGAATACCCGGTACATATCCTTCAGCGCGTAATTCCTGAGCTGACTGACGACCGAGATTCGCTCTTTTAAACCCTACAATCTCAGTTACTTTCATGATTAAAATTTAAGTTTTTGTTGGTAATTTATGAACAATGTACTAATTGATCCGTTGTCTCGTATTCTACCGATGGCGTGAGCGAAAAGCTCGGCTACCGATACAACTTTTACTTTCGGGTTGTCCTGTCGCAAAGGAATGGAATCAGAAACGACCACTTCCTCAAACACGGAATTGGCGATGATCTCATGCGCTTTGTAGGAAAACACCGGGTGTGTAGCTACCGCCCGCACCGATTTGGCCCCTTTTTCCAGGATAAGCTCGGCCGCCTTACAAATCGTACCGCCGGTATCGATCATATCATCCACCAGCACCACGTTAGCGTCGGTCACATCACCGATCAGCTGCATGCCGGCGATCTGGTTGGCCACTTTCCTTTGCTTGTCACAGATAACAATATCTGCATCAAAGAAGCTGGCAAACTTTCTTACCCGCGATACCCCCCCCACATCCGGAGACGCAAAAAGCAGGTTGTCTATTTGCTTTTCTTTCAGGTAGGGAACAAACACAGAAGTTCCTTCCAGGTGATCTACGGGAATATCGAAAAATCCCTGGATTTGTCCGGCATGGAGATCCAGTGTCATGATCCTGTCTGCCCCGGCTGCTGTAAGCATATTCGCCACTAACTTGGCGCCGATAGCCACCCTCGGCCGGTCTTTTCTGTCCTGGCGGGCATACCCGTAATAAGGAATAACCGCCACTACGTAATGCGCTGAGGCCCTTCTGGCTGCATCGATCATCAGCAGAAGCTCCATCAGGTTGTCGGCATTCGGAAAAGTACTCTGAACGAGAAAGACATCGCAACCCCTTACCGACTCTTCAAAGTTTATCGAAATCTCGCTGTCGGCAAAACGCTGAATAGATATCTTTCCAAGCTCTTTTCCGTAATAATAAGCTACTTTCCCCGCTAAATACTGAGAATTAGTTCCCGAAAAGATTTTGACTTCTGCCATCTGGGGTAGGTTTGTTCCGAAAAGTGGTGCAAAGGTACAAAAAATAATACGAAGTATTAGGCTACTTTTAAAAAATTAATATTATTTTGCGAAAGGATTCTTAAAACTTATTAACTGAAGATGCAACTGTCACTTATAGACGAGATCCCGGAGTTTAATAAAGCGTATTTTCTGGATGTCTATGCTGAAGCGCTTTATGACAGCGGGAAGGACAAAATGAGGCTGAAGACCATTAACGGTCAACAGGTGCCTGAAGATCTGAGCATTAGTATTGCCAGTAAGTTTATCTCCCGGTATCCGGAGGGTACCATTTACAAGCTGGATACCAGGCTGGTGAACAGAGGAGGTAAAAGGCCTTATTTCAAAGCTTTGAAAGGAAAAAATGTGCAGCGGGCCATTGAATTTTTTGATTATAATCTCAAAGTTCAATACGGCTTCGATCAGGAGCTTTCTTTCAAAAGGCATTAACAGCCGATGACACCAGCAGAGTGAAGTATCGCTGCGGGGGTAGTCCGGAAAAATTTCCCGGAAGTACCTCCGGCCCCGTGATGTTTCCCAGCATCAGGCTCCTGAACTTCGGTTTCAGCATCCCGTAGGAGCGGCTATATGGCGTGACTTCGCCGTACAGGAGAAGGTCTTCATCGCTGCCGGCCAGCTGGTCGAGGTTCCGCAGCGGTGATTTTATCACGCCCATCGTTTTATTTTTACTGTTTTGATAGTAGAGATCAAGGAAGGTTTCTGAAATAACCCCCATGGTCTGCGTATCGTTCAGGCTGCTGAAATGCTTCAGGCCCACGGCAATAGTAGAGGTTACGGTAAGATCGGGATAAATGGCCCTGAAGATAGAATTGACAGATTTCACGGTACCGGCCACCAGCGTCTGTCCGTGAACGGTTTCACTTATGACTTCCATCTGATGCAGGTCTGCCGTGGGAAAGGTGAGCGCCAGGTATTTTGGCGCCCTGGCCGTTGTAAAATGGGAAGAAGGCACCAGGGTGTGGATCTGGAAATCGGATACCAGCTTCACACTTTTCCAGAACCGTACAGGCAGGAAAGGATGTTCCCCGATCAGGGAAGTAATCGCTTTTTCGCAGGCGGCGATGTCGTTCGAATTGCCCAGGAAGTGGTCTTCCAGCCAGAGGAGCTGGTCACCGTACCGGACAATGAACCGGAGCCGGCTGAACTGTACTTCAAAAGTCAGGTCATAAAGGTCCGTACGACCGGCAGAAAAGCGGTCGTCGGTGATTTTAAAGCTGTTGTTCATTCTCAGAAAGCAATTTTTTCTAAATAGTCCGGACAGTGGCCCGGTTTCAATTGTGTCAAATCTTTTTCAGTAAACCAGCGAAGCTCCGTCAGGATATTGCCTTCCGGGTCTGTGCCGAGTTCAGGCACCAAGTTAAGTGCTGAGACCTGAAAATACAATTCTATGCCGTGAAGTTTTCCCGAGATATGCTGGTTGATATAAATGAGCTGGTGTACGGATACTTCCAGGCGGGTTTCTTCCCGGAACTCCCGTTGCAGTGCTTTGACGATATCTTCGCCTTCTTCCAGCCCGCCTCCGGGAAAATTCCAAAAGATATGGTCCTCATTCAGCGAGGCGTGATTCAGAAGCAGCACGCGGCGATGATGCCGGAGAATGCCGCAAACCCTTAAACGGATCCTGCCGCCATAAAGCTCGTCTATATTCATATATAAATTCTGATCACCAAATTATCCATTGTACATTATCAATTATCTACATGTTTTTTCGGTACGCTTTGCCGTATTTTAGCTTTTTTTCGGCCTGAATGTCCCGGCGTTTGTTCACCTTTTTATTTTTGTCCAGCTTTTCATGAAAGGCGGGGCCTACATCTTTGTCCTGCTTCACCCGGGCTAATTTCACTTCCTCTCTTTCTGTTTCGAAGGGCATAAGCTGCTCTTCGATCTCAATATAGGGAGGCAGGGCTATTCGGCCCAATTGCAGTTGATATATGTCTTCAATTTCGCTGAACGCTTCTTCTTCGCGCGGGCTGATGAGACTGACGGCAGTACCGGAGTTTTCACCGCGGCCTGTACGACCGATCCGGTGGATGTAATCGTTCGGTTCCTCCGGGACGTCGATGTTAACCACGTGCGTGATGCCTTTAATGTCGAGGCCGCGTGAGCCAATGTCGGTGGAGATTAATGTTTTGACGGTACCTTCCGAAAATTCTCTGATGGCCCTGAACCGGTAATTCTGGGATTTGTTGGAATGGATAACCTCCACATGCCCGAGGCCCCGGTCTTTCAGCTCCTGGTGAAGCAGGTCGGCGGCCGACTTCTGAGCTACAAAGACCAGGTTTTTTTTCATTTCTTCGTCATTGGCCAGAAGAACTTCCAGCAGGTTGATCTTGGTTTTGAAGTTGGGCACGGCATAGGCTTTTTGCCGGATATTTTCAAGGGGAGTACCTACATCGGCATCTTCTATGACCTCGGGCGACTTGAAAATGTCGTGGATGAGGTCTTCTACTTCTTCCGAGATGGTGGCGGAGAATAAAAGATTCTGCCGCTTTTCCGGGAGCTTGTCAAAGATGAGGTTTAGCTGGGGCCGGAAGCCCAGGTCAAGCATCATGTCAAATTCATCAATAACGAGCCTGCGGATATTTTTGACTTTCAGAACACCGGCGGCCGACAGGTCGGTGAAGCGGCCCGGCGTGGCTACCACCATATCACAGCCGTTGAAAAGTTCGGCGGCCTGGTTTTTCATATTGACGCCGCCGTACACTCCCACCACGTCAAAGCTCATGTAAGCCGTGAGGGCTCTGGCGCTTTCCACCACCTGCATTACCAGCTCGCGGGTAGGAACCAGCACCAGGACCTGCGGAAGTTTATCTTTGCTGAAGGCCCACATTCTTAACAAAGGCAAAAGATAGGCGAATGTCTTCCCCGTACCTGTGCGGGCAATGCCCGCCAGGTCCTTTCCTGACATCACCGCAGGAAATATTTTCTCCTGGATAGAAGTAGGAGAGGTCAGGCCCAGGTCATCCAGCGCCCGTAGCAGGGGCTTGTTAAGATTGAGGTCAGTGAATTGCATAAGAACTAATCTGAATAATTTTACAAAATTAGTTGATTTCGTGCGTATATTAGTGACTTCATTTAGCCAATAGCTTTTAGAGGTTAGCTGTTAGCTTTTCGAAAGGGTGATTTCACACTTCAAACAGCATAAACAAAGCGTAGCGTCGCCCGGCGGCCCTCCGCTACGGCAAACATCTAATAGCTAAAAGCTAACAGCTAAAATTTATTATCTAATGAAAAAACTCCTGTTGTTACTTCTTTTCCCTTGTTTTATTTTTGCCCAGAAATCCAAGCCTGTTTCATTGTTCAATGGTCGAAACCTTGACGGCTGGGTGGTTTACGGAACCGAAAAATGGTATGTGGAAGACGGCTTGCTGGTATGTGAGAGCGGCCCCGACAAGGGTTACGGTTACCTGGGTACCGAGAAGTCGTACAAGGATTTTGAACTGACCCTGGATTTTTTTCCGGAAGACAACGGCAACAGCGGCGTCTTTTTTCATTCCAGCATTGAAGGTACCCGGGTGAGTGGCTGGCAGGCCGAAGTAGCACCACCGGGACATTTTTCAGGCGGGATATATGAGTCCTATAAACGGGGCTGGCTGATCAGGCCGGATAAATCCCTGGATAACGTCAAAATGAACACCTGGAACTCCATGAAGATCAGGGTGCTGGGCGATGAAGTGACCACCTGGGTAAACGGGGTGCAGATGGTGACCCTCAAAGACCCTGTGTTTGCGGAATCTGACGGCAGGATCGCACTTCAGATCCACGATGGCGGCGGGATAAAGGTGAAATGGAGGGAGCTGAAAATAAAGACCCTGAAAGCGAAATAAATTTGTAAACTCTATTTTTTAATATTTAACATGGCAACAGAAAACACAGAAAAATTAAAAATTCTGCAATCCACACTTGACAAGCTGGACAAGTCATTTGGTAAAGGTACGGTAATGCGCCTGAGCGACACCAAGGTACTGGATGTTCCCGTAATCTCTACGGGATCGTTGGGATTGGACCTCGCCCTGGGGGTAAACGGTTTACCCAAAGGCAGGGTGGTGGAGATCTACGGTCCGGAATCTTCCGGTAAAACCACATTGGCGATGCATGCAATCGCAGAAGCCCAGAAACAGGGCGGAATAGCCGCATTTATCGATGCGGAACATGCTTTTGACCGGATATACGCCGAAAAACTGGGCATTGATACCAAAAATCTGCTGATCTCCCAGCCGGATTACGGCGAGCAGGCCCTGGAGATCGCAGAGCACCTGATCGCTTCGGGAGCGATCGACATTTGCGTGATCGACTCCGTGGCGGCGCTGGTTCCCAAAGCGGAGCTTGACGGTGAGATGGGCGACAGCAAGATGGGCCTGCAGGCCCGGCTGATGTCGCAGGCCCTGAGGAAACTGACCGGTACCATCAATAAAACCGGGTGTACCTGTATATTTATCAACCAGCTCCGCGATAAGATCGGGGTGATGTTCGGTAGTCCGGAAACCACCACAGGAGGTAATGCACTGAAATTTTATGCTTCAGTACGGATCGATATCCGCCGCATAGGTCAGATTAAAGACAACGATGCGAATATCATCGGTAACCGTACGCGGGTGAAGGTAGTTAAAAATAAGGTGGCACCACCGTTCAAGGTGGTCGAGTTTGATATTATGTATGGTGAAGGAGTGTCTAAGTCGGGTGAGGTGCTTGATCTGGCGGTAGACCTGGATATCATCAAAAAGTCGGGTTCCTGGTTTTCTTACGGAAACGACCGCCTGGGTCAGGGCCGTGATGCCGTGAAAAGCCTGATCAAGGATAATCCCGAGCTGATGGCCGACCTGGAAGAGAAGATCAAGGCCACCGTAGCCGGTAACGCCGATGCGCTGATGGATAAAAACGGGGAAGAGTCAGACGACTAGCCACGGCCGTTAAAAAAATGTTAAGGCGCCTGGAACAGGCGCCTTTTCTTTTACTTTTTATTGAATAGAATGTCTAATACATAAAATTCATTATGAAACGGGTAATTCAAAACATAACTTACCTTCACTCCTTCATGTTGAAAATTAAAATATTGATTAAAGAATTAATCTTTACCACAGGTAAGTATTATTATATTTTTAGCGTTAAAAGTAAAAAAGCAACTGTTTTGAAATTCAGAATTCTCATTTATATTTTGTTTCCCCTGACGCTTTTGAGCTTCCGGCGTTCGCAGAATAATTTCCAGATGGGGGAAGAGTATAATTACCGGGTTAAATACGGTATTCTGACCATTGGTTCTGCCAATGTGGGGGTAGATACACGAACCTATCATGTGAACGGTCTGCCCTGTTATAAGATTCATATTCTCGGCCGTACGGAAGGAATTACCGACCTGTTCCGGGTAAGGAACACATATACTACCTATATGGATACCCTGAATTACCTGCCGCAGAAATTTGAATACAGCGCCCGTGAAAACAATTACAGGCGCGACCAGGTGCTGTATTTTGATCATCATAAGAATGTGGTGGTCAGGCAGGAGAAGGAATCGGTAAATACCTACAATGTTCCGGATGATATCCACGACGTAATCTCGGGGTATTACTCGCTCCGGCACGTTGATTTCTCGCAATACAGTCCGGGGCAAACCTATTCGGCTCCTTTGTTCTTTGATGACGAGTATTACCGGTTTAAGGTGAGATACGGAGGGAAAGCGACCATTAAAACGCGGTTCGGGAAGATCAATGTGTTGAAGCTGAACCCGGTTTTGCCCGATAATAAGCTCTTTAAGGGAGAAGGCGCTATCCGGGTGTGGGTCAGTGACGACCGGAACCGCGTGCCGGTAAAGATCGAAGCGGATTTTTCTTTTGGGACCATCGTGATGGAGATCCGTAGGTATAAGAAGAACCTGTTCCCTTTTAACTGGATAGGGTAATTCTCTCCTGGGGTAATGGGAGAGAAGAAGGTATTCTTATGGGTTTTAAAAATAATTGAAACTTGACATTGGAATATTAAAACTATGGGGTTAAGAAAGAAAACTCTCTTTAAACCCTTATTTTTTGCAAGCTGATGTAAAGTTTTGATTTTTTTATTCTACTTTTGCTCCTGCATTTTTAACCAATCACAATTAACGAATGAAAATAGCTGTAGTGGGAACAGGCTACGTGGGTCTTGTGACCGGAACCTGTTTTGCAGAGACCGGAAATGATGTTACCTGTATCGATATCGACCAGGCGAAGGTAGATAGCCTGAGAAAGGGGAAGATCACCATCTATGAGCCCGGCCTGGAGCCGCTCTTTGACCGGAACAGAAAAGACGGAAGATTGAAGTTTACCACCGTTCTGGAAGAGGGGATCAAAGAAGCGGAAGTGATATTTTTGGCTTTACCCACACCTCCGGGGGAAGACGGTTCCGCAGACCTGAAGTACATCCTGGGAGTAGCGGATCATATCGGTAAGGTGCTGGATCATTATGCGGTAATTGTGGATAAAAGTACGGTGCCGGTAGGGACCGCCGAAAAAGTACATGCGAAAATAGTGGCTAATGCCAAAACAGCGTTTGACGTGGTTTCCAACCCGGAATTTCTGCGGGAAGGTGTGGCCGTGGAAGACTTTATGAAGCCCGACAGGGTAGTGGTGGGTACCAGCTCGGCAAGAGCGAAGACCATCATGGAAAGACTGTATGCCCCGTTGGTAAGACAAGGCAACCCGATCATTTTTATGGACGAACGCTCTGCGGAAATGACCAAATATGCGGCGAACTCCTTCCTGGCCATGAAGATCACCTTTATGAATGAGATGGCCAACCTCTGTGAACTGGCCGGTGCCAACGTAGATAATGTAAGAAGAGGCATCGGTACCGACAGCCGGATAGGCAAGCGCTTCCTGTTTCCGGGCATTGGTTACGGTGGAAGCTGTTTCCCGAAAGATGTTCAGGCACTGGGAAAGACCGCCCAGGAGTTTGATTATGATTTTCGTATCCTGAAATCGATCATGTTGGTGAATGAAAAGCAGAAGATTAAGCTTATCCCTCGGGTGAAGGAGTATTTCGGCGGAGATCTGAAAGGGAAAACCATTGCGTTGTGGGGGCTTGCCTTTAAGCCTTATACCGATGATATCCGCGAGGCGCCGTCACTGTACAATATCAGGGCCCTGAAGAGAGCAGGAGCGAAAGTAGTGGTATTTGACCCGGAGGCCATTGCCAATGTAAAAAAAGAAATAGGTAAAAAAGTGAAATATGCCTCCGGCATGTATGAGGCCCTGGAAGGTGCCGATGCGCTGATGATCATGACCGAATGGCCTGAATTCAGAACACCGGATTTTAACAAAATGGCTGAAAAACTGAAAAATAATGTGATCTTTGACGGTCGTAACCTTTATGACCTGGAAGAGATGAAGGGGCTGGGTTTTGATTATTTTTCGATAGGCCGGGAAACCATAACAGCGAAGAAGTGATGAAATAGTGGTGAGTAATGAGAAAACGGTGTACCAACCACCTCTCGCTAATCGCTACTCGCTACTCGAAACTAATTATAAATGAAAAGAATATTAATTACCGGCGGAGCAGGCTTTTTAGGGTCTCACCTTTGCGACAGATTTATTAAGGAGGGCTATTATGTGATCGCCATGGATAACCTGATCACGGGTGACCTGAGGAATATCGAGCATCTTTTCAGACTACCCAACTTTGAATTTTATCATCATGATGTGAGTAAGTTCATTCATGTGCCGGGGCAGCTGGACTATATCCTGCATTTTGCTTCTCCCGCCAGCCCGATCGATTACCTGAAGATACCGATCCAGACCCTTAAGGTGGGTTCTCTGGGGGTTCATAACTGCCTGGGCCTGGCCCGGGTGAAGAATGCCCGTGTACTGATCGCATCTACTTCGGAAGTGTATGGCGATCCGCAGGTGCATCCGCAGACGGAAGATTACTGGGGGCATGTGAACCCGGTAGGGCCCCGGGGCGTTTATGATGAGGCCAAACGCTTCCAGGAGGCCATGACCATGGCTTATCATACGTATCATGGCGTTGAAACACGGATCATACGGATATTTAATACCTACGGCCCGAGGATGCGTCTGAATGACGGCCGGGTATTGCCGGCGTTTATCGGACAGGCGCTGAGAGGCGAAGACCTGACCATCTTCGGCGATGGCTCACAGACCCGTTCTTTCTGTTATGTGGCCGACCTGGTGGAAGGCATTTACCGGCTGCTGCTTTCTGATTACCCGCATCCGGTGAACATCGGTAATCCTTCGGAGATTACCATTAAGGATTTTGCCGAGGAGATCATTAAACTCACGGGTACCGATCAGAAAGTGGTTTACAAAGAACTGCCGAAGGATGATCCGAAGCAGCGGCAACCGGATATTTCCAAAGCCCGGGAGATCCTGGGCTGGGAGCCTAAAGTAGACAGGGCGGAAGGGCTTAAGCTCACCTATGAATATTTTAAAAGCCTTCCTAAAGAAAGGCTTTTTGAAGAAGCCCGGCACAGAGAGTTTTAGGTGCGGCTTCGGGTTGAAAGGCAGCTTCCCTGAGAATACGGTGCTTTTTAGCAGGCTCGTTTTTAAGGGAAGCTGCTTTTTAGTTTATATAGTGGCAGGCTTTTTTACCGGTATCAGTATACCCGATAATTTTCTAGAAGCATGAGCCGTCAACTATTTACCCGTTTTTTTTACATCCACCTGCACCGGAAAAAATTCAATTTTCACGATTCGTGTATCGTCATTGCAGTTATTGTCTTTACTGATATCCTCTCCGCCGGTATCGCCAACTATGTGAAAGAACTGCACCAGCTCACCTTCCGTGGCAGGTACTTTAATCACCGTGTTGCCGGCTGAATATACCGAGATAAGGCTTCCTATTGCTGATTTGGTAGCGGTGGCGGGACTGGGGAAACCATGGGCCGCCAAAACACCGCTGGCAATGGTCGAGCCGTCAAAAAATGTTTTCATGGCCTTGTTTACATCTTCTCCGGGAAACAGGAACTGGAACCCGGCGGCCGGGCTTATAAAAGAGGTTCTGCTGGCTGTAGCTGATCTGATCCGGACAATTTTCTGGCCATACGGCGCATCGTAGACTTTTTTACTCCAGTTGCCTTCCGTAGTACTCCAGTCGTGTACGGTTTCCTGCGCCCAGAAATAAATCTCTGCCCACAGCGAAGTACTGTCTTCCCCGATACGCAATTTTACTTCACACTTCACTCTCGGCCCGTTTCCGTCAAACTCCCTGTCACCACGCAGCAGTTTTCTGGGGCAAAGCCACTCATCGATATTTTCCAGGTCGATTTTTTCAGTATAAACCTGTGATAACGCCTGGGATAAAGGGGAAGTATCTTTTATGACAACCTTTTTTTGGGTTTGAATTACCTGAGCCTGCAGGCATGTTATTGATAATAATGCCGCGATTGTCGTAAACAAGGTGTATCTTTTCATCTTTCTTATTTTTTTTGCAAAAGCAAATTTTGATGAAAAAGCACTACCGCTCAATAGCATGATGATGCGTAAATCGTGTAGATGAGCCTGCCTATCTATACAATTTACGCATCATCTGCGTTTGGTTTTCAGGAATCTATTCTCAGAAAATCACCCGCTTTGGTAAACTCAAGCTCCATCTTATTATCGAGCTCCACCTGCTGGCGCCTGTCATCCAGCTCCCACTGCAGGATTTGATGCCCCGGGTAATTGGTCCTGACATAATTAAGAACCTTTTCGGGGATCACGGAATCCGGAAGGGCATTGCGGGACTCAATGGAGGTAACCTCGTGTTTTTTGTTGAATTCCAGGCTGATATTTCCTTCCAGGATCACATCGTAAGATTTGGATAAGCCTTCCCTGTCTTTCACGGCCTGAAGTATTTTGGCCGAAGAGAAATGCGTGGTCACGTAAGCGGTGATGGCCGACGGTACCTCGTTTTCCGCCAGTACCTTCTGGCTTTCGCATGCAGGGATAAACCACGTGGACATCAGCAATAAAACAAATGATAGTTTTTTCATGATATATTTGATTTGGTTAATTGTTTACTCAGCTGTCTATTTTTATAAAATTCCCGTCAGCATCAAATTCCAGCTCCAGCCCGTTGGAGATCTCCACCTCATATGATTTACGGTCTTTTTCTATTTTGACCACTTCATTATTCGGGAAGCTCTTTTTGATATAAGCCAGGATCTTTTCGGGAATAAACAGGGTAGGGATAGGCCTGCGGTTGCCGTCTACCTCCTTCCAGTTTCCTTTTTTATCAAATTTGATCTTTATCTTATCGAGAAAGTCTACTTTGTATTCAATGTTCAGCAGGTCTTCGGTTTCTTTCAGAATATGCCGCGCTTTTTCCCTGGTAAAATTCTTTTTAATAAATACCTGTGCTTTTTCAGGCAGCTCGTTAAGATCTATTTTCTGGACTTTTTGCGCATGCGCCATCCCTGAAAATGCCATAAGCAGGATCACCGGTAAGATTATTCGCATCACTGTTAATTGTTTTGATGATGCAAAGTTCAGGAGCGATTTGGGAAAGAATTGGGAACGTTCCGTTCAATAGTGAAAAAATGCCGGTCGTCGCTGTAAGAATAATTGACCCGCAGTTCAGGATAGGTTTTCACGATGCTTTCCACGATAGATAATCCCAGTCCTGAGGAACTGTTGTCAGCCGAAAATTTATAAAACCGTTCAAAAATGATAAGGGGGTTCAGGGGCGGCAGAAGGCTGGTATTGGAAATACTGAATGCATTTTGACGGATGCTCACTTCTATTATTCCCTGTATGGTATTGTAGCGGATGGCATTCCTGAGCAGGTTGGAAACCAGGATGATCATCAGGGCCCTGTTGGCATGAAGGGTGAAGTCTTCTTTATTTTCCAGGCGCAGGGTTAAGTTTTTAAAACGAATGATCTCGTCGAGCTCTGCCAGCACCTCGTCCAATACCGTACGGATACTGACCGTTTCTTTTTCCCCGAACTGGCGGTTCTCTATCCTGGAAAGCATAAGCAGGGATTTGTTCAGGTTGACCATCCGGAGAAGTGACCTTTTCGTTTCTTCGATCTCCGTGCTTTGCGCTTCGTTCAGGTCGCCGTTTTCCAGCAGCAGGTCGAGCTTGTTGATGGTGATGGCCAGAGGGGTCTGCAGCTCATGTGACGCATTTTCAATGAATTGTTTTTGCCGCAGGAAAAGGTTTTCGTTCCGGTCGATCATTTCCTGGATTTTCTGATCGAGGATAATGAATTCGCTGACAGTACTGTTGACCGGCTGAACCCGGGAACCACCCCCGAATTTGTAATTCTGCAGGTCTTTTATCAAACTTTTCAGCGGTTTCAATGCTCTTTCCAATACAAAATTATTGACAAGGAATAGAGTAAAAACGATCAGCAGGTATAAAACCACCAGGGCGATGGTCAGGTCGATCAGGAAATCGTCTTCCTCCACGGTCGATGTCCGGATCTCCAGGGAATAGGGGAGGCCGTCAGGCGCGTAAAACCCGGTGCGGAGAACGCGGTAGGGCTCCATCTCGTCATCGTATTCCATGTAGATCATTTCCTTGGAAAAAATATTGGCCTTCCGGAGGGAATCACTGGGAAGAATACGGAACTGGTTAATCCCGAATGCCCTTGTCTGCAGTACCGTAGAGTCGATATAGGCCTGGCGGATAATGTTTATTTTCTGGTTTTTGAGCCCGTCATCCACATTGTCATAGACCTCATCGAGGATGAAGGCGTAGAAAAGCCCGGCCCAGACCGCCACCACGACCAGCAGGATGTACACCAGGTGCTTTAAGGTATAATTTTTAAGCGATTTTCCCATCAGACCAGTTTATAGCCTACTCCGTAAACGGCCTGCAGGTCGGCCGCGGAGTGATTATCCTTTAATTTTTTTCTCAGGTTTTTTACCTGGGAATAGATGAAGTCGAGGCTGTCGGCCTGATCGATGTTATCTCCCCAGATCGACTCGGCCAGAGTGGTCTTCTGGAGCAGCTTGTTCGGCCTGACCATGAAGTAGTAAAGCATGTCGTACTCTTTTCGGTTCAGACTGACCTCCTGCCCATTGATCTTCAGAATCCGGTCTTCGGGATAGATCTTCAGGTTCTTGTAAACGATATGGTCCCCGCCGTTCCGGACCCGCCTGCGGAGGGCGGAGTTGATACGGGAATGCAGCTCGGCCAGGTGAAACGGCTTGGCCAGGTAATCATCGGCACCCAGGTCCAGGCCGGCCACCTTATCATCGACCGCATCCTTTGCGGAAAGTATGATCACCGAAGTTTCCGGATGAAGCTTCCGGATCTCTTTTAGTATATCCAGTCCGTTACCGCCGGGAAGCATAAGGTCGAGCAGGATGCAGTCGTATTTGTAATCTTCTGTTTTGCGTAATCCTGCGTTGTAATCCGATGCGTATTCCACTAAATGCCGGGATGCCTCGAGCGAGCTCTGAACTGTTTTCCGGAGTTCCGGTTCATCTTCTATGATAAGAATTTTCATCCGATCTGATTTTTACCGCAAGATTAGATGTAAAATTAGGAAAGAATTGGGAAGAGAGGCTTTTACAGTCGCTGATATCTGGCGGAGCACTTACTTATTTTATCAAAGAGTGCTTTAATTTTATCTAATGTATGCCGGGTGTTTGACGGAGAGACAAAAGTTTCTGATTTTTGGTATAGATGTATTCAAATGGTATCGATATGAAACTATCCTTAAAAATCCTTGTTGTTTTATTGCTTGCGGGCTATGGAGAGGCTTTGGCTCAATCTCCCTGGGAAAGGATAGCCCGGCTTCCTTCCACATTGGGCGTTGAAAAAGGCAGTAAGGCTTTTACTACAAAAGATTTCAGGCTGGAAGTGCTCAATTCCTCTCACACGGCTTCAGCCGTGTCGCCGGTGAATGATACGATCTTCGATTATACCCCGGATGAGCGCCTGAAGCAGCGAGATAAGGACGGCTTCTATCACCTCGGGGATATCAATATCCGGTACAGAACCGGAAACACCGGGGAGTGGACGGCCTTTTCTTCGGCAAAGAAAAGAAAGGATGTGAAGGTATTACCGGCCGGAAAAAACGGGCTGGCAGCATCCGACCTGTCGGGTTTACTGGACGCCGGCGCGCCTTTAAGCGTGAAACGTTTCTGGGAATCGGACGGTAAAAACGTGATCCTTCGTTTTGAGATCCGGAATATTTCAGGCTCCCCGGTGGAGATCGGCTCGCTGGGGATCCCCATGATCTTTAACAATATCCTGCAGGATAAGAAGCTGGATGATGCCCATATCGATAATGTATTTTTTGATCCTTATATCGGTAAGGATGCCGGTTACCTACAGGTGAACCGGCTTCACGGCAAGGGAGCCTCCCTGCTGGTATTGCCGCATGAGAACGCGGCTTTTGAAGCCTATAATCCGGTGAATGACGACCCTACCCCGCGGAGCATTGTCTTTGAAGGATTTCATGAATGGATGATCCACAGCAAGGCGCACGCCGAAACGGAGTGGAAAGGGGTGGAGCAATGGAATGAGCCTACTTCGGCGACGCTTAAGCCGGGTGAAGTCCGTTCTTTCTCCCTGCGGTTTGTTTTCGCACCTTCTATTCGCAGGATCGAATCGCAGCTGGAGAAAGAAGGGCAGCCGGTGGCTGTAGGACTGCCCGGTTATGTTCTTCCGCAAAATGAAAATGCCGTACTTTACCTGAATTATAAGCAGAAGGGGGCATCCTTGGAGGTGTTTCCACAGGGAGCCCTGTCGGTGAAGCCGGCCGGTAAAAAGGGGAAATGGGAAAGCTATCAGATCAGAGGAGAACAATGGGGAAGGGCCCGGTTGACGGTAAAGTATAAGGACGGCTCCGTTCAGACCATCCATTATAAAGTGATCAAGCCCCAGGAAGAAGTGGTGAAAGACCTGGGCAATTTCCTGACCACCCGGCAATGGTTCGATGATCAAAACGACCCCTTCGGACGGGCTCCTTCTATCATCACCTATGATAACGAAGAGAAGAAGCAGGTGACCCAGGAGCAGCGGGCCTGGTATGCCGGACTGAGTGATGAGGCAGGTGCAGCCAGCTGGCTGGCGGCTTTTATGAAGCAGTCACTGATACCGGATAAGGCGGAGGTGGAAAAGCTGAAGCTTTTTGCCCGCGAAACGCTATGGGGTGGTATCCAGTACAGCGAAGGGGAGAACAAATACGGGGTGAAGAAGAGCCTGTTCTACTACGAGCCGGATTCCATGCCGAAAGGTACCTACCGCGAAGATATCAACTGGAAAGTATGGTCGGCCTGGCCCAAGAAGGAAGCCGATAAACCGGGCCGTTCGTACAATTACCCGCATGTGGCGGCGGCCCATTGGGTCTTGTACCGCCTGGCCAGGAATCATCAAGGCCTGGCGGAGGAGATTGACTGGCGGGAAAGCCTGCAAAATGCCTATCATACGGCCAAGGCTATGGTAAACCTGGCGCCATATTATGCGCAATTCGGCCAGATGGAGGGGTCGGTTTTTCTGTATATCCTGGAGGATCTGAATCGTGAAGGTATACTGGATATGGCCAACGAACTGGAAGCCGCCATGAAAAAGCGGGCTGACCATTGGAAAACGCTGGGTTATCCGTTTGGCAGCGAAATGCCCTGGGACTCCACCGGCCAGGAAGAGGTATATATGTGGTCGAAGTATTTCGGGAATGCCGATAAGGCGGAGGTTACGCTGAATGCCATCCTGGCCTATATGCCTGCCGTGCCGCACTGGGGATATAACGGCAGTGCCCGAAGGTACTGGGATTTTGTATACGGCGGCAAGTTGTCGCGGATCGAGCGTCAGCTTCACCATTACGGTTCGGCGCTGAACTCCATCCCGGTGTCGGATGCGTTCCGGGATAACCCGGACGATTTCTACCTGCTGCGGGTAGGGCATGCCGGCGCTATGGGCGCCCTGGCCAATATTACGCAGGAAGGATTCGGCCCGGCGGCTTTTCATTCGTATCCCTCCACCCTGGAAATTGACGGGATCACCGGCGATTACGGGAGCGGCTTTTACGGCTATGCGGTCAATTCCGGAACGTATATCATCGTTCACCCTGAGTTTGGGCCGGTAGCTTTCAGCGGTAATCTCTCTCAAAGCGGCGACTGGCTGAATACGGAGATCACTTCCGCAGGAAAATCCAGGGTTTACCTCGCTCCGGGGAAGCTGTGGATCACCCTGGATGCCGGAAAAGTGTCAGCGCTGAACTATAACCTGAAGACCGGGGAAGTACAGGTAGTGCTCGAACCGGCCGACGAATTTACAAAGACGGCCTATGTACGGACAGAATCACCGGAATCTTACCGCACCGATGCTCCGAAAGACAGCAGGGGAAATTATGCCGTGCCTCTGAGCGGGGAAAAGACAGTTTTGAAGCTGTTAAAGTAAAAGAAAATCGGGTTTGTTTAGCATATAGTCAGGGGGAAGTCAGATTGGGTGCGGTGGTTGCTGTACCCACTTTTTACAGAGCCACAGGGGAGGTAGACCGGACTTTAGAATAATATTGAGCATACTCCGGAAATTTTATTCGATAAATTATCTAATTTGCAGAAGAAGAAGGCGGTAGGGAAACCGGCCGACTGCCCTGAACCTGCAAATCAATGAGAAGTTCAGAAAAGGTCTGGATAGAAAAGCTTAACCGGATTATAGAAAGTAATCTGGACAACCCGGCTTTTGACAGTGCCTGGATATGCCGGGAATTAGGTATAAGCCGGTCGCAGCTGTATCGTTTGGTGAAGGAATACAGCCATCTTTCTCCTTCTCTTTATTTCCGTCAGAGAAAACTTATCCGGGCTAAGGAATTATTGGCCGATCCGGACCTGAAGATTGCCGAAATAGCCTATCGATTAGGGATCGACAGCCCGCAGAATTTCAGTAAGTACTTTGCACAGGAATTCGGAATTAGCCCATCTGACTATAGAAAAAACCTGACCCTGCTGATACCTCGCGCCGATGCTCCGGCGGTTATTTCTCCTGGAGCACGTTCGGAAGCCCCCCCGGAAACCGCAGTAGCCGGCAGAAAATACATTTATACGGGATTAGGTACGATGCTCATCCTTGTTGCTGTTATTACCGCCTATTTCAGAAAAGCTGAAGAAGGAAAACCTCCTGTAGCCGAACAAATTAACAGGAATATGACCTCTGATCCGGAGGCTTATCGGGAATATCTGCTGGGACTGGAACTGACCAGGAGCCGGACCCGGGAGAAGCTGGAAGCCGGGCTTGAGAAATTTTCAAATGCCATTGCCCTGGATTCGCAATTTGCGATGGCCTACGCTAACCGTTCTGTGGCTTACTTTCTGCTGGGAGAAGGAGATTTCCTGGATGAGAATACCAGTAATCAACTGGCGGAGCAAAATTCAATGACAGCGATCAGGCTGGATGCCGGTAACAGCCTGGCCTATGCCAATCTGGGCAATCTTTACCGCAGCCAGCATAAATGGGCAGAGGCCAAAAAGGCCTACCAGGCGGCTTTAAAATACGATCCTGAGAATGCCCTCATCCATTACTGGTACAGCTTATTGCTTCGGTCTACCGGAAATATAAAGGAAGCGATCCGCCAAAGTTCAAAAGCGGCAGCGCTGAACCCGCTTGATCATGTCATCAATGCCGGGCATATCATTAACTGCATTTACGGCGGTGAATTAGAGATGGCCGGGAAGATATTGAAAGAAGGGGAGCTTCTCTTTAATGATGCGTTTACCTATTATTGGACAAAGGGTACTTATTTCGCGGTCAAAGAAGATTATACTTCAGCTTTGGAGTGTTATGCAGAGGCCAGCCGCCGGAATCCCCAACTGAAAGTAGTAAGATACCAGACGGTCTTTTGTAAGGCCAGAGCCGGTCAGATGAAAGAAGTCAATGATTACCTGGACAGCCTCCCCGACCTTTCTGAAAATTATGTTTCGAGATCAGTGATCTATGCCGGATTAAACGATAAAGAAAAGAGCCTGTTCTACCTGCAAAAAGCCACCGACCACAACATTCTCCCAACCGATCTTAAAGTACTCCCGTTTCTTGATATTCTTCGCGGTGATCCACGGTACGAAGCTATTCTGGGGAAGTTTGGACTTTAAACTTCCCGGCTGACCAAATAAGCTAAGCAATTGAACAGATAGACCAACACGGTTGAAGGGTGGGCTTTTTACTTTTGAAAAGTTTTTACCCCTTAATAGAGAAATTAACCTGAACCAACATTTTATGACCCCGACAAGTACCCTATCGGCTGTAAAGCTGTCTGACCGGATTCAATCCCTCGACATGATGCGGGGGATTGTTTTATTTGGAATTCTGCTAATGAATATCAACGGCATGGGACTGGCCGGAGCCTATGCTGACCCCATGGTTTCCGGTGGCGCCACCGGCTGGGCAGGAGTGCTCAAATCGAATGTGGCCGCTTTCTTCTACCGTTACGGCTACCTCTTTTTTGTAAGCCGGGTACCGAAGGGACTGGGTATGTTCTGTATAGGTTACGTGCTGGGTCGTTCGGGCTTTTACAGGCGTATCGGGCAAAACCGGAAGACGTTGTGCGGGGTTATTCTGGCAGGCATTGTTATCGGTTTACCCGCCAATTATTTTCTGGCCCGGTATATGAGCTATCATGCAGACGATTACTGGAACATGGGCATGAACGGTTTTTATCAAACCATAGCCTATGCCCTGGGCGTAGTGCCGCTGGCCCTGGCTTATGTGGCTGTTTTTATGCTCTTCTTTCAAACCGGGGGAGGAAAGAGGATGCTTTCTCCGCTGGCACCGGTTGGCAAAATGGCCTTTAGCAATTACGTGATGCAGACCTGGGTGGGTATCCTGATCTTTTATCCGGTAGGCCTGGGCTTTATGGGGAAGGTAGGGCCTGTTTATTATACCTTATTGGGTATCCTCGTGTTTCTTATGCAGATAGTGATCAGTGCCGTTTGGTTAAGGTTTTTCAATTACGGCCCTGTGGAGTGGTTGTGGCGAAGTGCCACGTATAAGAAATGGCAGCCGATGAAGAAAGGGTAAGAGTTTGGAGTTAAAAAGGACAGAGAATACTAAATAACTTAATAATAGAATCGGTACCACACTTTTTGCCATCTGGTTTGGCGCCCATCACATTATGGGCAATCCGGGCAACCTTGCCGAAACAGGATTTTCAGCCTTTTTTTCTCTGATTATTCCGGGAGGCCTTGCTTTTGCAACGGTTGCATTTTTTTACGCAAGAAGATTGTACAGGCTCAATGTCGTAACGGTCGGTGATTTCTTCCGGTTAAGATACAATAGGGCCATCGACACCGTTGTTTCCGTTATTCTTGTCTTATCCTATCCCGCCTGGATAGCTTCGCAGCTGGTAGCCTTAGGGGTATTGCTTCAGCAATTGACAGGTATGGAGCTGGAATGGGGCATTACTGTGGGTGCGGCGATAGTGGTGCTGTACACCTATATTGGCGGAATGTGGGCCGTATCGTATACCGATATGCTTCAGACGGTGCTGGTGCTGGTGGGTTTGGGTATATTGCTGATCACAGTTTTAGATCAAACCGGAGGAGTATCAGAAATGATGAAAAATAAGCCGGAATCATTCTTCAGCCTGTTTCCGAAAGGAGGGCTTGAAGCCTGGTCAGTGTATATTGCCATGATACTGGCTCTGTTTCTGGGCTCCTTACCCGGTCAGGAAATATACCCGCGGGTATTTTCGGCAAAATCGGAAAGCGCTGCTGTAAAGGGGCTCTACATCGGTGCCTTGCTTATCGTTATAGTTCCCGTCATTCCTGCCCTGATCGGGTTCGGGGCTGCCCATCTTCATCCCGAACTCATAGGCTCTGATGACGGGCAGAATTTACTTCCGGCGTACGTCTCCCGCTATGCAAGTCTTCCTGTTCAGATCCTGTTTTACGGGGCATTGATTTCGGCTATTCTGAGCACATCGAGCGGAGCTATGCTGGCACCTGCGACCATCATTGGAGAAAACATCCTGAAACCGCTTATGCCGGATAAAAAATTCCTCTTGTATATCCGGATTATTGTTGTGGTTATCGCGTTGGTATCCGTTTATTTCGCCCTCTCCAGTGCCAGTATAATCGAACTGTTGGTTACCTCTTTGAGCCTGATGCTTGTTTGCATTTTTGCCCCGTTCACGTTTGGGTTGTTCTGGAAAAGGAGTTCAGCATTCGGGGCATGGTGCTCCATTCTTACGGGCGGGGTGGTCTGGCTGGCATGCCACCTCCTAAAAACACAAATTGACCCTACGTTATATGGACTACCGGCGGGTTGTATGGCTATGGTGACGGGTAGTCTGATTAAAATAAAATGATAAACATGAATTCAATCCGGGAAAACCTGAAACGCGAGATCGGCCCGTGGGCGCTTGCCCTGGCTATTGTAAATGTGGTTGTCGGCTCCGGCATTTTTGTCATACCGGCCATTATCGCCGAAGGGTTGGGCGGGGCGGCTATCCTGGCTTACCTGGTTTGCGGGGTAATCATACTGTCAGTCGGCTTGTGTTTTGCTGAAATGGGGAGCAAAACTACTGTCAGCGGCGGTATTTACACCTATATTGAGAACGCCTTCGGGCCGTATGCCGGATTTTTGGGCAACAATCTTTACTTGTGGGGCGGCTGTATCATGTCGGATGCCGCTATTGCCAATGCTATGGTGGCCACCTTAAAATACTTCTTTCCTGCACTGGGAGATGAAACGTTTAGGGTCGTATTTCTTTTCCTGGTTTTTGCAGGGTTGGCCCTGCTGAATATACGCAGTGTAAAACACGGCGTTCGGTTTGTAAAGTTTACGGCCTTCGGAAAACTGCTCCCATTGCTTTTTTTGGTTGTAGTGGCAGCCTTTTTCGTAGAGCCCGAAAGCTTAAAATGGGTTATAGCGCCCACCATCGGGAATGTGGGGGCGGCCTCGCTTTTATTGTTTTTTGCTTTTCTGGGACTGGAAGTGCCTTTGAGCAATGGCGGCGAAATGAAAAATCCCGGACGGACCGTTCCCTTGGGCACTATACTGGGCTTGTCAGCCGTCCTGGTTTTATACATTAGCATCCAGTTGGTCACACAAGGTGTTTTGGGTGAAAACTTTGCCATGTATAAAGATGCACCTTTAGCCGCCGTGGCCGGTATTGCTTTGGGAAAACCCGGTACGGTTTTCATTATTTCAATTACGGCAATTTCCATGCTCGGGGCTTTAGGCGGACAGATATTGTCTAACCCGAGAACACTGTTTGCCGGCGCCAGAGACGGACTGATGCCAAAGTCTTTCGCAAAAGTACACCCCCGTTTTTTTACACCCTACGTGGCGATTGCTTTTTACACCGCCGTGGGCTTTGTACTAGCCGTATTAGGCGGCTTTCAGCAGCTGGCTGTTATTTCCAGTGCTGCAGTATTGACCTTATATCTTGGTGTAGTGCTGGCCACGGTAAGGCTCCGGCGAAAAGCCCCGGCAACTGAAAAAACCTTTCGCGTGCCGGGCGGGCTCGTCGTTCCGCTTTTGGCCGCTTCCGGAATCGTATGGCTGCTTTCGAGTTTAACCCAAACCGAATTTGGAGGTCTCGGTATTTTCATAGCGGTATTCTCTGTTATTTATATCATTATGAAATCAGTGAAAAGAAAAGTACCGCAAACGAACGAATCAAAAACACCGGAATAAAACCATTCGTGGCAATAAAACAATACAATGGCAACAACCCCAAAATCATTTCCCGGCCCTATCCCCATTCTAATGGGGGTGATTATTCTGGCGGCAATAGCTACCTGGCTTTTACCTGCCGGGCAGTATCATAAGCTTTCGGTCAATGGTAAGAGCTTTATGTTGGCATCGGCTGCAGAAGAAGTTTCACTTCCGCTAACCCAAAAAACATTGGACAGCCTGGGGGTTGCAATTGACGTGCAGAAATTCACTGGCGTCGAAATACGTAAACCCGTGTCCGTTCCCGGTACATTTACACCCCTGGAAAGAAACGGACAGGGATTCCTTTCTGTATTGCAGGCACCCGTCAAAGGGATCATAGACAGCGTGGACATTATTTTATTCGTCCTGATTATCGGCGGATTTATGGCCGTGTTCAACAAGACCGGAGCCATGATGAAAGGGATTGCCTGGCTGGCACATTCCATGAAAGGCAGAGAACATGGGTTAGTCGCCATTCTCACCGGAGTATTTTCATTTTTCGGAGCTACTTTTGGCATGGCCGAAGAAGCACTTGTTTTCTACCCGATACTGGTGCCGCTTTTTCTGGCTGCCGGATACGATCTGTTGGTGCCGCTGGCCGTTATTTTCGGCGGAACGATGACGGGTACGATTGCTTCATTTTCCAATCCGTTTTCCGCCATTATTGCCTCCAATGCTGCAGGCATCAACTGGATGGATGGCCTGACGGGTCGCTTGCTGGTTTGGGCACTGATCACCACGGTGCTGGTCGTATATATTTTAAAATATGCCGCCAAAATAAAGAAAGATCCGGCGGCTTCCCTGGTGTATAAAATTGACGGAGTGGTAAAGCCTTTGTATGAAATCAACATCGGTAGTGAAACCGGCGCGCAACCTGCATTAGCCTGGAAAACAAAACTTTTGCTGCTTATCTATATCCTGACCTTTCTTGTCATGATCGCGGGTGTGGTATTTTTTGACTGGTGGACCACCGAAATGGCAGCCCTGTTTTTAGGTTCCTCCATTTTAATAGCAGTAATAACCCGACTAAACGAAACAACGTTTATCAGCGAATTTATCAAAGGTGCCGGAGAACTGCTTTCGGTGGCGTTTATAATCGGCGTGGCAAGGGGCGTTACTGTAGTTCTTAACGAAGGGCAGATTAGTGATTCAATTTTGTTTCACGCCACCGGGGTCCTGCATGGGATAGAACCGGCCGTTTTTATCCTGCTGCTGCTATTGTTTTATATTCTGTTTTCAATTTTCATCCAGTCGTCTTCAGGCATGGCGGTGTTGACCATGCCCATTATCGGGGCACTGGCTATTCTGGTCAACGTGCCTGGCAGGGAGATTGTCAACTCCTACCTGTATGGCCTGGGCCTGATGTCGCTTATCGCGCCTACAGGGCTGATATTGCCCTCGCTGGCAATGGTCAATATCAGTATGAAGACATGGTTTAAATTCATTACACCGGTGCTTTTTATGTTTACCATTATTTGCATGTCGGCACTTTTAATCGGTATTTACAGGTAAAGAGGCGAATAAGTGTAATTTTGAACAAATACACTAAGTAAAATGTCAAATAGACTAAATTCGCTCAGGACAGTTTACGTAATTTTGTTTATGCACCTGAAATCTTTATACCCGTAATCATGAAATCCCAACGGGGTAGAGATCAATTCTCAGGCACTCAAAATACCTAACCCGTCAACCATGAAACATGCCGGATATGTCTTCGTACGAGTTCTTACTCTTATTTATGTAGCATTCAGTATTTTTTCCTGCAGGCTAAAATCGGATGCCCCGTCGTTATCCGAAGGGCAGACTGTCTTTGAAGCGCCGGTTACCCGCCCTTTCACTTTGCCGGAAGCAAAACCCATAAACTGGAAGATCCATCCGGCCGACAGCGTTCCTGTAGGACAGCCGGTGAAATTTGATTTACGAAAACTATCTTCCAAACCGTTTTCCCTGAACGCATTTAAGGCGATGAAGAAACCGGCCGATACTAGGAGATTGGACTGGGATAAGATTGAAAAAATTCCCCTAAGGATGGACACTGTCACCGGCCAGGCACTCAAAGTCCGGAAATTCCTGCTCCCTAAACCATTGGTGTCCGCGGCTTCTGGCCCGGGCCTTATAGGAAAAGGAACTTCCGGTCTGCTGAGATTGGGACAGGCGGAGGGTTTACCCGGAAATAGTGTCTTTGCCATGACCACCGATCCCGACGGCAGCGTGTGGATAAGCACAGAAAAGGGCCTGAGTAAATACACCGGAGAAGAATTTGTAACCTATAATTTTTTTCTCAAAGAGGAGAGCGGCTCGGTGGAGACCCTTTCTGATCTCCTGATAGACGCTAAAGGGCGTTTGCTGGTCTCTGCTAACCGCTCCGGTATTTACCGCATCGATATTACATTAGGTATCGTAGAGTATTTTGAGCTGGGCTTTGGCCCCTACCGGATGTCGCTTGATAACAAAGGGAGACTTTGGGGCGGTAAAGACAGCAGGAAGGGACTGTTTTTTATAGACCTGGAGAAAAAACAGGTGTTCAGGGTGCCGCTCCAACCGGCCGATGAAGCGATGAATGAAGTTTATGGTGCCTGGTGCGATCCCGAAGGTAACGTATGGATAGGGCTGAACAGGGGGGTTGGTGTGATAGATTCATCACTGACTTCGCTTCGGCTGATGGGGGAAACAGAGGGCCTTCCGGTGCGGATAGCGTACGGTTTTTCAGCGGATACCGCCGGGAATGTATGGATTACGGCTTTCTCAAAAGGGGCGTATGCGGTATCGCTCAGGAATAAGACCATCACGGGCCTGGGGCCTGATCAGGGCTTTAACGGGGTGACAAACGATGTATTCACCGATGCGAAGAACAGGCTCTGGCTGATGTCAAACGATACCGTCAGTATCTATGATTTTAGGGCTTCGCGAATGAAAAAAATAGTAACGAATGTCACTCTTCGTACAGCCGGTTATCCTACTTCCGGAATGAAAGGGGAGGACGGGCTCCTCTGGATGGGAAGTGAGGCAAACGGCGCCATTATCATTAACCCGAACGGGATGCTTGCGGAACATTTTTCAGAAGATAATGGCCTGGAAAGTAACGACGTCTGGGGAATACAGGAGGACTCGAAGGGAAGAATGTGGCTGGCCACATATAATGGTATCCAGATTTATGACCCGTTTACGGAGAAAATTTCGCTGCTCAAATTCCCTGCTGAAATAAGCCGAAATGAAAACCGGCAGATCCGTCAAATACGAAAAGATGTATTTTTTCTTGGATCTTACGGTGGCTTCGGCATCATTGATCTGCAGGCCAATATTATGACGTTTTATAATACGCTGGACACCAAAGTCGGCCAGACCATTTTTTGCGGTATAGGCACTGAAGACGGTAATATCTGGTTTTCGGGGGGTGACGGACTGATGGTATTTGACCCTGTAAAAAAATCATTTAAAAAACTGGATGCTAAAAACGGACTGAGCTCTTCCCTGGCCTTTATTACCCAGCAGGATAGGCAGGGCCGAATCTGGGTGATCACCGAAAACGGGGCCAATATCATTGACCCGAAAGCGAATACGGTTATTAACCTGTATGAAAAAGACGGCCTACTTAGTAACTACACCTCCACATTTTTTCAGACCGGAAGCGGGGATATTTATATCGGTTCAGATAAAGGCCTGAATGTTTTTGATAAGGATCTGAAGACCATCACCACCGTTTCAGAGAAAAACGGCCTGATTCCGCCCGCCATGTACGACATGACCGAAGTGAACGGCCGGATCAATATCGGCTCGGAAAACGGGATCATCGTGGTGGAGAAACCGCAGGAGAAGGGACGCTCCTGGAAGTTCTACACCTATTCCAAGTCATCGGGTTTCCCTTATAATGACTATAACCAGGCCACAGCCTTTCCTTCTTCCTCCGGGTCAGTCTGGTGGGGAGCGGCGCCGGTGATGACCGTGACACACCAGGATGCTGTGGCGGATACCCTCCCTCCCAAAGTGATGATCCGGGGCATGAATATCATGGATCAGAATCCTTCGTTCCGGAATCCGGCCTTGTTAGATAAGGAGCTTAGCAACGGAGATACCCTTTGGGCCGGTACCACCCCCTGGCTCAAAGGCAGGCTGCCGGCGGATTCGGGCTATCTGGTCCAAAATAAAATCCGCTGGGACAGTGTGCGAACCGGGTTTCAGATACCGGTAGGGCTGCGGCTTCCTTACCACCAGAACTCTTTCAATTTTTCCTTTGTCAACCCCGGCGTTCTGGCTAAAGAGCGGACCGTTTACCGTTACCTGCTGGAGGGAAAAGATACGGAATGGTCGGAGATCGGCCCTAAAACGGTTTCCCGGATCTACTATAACATCGAACCGGGAAAATACTCCTTTAAGGTGATCACCCGGGGCTTTAATGGTGTCTGGAGTGAGCCTGATGTGCTGAGCTTTACCATTTTACCCCCCTGGTGGCAAACCTGGTGGGCGTATACCCTTTTTGCCTTATTGGCCGGAGTGGCCGTTTACCTGATCGTGAAAGTCAGATCGCGATGGCTGGAAGAAGAAAACCGGCTGCTGGAGGAGAAGGTGGAAGACCGGACCGCGGCTTTAAATCAGAAGATGGAGGAACTGCGCTCTGCCCAAAACCAGCTCATCCAATCCGAAAAAATGGCTTCACTTGGTGAGCTCACCGCAGGCATTGCCCATGAGATCCAGAACCCACTCAACTTTGTGAATAATTTTTCAGAGGTGAGTAATGAGCTGATTGATGAGATTGAAGAAGAAAGTAGTAAGCCGGTAGAAGCAAGAGACCAGGCCGCCATTAGCGAGCTTCTTAGGGATGTTAAAGAGAACCTCGGCAAAATTATTCACCACGGCAAACGGGCCGATAGCATCGTTAAGGGCATGCTACAGCACAGCCGGAGCAGCAACGGCACCCGCGAACCGGTGAATTTAAACCTGCTGGTTGATGAATACCTGCGGCTGGCCTATCACGGCTTGCGGGCAAAAGACAAATCATTTAACGCTACTTTAAAAACCGATTACGATAAAAGCATCACAATGGTGAGTATTGTTGGACAGGACATCGGAAGAGTGGTGCTGAACCTGATCACGAATGCTTTTTATGCGGTAACAGAGAAGCCATCACGCGAGGATTTTGAACCGGTGGTTTCCGTAAGCACAAAAAAGATCAATGACCTCGTAGAGATCAGCGTGAGCGATAATGGCATCGGCATTCCCGCGCATATCAAAGACAAAATCTTCCAGCCCTTCTTTACCACCAAACCGACCGGGCAGGGCACAGGGCTGGGTTTGTCGCTGGCGTATGACATTGTAAAGGCGCATGGCGGAGAGTTGCAGGTGGAAACCCGGGAAGGCGAAGGAACAACATTTACGATCTGTATCCCAACAAACAACTGATGACACTGACAAAACAAAAAGAAGCAGAGATACTTCAGGAATATCTCGCCTATTGGGAGTCCCCTCATGGAATTGCAGCTTTAATATATGGGGAGAAGATAAAAAATATGCAACGGCCTGGAACGGCATTAAGGGTGGTTTTGGCCGCCCTTTTAAATCAAACAGTTCAGAAGATGCTTTTCTTCGTTTTTATGAGGCGGAGCAAAGAGGAGAAGAATTATATGTAGAAGAAAGCGGGCATGGAAGATTATGAGCCCACGGTGACCATCAGCACCCGAAAAGCGGGCGATAAGGTAGAGATCCGGGTAGGTGATAACGGTAACGGTATTCCGCCGCACATCAAAGATAAAATATTCCAGCCCTTTTTCACCACCAAACCTACGGGGCAGGGAACAGGATTAGGCTTATCTTTGGTGTATGATATTGTAAAGGCAAATGGCGGAGAGCTGAAGGCGGAGACAGATGGAGGGGCAATATTTACTATTCAGCTGCCTGTTGCCTGAATCACTAATTAACAGATTATACAGATTTTCTTATGCAAAAGGGACTGAAATATAAAGAAATAATTGGAAAAATCAGGAGCTTTTCCTCTGAAGTTCATCCATTTCCCGGCATCAGGGTAGCTATGAAAAACAGAGTTCTGATTATCCTTTGTATGCTGCTTGCAGACTCACTTTATGCCCAGCATAAAGTAAAGTTTGTTGTCACCGAAGAAACGGCCATTAAACACGATAGCATTTACATAACAGGCACCTTTAATAAGTGGGATTCGGTTTCGAATATAAATTACCGGCTAAAACCTGAAGCAGGCGGACGGGCGTCAATAACCTTGCAGCTGCCCGGCGGTACACACCGGTACAAATACACCCGGGGAAACTGGCAGCGTGTAGAAAAGGCATTTGACGGGTTTGAAAGAGATGACAGAATCATTTCAATTCACAGAGATACCGTTATTTATGATAAGGTTTTTTCCTGGAGAGATAAAATACTTCTGGATAAGCGGGTGGCTCTTTCCAAAGCCACAAGTGACTCCGCCCGGGGAGCTTTAATGTATTCACTGGCTGCTGTCTACAGCAATTTTGCGGACTGGTACAACAGGGATTCCGCTTTTCATTACATCAGTGAAACACTTTTGCTGCTGCAAAAAATAAAGGCATCTACGGGACTGACCCCCAGGCAGGAAAGAGAAAGTACAGGGTTACTTATTTATACCCAGGGAATGGCGGCTAACCTGCTTAATCAATTTGGAAATTACTCCAAAGAACTGGAGCTGAGGCTTGACAACCTTAAACTGGCAGAAAAATTAGACGAACCTGACCCCATCCTCGATGCCTATTATGGAATTGCTTCCACCTATGCCTCCGTGCAGGAGCATAAAAAGACAGTGGAATATGGCAGGAAAATGCATGCGTACCTGTTGAAACAGGAGAACCGCTCTTTATATAATTTTTATGAATATCTGTGTCAGCGAATTATTGCGTATTCGTATCTTAATCTTGGCCAACTGGATTCGGCGCTGATTTATTCTGATGCAATAGAACATACTATACCCTGGCGGTCATCGGCCGATTTTACGAAATCAACGGCCAGTCAGATTCGTGGGGATGTGTATGCCCGGCAGGGAAACCATCCAATGGCTGCCAAAGCATATAAAGCCGCGCTTCAGGCGGCTCACTCCGGAAAGGCACATGAAGCAGGGATAAGGTCTTTTTATGGGCTCGCCCGCATTTTTTATGCCCAGGGGCAGATAGATTCTGCCCTGCATTATGGAAAGCAGGGATTGAAATTTATTACTCTTTTTCGGGCCGATTTGCAGGCTTCCAGGCTGAATACCAATTCATTGCTTGCGGAAATGAGTCCTTTTATTGCGGAGTTGTTTAAGACCAATGGCCAGCCCGATAGCGCCTATCATTACCTGGTACTTTCTACTTCATTGAAAGACAGTTTGTATAATCTTGACAAGATGAAACAATTTCAAAACCTTGAATTCAACGAATCTTTAAGGGCACAACAACATGAACAGGAGAAGCAACAATACAGGTCAACAATCAGAATGTATGCCCTCATTGCCGGACTGGGGCTGCTTTCCATCCTTGCCATTATTTTGTATAGAAATACCCGGCAAAAGCAAAAGGCAAAAGTCAAAATCGAGAAAGCGTATGAAGAACTTAAAGCCACCCAGTCCCAGCTTATCCAATCGGAGAAGATGGCTTCCCTTGGCGAACTTACCGCCGGCATAGCTCATGAAATCCAGAATCCGCTCAATTTCGTGAATAATTTCTCTGAAGTCAGCAATGAATTAATTGACGAAATGAATGCGGAATTGGAGAAAGGCGATTTGGAAGAAGCAAAAGCGATTGGCAGTGATATCAAACAAAACCTGGAGAAAATAAACCACCACGGCAAACGGGCTGATGCCATCGTGAAAGGCATGCTGCAACACAGCCGGAGCAACAGCGGCACCCGCGAGCCAGTAAACCTGAACCTGCTGGTGGATGAATACTTGCGGCTGGCCTATCACGGCTTACGGGCAAAAGATAAGCGCTTTAACGCCACCTTAGAAACCGATTACGATGAAAACATCGGGAAGGTCAACATCATCGGGCAGGATATCGGCAGGGTAGCCCTTAACCTGATCACCAATGCCTTTTATGCGGTAGCAGAGAAAGAAAAACAGTCGGGTGAGGGATTTGAGCCCACCGTTTCCGTCAGTACAAAACAGGTAGACGACAGGGTAGAGGTGAGGGTGAGCGACAACGGCAACGGTATCCCCGCTCACATCAAAGACAAGATCTTTCAGCCTTTCTTTACCACCAAGCCCACCGGGCAGGGCACCGGACTGGGACTGTCGTTAGCGTATGACATCGTGAAGGCGCATGGCGGAGAATTGAAAGTAGAAACCCAAGCAGGAGAAGGCACAACCTTTGCCGTTTACTTACCTAACCACAGCTGAGGCAGATGACCAGAGGAAAGGAAATAAAGGACGCTTATTTGGCCTTTTGGGAGGCCAATCTCTCCGCCGATATGGAGGCTTTTGCTTCCTACCTGACGGATGATTTCAGCATTTTCGGAACAGCTAACGGGGAAGAATTTTTTAACAAGGAAGAGGCCGTGCGGTTTTATACCGCTACTTCAGACCAGATACAGGGCAGTTTCCAGCTACGCAACAGGAACATCAACGTGCAACTCCTCGATAACGATAGCGGGGTAGTTCATGAACAAAGCCAGGTGTATGTTCTTATTGAAAACGAATGGACCTATTACGGGCACAGCCGGATCACCTGCGTCATCAGGTACATCAATGGCCATTGGAAAGCCGTGCACCAACATGCCTCATTTCCTGACCATCGTACGGAAGAGGGCGAGCAGATTGCTCCGGAAAAAATAGCCAAAGAAAACCTGGAGCTCCGCGAAGCCGTAAAAAGACGAACTGTGGAGCTGGAAGCGAAAAACCGGGAACTGGAAATTGAAGCGGCAGTAGAAAAGGTAAGGGCGCAATCGTTGGCCATGTATAAAACCAACGACCTGGTAAAAGTGAACGAAGAACTGTATAGCCAGTTAACCAAACTGAACATTGATGGTTTTACTGGTGTTGCCATATATTTTGTGGACGAAGATGAAATGGTAACCGTTTGGGATTTGTCGAGCCCGGGCAGCATAGGTGATGCGGTCGGTTATGCGTTTAAGTACGATTCCAAAAAATGCCCCATACTTGGTGAATTTATTCCTATTTGGCGGGCTGCAAAACAGGAATATTTTATCTTGGATTTTCCGAAAGAAAAACTGTTACTGGCTATTGAAGAAATGGAGCCTTTCTACCCGGCAATGGCTGAGAATTTCAGAAGTGCTGTTAATAGTGGTGCTCTGCAACATCAATGGAGTACTGCCGGACGACTTAATAACGGTATCTTGTCGCTTGATCTGATGAATCCACCTACTGAAGAGGTAAAATCCATTACGCTTAAAATGGCTGGTGCTTTTAACCTGGCGTATCAACGTTTCCTTGATTTGCGAAAAGCCGAAGGGCAATCCAGAGAAGCACAAATTCAACTGGCATTGGAAAGAGTGCGGGCAAGAACCATGGCCATGCAGCATAGTGATGAGCTGGCCGATGCCTCTTTTGTTTTAGACAGCCAGGTGCGTGCACTGGGCATTAAAACGTGGGGCTGTGCCTTTAATATTTATGGCGATAACGAATCTACAGAATGGTTTAGTTCGGAAGCAGGGACGTTGCCTCCTTATAAAACCCCAAGGGAAGATTTCTTCCTCCGTGCTTATGAAGCCGGTCAGAGTGGCCAACCATTATATATTGAAGAATTTGCAGGAGAAGACTGCAAAGCACACTATGAATACCTATGCACTATACCCATCATGGGCGATGCGGTGAGAAGCATGATTGAGAACGGGGGCTCCTTTCCCGAAAGACAGATTGATCATGCTACCTTTTTTAAATATGGCTACCTGCTTTTCATCAGCATGGAACCGGTGCCTGAAGCTCATGATATATTTATACGCTTCGCCCATGTATTTGAGCAAACCTATACCCGCTTCCTTGACCTGCAAAAAGCCGAGGCACAGGCAAGGGAAGCGCAGGTAGAAGCGGCGCTGGAAAAAGTACGCAGCCGTACACTGGCCATGCAGCATTCCGATGAGCTACCGGAGACCGCCGCTGTTCTGTTTCAGCAATTAATAGCCCTGGGTATTGAACCCAACCGTTTGTATATATCCCTTGTAAAAAGCGAAACGGGAGATAGCGAGTTCTGGATTACGGACGAAGACGGCACCCGGGTAAGCACCGCATTTTCTGCCAACCTCCAGGCCAATGCCACCCTTGTAAAAATGTTTAAAGGCTGGAAGCAGCAGCGAAAGTCGCTGGTGATTAATATGGAGGGCGAAGAACTGGACGATTACATCCGGTATCTTTCGGGTCGAGGAGTGCCTTTTAAGGACGGGCCGGAGCAAAAAAGAAGAGTGCAGGAAATGGCTTATTTCGGCAAAGGGTTTATTGGCATGGCTTCACCGGAAGACCAGCCGCCGGAGACCCTGCAATTGCTGGAACGTTTTGCTGCGGTATTCAATCTTACTTTTATCCGTTTCAACGATTTGAAGGTGGCGGAAACCCATGCATTACAGGCGGCAGAGGATTTGATAGCCATAAAATCTGCAAGAGAAAAGGCCGAAGAAGCCCTTACAGAACTACAGGCCACTCAAAAACAACTCATTCAATCTGAAAAAATGGCTTCCCTGGGCGAGCTCACTGCCGGCATCGCCCACGAAATTCAAAACCCGCTGAATTTTGTGAATAATTTCAGCGAGGTAAGCAATGAGTTGCTGGATGAGATGAATGATGAGCTGGACAAAGGCGATGTGGAAGAAGCCAAAGCCATTGCCGCTGATGTAAAACAAAACCTCGAAAAGATCAACCATCACGGCAAACGGGCCGACGCCATTGTCAAAGGCATGCTGCAACATAGCCGGAGCAGTTCAGGCACAAAAGAGCTCATCGACATCAATGCCCTGGCCGATGAATATTTGCGGCTGGCTTATCATGGATTGCGCGCTAAAGATAAGAACGGTTCGGCGTCCCGATTCAATGCCACATTTGAAACGAATTTTGATGCGGCAGCTCCAAAGATGAACGGGGTGTCCCAGGAAATAGGACGGGTGATTCTGAATCTGATCAATAATGCTTTTTATGCAGTGAATGAAAAGAAAAAATCGGAAACCGGCAGCTATGCGCCAACAGTCACGATAGCTACCCGGCAGCTGAACGGTAAAATAGAAGTTCGGGTAGCCGATAACGGTAATGGTATTCCCGAAGCCATCAAAGAAAAGATTTTCCAACCTTTTTTTACAACAAAACCCACCGGGCAAGGCACGGGGTTGGGGCTTAGCCTGGCCTATGATATTGTAAAAGCGCATGGCGGAGAATTGAAAGTGGAAACGAAGGAGGAAGGTACAGTGTTTATTATGGTATTGCCGGAAGAAATATAACGGTCAAAAGATAAGCAATGAAAGCAAAAACGATCAAAGGAAAATCACCGGCTGAAATACAGGCAGCGTTAGATGAAAGCCAACAGGATGGTTTTAAGCCTGCTTTAGCCATCATTATCTTAACCAACGTGGAAGACGCTGAACCGGTACGTTCACTATTTGACAGTAAGCGGATTGCAATTTTCGGTATCAGCACCTCTCAGAAATTTACAGAGCACGGAATGGAAACGGATGTCATGGTGGCATTAAAAGAAAAATAAATGAACGCTTCGTTACAGGTTCTGCTTGACATTATTCAGCAATCGGCACAAATCAATGATGTCGATAAGGCAGTTATTGAAAAAGCGGTAAAAGCGGCTGACAAAGAACTGGAAATTGCTCTTTTCAAATTAGACCGTACCGAAAAAGTAAAACGCACTACCGCTATTTTGTTAGAAGAAACCATTGAAGAACTGGAACAAAAAAGAAAAGCGGTAGAGGAATCTCACGCCGCCCTGCAAAAATCAATGGAAGAGCTGAAAGCAGCACAGGCTCAATTGATCCAGTCCGAAAAAATGGCCAGTTTGGGCGAACTCACCGCCGGCATCGCCCACGAAATTCAAAACCCGCTCAATTTTGTAAACAATTTTTCAGAGGTAAGCCGGGAGCTGATCGATGAATTGCAGGAAGAACGGCAAAAGGCAAAAGACGAAAGAGACGAAGACCTGGAAGAAGAAATTTTAAGTGACATCAGGCAAAACCTTGAAAAAATAAACCACCACGGCAAACGGGCCGACGGCATCGTCAAAGGAATGCTGCAACACTCCCGCACCAGCAGGGGCCAAAAGGAACAGACAGACATCAATGTGCTTTGCGATGAATATCTGCGCCTGTCTTATCATGGCTTGCGGGCGAAGGATAAGAGCGGTTCGGCGCCCCGATTCAATGTTAAATTTGAAACGGATTTTGACGTCGCCCTTCCGAAAATTAATATAGTACCGCAGGAAATAGGCAGAGTTATTTTAAATTTGATCAATAATGCGTTTTATGCGGTGAATGAAAGAGCCGGACGCTTAGCTACCGGGCGCCGGGCTGACGGGGGGCGGCCTTCCGGTCATCTGGCATCAGACGCCCTTTACCGGCCCACGGTGACGGTCAGCACGAAAAGAACGGATAACAGCGCAGAGATTATAGTTAGCGATAATGGCAGCGGTATTCCGCAAAACATCATGGATAAGATCTTTCAGCCCTTTTTTACTACCAAACCCACCGGGCAGGGTACGGGGTTGGGACTGAGTCTGGCGTATGAAAGTGTGCGGGCACATGGCGGGGAGTTGAAAGTACAGACACGGGCGGATGATGAAAATCCCGGAACTATGTTCACCATCATCCTGCCTTTTAAAACGAATTAATCCTTAATAAATATGAAAGTACTGGTAGTAGACGATGAAACTGACGTACAAACCCTTTTTATGCAGCGATTCCGGAAGGAGATCAAAAGCAAAGAAATGGAATTTACTTTTGCTTTCTCGGGAGAGGAGGCGCTGGAATACATGAAAAATTATGAGAATGAGGCCGTCCTGATCCTTTCGGATATCAATATGCCGGGGATGAGCGGACTGGAGCTGCTGAAACATATTAAACAGAAATATGAAAAGCCGCCGCCGGTGGTGATGATGATCACGGCTTACGGTGATGAAGAAAACTACAGGGAAGCCATGAAGCTCGGGGCCGATGATTTCCTGACCAAGCCGTTGGACTTTTCCGCCTTAAAAGAAAAACTTAAACCCGGATCATTATGACCAAGATACTGGTAGCCGATGATGAAGCGGATCTGGAAACGCTCATCCGGCAAAAATTCCGGCAAAAAATACGGGAGAAGCGCTATGAGTTTGTTTTTGCAGTTAATGGCTGCGATGCCCTCGAAAAAATAAATGAGCATCCCGATATAGAAATCGTACTGAGCGATATCAACATGCCTGAAATGGACGGACTCACCCTGCTTACCCGGCTGGGGGAGGGGAGCCCGCTGATCAAAGCGGTAATGGTATCGGCTTACGGGGACATGGAGAATATCCGCGTGGCCATGAACCGGGGCGCTTTTGACTTCATTACCAAACCCGTAAATTTTGAGGACCTGGAGCTGACCATGGAAAAAACCATAACCCATGTGAAGCAGATGCGGGAAACCCTCCGGGCGATTAAGGAAAATAACATTCTCAGAATGTACGTGGATGAAAATGTGCTCAATTTTATGGGTACCCGTGAATATGAAAATTCACTGACGGATAATGAGACCATCGAGGCCACCGTGGTTTTTATTGACATTTGCGGCTTTACTTCCATCAGTGAAAATGAAAAGCCCGACACGGTGGTGAAAATGCTGAACAACTATTTTGATGTCATGGTCAATGAGATCATTGCTGAGAACGGGATAGTGGATAAATTTATCGGGGATTGTATCATGGCCGTTTTTAAGGGAGAGTTTCACCTGGACCGGGCTATTGATGCCAGCCTGGCCATCCGGAACAAGCTGGCGGAGCTTCCGGAGCTCCACGAGTTCTCCCCGGAGGTCTCCATCGGTATCAACAGCGGTGAAATGGTTTCGGGAAATATCGGTTCTGCCGCCCTGCGCCGCCTGGATTACACGGTGATCGGTGATACCGTAAACACGGCTCAGCGACTGCAGGCAAGGGCCGGAAACAGCCAGATCCTGATTCCGGAAGAATGCTATGAGCAGGTAAAACAATCGTTCAATTGCCGGAAGATAGGGGTATTCCCCCTCAGAAATAAGTCAGAGGAAGTGACGCTTTACGAGGTGCTGAGCTGACTTCAAAATGCAGGCTTTAATTTGCCTGAGCGGCCTAGGAATTACTCCTAAATGGTATTAATTTGCCGGTTAAAATTCGTCAATCAAATGAAAAAAGGATTATTTTTTGCACTTTTATTTACAGTTTTCTGGGCCAGCGCTCAGAATACACTGACTGCGGAGGCACTTTGGAAGCTTGGAAGGGTTTCGCCATTGGGAATTACTAAAGACGGGAAGGCCGTCGTTTACCGGGTTACTACCCCCTCTGTAGCGGAAAATAAGTCCGGAGGCAGAACGTATACCGTTCCTGTAGACGGAGGCAGTGCTACCGAGATAAAGGATGCCGCATCATTGCTGAATAACGACCGGGTGTCGGCCGACGGCAAATATGTTGTATATGATGAGAAGGTGAAAATCAATAAGGTTTTGGCCAAGGATCATTATCCGGGGCTGGAAAAAGCCACGGTTCAGATCTATGATGCGCTCGATTACCGTCATTGGGACACCTACAGTGATGGTAGCTATAATCATATTTTTTACAGGGAAAACAAAGAGGGTGCAGCGGGCACCGATATCATGAAGGATCAGCCTTATCATTCTCCGACCATGCCTTTCGGCGGAAATGAGGATTATACCTGGAACCCTGACGGCACAAAGATTTTATATGTCAGCAAAAAGGTCACCGGTACGGCTTATGCCAACAGCACCAATACGGATATTTTTGAATATGATCTGGCAAGTGGCGCTACTAAGAACCTGACCGAAAGTAACCCCGGGTATGATATGCATCCCGTTTATTCATCGCAGGGCGTACTGGCCTGGCTGCAGATGAAGCGTGACGGTTATGAAGCGGATAAAAATGATATTATAGTTGACGTGAAGGGCCTGCCCGTCAACCTGACGGCAGGCTGGGACGGTACCGTAAATGATTTTAAATGGAGTGAAGACGGTAAAAAGATTTATTTCACGGCTCCTGTTGGAGGCACAATTCAACTCTTTGAAGTCAATTACCCCGGCCTGACAAAGATAGCGCTACAGGTCAGGCAACTGACGGAAGGTGATTTTGATGTGACGGGAATTGTCGGTTTTTCCGGCGACAGGGTGATCGTGACCCGTACCGACTTTAATCATGCCGCCGAGATCTTTTCCTATGACCTGAAGAGTAAGGGCTGGAAACAACTGACCCGGGTAAACACGGAGTACTATAAAAGTATAAAATTAAGCAAATGGGAGAAACGCTGGGTAAACACTACCGACGGTAAAAAAATGCTGGTGTGGGTGGTTTTTCCGCCCGATTTTGATCCTGCTAAAAAGTACCCCACCTTACTTTATTTGCAAGGCGGACCGCAGGGCGCTTTGACCCAGTTTTATTCTTTCCGTTGGAATTTTCAGCTGATGGCAGCGCAGGGATATATCGTAGTGGCTCCTAACCGCCGGGGCATGCCGGGGCATGGTGTGAAATGGAACGAGGAGATCAGTAAAGACTGGGGCGGGCAGGTGATGAAAGATTACCTGGCGGCCATAGACGACGTGGCCGGAGAAAAATATGTGGATAAGGCAAGACTGGGAGCAGTAGGGGCCAGTTACGGCGGGTATTCGGCATATTACCTGGCCGGTATCCATGAGAACCGTTTTAAGACTTTTATAGCGCATGCCGGAGTATTCAACCTCGAGAGCATGTACGGCACTACCGAAGAGATGTTTTTCGTTAACTGGGATCTCGGTGGCCCGTATTGGGACAAAACAAATGCCGCCGCCCGGAAAACCTACGAGTCTTTTAATCCCATCCATCATGTGGATAAATGGAATACCCCTATGCTGGTGATCCACGGAGAGAAAGATTACCGGGTGCCGATAGGTCAGGGTCAGGAAGCTTTCCAGGTTTTACAGCAAAAGGGTATCCGCAGTCGCTTTGTATATTTTACGGATGAAAACCACTGGATATTGAAGCCTCAGAACGCCATAGTCTGGCAAAATGAGTTTTTCAGGTGGCTGAAGGAGACGCTGTGAACAACTAACAGGGAGCAACTAATAGTGAACAACTAACAGTGAATAATAAAATAAAAGATGAATGTTCCATAACTGTTCACTGTTAGTTGTTCACTATTCACTATTTGTTCACTGTTATCTGAATTGCGCTCTGAGAGTGGGCTCGTCAATAAAGCCGGTATGGTGCCAGGTTTCTTTTCCTTCCTGATAGATCTTCAAAACAGGCAAAGCAGAGACGCCCAGTGCTTTGCAAAGACGAGAGTTCTGATCGGCATCAATGCGGATGACGGTTACGCGGTCGGCCATATCCTGCGAGATTTTTTCCATGAAAGGCTTCATCTTTTTGCAGGGGGCGCACCATTCTGCGTAGAAGTCTACGAGGATAATTTTATTGGATCGAAGCATGGCTTCATATTCCGCTACAGACATGCCTTCGGAAGTGATGGTCAGCTTTACTTCGGGAAGGTCATTATTCCGCCATTCCATCATCCCACCCGGCATTTCATACACCACGGTGTAACCCTCTGATCTCAGGTATTTAGCCGCAGAAGCGCTTCTTCCGCCGCTCAGACAATACACAAAGATGGGCTTGGACTTGTCCAGCGCCGCTGCCATAGTCTTAAACTCGCCGGAGCTGATATCCACGTTACTGGCGTCTTTAATATGGCCGGCCTTAAATTCTGACGGTGTCCGCACATCTACAACCTGGGCACCGGGTGTTTTTCGGATCTTCCCGGCAAATTCTTTTGCCGAAAGTTTTGTGTCAGTTGACTGGGCGTGACCACAAGCCATACCCAGCACCGTTAAAAGGATTACTGCGAGATTTTTGAACATCATGTTTATTTTTAATTCAACGGCCGGTGTTACTTCTTATTGCCTGTTTTAAAGTATGAGAGCAATAAGCCCCCCATCAAAGCACCATAAGCCGTGCTGTTAAGAGGTTTGGCTGTGATAGGGCAGGTACCCGTAACGCATCCCACGTGTTTCCAGTACAAATAGCCGCCTAAAGCGCCTAAGGCTACCCCGATGATGGTCAACAGGTTAATTTTTATGAAACCTTTCATTTGTTTTCATTTGTATTAAACTTTTCGGAAGGGAGAGTTTTCCTGAAGGAGCCTCCGGTACTGCAGCTTCCGGTAGGCCCGCATCCGATATTCATTAAAGGCATGAGGGAAAACAACCCTCCTAAAATAATCAGCAGGACATCCTGTACGAGAATTCCCTGTATCACCACCGCGATTCCTATTGCCAGGCGCAACAGACGCGCAAAGTGCCAGTTTTTCAAATATTGTTTCATGCCTTTTTTTTACATGTATTTATTCCGAACAACGGATACAGCGGGCAGAAGCTGACCATGGAGGTCAGCAGAAAAACGACGGCCAGCACACCCAGAATTATGGCCGCGGTGCCCGAAATAACATTCGTGAAATACAAAACCGCTATGATGGCGGCAATTACGATACGGATGATCTTATCCGTAGAGCCCATGTTCTTTTTCATTGTATTTTTTGTTTAAAGGTTGGTTTCAATTCTGGCCTTTTGCCCGTTTCACATTCTCCCATGTACCTCCGTTCATTACATTGGTAAATCCGCTATTATTTAAAATGGCTTTGGCCTGTCCGCTACGGCCCCCGCTTCTGCAAAATACTACGATATTTTTTTTGCTTTTCAGTTTGGGAAGTTCAGCCTGCAGTTTGTCTAAGGGTATGTTTACTGCCCCTTTCACACTCCCTGATGCGTATTCTCCGGGTGTACGTACATCCACAAGGTAGGCGCCGTCTTTGATGGCTTGTGATAATTCGGCAGAATCACCGTGACCCAACAGATTTTTAAGTAAATTTAGCATAACTGTCTGATGAATTTGAAGTTTTGAAATAATTAAAATGCTTAAAGAAGGGTAGTAGGGCATACATAGTTACTCATCTCTGACTTCCCGGAGTCTTTGACCGCCTTAAATCCGCCCTTAACATCAATAAGATTATCAAATCCGCGCGCTTTAAGAATGGAGATAAAGATCATCGAGCGGTAGCCGCCCGCACAGTGTACATAGTAGGTTTTATCCCTGTCTATTTCCGTCAAATGCTCATTGATGTAATCCAAAGGAATGTTTTCTGCCCCGATTAAGTGTTCTGAATAATATTCGCTTTTCTTTCGTACATCCAGCACGCTCAGAGCCGGATTTGCTGTGCGGAGGCCGGCCAGCTCATCGGCGGATACCGATTGAATGCTGTTCAGCTCTTTTTCCGCTTTTTCCCATGTACCGATGCCACCTTCCAGGTAACCAATGGTGCCGTCATAGCCTACACGGGCCATCCGGGTCACCACTTCTTCTTCTTTCCCTTCTTCAGCCACGATCAGTATATTTTGGCGGATATCGGGAATAAGAGCGCCGACCCAGGGAGCAAAGTTGCCATCAATGCCGATATTGACGGAGTTCGGAATAAAGCCCTGTGCAAAGGTCTGCGCATCGCGGGTGTCCAGAATAAGGGCTTCTGTTTCAACAGCTGCCGTTTCGAATGCTTCCGGGCTGAGAGCCCGAAGCCCCTGGTGGAGTACATGGTCAATGCTTTCATAGCCTTTGATATTCATAAGCACATTGGCGGGGAAATAGCCGGGCGGCGGCATCAGGCCGTCCGTTACTTTTCTGATAAATTCGTCCCTGGTCATGGGCTGTAAAGCATAATTGTTCTTCTTTTGGTTTCCCAGGGTATCGGTGGTTTCATTGCTCATGTTTTTGCCGCATGCAGAACCGGCCCCGTGCGCCGGGTAAACAATAAGATCATCCGCGAGGGGAAGAATCTTGTTATGAAGCGATTCATAGAGATGGGCGGCCAGTTTTTCCTGTGTCATTTCGGCTACCACTTTCTGTGCAAGATCGGGTCGGCCCACATCACCGATGAAAAGCGTGTCTCCGGTAAAGAGTCCGGCTTCTTTGCCGTTTTCATCCTTTAGAAGAAAGCAGGTGCTCTCGAGGGTATGCCCCGGTGTGTGAATCACTTTCAGGGTGATGTTCCCTACTTTGAGTTCTTCTCCGTCTTCCGCCACATGTGCTTCAAAGCCCGGCCTGGCTGTCGGGCCGTAAACGATCACCGCTCCGGTTTTCTTCGCCAGGTCGAGATGGCCGCTTACAAAGTCGGCGTGGAAATGAGTTTCCAGAACATATTTGATCTTCGCGCCGTCTTTTTCCGCTTTTGTGATATAGGGCTGAACTTCCCTTAGCGGGTCGATAATTACCGCCTCACCGTTACTTTCCACATAGTAGGCTCCCTGCGCCAGGCAACCAGTATAAATCTGTTCTACTTTCATGATATTCCGGTGCGGGGCATCTGCCACGCGAATAGTTTGTTGATGCAAAAGTAGAAGGTGGGAAGGGCGCAGACAGTAACAAGAGTTACAGAGGGAGAAATTTTAACTTTCTTCGTATTGCGTTTTATACCCGCCGATATGCGCTTTACTTTCGTTGATGCGTTTATGGTTCAGGAAGAAGTTGACGATTCCTGTTACCAGGAGGATTCCGGAAATGACGAAGAAAAGAATTTCAAAGATCCCGGCCTGCGGATGGTCAGCAAGCTTCTGAATCGTCAGGCCCGCTACCAGGAAATACATCGACGAGCGCAGAAACGAGAGAAAGGTGGTCTGGTTGGCCAGATAGGTTCGCTGTACGGCCAGCTTTTCGCGGAGGATCAGGTCGTTTTTTACAGATTTCATAGCAATTCGACGTTATTTCGGTTCAGCCTTATTTTTCCTTCATTTTCAAGGGCTTTTAATAACCGGGAGATCACCACCCGCGAGCTGTTCAGCTCATAGGCGATCTCCTGGTGGGTTTTGTTGATCACTTTTGAATGGTTCACCTTACCTGCTTCCTGCAGGTAACCGAACAGCCGCTCATCCATGTGCATAAATGCGAGGTGGTCGATGGCGGAAAGCAGTTCGTTGAAACGGCTGTTATAGCTTTCAAAAACAAATGTACGCCAGCCTTTGTATTTTCCCATCCATTCTTCCATGCGGCTTACAGGCACCATAGCCACCAGGCCTTTGTTCTCGGCCACGGCCCTTATCTCACTTTTTTTGTCTCCTGCACAACAGGCAAGGGTCATGGCACAGGTGTCGCCTTTTTCAATGAAGTAGAGCAGGAGCTCGCCTTCGTCAGGATCTTCCCGCATGATCTTTATGGCACCTGTAATCAGCAGGGGCATGGTTTTTATGTAACGGCCAATCTCTATCAGAACTTCACCTTCTTCAAAAGGAACGAGTCGTGCTGCTGCAGCGATTTCGTTAATGAGCTCTGTTTCAAAAATTCCTTGAAAAGTCTCGCCTATCAATTGCTCTGAGTTCATTAATGCGGGAGCTTTTCTCTGATCAGTCCGTACGTCCAGGTGCCTGCAATGGCACTTAGAAGCGTGATGATAATAACGGTGGCACCGGTGCCTATCTGGGCGAAAAGCGGGCCGGGACACGCACCGGTAAGGGCCCAGCCGAAACCGAACAGAAGACCACCGTAGATCTGACCCTTGTTGAACTCTCTTGTACGGATCGTGACCGCTTCCCCGTAAATGGTTTTGATATTGAATTTTTTGATCAGCCATACCGACACCATCCCCACCGCTACGGCACTGCCAATGACGCCGTACATGTGAAAGGATTCCAGGCGGAACATTTCCTGTATCCGAAACCAGCTGATGATCTCTGCTTTTACAAATATGATTCCGAATAGCAGGCCTGTAGCCAGGTATTTGAGGTTATGGTACCATTTGTGCTCCAACTGACTTTCGTTAAGGCAGGAGGCATCTACTGTCCGGGTATCGTTTGTTTCATAGTCCATTTTTAATACGGTTTAAGAAGTTATAATACCAGAATATACGGTAAGATGAAGTTAGCCATGATAAAGCCGCCGGCCATGAAGCAAAGTGTGGCTACCAGCGACGGCCATTGCAGATTGGAAAGCCCCATGATGGAGTGCCCGCTGGTGCATCCGCCGGCGTATCGTGTACCGAACCCTACCAGGAAACCGCCCACTACCATCATAATAAACCCCCTAAGCGTCAGAAGCGACGGCCAGCTGAAAATATCAGCAGGGACAAGAAGGCTGAAATTATGTATGCCATAAGCCGCTAAATCATTCTTCAGACCGGGAGCAACAGCCACCGGGTCCGGACCGGACAGGAAGGCACCGGCGATGACCCCGCCCAGGAAGATGCCGGCTACAAAATACAGGTTCCAGACCTCTTTTTTCCAGTCGTATCTAAAAAAGGGGATGTTGGCCGGTATGCAGGAAGCACAAATGTGGCGCAGTGCAGAGCTGATGCCGAAAGATTTGTTTCCTAAAAGCAGTAAGGCCGGAACGGTAAGGCCGATGAGCGGACCCGCTACATACCAGGGCCAGGGTTTTAATATCCAATCCATAATTATCTGAAATAATATCGTAAAGTTCAGGAATTGTTGCTTTCTTTTGCAGTAATTGGTGTATATTTTTGAATACAGTCCGCTGACCTGCTTTTTAAGGAGGCGGGTACAGAGACAGTACAGGATCAGCTGATGGAGATTTAATCCGTTTTCCTGAACAGATCATCGGTGATCGTTTTCTGAACGGGACCGAGATCAGGCCGGATGTGAAGAGCGGAATTGCTGTCAATCTCTACGCCAATACTGTCGAAATAGCGGGCGTAATCGATTTCCTTTGTTGTATATACATACTCGAAAATATCCTTCAGGGAGGTTCCGGCTACCTTTTCGCAGGTACTGATCATCTCTTCATCTGTAAAGCCGCGATTTTGCTTTTTGTAAAATTCCTGATAAAGAATGCGCATGACATCATCCAAGGTTTTCCTGTTTTGGGTAGCGGCCCGGATTCGCATGTCCAGGACCATACCCACAAGAGGCCCTTTCTCGTAGTACGAAATGGTTTCTCCTTTTTTGCCGAAGGGGCCGTCTTCCCACGTTCGTGCACTTGATTCGGCCAGGCTCTGTTTATGTCTGCCTTCATTTTTCTGGAAAGATGCAATAGCATTTCCCCATACTTTGAGCATTTCATCACGCGGCAAAAGTCCTGCACGGTTCATTATAATATTCTCATAATAGGCTGTAAGCCCTTCTGCTACCCAGAGGCCATTGGTCCGGTTGGGTGCGTTGTAATCAAAGGGGCCGAGCTCTGCCGGCCGGATCCTCTTGGCATTATAATGGTGAAAATATTCATGAGTAAAAAAACTGAGTGTGCGCGTTCTGCCGGCCCCCTGCAATGACTCACCTCTAAATGCCACGGCCGTTGAGTTCAGTTGTTCAATGCCCCCGTTACCCGGACCGAGACCAATGAAGGTATAGTGCTCATAGGGGATATCCTCAAAGATTGCGGTGGTGGTTTTAATTAGTTTTTCAAGGTCTTTCATAAGTTCCAAACCGTCAAAGTTGCCCATATTGTAACCTATGAAACGGTGCTTTCTGCCTTCCAGGAAGAAGGGTGGGAGCTCGGTAAGATTTCCGACAAGGAGGGGGCTGTCGTAAAGAATATCATAGTTAGTGGCAGTGAATGAAAAAGCGTTGTTACGCACTGAATCCAGGCCGGTAGCTACGCGGTTCCACCCCGCAGGGGGTGCTATGGAAACGCGGACAGGAAGGTCCGTGTTTTCGAGCGGATACAGAAATACTGCAGCAGGCTTTATAAAAGCCCTGGCGGTGTCAACATAAGCTGTTGCTACAAAATTTCTGGCCACTGTCACCGTATACGATATATTCAGTTTCTCTGCAAAAGAGGTGTAAACCCTCCAGGTATTCTCACCGAATTTTATCCATCTCAGGGGCTCTCCTTTTTCATTCTCAGGTGAAAAGGAGGATACATTTTTGCCAAAATCCATGATCTGATAGTATCCCGGAGACCATGCCGGCAGGGCGACATCAAGGAATGCGGAGGGAGTAAGGGAGAATGAAAGCGAGATCTGCATTTCATGCTTCTCAGGAGCAGGAAATCTGACGGTGAATTCAGATGAAGAAACCTGGGCGTGAGTGTAAATTGAAATACAACAAAGCAGAATGATGGTCCTCATTTTTTGCAGAATGAAATTTAAGATTCTCAATTTAGTTTAAAGTACGGAAAAATCCCGGAAAGATGAGTAAGAAAAAAGAGCCGGATAATACTATCCGGCCTTTTATCTAATGTGAAATATACTTTTTTACTGGTATCCTGTGTTTTGTTTCAGATTCGGGTTTTTCTCCAATTCGCCCTGAGGGATAGGGAAAATCGTTCGGGTGGGTGCCTGGGCATGCGGGTTGTGATTAAACCACGACTTGGTTTGGAAAACCCCAAAACGGATAAGATCCTGTCTGCGGTGGGCTTCTGCAGCGAATTCCCAACCCAGTTCATCCAGGAATCGTCCGAATTTAACATCGGCTCCGCCGTTTACTGCTGTCACGGTTCCGTTCTTCTCCTGCCATCCGTATTGATAAATACTGCCTTTCTGCATGTCGGCCCCGCTTACTGTTGCCTTGGCCGGGGCGCTTTTAAAAGCCCGCTGTCTTACCTGGGTCACCAATTCAGCAGCGCCGGCAGCATCTCCTTTTCTGAGCAGGGCTTCGGCTTTCATCATCAGAACGTCAGCGTATCTTAGCATCGGGTAATCGTTGTCAAGGTTATTGGTAGCTCCCTGTTTGATCTTGTATTTTCCTATCCGGAATCCGCTGTTGCTGGCTGCTACGGTACCGTCACCTCCTATTCCGGGAACTGCCTTCTGGTAATCAATTACCAACGCACCCGTGGTGGCATTGTACTGTGGCCCCTGGATCCAGGTATCCGTCAGACGGGAATCTTCTTTGTCATAGGTATCGATAAACTGAGGTACTGCACAGTTTCCACCCCATGGTCCGGCAGACATTCCATATACCAGACGACTAAGAGGGTCGAGGGTTTTCATATGGATCTGCGAGCCCTGGCCATAGATTTCGTCATAAGGGACTGCGAAAATAATCTCCTTGGAGTTGTGATTGGTGGCATTGAAAACATCCGTGTAATTCGGCTCCAGGATATAACGATTGCTGGCAATGATTTCATCGGCTGCTTTTATAACACCGTCCCATTGGGGTATTCCGGTGTATACTTCAGCATTAAGATACACTTTTGCGAGCAAAGCCCTGGCAGCCCATTGGTTCATACGGCCATACGTGGCTGCCGCATCCACTGCCAGCAGGGGAGTTACTTCGGTCAGTTCACTTACCACAAAATCATAGACCTGTTTTCTGGTCTTTTGCTGAGGCAGGGAAGCGTCTCTGTAATCGGTAACTATCGGGACATTGGCATGGTTATCCAGTAAGAGATAATAAGCCAGTGCCCTTGCAGCTCGAAGTTCGGCAAGCGCTGCTTTTTCGATGGCTTCAGGAAGGGCAATGTCTCCGTCTTCGATCTGGGCCATCACATAATTTGCACGGGTAATACTGGCATACGCCTGATTCCAGGTATTGGTAGGCTGCCATTGCTGGGAATTCCAGTTATGCTGGTGCATTCTTCTGTAGGTACCACCGTCATCCCAGCCATTGGGTCTTACCGGTGTGATAATAGCATCTGCCGGTTCTTCCTGGAGGTCGAAGTACCCCTGCCAGCCGAACATCAGCGACCGGAACGAGGCGTAAACCGGGGCCAGAACATTGGGCAGATGCTTGTCAGAAGGTGTAAAAGAAGTAGCCAGAACTTCAGAGTATACTTCTTCCTCCAAATGGGTACACGAACTCATTCCGCCCCCTACAAACAGGCAGACGGTGAGGGCATATGTCGTTAGTTTTTTCATATTTTTAAATCTTTTGAGCTTAATTATTCTCTTCATGTTACATCAGATTAAAAGGAAACATTGAGTCCCAGGGTGTAGGTGCGCGTGCTCGGGTACTTGTCCCTATGGTCAATACCCGGAGCAAAGGTGAAATCTCCTGAGTAACTTACACCTTCAGGATCAATTCCTTTATATCCGGTAAAGGTTAGCAGGTTAAGAACAGAACCGTAAACCCTGAGGTTATTAATACCTTTGATGGTTCTTGCAGGCAGAGTATAACCCAGGGTTACATTATCAAGTTTCAGGTAATCCCCTTTTTCAATGTAATGTGAGACATACACCAGATCGTTTTTCAGCTCTTTGCCATATACAGGATCATAGGCAGTTTTTAATGCATTATAAGCCTTGTTTACAGGATTTTCATAGTAAAGCCGCTGCATGTTCAGGATATCGTGGCCGAATGCCCCTCTGAAGTTGACGGTAAGGTCAAAACGCTGATAGTTCATGGAGTTATTCCAGCCCAAAAGAAATTTTGGTATGCCATTTCCATAAAACTGACGGTCGGCCGGACTAGAGCTGGCTATGGGCACAACCTCTCCGTTTCTGTTTTCCACAAGCCATTTGCCGTTGTCATCCACGCCAACACTTTTGAGCACGAAAAACTGACCAATGGGACCACCGACCTGAACGCGGTGGGTAGTTACCTGGATTGGTTCTCCGGTGTGTCCTGCGTCAAAGTATTGGGAAGTAACCTCAAACTGGTCATTAGACAGGTCTATCAGTTTGTTTTTGTTGGTGGAAAAGGTCAGGTTGGTATTCCAGTTAAACGACTTCCCCTGAACAGCGTTGATGTTCAACAGGAACTCCAGCCCGGAGTTTTCCATGGATCCTGCATTCAGCATCATATTGGAAGTAAGGTAAGGCGGAACGGGCACACTGAAGTTGTACAAAAGGTCATTGACGGTTCGGGTATAATAGTCAACTGAACCGCTGATCCTGTTTTTAAGCAGACCAAAGTCTAAGCCCACGTTCCATTCTGTTTTCTTCTCCCATCTCAGGTCAGGGTTGAAATTCCGGGCAGGCACATAACCCGGCACCCATTTCCCTCCGATAAATGCCCCCTGGCCCTGGGCAAAGTTATGGCTGATCTGTGATTGATAGGGTGAGGAAGCGATGGTTCCTGTTACCCCGATTCCCGCTCTCAGCTTTAACTGGGAAACCGTCGTACTTCCCTTCAGGAAGTCCTCGTTGGCAATATTCCAGCCCAGGGAGAATGCAGGGAAGGTACCCCATTGGTTATTCTCTCCGAAAGTAGAGGAGCCTTCTCTTCTTACACTGGCCATGACCATATATTTATCATTGAATATATAGTTGACACGGGCAAAGAAACCGGCCAGCTGCCATTTGCTTTTGTAGCTGGTCATGGTAGCCAGCCCCCGCAGTAAGGCAGTCCCGGCTTCCATTTTATTGTAAGAATAGGAGTCCGTAGGGAAATCAAAATTGTATACGTTAAAGGACTCACCTGTGTAATCCTGCCAGCTATATCCTCCTAAAAGGGTAATACGATGGTTGTTCAGGACCTTCATGTAGTTGGTAGTTAACTCCAGCAGGTTTTCGGTAGACTGACCTGTGGAGCGGTTTGCCGTACCGTTCAGGTTGTTTTTAACCGTATTCACATGCCGGAAGTTCGTTGAGTTTCCGTAGAGGTTGTCTCCCTGCACACGGGAGGCCATTAGCTTAAAGTTCAGGTCACGTACAGGACGATAGTCTACCGATCCGCTGAAGCGCGCTTCTTTGCTTTTGTTGTCATTGATGGTTTCATGGATGATGCCCAGAGGATTATCGTACATGTAAGCATCATTTTCTCTCCATGTGCCGTTGTCATTTTTGATAACATCCGTCGGGTTTCGGATCATGGCCTGTCTCCATGCCCAGCCGCCGGCTCCGCCCTGCCGGGAGCTGGTGGAGGTATTAATGACCTGCAGATTGGTTTTGACCTTTCCGTCAAACATTTCATGGTTTAAATCCGCTCTCAACGCTACCCTTTGCTGACCGGTTTTTAGCATAATCCCTTCCTAGTCGCGGTAATTTAATGTGCCGGTAAAGTTGGTTTTATGGTTTCCTCCGAAGAATGCCAGGTTATGGTTTTGACTGAGCGGATTTTGTAACACTTCATCCACCCAGTTGGTGCTTCCTCCCAAATCAGTATATTTATAACCCTGACCGATCAGTCTTCGGTAATCTGTCGCATCCATCATTTCCGGTTTACGGAAAATGCGCTGCTGGTTTACGTAGGCGTTGTATTCCACCGTGGCTCTGGAGTCGGAATTTTTATTCTTTTGTGTAGTAATCAGAATCACCCCACCGGTAGCTCTTGTGCCATAGATCGCTGCCGCAGAGCCGTCTTTCAGCACATCGATAGACTCAATGTCTTCCGGTGCCACTGTAGTGATATTACCGGGTACACCGTCTATGATCACCAGCGGATTCTGGGAACCGTTGATCGAGTTAAGTCCCCGCAGGTTGATCTGGGTGGTAGCGTTCGGGTCGCCGCTGGGTGTGGTGATCCGTAAGCCGGCCACTTTACCCTGGATCAGCTGGGCAGCGTCACGAACGGTACCTTTCAGGAAATCCTCGGATTTTACGCTGGCCACCGAGCTGGTAACATCTCCTTTCCTTTGTGTACCGTAACCCACTACCACCAGTTCGTCGAGGATAGAATTGCCCCCGGTCAGTGTAATGTCAAGGGTTCGCTGGTTGGTTAAGTTAACTTCCGTTTTGTCATATCCGACGGCTGATACTACCAAAACAGCATTTACGCCATAGCGGATGGAGAATTTCCCTTCCGCGTCGGTATAGGTATGGGTGCCGGAATTTTTGATTCCTACCATAGCTATTTCAATCGGTTTTCCTTCCTGATCCTTAACGGTCCCCGTTAAAGTGGTTTCCTGGGAAAATACCACCCGGGAGAGCACCATTAAAAACAGAAGGAGGCAGGCTGTAAGGTTTTTCTTCATAGTAAAAAATTTAAGGTTAATTTAATTGAGCTCAAACGGGTTGAGTTGAACAAATTTCCCTATAAATGATGAAGTGTGCTCTGAGCATTTTAACCAATGAATACCGGAATTTAACAGTAAGTTAATATTCTGAAAATGAGGCTTGCTGCAGGGTTTAGATGTGCGCAGAATAGGTTAAAATATGCATTCAGGGACAATAAGCGGCCGGAGAACCGGCTTGTTTCCGTGACAGATGTTACGGGGTATGGAGGTAATGATTTACTCCTTCCATGGCTATAATAAAAAAAGCAGCTATTTCTTATCCGTAGTTAATAAATGGCAGTGGATTTTCATAGCAGATAACTTTTGAGTTAGTTTTGTGGTATAAATGGAATTTTCAAAAAGATGGAAAAGTCAAATAGAGCTATTATGAAAAAAAATGGGATGCTGGCGCTGCTGATACCTATAATATTATCGTGCAATGAGGTAACTCCCCAGGGCTACTATAATGCTAAAATTGCGGGGGAGGCATGTACGCTGATTGCCCAGGTGCGGGGAGGCAAAGATGTTAAAGAGTTAGATAAATACGATTACATAGATATCATTAACATCCCGCAGAACTTACGTTACGTAGGGGCAGATTTTTATTTTAAGACTTATCAGATATCGACAGAACCCGTTTTCTGTAATCTTGCCGGTAGCAGCCTCCAACCGTCTTTAAGAATAGAAATTAATGAAGTTTCAGTTCAAAAGCCTTAATAAAGCAACTTGGAGAATTTCAGGCTTGTTTGTTGAAGTCTTGTAAAACGATCGATCAGGAAACATTTTTGATGTATTTGTTCAGGTAGTCTTTCGGGGATGCGCCCGCTACGTTTTTGAATACCCGGTTAAAATTGGCGATGCTGTTAAAACCACAACTGTACGCCACGCCTGAAATGTTATCGTATCTGCCGCTGGTGAGATTTTTACAGGCTTCGGTGACGCGAAGTTCATTCAAAAAGGTAACGAAAGTAACACCGGTGTGCTTTTTGAAATACCGGCAGAAAGCCTGGGGGGTAAGATGAGCCGCCGCCGCCACATCATCCAGGGTGAGCGGGCTTTTATAGTTCTTCAATACATAATTGTATATCTTGCCCATCCTTAAACCTTCTCCTTCCGAAATAGTCTCATTACTAAGTGAAGCCAGCTGGCCTGGCCTGGGCTCCATTTTGCAGAAAGCACGCAGGAGGTGAAGGAAATGAATGATCTGGTCGGTATGCGTTGCTTTCTGGATCTTCAGCATCCTTTTGGAAATAAAGGGGGCATAACATTCAGGTACTTTAAACCCGCCGCGATACTCTTTCACAAAGGAATGGAACGGCCTTAGCTCGGGAAGGTTCAAAAGCGCATTCAGAGAGCCGTCCGGATCGTAGAAAACCGACAGCGTATGCACTTCTTCTCCGTTGTCAGCAGAATGCGAACGAAAAACATGCGACTGCTGCGGTGCGATCAGGAATATATCATTACTGGCAAAATCGTGGAAGCTGTTATCTACAATGAGAGTGCCGTTTCCTTTGATGATCCAGATCAGCTGAGCCTCTTTGTGTCTGTGGAGATAAGGGTAGAACTGGGGGATCTTATCCTCCTGTACGAGAACAGACTTGTCGGGGGTAACCGGAATGGTGAATTGTAAAGGCTTCATAACTCTCAATATTAGATTGAATCCGTAAATAAATTTAGCGTATATTAACTTGGTATCAAAATTTTCGCAAGTTACTTGTTAATATTTAAGCATTATTTGTTAAAAATAATCGTTAAATTCAATCGAATCGTGTATTTTTTACGCAAATAGCAAATGCAAAAGAAAATTCCGCGATTCAACGCGGAATCAGAATTTGAATACAACGGAAGAAAAATCAGCTAAAGAAATATTGGGAATTCCTGCATTTTACCTAATGAGGATTTAACGCACTACCTGTGACCGTAACTATCGGAACTGTTTAAAAAGTGGTAGTTCGCCGCTGCGACAAAATGCAAGGCGCTATCACAAAAGCCCGGTAAGCGTCATGTAACGATGAAAGGCAACGGATTTTTTCCAGTACGCGGATCATCTCTGTGCAACCCGGATCACGCCAGGCCCAAAGCGATCTCCATCATGTTATTAAAGGTCTTTTCCCTTTCTTCCTGGCTGGAAGCCGAACCCGTCAGGATGTTGTCGCTTACCGTCAGAAGAGAGAGGGCGTTTACCCCGAAGCGGCAGGCCATGGTGTAAAGGATCTCCGTCTCCATGTCTATGCCCAGGATTCCGTGTGCTTTCCAGACGTCCCAGCGGTTAGGTTCCAGATCATAGAAAGTGTTGGTGCTGAAGACGGTTCCGGGATGAACACGGATGCCCAGCTCTTTAGCGATTTCATGGGCCTGTAGCAGCAGCCTGAAGCTGGCTGTAGGAGCGAAATGCTGCTGTTTAAAGAGAACGCTGTTGGCGTCGGAATCACCGGATGCCCCGGTCACCAGCAGCACCTGGCCCAGCTCCAGGTCTTCCTGGATAGAGCCGCAGGTACCTACCCGGATCAGGTTCTGACAACGGTAAGTATTGATGAGCTCGTGAATGTAGATGCCGGCACTTCCCATGCCCATCCCGGTTCCCTGGATGGAGACCCGCTGACCTTTATATAGTCCGGTAAACCCGAACATATTCCGGACTTTGTTGTAGCAGGTCACATCAGTCAGGTAGTTTTCCGCTACGAATTTTGCCCTCAGGGGGTCGCCGGGCAGCAGCACTGTTTCGGCGATGTCGCCCACGTTGGCCTCTAAATGTATGCTTCTCATTGTTTTTGTTTTGGGGCCGCAGCCCGGTTATTTGTTTAGTTAAAAACTAGAAGTTAAAAGTTAAAAGTTGCGGAACACTCTTTCATATATATAATACTAATGTACCGCAATTTTTAGTTTTTAGTTTTTAACTTTTCACTTCCTCACGCTCCATACGGTATCCAGATATTTTTTACCTCACACGCTTTTCTCAGGAATTCTTTTTCCAGCGGATTATTCAGCCAGTCGTAATATTTTCCGTAATTCACCCAGGATCTTTTCATGGAGTCTGCGGACAGGAGTTCCACATTTTTACTACCTTCCTGTGTGCCGAAATACCAGATCCCTTCCACGTCATAATGTTTTGCCAGTTCGGTGGCCAGGGCCTCTTTAGGGCCTGTGATGATATTCACCGTTCCTCCAGGCACATCCGATGTGTCGAGAATCTGGTAGAAATCGGTGGCAGAAAGGGGGGCAGTCTCTGAGGGGATCACCACTACGTTATTGCCCATGGCAATGGCGGGTATGACAGCGCTGACAAAGCCGAGGAGGGGAAATTCTTCCGGACAAACGATGCCCAGTACCCCTACCGGCTCGTTCATCGCCAGTGTGACGTTCCGGGAAGTGGTATTGTGCACCTGCCCGTCATATTTATCGGCATAAGCCGCATAGGTGAAAATTCTTTCAATGGACCGGCTCACTTCCAGTGCGGCGTCTTTGGCCGAATAGCCGCAGGCTTCCACAAGCCGCTCTTCAAATTCTTTTTTCCTAGCCGAAAGGTTTTCAGCGATATAGTAGATCACCTGCGCACGCGCGTGGCCGGTGTTTTCCGCCCATTTTCCATTCCCTTGCGCAGCTTCCACCGCATTCCGGATATCTTTCCGGGAACCTTCTCCCACTTCGCCTGCTACCTGTCCGGCCGGGTTGAGCACCTGAAGGCTGTAACCGTTATCGGGGCGGGCCTGTTTTCCGCCAATGTACATTTTGGGCGTGCGGTCGAGAGCGTGTCCCAAGGTTTTTGATCCTTCCGATACTTTAAAGCCAAAAGTTTTTTCCGCAAAGGCCTTGTCGTCTTTCGGTTTCACATACTCCATAAGTCCTTCCCGTCCGCCTTCTCTTCCAAAGCCGGACTCCCGGTAGCCTCCGAAGCCGGAAGCCGCGTCAAAAACATTGGTAGTGTTGATCCAGACGGTTCCGGCTTTAATTTTAGGGGCCACGTCAAGCGCCAGGTTAATGTTTTCGGTCCAGAGGCTGGCTGCCAGGCCGTAACGGGTATTGTTGGCCAGCTTTATGGCCTCCTGGTGACTGCGGAAGGTCATGGCCACCAGTACCGGCCCGAAGATCTCTTCCTGTACAATGACCGACGCCGGAGACACATTCAGGAAAAGGGTAGGCGGGAAGAAGCAGCCGCCGGAGGGGATGTTTTCCAGCTGCCAGACTTCACTCCCTTCATTTTTTCCTTTTTCCACGAAGGAAGTAATGGTTTTGAGCTGCTCGGCGCTCACCACGGCCCCCATGTCGATGCCTTTGTCCAGCGGATTTCCCACAATAAGCTTCTGAAGGCGTGTTTTCAGTTTTTCGTAAAGCTGACCGGCGATACTTTCCTGGGCCAGCAGGCGGGAGCCGGCGCAGCACACCTGACCCTGGTTAAACCAGATGGCGTCTACCACCCCTTCCACCACCGAGTCGAGGTCGGCGTCTTCAAATACAATGAACGGCGATTTGCCGCCTAACTCCAGTGACAGCTTTTTCCCGGAACCGGCCGTGCTTTTACGGATGATCTTACCCACTTCGGTAGAGCCGGTGAAGGCTATTTTCTGAACACCGGGGTGGTTGGTCAGGGCAGCGCCCACGCTTCCGTGGCCGGTAATGATGTTTACCACGCCTTTGGGCAGACCTATATTCTGACAGATCTCAGCAAAGAGCAAAGCGGTCAGCGAGGTTTGTTCGGCAGGTTTCAGCACCAGGGTATTTCCCATGGCCAGCGCGGGGGCTATTTTCCAGGAAAGCATCAGCAGGGGAAAGTTCCAGGGGATGATCTGTCCCACCACCCCGATCTCCTTAAAGTCTTTCAGTTCAGAGCCCATCAGCTGAGCCCAGCCGGCATGGTGATAAAAATGGCGTGCTACCAGTGGAATGTCAATATCGCGGGTTTCGCGGATAGGCTTACCGTTATCCAGCGACTCCAGTACGGCAAAGAGGCGGGAGTGCTTCTGGACCTGCCGGGCCAGGGCATAGAGGTATTTTGCTCTTTCATGTCCGCCGGCCTTCACCCATTCGGGCAGCGCTTTCTGAGCCGCCTTGACGGCCGCATCCACATCTTCGGGAGAGGCTTCCGCCACCTGGGCCAGAATGTCCCCGGTAGCCGGATTTACCGCCGGGAAGGTCTCCGGTTTGCTTACCCATTTGCCGTTGATGTACAGGCCGAAGGTCCGGTGATGCTTATCCAGAAATTCCATTGCATTCTTGTCGCTTTCAGGGGCCGGGCCGTATTCCATGGTATCAAATATTTCTTTAACTGTCATTTCAATGTTCACTGTTAGTTGTTCAATGTTCACTATTTATGCCATTGCGTGCCGGTACCCCGCCGAATACCGTCCTGTTATGTAATGTTCCAGCTGACGTTCTATGTCGCCTAAAAGGCTGCTGGCTCCGAATCTGAACAGGTGATTGTTCAGCCACTCAAGGCCGAGTTCTTCTTTGATCAGGATCAGGAAGTCGAGGGCCTGTTTGGCTTTCTGTATCCCGCCGGCCGGTTTATATCCTATTTTAGTACCGGTTAATTCATAGTAATCGCGAATGGCCCGTACCATTACCAGGCTGACAGGCAGTGTGGCATTGACCGGCTCCTTTCCTGTGCTGGTTTTGATAAAATCGGATCCCGCCATCATACTTACCCACGAGGCTTTGGCTACCTTGGTGAGGGTAGGGATCTCTCCTGTGGCCAGAATGGTTTTCATGTGGGCATCGCCGCAGGCTTCCCGGCACAGCTTAACTTCGTGGTACAGCTCTTCCCATTGATTGTTGATGACCAGGTCACGACTGATGACAATATCGATCTCAGAGGCCCCGGCTCCTACCGATCGCCGGATCTCTTCCAGCTTTTGGTCGAGGGGAATCTTCCCGGCCGGAAAGCCTGTGGATACGGCAGCTATGGGCAGGCCGCTGTTTCCCAGCGCCTTTTTGGCGTCGGGAATCATGTTGTGATAAACACAAACGGCGCCCACCGTGAGAGCGGGAAATCCCAACGCATCCAGGATATCCTGCCGGACCGGATTCAGTGCTTTAGCGCACAGGCGCTGAACATTTCCGGCCGTATCGTCCCCTGCCAGCGTAGTGAGGTCTATGCACGACACCGCCCGGAGCAGCCAGGCCGCCTGATACTCTTTTTTTACGGTCCTGCGGGCAGGAAGCGATGTTGCCCTGCGCTCTACTGCAGAACGGTTTATATTGAGGTTGTCGAAATACTCCGGACGAAAGGGGAGGCCTTCGTTCCGTTTTTCGTCTAAAGTCATAAGCGGTAAACGTTAAAATAAACGGTAAGAAAGATAAATCTTTTGGGATGAACAAAAAAAAGACAGGAAAAAAAGTTTACTTTACCGGAAAGCGGAACACTAAAGCTAATATAAATAAAAAGCAGGTTTGCAGGGGGCTTAGGTAAGCAAAGGAAATCGTTAAAGAAGTGTGGTTTCCCATTAAATAAAAATCTAGGGTAAACCCTTTGTTTGTTCAGTGAAATCTTGCTTCTTTTGCAGAAATAAAAATACTATGTCTATGAAAAAGATCATTTCATCACTACTTTTTTCGGTTTTGGTTTTGAGCGGAGTAAGCGTTTCCGCACAGTTTGAGAAAGGAGATAAGATTTTGAACGCCGGTATCGGCGGCGGCGGCTTTGGATGGTTAAGCGGCTTTGCTGTAGGAGCCTCTGTTGAAGTGGGTATTACAGATTTTATTGGTGTAGGGGCACAGACTGATCTGCGTTTCTATAAGAACTGGGTAGGAAACTCCAAATTGGCGATTCCTCTTGCAGCAAGGGGGGCGTACCATTTTGGGAAACATTTTATGAAGGTAGACAACGTAGACCTGTACGGTGGTCTGGCCTTAGGTTTTACCATTGGCGGGAAATATTATGATGATTCTTACGGTGGTGTTTGGTTAGGCCGGTATGACAATTCCGCTTTTGTTGGTGGCGTGTTTGTTGGCGGCAGGTATTATTTCGCTGATAACCTGGGGGTATTTGCCGAGTTTTCAGGAGGGTCGAATGTCCTCCCGGCTAAAGCAGGTATTTCACTGAAGTTCTGACCAACCCCGGTCTTACTTGGCTGTACACACTGCCTGCTGAGTTAATAAAAATCAGCATCTGTATAAATCTGTGCGATCTGTGAGTACAAAATAAAGGTTTTTTATTCTCTCACGGATCGTACAGATTCACACAGATAAATTAAGAAAGTATCTGTGTGAACGCACAAAGATCAGCAATTCAAATACACGATAGATAAAACGCATTAAGATCGGTGCCGGATGCTATCGAGGTAGCTGCGCCCCGGTGTGGAATACGCCAGATCCAGGTAATCGGCTATGGTAGCCGCAATATCCGCAAAACTTTCCCTGACGCCGATACTCTCGCCTTCCCGCACCGATTTTCCGACATGTAAGAGAGGGATGTATTCCCGGGTGTGGTCGGTTCCGGGAGCCGTCGGGTCATTACCGTGGTCGGCGGTGATGATGAGCAGGTCTTCTTCCTTCAGGTTTTCAAGAATTTCCGGTATATACGTATCAAACTCTTCCAAAGCTTTGGCATAACCCGGCACGTCACGGCGATGTCCGTATTCCATATCAAAGTCGACCAGGTTGGTAAAGATCATCGCTTCGGGAGCGCTTTTCAGGGCTTGAATGGTCTCCAGGATGCCTTCCCGGTTGTTTTTGGTTTTTTTATAACGCGTGATTCCTTTTTCGGCAAAGATGTCGATAATCTTACCAATGGAATATACTCCCTTTCCGCTGGCATTGATGATATCGAGGAGGGTTTCCGGGGGCAGGGTGGCGTAGTCCTTCCGGTTTTTGGTACGATAATATTCACCGGAAGTTCCCAGGAAAGGCCGGGCGATCACCCTTCCCACTTCCAGTTCTCCCGAAAGCATTTCACGGGCGGTTTGGCATATTTCGTATTGCCTTTCCAGAGGGATCACCTCTTCGTGCATGGCGATCTGAAATACGCTGTCGGCTGAAGTATAAACTATAGGGTAACCGGTCTGGACATGCTCGTCACCCAGCTCGTTAATGATGGCGGTTCCTGAAGCGGATACATTCCCGATGGTTTTGGTGCCTATTGCCTTTTCAAAGGCTGCTATAAATTCTTCCGGGAAGCCGGTTTCGGTAAAAGTAGGGAAAGGTTTGTCGAGGATTACCCCCGAGATCTCCCAGTGGCCGGTGGTGGTATCTTTTCCTGCGGATCTTTCTGCGGCTTTTCCTATGGCGGCTTTGGGGGAGTCCGTTTTCTGCAGTGCGTTTTCCGGAACAATATTTCCCAGGCCCAGCGAGGTCAGGTAGGGCAGGTACAGGTTGGGATAGTTCAACGCAATATTCCCGAGGGTATCTGCGCCGTTGTCACCATATAAATGAGCATCCGGGAGTTCGCCTATCCCTACCGAGTCCAGCACGATCAGAATTACACGTTTCATCTTGCTTCGATTTAAACGTTCAAATTAATGGATTTTTCGCGGATAATAAAACCTCATTTTACACATTCCTTAACTATCATGCCCCTTCATGTTTGAGGTCTGATTGCTTATGAAACATCCGGCGGGAAAAATCCGGTTATTATGCCCGTATTGCTTACTTTTGCAAAAAATGATCTTATGAAATATCTGCTTTATACCCTTATTATGATCTACATTTTGTCAGCAGTAGTGCAATATAATGATCCGGACCCCTGGGTGTGGATCCTGTCTTACCTGGTTCCGGCCGGGCTTTGTTATTATCGTTCATTGGGCAAAGGCGACCGGGTTTTGTATTTCAGTATCGGGATGGTGTATCTGCTATGGGCGGTAAACCAGTTTCCCCCTCAATGGGACGGGCTGATGCTGGAGAAACTGAGTATGAAAACGCTGAATGTGGAGTTGGGACGCGAGTCGCTGGGGTTGGGGGTGTGTGCTTTGGGGATGTGGGTGTGCGGTTTTAAGCTTTGAAACAATCCTTTCCCGGTTGAAACGAATGCTAACCGCCTGCATACCCTTTTTAGTCAAGGATAAGTAGGAGATTAAGAATGAGTACGTCACAAAAAATAACCCTATTATGAATTCGGGATAATAAATTTTCCAGTTGACAGAAGATCAGTTGGCAGTTTCCGAAATAGGTTATAGCTTCCCGGCAGATCCGCACGAAAGCAAATGGCAAAAGTAATCACCCACGACAATTTCATCAAACACCTCCTTTCTCACCGGGAACTGGCCGTAGATTTTCTGCGGGAATGCCTTCCCCGCCCGCTCGTGAGCATGATTGATTTTGAAACACTTGTGCCACAAGACACTTCCTATGTCAGCAAGGACCTGAAAGCTACCTTCTCCGACTTGGTCTGGGGTGTCACCATTCACGGTCAAAAGAAACTCCGGATCAGCCTGCTTCTCGAGCATAAAAGTTATGTCGATTCGCGGGCCGCTTTTCAACTGCTTGAATACCTTGCCTCCGAGTATAGAAAACAGATCAAAGAGCAGAAAAAGGTGGAACCCATCATTCCCATACTCTATTATCATGGCCGGAAAGATTGGGATTTCAAAGGGCTGGATACCTATTTTTCGGAATATCCGGAGGTAGTAATGCCGTACCTGCCTACATTCGCTACGGAATTTGTTGACCTGCAAAAGATTTCGCATGAGCAAATACAGGCTTTAACACATAGCCTGCTCACTGGCGCTATCCTGTGTCAAAAGTATTATTTTGATCCGGTAGGCTTTGAGAAACACTTTCGTACCATTTTTGAAAACCTGACTCCGTATTGGGGGCGGAACGTAACGTACTCTATTTTTGTTTATATGTTGCAAAACCCTCTTCTTAATCAGAGATTTATTAAAGAATCAATTAAAAACTTACCCGAAGATATGAGTAGGAAAGTGACGACAGTTTATGATCAATTAATAGCTCAGGGAATGGAAAAGGGCATTGCCCAGGAGCGGGAACGGTCTATGGTAAAAACCATTCTGAACGCTTACGATAACGGATTTGATCTTGCCGCTATCCGTTTGATCACCACTGAAAGCGAAGAAAAGATAAATTATATCCTGAAACAACACAAACGTATCCGGTAAACAGCAGGAGAAGATATTTTGAATCCGTCTCGGGCGGATGCTTGTGAGCCTGCGGCGATATTCTTTTGAGCGGTATTTCGCTTATTGCCTGGCTGATCACTTTGCTCCGCTTAGGGTCAGAGCTCAACAAAAAAGACTGGGTTCTGTCATCCTGAGTATGAAAAAGGGTGAACACTAGAGGACGAGGAATCTGGAAGCCTGGTATGCAAAATAACGGAAGAAGCCGGGAAACGTAGCTAGGAAGATAAAAGTAAAGGGAAGGAAATACCATCTCCCTAAATTTGCTTTGAAATATAAAGGTTATGTGCCTATTTTCTCTCTCCCAATAGTTTATCTATGATTTTCTGAAGACGTTCAATTTCTGCATCTTTGGACGAGAGAAGTTGCTCGTAGAGATCTTTTTGATTGGCGATAACCTGTTCAATGTTACCAAATAATGTACCGTTGTTTGTCTGAAAATTAACAATAGCCGGCTCCCTTGTCATCAAATCAGCCGGAGCAACCTCAAATATATCTGCAATTTTCTGTATAGTATCTACTGATATTTTTATCTGGTTATTCTCATACTTCGAATAAGTATTTTGAGCCACCCCCAAGCGGTCAGCTACATTTTCCTGCGAGAGTCCCCGCAGCTCACGTACCATTCTGATTTTTGCTCCGTACATGTCACAAATATATATTATTTGGAAGGATAAAGTATCAATGTGAGGGGTAATAATATTGTATTTTTTATTCTTTCTTGCATAAGTATAATAATTAAATTAACTAAAAATGAAGCTTGTTAAAATTTTTACTTCAAGATCAAGGAGTACTCCTGCTTATAGATTCAGAATTAAAGAAATTAAAAATGGTTACAGTATAAACGTCATTGATTATGATTTCTGGGGTAATGAAAAGGTTATTGAAAAGGTAGGAGAGACAAAGTCAATAGACGATGCTATTCTACTTGCCAAAACGAGAGTAAAGGAGCCAATTGAAAATTTGACTATCGAATAATCTATGAATTCTAAATACAATAATTATGTGGACAATTATAGGTGTTATCACTGTTCTTTTGATTATTCTTTCAATAGGAATTAATATACAAGAAAGGAGGAAGGCTAGGAGAGCAGCTGCTGAAGAGTTTTTGGAAGAGATGAGGGAGAAGTACAATATTGGAAAGAAAGAAGGTAATAAATAATCATACCCGCTAAACAATGAGTAACCCATTTGAAAAACCGTCTGGCCAACCTGAAAAGCCCAGGATATTTACTTGCCCGGATTGCGGAGGTAGTGGCAAAAGAAACGGTAATTCTTGTAGTAGGTGTCATGGCTCGGGAAAGATTCGAGACAGATAAACTGATATAACCGTTATGATAACCCTTGAAAGAGCCCTGGATATACTTGAAATAAATAATATATCCTCAATAGAAATTACGGATCTCCCAAAGATTGAAAAGCGTGCTAAGAAACGTTGGCACCCTGATACCATTGCCGCTTCAAAACCATCACAGGAAACTATTGATAAGTACGAGAATAATTTCAAGGAAATTAAACAAGCCGTTAGTATTGTTCAGGCATTTTTAAATGGAGATTATAATACGGGTGAGAAGGTAAAATATCATACTGCTGATTACAAAGAACCCGAAGAAATAATAAGGGAAAACGCTAATGATATCCAGGAAGAATTAAAAAATATATGGCCTTTTGTGAAAGAGAAAGGTTATAAAAAAACCATCGAGGAGGTGGTATTATCTCCCGGAGATAAATTGAAGGATCTTTTAAATGATGACTTTAAAGATCATACCTCTTTCTTTTCACTTGCCTCTTTTTTCTTTAGCACTTTCCTGTTCCTGATTTTATTTTTGATAGGGTTGTTATTCCGGGATACGCAATTTGGGAATGGATATTCTTTTTTACTTTATGTTTGGTATGGATGTCAAACGGTAGCCTGCTTTTTGGGTCTACTCCCCCTTTCCAGGTTTTGGCTACCTCAAAGCCTTAGTGAGGTAATGGTTGGAATGATCAATTTCGGAATGGGTATCTATCATTGGTATGAAGATGAGCTAAGTGATAAATGGTATTTTCAGATTTTATTTAATGTTCCCATTATTGTAGCGAAAACAGCAGAGTATGTAATTCTCTATCCTATTTATGAGCTTGCTAAAATCTTTTTTGGAGAAAAGGTGGTAAGAAGGGTGGTGAAAAAGCAGAGTTATTATGCTGGTGGAGCAGATTGGTATATTGAACAGTTAATACAAAAAGAACCCTGGGCAATGACTAATAATGAGCTATTCGACTTGTCTTATCTGCATCGGGAGTTTGCCGATGTAAAATCTAAATTCTAAGCTCAGATGGAAAATCAAAATTTAAATGAGGCTGAAAAACTTTATGAAGCAGCAGATAATAAATTTGACATGAAAGCTTATGAAGAAGCCATTGAATTAATTTCAAAAGCTATCAGCCTCTATCCTGAATATGTAAGGGCCTATAATCTCAGGGGTTTGTCAAAAAAGAGGTTAAAGGATTTTTCAGGGGCTATGGATGACTACGATACATCAATTAAATTGGATAAAACTAATTTTACAGGTTATCTCTACAGAGCTTACCTAAAGGATGATTTAAAAGATTACCATGGAGCATTAGCAGATTATGATACGGCACTTTTAATCAAGCCAGATAGTACAAAGGCATATTACTTTAGAGGACGGTTAAAGTTTTACAATCTATCCGATGATTTAGGTGCGATTGAGGATTATACCAAGGCTATTATTTTAGATCAGACAGATGATAGTTTTTATTATGAACGGGGTTTTGCAAATCACTATTTGGAAAAGTATCAGGAGGCGGTCTCGGATTTCGATAAAGCTATTGATTTAAATAGTTCAGATGGTAGTTACCTCAATGGCAGAGGACTTTCAAAGCATGAACTGGCTGATTATCGGGGAGCTATAGATGATTATACTATAGCTATTCGACTACAGGAGGATGAGTGGAAGTATTACTTTAATCGTGGACTTACTAGGATAGAAACAGAGGACTATAAGGAGGCAATAGCTGACTTTACCGTGGTCGTTGAAAATGAATTTCCTGAAAATCCGGACTCTTATAGTATCAGAGCATCTTTAAGAATTAAATTAGAAGATTTTGAAGGAGCCATTCAAGATTACGATTATGCCCGTTATCTTAATCCTGACGATGCTGAAATTTATTATCGTATTGGTCTGGCTAAATCTCTGAATAACAGTGATTATTTTGAAATATTTTACGAATTTACTGAAGCAATTGAGCGTGATCCTGATAATCCTCTTTTTTATTATCGTAGAGCCTTTACGGCATTAAAAGCTAACCGATATGAAGAATCCCTTAAAGATTTCAATAAGGCGCTTGATTTAAAACCTGATGAATCAGAGTGGTTTATATTACGGGCTTCAGTGAAGTACTATCTTCATGATTATCAGGGAGCATACGAAGACTGGGAGATTTCAGCTAAGATGGGGAACAGTAAGGCTTCTAAATACATAGAGGCATATCGACAGGAACAGGGTATATTGTCACAAAAAGCAATGGACACTTCCAGTCAACATAATTTAAATTTTCCCAACCTTGAACAGCCAGAAAAAACTCTTAAAGATAAGAGTAAATCATTACCCGATTTATTAAAGTGGTTCAGATCGAATAGGAGTCTATTAATTATATTTATGTCGGGTATGGTTTTATTATACTTTGGGTCAAAGTATCTAACTCAGAAGAGGCCTGCCGGTATTGAGCAGAAATCAGAGCCTTCTTCATCGGGTCGCTATATTGTAAACTCAACAAGGGCTTATTTCTACGATTCTCCGGATCCGGGAACTATTAGAAAGGGGTACGTTCTTCAAGGAGATGAAATTGATGTTGTTGAGACCGTGGATGGCTTCGGTTACAGCTCTTATACATCTTCTTCAGGAAAAGTTACTTCGGGCTGGTTAAAGCTTGAGGATATGCAAAAACTATCGAACCTTAAGCCATGGCATACCGCTGTTTCTAAAGTATCTGAGGACGTATCAACAGGGGATGGTGCTAACGTAACTGAACTAAAGATAGGCAATTTCTCCTGGCCAATAATAGGATTTTCAGACCCTGCTAAAGCAAACCAGATGAATGATTATCTGATAGGTTCAATTTTAGGAGATGAATATAACAGAGGAAATCTGAAATTGCTACTTGAAAAGCGAAATAAGGAAGTTGCGGTTAGTTATAGAGGATTGACAAGCCTGAGTTATGAAATTATTTTTAACAATGCTCAGATTCTTTCTATCAATATCACAAGTTGTTCTACTGGTAATCGAGAAAACTGTGAAACCACACAATACAATTTTGACATGAAAACCGGGCTAAACTTTGGAATTGATCAGATTATAAAACCGTCAAAAATTTTTGATATAAAAGAAATGATTATATTTGAGATTCCCGAAAGGCTGGAAGAGTCAAAGAAGAAGATGCAACGAAATGGGGCTTGGATTCCGGAATATGAAATTGCATTAAGAGATGAATGCCAAAAGGCAGAATCAGATTTTTTCCCTGACCAACTTCTGATTTCAAAGGAAGGTATCACTTTCATTTGTGGGGTGTATCCATATTCATTAGCCGATATGGCCTATTATCCTTTGGATGAGTATTTTTATAGTTGGAAAACACTAAAGCCCTTTCTTCTGGAATCCGGCCCTGTTAGTACATTATTAAATGCTTTATAGAATACTTTGAATTCAGTACTTTATTATCTCAAAAAATAGAACACAGTTATGAGGGCTCCTGTTCTTTCCCTTTATATATGGGTTGTATTCATTCTCGCTCTTTGCACATTGGTAGCAAGCTGTGCAGTTACACCAGCACCTGAACCACCACAAAATAAAAATCCTGAACCCGAACCAATGATTATAGAGAAACCTACGCTGTCAGAGGTAGAAGTTCATGAGATTACCCGAATCTCTGCTATCGTTATAGGAGAAGTAAGGTCTTCGGGAGGAGATAGTATTATTTCTAAGGGAATTATCTATCGAACCGGGAATGGGGGCGATATTACTGTAAACTCCACTAATAAAGAGGGCCTGTATTTTATGATCAACCTTAGTGAATTGGATGGAGATACGGAATATTTTATTAAATCGTTCGCAGAGAATTCAGCAGGCAAAAGCTACAGTGAAGAGTTAAAGTTTAAGACAGAGCCATATACAGCCCCCGAATTGAAAATTAATAAAACGGTGGCTACCGAAGATGTGTTTACGACGACTGTAGAGTGTGCTATATCTGATGACGGTGGTAAAGAAATACAGGAAAAGGGAATTTGCTGGAGTACTTCTCCGGATCCTGTAATTTCAAATAATAAAATGGTTAGTAAAAGTGGTTCCTCGGCTTTTAAGTCCATACTGAAAGGGTTGCAGGGAAATACCACGTATTATTTGCGAGGATATGCCATAAATGAATTAGGTGTTAATTACTCCGAAACGGTGGTAATGGTAGTGGATATTGATGGTAACGTATACAATACGGTAAAAATAGGCAATCAACGATGGACAGTTGAAAATCTGAAAGTGACACGGCTAAATAATGGAGTGGAGATAAAAAATGTTACAGATAACGAGGAGTGGTCGCCTCCGATGGTTGTAACCTCTGACCCTGATTATAAAACTTTGGAATACCCTAAGTATTGCTGGTATGATAATGATGAGAAATACAAAAAGGATTATGGGGGACTTTACAATTGGTACGCCGCAAGTGCGGGTAATTTGGCGCCTAAAGGTTGGCGGATACCTTCTTATGGAGACTTTGTGGAGTTTATCAGGTTTTTAGATCCTGACGCGATTAAAGAGATTTATCCTAAAGCGTATGGTGATTCACTTGATTATGTTCAGTATAAATCGCAAACACTTGGGTCTAAAATTAAGGCTAAACATTTTTCAGACATGTGGAATGGGTCAGATGAAACAGGATTTTCTTCTATACCGGCGGGATGGCGGCAAGGTGGCGGTGAATTTGACTATTTGGGGGTTAAAAGAGAAATGAGCAAATTTCCTGCACCTTCTGCCGGTTACTGGTGCACTAGTGATATTTATATTGAAGATGTAGTTGAGGCTATTGCGTATTGGCTTTTAGTTTCGCCTAGCCCTGGGGGTAACATTATACTGTGGTTTGGAGGAAAACGACAGGGTTTTTCAATACGATGTATTATGGATTAATTGTATAAAGTAGAAGGAATAACTTCAATTTTTCTATATTTTTAATTATGTTAAGTATTACCACAATAAAATTTGTTCTAATATTTTTAGCTTTGGTGTTGTTCAGAAGTTTATCATGTGCAGGTGTATTTGTCGGAAATGGATCAGAACCTCCAACTAATGTAAAGACCAGTAATGATTCACTGAATAGCAAAACCGAAAATGGGTTTGTTACAATACATGTTGGTGGTTTGATGTCTGAATTTACCAGAGATAAAGACCTTTTATTCAACCCTTTTGACAGAAATGGTTTACGATCTCTTCGGGGCGGGCTTACTTTTGGCCTTATTGACCGGCGTTTCTATCAAATGCGTTTAGAAGTAGGCTATGTTGGAAAAGGAGCTAAAGAATTCTTTTCAAAAAGTAGCTCAGGTATTAACAGTACAATAAATATGCACTACGCCCAACTCACATGGCTACCGTTAGTCCTTAAATCGGGTTTCGGAAAGGCCGGTTTCCATTTGGCGGCAGGAGGTTACGGGGCTTATCTTCTACATAAAAAAGCAGATTTTAAAAATGCTGACAACATAGCATTTGATGGTTTGTTTGATCCTCCCTTTAAAAAACATGATTACGGGGTTTCTATAGGGGCAGGAGCTTATTTCAAGCAACATTTGATAGAAGTGCGGCTGGAGCAGGGCTTGGTGCCTTTATATATGTATATCGATGACAGAAGTATATTTAACCGAAACTTAAGCCTCATTTTACATTTTTGAACGATGGTAAAAAAATATTCTCATAAAGTTGCTATATATAGTCTTTTTATCCTCCTGATTAGCTGCGAAGATCGAAAACCCTTACCTTTGACTGATTTCTATCAGTACTCAGACATTCGTAAAATTGAAGTAAAAGCGAGTGATTTACATCATAAGTTATTTGTTTCTCCCGCAATAGAAATCTCGGTTAACGTTTATGACATAAACGGCAAAAAGATAGTCCTGCCGGACTCTCTCATTACACTTAGAATTAATGATAAGGATTTTTATGGAGGACGTTTTTCTCCTTCGGATACAGGGGTTTATGTGATAAAAGCCAGTTTTGGCGAAGTGGAAAGTGCTCCGGTAAGTATTCAGGTAGAAGATGTAATTAATGTTTTAGATGTGAATTTTTCACGACCTGCGTTTTACTATGGAGAAGAATCAGAACCTATTAAGGTTTTGATATCCGCAAGGGATAAAGACAATAATATACTTACCCTTACAGACTCTTCGCAATTAGTAATATTGCTGGATGGGACACCATTGTCTAGGAGGAATTTCCTCCCCGATAAGGCTGGAGACTACAGAATACAAGTACGATTGCAAGGGCATAGAAGTCCACTTTTAGTTTTTAAAGCATTAAATCCTAATTCGGTGGCCAAATATATTCGCCCAATAGCGTACTCCGTTGGAGGTACCCGATTCGGGATAGAGAATCAGGTTGCAAAATTTAATTTAAGGGCGGAAGTTCTGGATGAGGATCGTAACGTACTACCCTTTGGTAAAAATATTCAATTTTATTCAGGTGGGAAGGAGTTGTCCGGTAATGTTCATGAGGTGTGGCAAGCGGGTACTTATCCTATCGTGGCGAAGGGTTACGGTATTATCAGTGAGCCTCTGGAGATAGTCATACGCCCGGAATTAACATTTCCTGTGGAAAGATTTCCGGTTATATTCCATTTTATTAACCAGGCCGCGCCTTCCCAGGAGGAGATGGTAGGCTTAATTTCGAAGATCAGCCAGGCTTTCAGGGGAGAGAATACGGATTCTGCTTATGCTCAAGACCCTAATGCGGTTGACTGCTTTTTAGAGTTTGAATTGGCTACAAAATCTCCTGATGGAAAAATTTTGGAAAGATCAGGTGTAAATTTGGTAAGTACTGAAAGAGTAAGTTACAAGGATGAAGAAATAAGTAGGTCTGGAGAGGATAGCCCTCTATGGAATTATTATTGGCATCCCAATAAATACTTTAATATATGGATAGTAGATGTGGCAGATGCGAATTGGGCTACAGTAGTACCATTCTCCGTCGCGTGGGGCGATGGAGGAGAAATTCCTCTTTCTTCCATTTCTGGTATCAAGGTTAATAAAACAACAAACCTGGATAAAAATATTTTGATTAGGGCTTTAGGATTGAAATTTGGACTGATGAGCCCTTATAGTACAGGCCCCTATGGTAATGATTGCTCATGGGATTCTGATAATTGCGGAGATACTCCGAGATATCACAGAGAAGGAGTGATTATAAATTCTAATAAACGAATAAGTTGCGAAGGGATTGAATTTCTATCAACTAATTATATGGATCTTGGCCCCGGCATATCGAACTCTTTTACCTATGATCAAAGAAGCATTATACGACGAACTCTCGAGAATGCGAGATGGGTACCTACTTTAAAAAATCGAGGTCTTTAAGGGCGAGTTATAATTAGCCGGCATCAGCTCATAAAATCTACGGTTTCGAGAAACAGTTTTCCGCTGATATAAAAGCGCCGTCCGCCTGTAGTGGTCATCGGACCTCCCGTTTGGTAATTCTCCAGTTTAATTTCCCCGATCGTACTTTTTTGCTTTTTATCAAAGATGAGACAGGAGCCATTTTCCAGGTGAAAAGCTAATACGTAGGTTGTGTCGTTTTTCTTTCTTATGTAGTTTCCTGCCAGCAGGGTATCAGAAATGGCGATATCATGAATGGCCTTTTCTTTCTGTTCGTCATAATAAGCGTTTTCAAAAGGATATGAATGAATGTAAGTATCAAAAGCGGTAATGATCAGGTATTCATCATTTTCAAAGAGTATAACCGACTTTTCGAATGATGCGGGGTTATCGATTCCCAACATCCTGATGTCTGTCTTAGTAGGTACCTCTTCAGGACGGCAACCGGGATTTATGAACAGTAATAGGAATGGAATGATCCTTTTCATATCTTCATTTTACAGTTATGACCGTTAATGTTGCCAAATGGTTGGATTCTCCTTATACAAAAAAGTCCGGATGTTCCCTGGGGAGACCGGACTTTTCTGTATATAATCCTATCTACCTCGACAAATACAAGTTTCTCTCTCCATATACCTTCAGGAAGAAATCATCCGTCAGGTCATCGATAAAATAGATCCCTTCCCCGGTAGATTTCATTTCCGGCCCCAGCTCCTTGTTCACATTCGGGAACTTATTAAAAGAGAATACAGGGATCTTTATGGCATAACCGTGCTTAACGGGCTTGAAATCAAAGTCGGTTACTTTATTTACCCCCAGCATCACCTTGGTGGCGTAATTAACGTACGGCTCCTGGTAAGCCTTGCAAATAAACGGTACGGTGCGGGAAGCTCTCGGGTTGGCTTCAATGACATAGACGATCTCATCCTTGACCGCAAACTGGATATTGATCAGCCCCTGGGTATCCAGGGCTATGGCTATCTTTTTGGTATACTCTTCGATCTGGTTAATGACATTTTCACTCAGGTCAAAGGTAGGGAGAACGGCGTAGGAATCACCAGAGTGAATTCCAGCAGGCTCAATATGCTCCATGATCCCGATGATATAAGCATTTTCGCCGTCACAGATGGCATCGGCTTCGGCCTCAATGGCATTTTCCAGGAAATGATCCAACAGAATATTATTATCCGGAATTTCGTTCAGGATCTTCACCACGTGTTGTTCCAGCTCTTCCTGGTTGATGACGATCTTCATGCTTTGGCCCCCCAATACATAGCTGGGACGTACCAAAAGCGGAAAGCCCAGCTCTTGGGCCACCTGTGAAGCCCTGTCGGCCGTTCTTATTGTATCAAATTTCGGATAGGGGATCTCCAGTTCTTTCAGCTTCTCGGAGAATCTTCCCCGGTCTTCGGCCAGGTCGAGAGCTTCGTAAGAGGTTCCAATGATCTTTACTCCGTATTTGGTCAGCTTTTCAGCCATTTTGAGGGCGGTCTGTCCACCCAGTTGAACGATCACTCCCTCCGGCTTTTCATGCTCGATAATGTCATAGACATTTTCCCAGAATACAGGTTCGAAGTACAGCTTGTCAGAGATATCCGGATCCGTAGAGACGGTTTCCGGGTTACAGTTGATCATGATGGTCTCATAACCCGATTCTTTTGCTGCCAGAACACCGTGGACACAGGAGTAGTCAAATTCGATCCCCTGGCCGATCCGGTTAGGACCGGAGCCCAGCACGATGATCTTCTTTTTATCAGACACTACCGATTCATTGTCGGGATTGTCTTCCGAAAGATTAAAAGTAGAATAGTAATAAGGAGTTTTAGCTTCAAACTCCGCCGAACATGTATCTACACATTTGAAGGCGCGTTTTATACCCAGGGCTTTACGTTGGACCGTTACTTCGCTCTCCAGGCAACGTAGCAGGTGAGCCAGCTGGCGGTCGGCATAGCCCATTTTTTTAGCCGTGAGAAGCAGCTCTTTCGGGATATTTTCCAGGTGGTATTTCTGTATGCGGCCCTCTAAAATCACCATTTCTTCGATCTGTCGAAGGAACCATTTGTCAATTTTGGTAAGGTTCTGAATGGTATTGAAGGAAAGTCCGGCCTTGAAGGCGTCATAAACATGAAACAGGCGATCCCAGGAAGGGTTAGCCAGGCTGTATTTCAGCTTTTCCTGGTCTCTTTCCTCACGCCCGTCGGCTCCCAGGCCGTTTCGTTTAATTTCAAGCGACTGACAGGCTTTTTGAAGCGCTTCCTGAAAGTTACGGCCGATACCCATGGTCTCGCCTACCGATTTCATCTGCAGGCCCAGTCTTCTGTCACTACCCGGAAACTTGTCGAAATTCCACCGGGGAACCTTCACGATCACGTAGTCAATAGCGGGCTCGAAGAATGCTGATGTAGAGCCGGTGATGGGGTTAATCAGCTCATCGAGATTATAACCAATCGCCATTTTGGCGGCAATTTTGGCAATGGGGTATCCAGTAGCTTTAGAGGCCAGGGCAGAGGAGCGGCTCACGCGGGGGTTGATCTCGATGGCAATGATTTCATCGGTTTCGGGATGGAGGGAGAACTGCACGTTACATCCCCCGGCAAACTGCCCGATTCCGTTCATCATTTTGATGGCCATATCCCGCATTCTCTGGTAGATGGTGTCGGGGAGGGTCATGGCCGGGGCCACGGTGATGGAGTCGCCGGTATGCACGCCCATAGGATCAAAGTTTTCTATGGTACAGATGATCACAATGTTTCCGTTGTGGTCACGAAGCAGCTCCAGCTCGTATTCTTTCCAGCCCATAATGGATTGCTCCACCAGTACTTCATGAACGGGAGAAGCGTGAAGGCCGTGATTCAGAGCGGCGTCAAACTCTTCCGGGGTGTTCACAAACCCGCCACCGGTACCGCCCAGCGTATACGAAGGCCTGATCACCAGCGGGAAGCCTGTTTCCTGTGCAATTTCTTTCCCTTCCAGGAAAGATTTGGCCGTGCGGCCCTTACACACCCCGATCCCCAGTTCAAGCATTTTCCTGCGGAAGAGTTCTCTGTCTTCGGTGGTTTCAATGGCTTTGATGTCTACGCCTATGATCTCCACATGGTGTCTTTTCCAGATGCCGGCTTTGTCACAGTCAATGGCCAGATTCAGGGCCGTCTGCCCGCCCATGGTGGGTAAAACATGCGTAATGGGTCGCCCCATTTCCTCATGGGTTTTCAGAATTTCGGAAATTGATTTTTTCTCCAGGGGCTTCAGGTACACATAATCGGCATTCATGGGATCCGTCATAATGGTGGCCGGATTGGAGTTAATGAGGGCAACTTCAATTCCTTCCTGGCGGATAGAACGTGCGGCCTGAGAGCCGGAATAATCGAATTCACAGGCCTGACCGATCACAATGGGGCCTGAACCAATGATTAAAACAGACTTGATACTTGGATTTTTTGGCATTTTAATGCGAGAAGATTTCGATTTGTTTATCGAAGCACAAAGTTAATACAGAATAGCGGATAAATGGTAAATTTTTTCAAGAACCAAACAGCACTTCCGGGAAATTTACGAGAAATACCTCTTTCATCCCGCGGGTAAGCGCGGTATAGAGCCAACGCACAAATTCGGGAGTCTGAGCGTTTTCCCGTAAATAATACTGGTCAATAAAAACGGCGTCCCATTGACCGCCCTGGGCCTTATGACAGGTAAGGGCATAGGCAAATTTTACCTGCAGGGCATTCATGTAACGATCTTCCCTGACCATTTTCTTCCGTTCTTTCACCGACTTTACCCAATGATAGTCTCTGAGCACGCTTTCATAGAGCGCCTGGTTTTGTTCGGGGGTAAGGCTGGGGGCTGGTGAGTACAGGGTATCCAGGATGATGAGAGTGTCAAACTCGGGGTCATCCGGGTAATCCACAAGAGAAAGGGTAACATGAAGAAAGCGAAAGCCGTGCATCTCTTCCTCCCGACCCAGGCGTTTTATTTTTATGAATTCACCGTTGGCCAGGAAACCCGCCTGTGATTCCGGGCTAAGGGTATTGTAATTGTTTTTTACCACCATAAGGATGTCGGAGTTGTCGATCTCTGAATCCGAATAGTTAATTCTGTTCCGGATAAACTGGTTATAAAGCACGGCATTTTTGTTCGATTGGGTGAGGACAATAGTGTTTTCCTGCCCGTATTTATCGTAAGCGTACCGTATCCCGTCTTCTATGCGTTCGCTGGTCATCCGGAAGATATCGTGGAAACCCCGGGTGGTCAGCTGAACCCGGATATCCTCTTCTCCGAGGAGGCTTCTAAGGTCAGTAGCGTTTTTCAGAATACCGGAACCGGCATTCTGGCGCATGACCTCGGTGAGGGTATGTCCGAATACCCTGGCATGATAGTAGCCTTCCATGTGCTGTTTGTCGAGCGCCGGGCTGACCGGGAGGTTGACGGGGGGGAGTTGCGCCTCATCGCCGATGAGGAGAAGCTTGTTTTCGCGCCCTTCGAAAACATAAGAGACCAGGTCGCGTAGCAGGCCGTTAGAGCCCATTTCCCCAAGTTCGGAGATCATGGAAGCCTCGTCTACGATATAAACGGTTTCCTCCTCCTTGTTTTTTTGCAGTCTGAAATTCAGAGAGCCTGTGGCGGGATCCTCTTTCTGAGCATAGATCTTCCGGTGAATAGTAGAGGCGTAGCGGCCCGTATACTGATTCATCACTTTGGCTGCCCGGCCGGTAGGGGCCATGAGAGAAACGGTATAGCCGAGGGAGGGTGCAGCTTTGATGAAGGCATCCAGAACAGACGTTTTACCGGTTCCGGCATACCCTCTGAGGATAAAAACAGGCCGTTCACTTTCATCCTCCATAAACCGGGCCAGCTTCCGGAACAGCGCCTTCTGCCCGGAAGTAGGCGTAAGGTGGAAGTGTTGGTGAAGCTGTTCTTCAAAAAAATCCATGTGTGGGGCAGAACGGAGGTGATACGGTATGAAAAAACAGATGATGTGGTATAAAAATGGATGGTGGTCCGGGAAAACTGCCATTAACAAGTGCGGGTTCCGAGAGATTACGTCCGAAAACTTCGCATTATCATGCCTGTTTGTGTCCTGTTCCCGACAGCTTTGCCGGCAAAGCTGTCGGGAACAGGACACTTTTATATCAGAACAAAGTGCCCCGTAACTCCTTCATTTTTACCGTAAATGCTTCAGGTTAAGCGCATACAGGATAATGAACAGGATCCCTATAAATGCTGCTCCTCCGGAGGCCATAGCTCCTGCAAAACCACCGAAGATAGTAATGGGGGCAATAACAGCCGCCACAGCACCTACCACATATACATAAAAGCCTGTTTTTCTCAATCCCCACATAAGTATGGCCCCGATCAGTGTGATCAGACTGGTAATAGACGTGGCTATCCCGTTATTTTTGATCTTCTCAGGTGTCATGGATTCACCGATGGACTGAAACAATTTTCCAACAGCTTCGGCACCTTCCTGGTTGTCCAGCTCTTCCTGAACCTTATCGAATTGCTCATTTACTATACCGTACGAAACATCAGCTGTATAATAGCTGCTGATTCCGCTGTAAATGCTCCAGCCACTGCCAATGAAGGTCAGTATGCACAGAACGGTTAAAAAAGTGGGTCTGACGTTTTCCATAGTTCAAGTTTTAGGTTAAAATATGATGTAAATATAGAATAAATTTTATTGCGTAATAGCATACGATTTGATGTTCGCAAACTCATGCATACCAAAAGAGCCCAGCTCTCTGCCGTAACCACTTTCTCCCGTGCCGCCGAAGGGTACAGGCCCTTCCGACTTCACCATTCCGTTCAGGAATACGGAGCCGGCACGGACCTTTCGCATCAGGGCCTGCCCTTTACCGGGATCGCGGGTCCAGAGGCTGGCGCCCAGCCCGAAAGGCGTTTCATTGGCTATGGCGATAGCTTCTTCCGCATCGTTAGCCCGTATCAGGAAACCCACAGGCCCGAACATTTCTTCGCGCCAGGTGGCGGCCAGATTGGGAGAGATCTCCAGCACCTGAGGTGTCAGGAGGCAACCGTCCCGTTTCCAGGAGGTCAGGTTTTCGGCTCCCTGCTTCACGAGGTCTTTTACCTGTTCTTCCAGGGTTTCGGCCAGATCCATGCGTGCTACCGGTGCCAGGGTAGTGGTCGGATCCAGGGGATCTCCGGGGCGCAACTCCGCGATGTCCCGTAATACTTTTTCCCTGAACGCATCATAGATGTCTTTTTCCACGATCCATCTTTTAGCGGCAATGCAGGTTTGCCCGGTGTTCTGGAAGCGGGATTTTACGGCCGTGGCTGCAGCAGTATCCAGATCGGCATCATTCAGCACTATAAAGGGATCTGAGCCACCCAATTCCAGTACCGATTTCTTCAGGTATTTACCGGCCAGCGAAGCTACACTGGCACCTGCAGGTCCGCTGCCGGTGAGGGTTACGCCCTTTACCAGGGGGGCGGAAATGAGGGTCTCAACAGAGGACGACTTCAGGTTAACCGACTGAAATACGCCGTCGGGAAAGCCGGCTTCCCGGAATGCACTTTCGATGTTAGCGGCAGAACCCAGCACATTGGATGCATGCTTAAGGATCACCGTATTGCCCAGCAGCAGGTTCGGTACGACAAAGCGGAGCACCTGCCAGAAAGGGAAATTCCAGGGCATGATGGCCAGGATCACTCCCAGGGGTTCGAAGGTATAATAAGACCGGTGATAGGACGACCGGAGGGAAACCGGCCGGAGGTAGTTTTCCGCCTCTTCGGCATAAAAACGGGTAGTGACAATGCATTTCTCCACTTCGGCAACGGCCTCGTGTAAAAGCTTACCCATTTCCAGGGTGATCATCCGGGCATACTCTTCTTTTCGTTTTTCCAGCACCCCGGCAAAAGCAAGTATTTGTTTTTTCCGCTCATCAACAGAGGTGTTTTCCCACTCTGTAAATGCAAGATGTGCTGCTTTCACTTTAGCGGCAGGATCTTTTTCAGGTTCAAACAGGGCGATTATTTCCTGACTATATGGATTAACGCTTTTAAGCATTGTAGGTCAGTTCATTCAAAGTAGTATTTTCATAAACCGTTAAGTTGGCATCCCGGATCTGCTGCATGAGAGGTCTTATCTTACAGGCCTCTTCGCTGGAACAATCTTCACATTTGTCGTAAAAATGCAGGGATACACACAACAACGGAGCTATCGGGCCGTCAATAACCCGGATGATACGCGCTATCTTCACTTCCGTGGGGTGAAGCTTCAGTAAGTATCCGCCACCTTTCCCTTTCTGACTCTGCAAAATACCATTGTTTCTAAGCTCCAGCAGGATGGCCTCCAGGAATTTTTTAGGTATATTTTCAGACTCCGATATCTCACTTATAAGCAATGGCTTACGGCTTTCGTAATTCAGGGTCAGTCGTGTAAGTGCTTTGAGAGCATATTTTGCTTTTTTGGAAATCATAAATTTCGCTTTTCTTCGATAAACGCTTATTACAAAATTAGTGGTTTTGGTAAGATAAAAAAACGGTTAAGTTGTTTAAATTGCCAATTGATTCCAGAATATGTTTATGGCGGAGTTCCGCTGCTTTTGATTTTGAAGAAAATAAGACTACATCAACCCCTGCTTCACGGTATAGAAGAGGCTCTTGAAAGGATATTCGGCCAGGGGAAAAAGTCCGATCAGGTGGTCCCTGCTGTCCTGAAGGCTCATCCGAAGTGGGGAAGCCGCGACCGGAATTTTGTGGCAGAAAACACATACGAGATCGTAAGAAACAAAAGATTACTGCTGTATATCCTGGAGGAAGAGGAGGGCGCAACGGAGGAATCCTACCCAACATCGCAGAGGGGAGCCGTCCCCGGACTGACCGTGTCTGATACCACGACACCTGACGTGACGCCCCTCCGGACCCTACCGCTGTACCGGAAGATGACGGCGGCCTGGCTCGTGCTGAAAGGCTATGAGGAAGCCCGCTTCGACGGTATGGATCCCGGTAAGATCCGGGAGAGAGCGGCTGTATCCGTTCCGGAGATTCGTTTCTCGGTCCCCGACAGTCTGAGCAGCCTGGTAAAAAAGGAGCTGGGCCACGAACGATGGTACCGGGAGCTGGAAGCAATGAGTGCTCCGGCCGACGTTTTTCTGAGGGCAAATCTTTACCGTATCCCCAAAGCAAAACTTAAAAAGGCACTGGAAGAGAAAGGAATATTTACCGATGAAGTGGAAGGGGTGGAGACGGCCTTAAAATTATTAAAACGAAGCAACCTTACCCTGACCGAGGAGTTTCGTAAGGGATATTTTGAAGTACAGGACGCCGGAAGCCAGCTGATCAGCCCGTTTTTAGGGCCGCAGCCCGGAGAGCTGGTGATCGATGCCTGTGCCGGGGCGGGAGGGAAGACCCTTCACCTGGCCGACCTCATGAAGAACCGGGGGCGCTTGCTGGCCTTGGACGTGGAAACAGCCAAACTTAAGGAACTGGAAAACAGGGCGCAGCGCAACAGGGCAGGTTTAGTGACCACACGGCCGATGCATCCGGAGGTCATAACGGAATTTTATGAGCAGGCCGATAAATTACTGTTGGATGTGCCCTGCTCGGGACTCGGCGTGATCCGGCGGAACCCGGATGCCAAAGAAGCATTAACAGCGGGCTTCCTCGAAGAGGTCAGAACGGTTCAGACGGAGATCCTGAAAAATTACAGCAGGATGGTAAAACCCGGTGGAATGCTGGTGTATGCCACCTGTTCTATCCTGCCTTCCGAGAACCGGGAACAGGTAGACCACTTTTTGGCCGAAAACAGCGGCTATACCCTGATCAATGACCGACAGATATGGCCCTCGGAAAGCGGGTTTGACGGTTTTTATATGGCATTAATCCGAAAAGAATGAAAATACTGATCGTGGATGAGATGCACGACTCCCTCCTGCCTTTACTGGCCGAAACGGGAGCGGAAGCCGACTACAGGCCTGCTGTCGGCCGGAAGGAAGCGGAAGAGATCATCGGCCCATACGAAGGACTGATCATCCGGAGTAAGTTTTTTATTGATGATGAATTTCTGGGCAAAGCCCCCGGCCTGCGGTTTATAGCCCGTGCAGGAGCGGGCCTTGACCTGATCGATCTGCAGGCCTGTGAACGGAGAGGTATCCGTGTTTTTGCGGCCAATGAGGCCAACCGGGTGGCAGTGGCGGAACACCTGCTGGGCATGATCCTGAACCTCTTTAACCATATCAGCGCATCCGCCCGGGAGATCAGGGAGGATCAGTGGTTGCGGGAGAAAAACCGCGGCGAGGAACTGCAGGGCAAGACCGTAGGGATTATCGGTTACGGAAATAACGGAAGTGAAACGGCCGACCGCTTTGCCGCCTTCGGTTGCCGGGTGCTGGTCTATGATAAGTATAAAACAGGTTTTGGTACGGCGAGGATAGAAGAAGCCGGGCTGGATGATATTTTCCGGCATGCCGATATTCTTTCCCTGCACATTCCGTTGACCGAAGAGACCCGGAGCTGGGTAGATTCTGCATTTTTACACCGTTTCCGTAAACCCTTCTACTTTTGTAATGTGGCCCGGGGCGAGATCATGCACCAGGGAGATCTCATCGCCGCGCTCAGGTCCGGGAAAGTGCGGGGTGCCTGTCTCGATGTGCTCGAAAATGAAAAGCTAAATACACTGACTGTTGCACAGCGGAAGGATTTCGATTTTCTGAAAGATCATCCACGGGTTATCCTTACCCCGCATGTGGCCGGATGGACGCACGAGTCATACCGGAAGATCAACGAGGTGATGTGTGGTAAGATCGCGGAGTTGGTAGGGGGAGTTCCGGGTAGAGAGTAGTGAGTAGAGAGTTTTTGGAAGGGCGGGGACTGTCACCCTGGCCGGGCCACTAGGCGACTCCGGGCTTGTTGAAGGGCGAACGGCAATTTCATGGGGACAAAATATTTGTGTGTTATTGGGTTAAAATGTTTTAAGCGCCTGCACATAGGCGGAGGCCACAGACCGGACTGAAAAGTCGCGTATAATTTCCAGAGAACGATGCTTCATTTTTTCCGGTTCGGGGTCGGAAGCTACCGCAGCCATACACGCTTTGAGGGCGGAAAGGTCATCCGGAGGGACCGTGTAACCGTTCCCGTCCACAAGGTCTGGAGCACAGCCGCAGGCTTCTGAAACGATCACCGCAAGACCGCAGATCATCGCTTCATTGATCACCAGCCCCCAAGGTTCCGATTGGCTGGGGAGGACAAAACAATCGGCACGGGAAAAAAAGCCAGGTACCCCGGTCCAGCTTACGGCATCGTATTTACAGATATTTTCCGGAGACTGTTGTATAAGCTCCCGGATGCGGGCATCTTCCGGTCCGTTTCCTACCACAATCAGCCCCCATCCCTCCGGTCTGAGTTCCTGAAAAGCCTTTACCAGCAGAGGGATGTTCTTTTCAGCGGCCATCCTTCCCGCATAAATAAAATTCTTCGGAGTGTGTATTTCGGGATAAGGCCGTCGGGTCAGCGCCTCCCGGTATTCATGTTCCACGGCCTCATTATCCACTACTGCTGCTTTGCGGACCAGGATCTCGCGGGGAGCTGCCCCCAGATCCTGAATATATTCTTCAGAAGACCTGCCGAACACCACAAAGCCGGAACAGAGGCTCACGGCCAGCCGCTTAACGGCTTCTTTCAGAAAGGACCGGGTTTTGTCTTTCCGGGTGGACTCACTCGACATGATCACTTTTTTGCCCAACAGCCTGGCAAAAAAAATGGCCGGCAGGGTGGAGGCAGATGACGAGTAGCCTGTCACGTTGATGATATCCGGATCGTAGCGGTAAATAAATTTCAGAACCGATACGATTTCCCTTAGCGCGGAAATGTTCTCTATGTAATCGTCAAAGAGCAGTGTATAGCTATAACGGTAGCGGATCTTTGTTTCTTCCATCCCTTTCCGGGAGATCTCGCTTCTGGCTATCTGAAGAACATGGAATTCATGGGGCGGCACGGTCAGCTTTTGAATCTCTTCAAATAAAACCGACTTGTAGTGAGCCCACAGGGTATTATGAATTACCAGCGTCTTCAAGCTATTTTTTTAAAAACCGACAGAAAATAAAGAGTGTTGCAAAACGTGTATAATCCAGCATCTGGCCGGAAGTGAAGTTGGAGAAGAAAAAGTAGATAAACGCATAGGCCAGAAACTCACTGCCTATGCTTTCGGGGTTTCGCATTTCCCGCAGGCTCATCACCACCAGCCGTAAAAAGATGATGGTGAAGAAAAGAAACCCCACTACCCCGAACGAATCCAGCATTTCCAGGTGCGGAACATCCACATACATGAACTTATATCCCTGCCCGAAAAGGATGTATTGGTACTTACCTTCATCAAAACTCTCTTCCAACCGTTCAAATACTCCCCGGATATGCTGGATGCGGGTGTTGGCCGACTCGTCCCCGGTTTCTTTGATCTGTACATTTTTATCTTCCGTAGTCTCAAAAAACGACTTCTTTATGCCTTCATACCGGGTACTGAAATAGTTAAATGCCGGGTCCAGGAGCTTCCGGTTTTTGTTGATCTGATAACTCAATGTGCCCAGCCCGACGGCCACCAGTACCAGGATATACCACTTGGTAAAGAAAAGCTTAAAAGTACTTATTGCGTTGGAAAACGAGAGATTGAAAACAAGGAATAATGCCCCGAAAGCAAACGTGGCCAGGAAGGCCAGCATGGTTTGAGTAAGGAAAAGGACAGCAATATTCAGGATGATCAGGGTCACGGGAAAGATTAAACCCAATTTAATGGTTTTGTAGTTTTTCAGGCTGAGAACTCCCAGAACGATACCGAAGTAAGCCACCTTTGAATTGATATGCGGGTTTCCAACGCCCACTTCTCCCCCGTATCCGAAAGCCGCCCTTTGTCCCAGCACATAGAAGGGGTTTTTGCTGATATAATACATCAGCGATAAAGCACTGATGGTTACGAAAAACAGGGAAAGGTAGATGAAAGACCGGCCGATGGCCTGGTTTCGCATAAAAACCAGCGTGAACGCCACAAACACGATAATTATGAATGTGAGCAGTTCGGTATAAAGGCTAACGGTGAAGTAATACCGGTCTTTGAGATAAAAATAGGCAAACATGTAAAGCAGCAGCCAGCACATCAAAGGAAAGGTGACCCGGTTGGGGCTGTCGAAATAGCTGAAATCCTTGAAAGGCAGGGTGAATGCAAACGGCAGGAAGATCAGCCCTATGGAAAACAGGGTATTGCCGGGTGCCAGTAATAATCCGTCCCTTAAAAAATAAATGACGGGGACTCCGGCAAAGAAAACCGCCAAAGCCATCGCATCCCTGTTTTTTAAGAAAGAACTGATCAGAAAACGCATTCAGAAAAAATTTCTCAAAGATAGAAGACGGATAATGGAAAACCAAAAGAAGGCCACAGGCCTTCTTTTGGTTTTCCATTATTTACCGGATCTTTGCGAGGTTATCTTCGTAGATCTTTTTGTATCGCTCCGCTGCGGGTTTATCGTACTGTTCGGCTGCGGAATAGAGCAATTGGATGGTGCGCATGTTCGATTGAACCGTCTGCCGGATATTATCATCGCCCCACTGACGGTCTCCGCTTTTCTGCACTTTCCCGGCAAAATATTTCAGCTCATCGTCGGCTTTTAATACGATCTTGTCTGCCAGATCCGTGGCCTTTTTAGTACTGCCTATTTCGTAGTAGAAAATCGGGAAATTGGTCACCAGCTGATCAAACGGAACCGACTCGTCGGGCATAATCTGCAGGACTTTATCCAGCACTTCCTCCGCTTCTTTTTTGTTTCCTTCTCTCAGGAATTCGTCGGCTAAGCGCAGGAAGGCATATCTCGCAGTAATGAAAGGTACCCGGAATGACTCCGTATCATAATATACATCCGGGTTATCGAGGTTGGTCCATTTCATGTTGTTGAAAAGCTTATCTTTCAGGATAGCCGAATTCACAAAGCCGTCTCTGGCGCCCTCTATTTTATAGGGCATCAGGCGATAGGCATAGCCTTCCAGCTGCATAAATTCTTTCAGTCCCAGGTATTGGTTCTGAGGAAGCGTGCCGCCAAAGTATACCGGTCTTTGCCAGTTGTTCTGGGAAATAATATCCAGAACGATCAGGTCATTTTTAAGAATATCCCTTTCGCCGAAGTTCCATTCAAAGCGGTCGGAGATCAGCGACTTCTGCTCTTCGTTGATGAAGGGAAGCCGGGCAATCTCTTCGGCATTCTGGGTAAAGAAGAGGTTGGCTGACGGCAGGATGTTGATCATGTCGCCGTTACTCACCATCCGCTGGATGGCCGGATCTTTGCGCCGGATCAGGTTCAGGTATTCGCGAAGATCAATTCCCGCTTTGATCTGAGGATTCGGGTTTGCCACATACGGGATGTGATCGTTGATCCCCTTGAAATAGTTTTCGGAATTGAGGGAAACAGGCAAAGCCTCCGATTCGTAGGTTTTCCGTTTCATCTGGTCGATGTACCAGTCGGTTCCCAAAAGGCTGAGGTTACAGACCCGGACGTCGGTCCTGAAGCCTTCTACTTCCTGCACATACCAAAGAGGGAAGGTGTCGTTATCACCACCGGTAAACAGAATGGCATTTTTCTCACAGCTCGACAGCATGTTGCGGGCAAAGTCGATCTGATGTACCCTGCCGGTTCGGTCATGGCCTTCCCAGCCCGAGGCGCCCATGATCACGGGGGCGGTGAGCCCCAGAACCGTAGCTATACCGGCGCGGGCCGTTCCTCCTTTTAAGAATTTCAGGGCATAATGGGCTACGGCCATAACCCCCAGACCTATCCAGATGGCATAGAAATAGAAAGAACCGGCATAGATATAATCTCTTTCTCTTGGCTCTACCGGCGGCGAGTTAAGGTAAACCACCAGTGCAAGCCCGGTCAGGAAGAACATCAGGAAAGTGACGATCGCATCTTTTTCCCTCCTGAAATACAGGAACAGGAATCCGGCGATTCCCAGGATAAGCGGAATTCCGAAGAAATTGGTGCGGGCCTTATTCGCGCCGATGGAGACAGGCAGAGAGGCCCTCGACTCGAGGATGTTGGTTATGCCGGAATCCTGTATGTCGGACGAACGCCCCCAGAAGTTCCACATAAAATAGCGCCAGTACATGTGACCGAACTGATGCGAGAACATGAATTTAAGGTTATCGGCAAATGTAGGATTCTGTCCTTCAGGAAGGCCCAGCTTGGCTCTGTACAGGGCGATATGGCCGGGATCCTGGCTCCAAAGCCGTGGCAGAAGCATTTTTCCTTTGCTGTCCCATTCGTATTCCGGGTTATAGTCATAGATCTCGTACTTTTTTTCTCCCTGTTTGTAATTAGGCGTTCCGCGTTCAATTCCCGTGAGCTGGGCCGAAAATACCGGACCGTAAAGCAGGGGCCTTGAACCGTATTGCTCCCGTTTCAGGTAAGACGTAAAGTTCAATACGTTGCTCGGGTTGTTTTCGTTGAGTGGCGGATTGAAATTAGAACGGATCAACGCAATCGTATAGGAGGAAAAGCCGATGAGTATAAAAGCAAAAGCGACAAGCATCGTGTTTTGGGTGGTTTTGCCTTTCCGGTGGGTATATCGGATCCCGTAAACCAATGCTGCGATGAGCAAAATCACAAAGAAGGCCATTCCTGATCCGAACGGTAAGCCGAAGGTGTTAACAAACAGCTTATCAAACCCGAAGCTGATGGAGGGTATGCCGGTGATCACGCCTACGTTGATAATGCCCAATACCACCATGCCGGCCAGAAAGGACAGAAAACCACCGGTAAGCGTGGGTTTTTCCTGTTTTTTGAAATAATACATCAGGGCCAGCGCCGGTATGGTCACCAGGTTCAGAAGGTGCACCCCTATGGAAACACCCACAAGGTACGAAAGGAAGATAAGCCAGCGATTCTGCTGAGCCGGATTTTCTATTCTTTCCCATTTGAATGCAGCCCAGACCACTATAGCTGTAAAGAAGGAAGACATGCCGTAAACTTCCGCTTCTACGGCTGAAAACCAGAAAGATTCAGAGAAGTTATAGGCCAGGGCGCCTGTCAAAGCAGAACCCAGGACAAGCAGGGTGTCTGTAGTGGTCAGTTCGCTGTCGGGTTTATTGATCAATTTCCTGGCAATCATGGATATGGTCCAGAAAAGAAACAGGATGGTAAATGCACTGGCCAGCACCGATACCATATTAACCAGGAAGGCCACTTTTGAAACGTCTGCACCCGCCAACAGGGAAAATATCCGCCCGATCAGCAGGAAGAAGGGCGCTCCGGCTGGGTGGGGCACCTGGAGCTTATAAGCACAGGCGATAAATTCACCACAATCCCAGAAGCTGGCCGTGGGCTCCACCGTAAGCGTAAAAGTAATCAGGGAGATGAGAAAGACGAGCCACCCGCCCAGATTATTCAGTTTATTAAAACTCATAAGTATAAATAGATTATTCGAAAGAAATTTTATGACCCGACAAAATAACTAAATAGCATTCAATAAATAAGAAGCGGAAATTATAAATAAAGTTAAATCTTCAGCTGGGTTCCGATATTGATGGTTTTTTCCAGCACATCGGTGATCTTTTTGAAGTCATCGGGGTTTTCCACGAAGTCGAGATGGTTGACGTCGATCTCCAGAAACTTGCCGTGGTGGTACTGACCCGCGAACTGCTGATACAGCTGGTTAAGGCCCTGAAGGTATTCGGGGTCAATGTTCTGCTCATATTCTCGGCCTCTTTTCCGGATACCCTTCTGAAGCCTGGGCAGGTCGGCTTTCAGGTAGATCATGAGATCAGGGGGAGAAATGGCCCTCATAATGGTGTTGAACAGGCCTTTGTAAGTGTTGAAATCCACTTCATTCATATGGCCGCTGTCGTAAAGGTTTTGCGCGAAGATGTAGGCGTCTTCGTAGATGGTACGGTCCTGGATGATGGTTTTTTCTTCCTGCTCCTTGATCTTCAGCACCTGTTCAAAGCGGGTATTTAAAAAGAAGATCTGGAGGTGAAAAGCCCAAACGGGCATGTCGTCATAAAAGGGTGCGAGGTAGGGGTTTCCGTCTACAGCCTCGTAGTAAACTTCCCAGCCGTAGTGCTGTGCCAGCTTTTCAGCCAGCGTGGTTTTGCCTGCCCCTATGTTGCCTGTAATGGCGATATGCATGAATATACGTTTTAATAAAGGTCTACAAAGATAGATTAAATTCACAGAGGAAACCGGATGGGAAGAAATAAAAGTTTCTTTACACAAGTGCTGCGGGGATTGTTTACTTTTGTGTTCCAATATACAAGTAAATTCAACATGAAGCCTCTGATTTTAGTAACGAACGATGACGGGATCACCTCCAAAGGAATAAAAGTACTTATCGAAGAAATGTCGGAACTGGGTGAAGTATATGTAGTAGCTCCAGACAGCCCTAACTCGGGTATGGGACATGCCATTACGGTTGCCAGCACCATTCACATTAAGAAGTCACCCATTTTCGGGAATATCGAATCCTACGAATGTTCCGGTACTCCGGCCGATTGTGTGAAGCTGGCCAAGCATGAGTTTCTGAAAGGCCGGAAGATTGATCTGCTGGTGAGCGGTATAAATCACGGGGCCAATTCGTCCATTTCGGTAATCTATTCGGGCACGATGTCTGCCGCAGTGGAAGGGGCCATTGAGGGCATTCCGTCTATCGGTTTTTCGTTGGATGATTTTGCATACGATGCTGACTTCGGGCATGTAAGGAGGTATGTCCGGGAAATTGCCGCTTACGTGCTGAAGGAAGGTTTGCCGGAAGATACCGCTCTGAATGTGAACTTCCCCAAGGCCTCCGGCGAGCCTATCCGGGGTGTAAAAGTAGGACGCCAGACCCGGGGCTACTGGAAAGAAGAATTTGATGCCCGCGTAGACCCCAGCGGAAGACCTTATTTCTGGATGGGCGGACATTACGTCAATTCAGAGCCCGAAGCTGCAGACACGGACGTGTGGGCGCTGGAAAACAATTACGTTTCTGTTTTTCCATGCCATTTTGATCTGACCCGCTACCAGTCGATAGGGCAGATCAAAGGCCTGGAAGATATTAAGTAACCGATTTATGCTATTTTAAAGAAACGGGGCTTTCCTGTTTCTTTAGAGCAAATTTCTGTACGGTTCTGGAAACCGGCGGAATGGTTTGAAGGTAGGCAAAGATAGCCCTCAGATCTTCCTCGGTCATTTCACTGTACATCATCCAGGGCATAATGGTATTGGGATCGGTAGGCTCCAGTTTTGGCGACTTCCAGGTGCTGTCCTGGTATTGTTTAAAAGTATGTACGAACTGTTCGGCTGTCCAGTTTCCCAGACCGGTCTCGTGCGGAGTGATATTGGAAGATATCACCATCCCCCCCGGCATGGCGAATTCGCGACCTCCCGAATAGGACTGCCCTTCCAGCGGCTTCCCGTTTTCTACCGGGGTATGACATTCCACACAGCTGGCCGCCGTAGTCAGGTAGCTGCCGTAGGCCACAGGGTCGGTTTTGGGAGGGATACGGTCTACCGGGGTCCTTTTTGCCGGAAGAGTCCTCAGGATCAGGTTAAAAGGGAAGTCTATGCTTCTTGCCGGTATGGTGTTTTCCAGGGGTGAAAGGGTCCGTACGTAAGCAATAATGGCGTAAATATCTTCATCATGAAGCCGGTTGTAAAGGTGAAAGGGCATAACGGGGAAGAGCGGCTTTCCGTTTTTATCTACTCCGCTGGTTATGGTCCTGTAGAGTTCGCCGTCGGTCCAGTCTTTCAACGTATACGGTGTAATATTTTTGGAATAGAACTGGCCGGGGAAACCGAACTCTCTTGAAAACTCCTCACCGCCCATTCCCAGGGTACCCGGCACGAGCGGCCCTGCATACCGGGTCCAGTCTCTTTTGGAATGGCAGTCCATACACACGGTTACCGAATTTGCCAGGTATTCTCCGCGTTGTATCTTTTCAGGGGTAAGTTCTACTTTCAGATCGGGGGCCGGGTCAACATTCGGGAAGAAAAGGAAAAGTGCAAGCAGGGCTATAATAATTACAGAGGAGATCAGACCGGCCAGGATCAGTCCCGCTTTTTTCAAAGTTTTCATTTGTTTTCAGGGTTGGTATTTTTCAATAAGCATAGGGATAACTTATTGATTTATAATATTTTTTTGCAATATCTGTAAAAATACCTTCCTGTAAAGGATTGGAGTCGCTTTTTTTAGGGGAGGAAGCCCTTAACAGCCTAATTTGGAATTAGTCTGATTTCTCACAAGCCGGATGTTATACAACAATGGTAGGAAAGAATGGCTTTAGAGTACCTGCGGAGCAGTTTTCAGGATTTTTGTTTTGAGAATACCGGCAATAGACAGGGAATCGGTGATCTCATTCTCCATGACCATCCGGTAAGCCTCTTCCAGCGGGAGCTTTTTCAACATCAGGTCTTCCGTTTCTTCCGGCTCGGCGATTCCCAGGGTCAGCTCTTCTGCTAGAAAAATAAAACCGGCTTCATTGCAAACGGAATTGGAGGTGTGAATCTTCGAAATGAGGGTCCATTTAGCGGCTTTCAGGCCCGTTTCTTCAAGAAGCTCTCTTTTGGCGCAATCCAGCATATCTTCATTCGCCGGGCACCCCCCTTCCGGAATTTCCCAACTGTATTCATCGATTGGGAAACGGTGCTGTCCCACGAGGTAAGTATTACCGTCGGAATCCAGCGGTACTACACCTATAGCCAGGTTCTTAAAATTGACCTGTCCGTAAATCCCCGGCCCGCCCGAAGGATTGATCACTTCATGATGCTGTACTTCTATCCAGGGATTTTCATAAACTGTTTGGGTAGAAAGTTTCTTCCAGTTGTTTGCCATAATAATGTTTAATGCAGCTGTATCAATGATTTAATGTATCCGGACATACGAAGTCGGTGAGTTTAAAAGCTCCACTCTCCTGAATGGCCTTGAAGCCGCCTTTGATGTCTGTAATATTCTCAAAACCCCGGGCTTTCAGAATGGAGGCAAAGATCATGGATCGGTAGCCTCCGGCACAATGGATGTAGTAGGGTTTGCCTTTGTCCAGTTCACTGAAACGCTCGTTGATATAATCCAGGGGCAGATTTTCTGCGTTTTCGATATGTTCGGACTGAAATTCGCTTAATTTACGAACGTCCAGGATATTTATCCCGGGATTCTGCTCATGGATCTCTCCCAGCGCTGAGGCGGTGATGGATAAGATGCTGTCGGTTTCTTTTCCGGCTTCTTTCCATGCCTCAAATCCCCCTTCCAGGTATCCTAAGGTATTGTCGTAGCCTACGCGGGCCAGGCGGGTCACTACCTCTTCTTCCCGGCCCTGATCGGCCACCAGTAAGATCTCCTGCCGGATATTGGTGATCAAAGCGCCGACCCAGGGGGCAAAACCGCCATCAATGCCGATATTAATGGAGTTAGGGATAAATCCCGGCGCAAAATCCTGGGGCTTGCGGGTATCAAGGATCAATGCGCCGGTTTCATTAGCAGCCGTCTCAAAAGCCTCAGGGCTTAACGGGGCAGAGCCTCTTTTTATCACCGCATCAATGCTTTCATATCCCCTGATATTCATCATCACGTTTTCGGGGAAGTAGGCAGGAGGAGGCAGCAGGTCGTCGGTTACTTCTTTAATAAATTGCTCCTTGCTCATGGGCTGGAGAGCATAATTGGTGGCTTTCTGGTGCCCTAATGAATCCGAAGTTTCCTTACTCATGTTTTTACCGCAGGCACTTCCCGCACCGTGGGCCGGATATACGGTGATGTCATCGGCCAGGGGCAGGATCTTGTTGCGAAGGGATTCGTAAAGCATCCCTGCCAGCTTATCCTGTGTAAGATCAGCTGATACCTTCTGGGCAAGATCAGGCCTGCCCACATCGCCTATAAACAGCGTATCTCCTGTGAAAAGAGCGGTCTCTTTCCCGGTTTCGTCTATGAGAAGGTAGCAGGAGCTTTCGAGGGTGTGTCCTGGGGTGTGGATGACCTTTATTTTCAGCTTTCCTATAGTAAATATTTCACCATCAGCCGCAATACGCGCTTTGAAGTCCGGCCGGGCGGTAGGCCCGTACACGATTTCAGCTCCGGTCTTTTGGGCCAGGTCGAGATGGCCGCTGACAAAGTCGGCATGAAAATGAGTTTCAAAGACATATTTGATGGTCGCCTGGTCTTTTTCGGCTCTCCGGATATAGGGGGCCACCTCGCGGAGCGGATCAATGATGGCGGCTTCTCCTTCACTGCTGATGTAATAAGCTCCCTGGGCAAGGCATCCGGTATAAATCTGTTCTAAATTCATTACATTTTAATGATTTTGATCCCTTCATTCAGGAGGATCATTATACCTAAAACCAAAATAAGTCGTCCAAAGTTTTTTTTCAGCTTCTCTCCGTCCCATTTTTTTGAAATACGGTGTCCGATGAATATTCCGGAGATGGCCAGAAGCGTGATTGTGAGTAGAAAATTCCAGTCGATCTCGTTCCGGTGATGGGCCAGGCCGCCAAGGAACCCGATCGAAGAATTAGACGCTATAATGATGAGTGAGGTACCTACAGCAGTTTTCATGGGTAATCTGCCGAACAAGATCAGTGCAGGGATGATGAGGAACCCTCCGCCGGCCCCTACCAGGCCCGTAAGCAGTCCTACCAGCACGCCTTCCAGCATGATCAGGGTGATCTTGTATTCCGATTCCTTACTCCGGCTTATATTTTTCCCTATTTTTTCTCCTTTTATCATAGAAAGCGAGGCTCCTACCATAAGCGATGCAAAAAGCAGCATCAGGAACACCGGCTTGGTCAGGTGAAAGTTTCCTATCCGGAGAATATGGGTGGGGATGGCCGGGGCAATGAATGCCCGGGTGAGTAAAACGGATAAAATGGAAGGAATTCCGAACAAAAGAGCCGTTTTAAGGTTTACAAGACCCTGGGTGTACTTCGGAATACCGCCCACCAGGCTGGTAGAGCCTACGATAAACAGCGAGTAAACCGTGGCAATGACAGGATCAACGCCAAAAATGTAAACCAGGAGGGGAATGGTCAGGATGGAACCGCCGCCGCCGATCATTCCCAAAGATACTCCTATTGCTATGGCGGCTATATACCCTATGATTTCCATGACAGCAGAGAGGATTTTTGGGAAAAAAATAACCGGCCCTGTCCGGCGGCAGGGGGAGAAACTGTAAAATTCATGCTTATTCGATGGTCTTATGCCGCCGGTGAGCTTTTATGCGTTACTTTTGGCAGGACAAATATACGAATTAATCAGCGAAAGGAAATATGATTTCAGCCGTAGTGGATCTGGGCACCAACACCTTCCATGTTTTGATTTTTGATAAAGATCGGGTGCTTTTTAAACAGTCGCTTGCCGCTAAAATGGGCATGGGCGGCATTAACCGGGGCGAAATCACAGTGGAGGGAGTAGAAAGAAGCATTAATGTGCTGAAAATTTTCAGAGAAAAGCTGGATGCTTTTAAAGTACCGGACGAAAGGGTTTTTGCTTTCGGGACTTCCGCCTTACGGTCGGCAAAGAATAAAGAGGAAGTACTCGCCCGAATCCGGGAGGAAACGCGGATCACCGTAAAAGTAATTGACGGAGCGGAGGAGGCTTCACTGATTTATGACGGAGTAAAACAAGCCGTGAATATAGATGAAAATGTTCTGATCGTAGATATTGGCGGAGGAAGTGTGGAATTTATTATCTGTAATCCGGAAAAGGTGCTTTGGATGCGGAGCTTTGAAATCGGCGGACAACGGCTTTTGGAGAAATTTATGAAAAAAGACCCCCTGCCGCAGTCGGAAATTGCTAAAATGGAACAGTATTTCAGAGAAGCTCTCCTGCCTTTAACCAATGCCATTCATCAATATCAGCCTAGGGTTATGGTGGGTTCGAGCGGCAGCTTTGATACCTTGAACGATATGTATTATTGCCGCACTACGGGGGATTTTCCGCCTGAAGATGTGGCAGGCTTTGACTATCCTATGGAAGAGTTCGGGCGGGCTTATGAACAGCTGATTTTCAGTGCCCGGGAAGAAAGGATGCAAATTCCGGGTATGAAAGAACTGCGTGTGGATATGATAGTTGTAGCCATGGTATTGATTAAATTTCTATTGCAAACGTTCGGAATACGCAAAATCAAAATTTCTAATTATGCCTTGAAAGAGGGGGCAATGAGCCATGCACAATAACTATTTTTTCCTTAGAAAACTGGCTGCTGAGTTAAATACACTATTGAACGGGGCGGAGCTTTTGACCTGCTTTTCGCAGGAAAAGGATGAAGTGGTTTTAGGGTTTTCAAGTAATATATACCTGAAATGTATCCTGAAACCCGAATTTTCTGCCATAACGGTGGTGGATGATTTTAACCGTGCACGGAAAAATTCAGTGTCACTATGGGAAGAATTGTATGGAAATCCGGTTAAGGAAATTGGTGTTTTTGAGAACGAGAGGGCAGTGAAGATTACTCTTGGACAAGGCTATGCGTTGGTTATCAAGCTTTTTGGTAACCGGCCTAATCTGTTGGTGTATAAGGATGGCGATCAAATAGCGATGTTCAATAACAGGCTGTTGGCCGATAAGACCCTGAAACTGGAAGATTTTAACCGTGTGCTTCCTTCGGATTTTGAAACGTTTGAAAAGTTGGGCGGAGATTGCCGGAAACAGTTTTTTACGTTTGGGAAAGACCTGTTTGAGGCTTTAGACAGAGGGCTGGACGGGTTAAGTATTTCTGAAAAATGGGAAAAACTCCGTACTTTTCTTATATATCTCGAAAATCTCCGGTTTTATATAGATACGAGCGGTTTGGTACCAAAACTTTCGCTGTTGAAGGGGGAAGAAAAACCCGATGCGATTTCGGCTATTCATGCGTTTGTGAGCCAATATCAGAAAGTAACGGCCACCGACCGCCTGAAATCAGACCTGAGCGGTAAGCTCCTGAAAGACATCGCCAAAACCCGAAGTTATATTACCACTACCAAAAATAAGCTGGAAGAGCTGATTTCGGGAGTAAAAAATGAGGAGATCGGCAATATCCTTATGGCCAACCTGCATGCGATAAAGGAGGGAAGCACAGAAGTGAAACTGGATAATTTTTACACCAATGAACCGATAAGAATCAAGCTTAAAAAAGAACTTTCTCCTCAAAAAAATGCCGAGTCCTATTACCGGAAAAGCAAAAACGAAAAGATAGAAACAGAAATCGCCGGACGAAACCTTGAAGCCGCTGAACGTAAGCTGGTACAACTGGTGGAAAAACTGAGAGAGGTGGAGAGTGCCGGAGATTTACGGCAGCTGAGAGGGGTTTCAAAGGAGATGACCTTTCGGGACAAAACTGCCGCGAAAGACGATCTCCCTTTTAAAGAATACATCTGTAAAGGTACAAAAATATGGGTGGGGCGAAACGCCAGAAACAATGACCTGCTGACCACCAAGTACGCCCAAAAAGACGACTGGTGGCTTCATGCCCGTGATACGTCAGGCTCGCACGTGGTAGTAAAAAGCCCGAACCCGTCTATGGAGATTTTAGAATATGCTGCATCTATAGCTGCTTACTATTCCAAAAGAAAATCAGAGAAGCTGGTCACTGTCATTTATACGCAAAAGAAATATGTTCGTAAAGCCAGAAACCTGGCTGCCGGACAGGTCATTGTGGAAAAAGAAAAAACGCTTTTGGCGGAGCCGAAAGACGGGTGAAAGATGCTCTTGTGGCAGTTGAGGAAGTAGGAGTGTTTTGTAATAACTATGCGTCACATCTTATACTTTTTGATATATTTGCTCACGGTATCTGCAGCCCTGATCAAGCTGGGATTTGCGTTTATAATAAAGATAATCAATGGAGGAATTATTTAAGAAAGCAGGAAAAAAGGCATGGCTCATTATTTCAGCCTTGTTAAATGCAATGTCTATACTCAATATCGGGAAGGACCTGAAAATGTCTTTTTTTGAGTTGTCTTATTTTTTAGAAATTTCATTAAATTTTTACAATGAAATTGCCAGTTTTTTAATTAAACCGTTTTCCTTATTTTTTTCTCTTTTTGCCATTTCAATACCTGTTTTTATCCGTAGTTATTACGTAATAATTTCTTTGATTATCACCGTGGTTTCCAGAGCACATTTTGAAGCTAATGAGATATACAAAAAAGGGTCTGATAGTAATGTGGTTAAACGAAGTTTACGAGATAAAGCTACTATTTTGATTGTTCAGGTTTTAAGTGCTTTCTTCCTGGGTTTTCTTTTCTCAATGCTCATTTGGGCCGGGGCCTGGTTAATGGGTAAGTATATCCATTTTTTGGTAATTTTACCATTGTTTTTTCTTTTTTGGATATTGCTTCGATCAAAATCCAGATTTAGTAATTCCTACGAAAAATATAGATTTGAAAAAATACAGATATATTTTCGATTGGTAGCGTATTTTACTATAGGTTTGTTTTTACTGAACTTCATTATAGTAACATTTACAGAGGCTTAATGGTCATTAATTCCTGAAACATCGTACCCTTTTTCTGAATATCCCAAAACAGAAATAATAAAGGATGGAGCCTGCGGTTTACAGTATCCAGTTCTTAAAATAAAAGTAGTAAATGATCGTGCCTACGGTGGCTAGCGCTACCAGCACAGAAAGCCAGAAGTGCTTAAAATTATCTTTGGAGAAAAGGTAATAGAGTATACCCACTAAAATCCAGAGCGCATAGAGGGCGGTCTGAAAACTGTCATTGAAGTCATCCAGAATAAGGTAAAGTCCCAATAGAATAAAGGCTATCCAGGTGAATCGGATAAAATAAAATCTCATGACCATAAGGGTTCCATCCAGTTTCCTCACAAAGTAAAAGAATTTTTCAGGATAAAGGTTGTTTTTTTTGGAAAAGAAATAATCAATTGTATTATTTGTTTTGGCAATTAATAGTTTTAAATTAGCCGCCATGAACACCTTTAATACCTTTAATAACCACCAGGTAGAAAGCCTTCCCCGCCACCTCAGACAGTATGTGGTGGACCAGTGCTATGAAAAATATACCCGGGTGGACCAGGCCGTCTGGCGATACGTGATGCGTCAGAATTACAGCTACCTGAAAGATGTGGCCTATTACCCGTATATCCGCGGGTTGCAGCAGGCGGGCCTGAGTATCGAATATATCCCTGATCTTCAGACAATCAACGATCACCTGGGGAAAATAGGCTGGGGGGCGATCACGGTCGACGGCTTCATTCCGCCTTCCGCCTTTATGGAATATCAGCAGTATAAGGTATTGGTGATTGCCGCCGATATCCGCCAGCTGAAGCATATTGAGTATACGCCCGCACCGGATATCATCCACGAAAGCGCGGGACATGCTCCTATCATTGTCGAGCCGGATTATAATCATTACCTGAGCTATTTCGGCAGTATCGGTACAAAGGCCATGTTTTCAGCAAAGGATTTTGAACTGTATGAAGCCATACGGCAATTGAGTATTCTGAAAGAAACCCCGGGTGTGGCTCCGGACGTGATCGGAGAGGCCGAGGAGGAGTTGAAATTTATTTCAGAGAACATGGGCGAACCTTCTGAAATGGCTTTACTGAGCCGTTTGCATTGGTGGACGGTGGAGTACGGGCTCATAGGAACCCCCGAAGAACCCAAGATATACGGAGCGGGACTTCTGTCTTCTATCGGTGAAAGCAGCACCTGTATGAAGCCGGATGTGCCTAAGCTGTGGTACACCCTGGACGCCGTAAATTATCCTTACGACATCACACGGCCCCAGCCGCAATTGTTTGTTACCCCTACTTTCCGGAACCTGATGGATGTGCTGGAAGAATTTGCCAATACCATGGCCTTCAGGACAGGAGGGGAAGCTGGTCTGAAAAAGGCAGTAGCCTGCAGGAATGTGGCTACGGCCCGGTATTCTTCCGGGTTGCAGGTAACCGGGGTTTTTACCGAATACAAGGTGTCGGGAGACCGGCCGGTTTTCATTAAAACCACAGGGCCCTCTGCTTTGTCCTTTGAAGAAAAGGAGCTGGAAGGGCACTCCCGGAATTACCACTTGCACGGATTCTCTTCGCCTGCAGGCCTGCTGAAAGGGATCAATAAGCTGCCGGAAGAGTTATCTCCTGCCGATCTGGCCGGTCTGGGATGGGTAGTGAATCGCTCCTGCCGCTTAAATTTTGAAAGCGGGATTTCGCTGGAAGGCGTGTTGAGATCCTGTCTTTTCAGGGGCGGGAAGCTGCTGTTGCTGACTTTTACCGACTGTACGGTTTGGGGAGCGGAAGGCGAAACGTTATTCCTTCCGGAGTGGGGTACGTATGATATGGCGGTAGGGGAAAAGATCGTCAGTGTTTTTAACGGTGCAGCGGATAAGTCAGCCTGGGAGGAAGTACAACACATTAGTCTTCAAAAAACAGAGCGGATAAAATATGATGCAAAGACGCTGAAATTACACGATATTTACGGGGACATCAGGAAGCTCCGGGAGTCGGGCGGTGAGCCCGGAAGATTCAGAGTGCTTTTTGAGGTGCTGAAAGCTGAGTACCCGGATGACTGGCTGGCTTCCCTGGAAATTTTTGAAACAGCAGACCTCCGGCTGCCGGATCTGGCAGAGGAGGTGGAGGGTTATCTGGTATATCTCCGGGAAAACAGGCCTGAATATGCAAAATTAATATCTGACGGACTGCACGTGATCCGTTCGGAACGGGGATAAAATAAATATGATGGTAGCGGGAGTCCGGATATCTTCAGCGGGTCTGATGATCATAAGAGAATAAAATGAATATAGTGGTAACGGGAGCCAGCAGCGGGCTGGGGTTTGAGATTGTGCTGGAGCTGATACGGAAGACGGAGCACAGGGTAGTGGCGGTTTCGCGTAATTCGGAGAAGCTGAAACGGCTTTTGGAAATCGCCAGAGGCTTAAACCCGGAATGTACGCTTATTCCGGTGAGTTTTGACCTGGCCGGTGATGACATCAATCTCCTGGAGGATTTTGTCCTGAAATCACTGGGTACGGTAGATATTCTGATCAATAACGCCGGTCAACTGGTCAATAAGCCTTTTATGAAAACTTCGGAAGAAGAGCTGGCCCGGATGCTCTATGTAAACGTCGTGAGCCATTTTAAGCTGTCAAAGGCCCTGGTTCCGTTGATGGTCAGGGGCGGGCACATCGTCAATATCGGTAGTATGGGCGGTGTACAGGGTAGTGTGAAATTTCCGGGATTGTCGGCTTATTCGGCCAGTAAAGCGGCCCTGCATGTATTGACCGAATGCATGGCATTGGAGCTGGCGGAATATAACATTAAGGTCAACTGCCTCGCTTTAGGCTCTGTGCAGACTGAGATGCTCGAAGAGGCGTTTCCGGGGTACCAGAGCCCGGTAATGGCGTTTGAAATGGGGGCTTATGTGGCCGATTTTGCACTGAATGCCGCTAAGTTTTATAATGGAAAGGTTATCCCGCTTTCGGTGACCACGCCATAGGGTCAAAACCCCTCAATCCGGGATATTTTTGTTATTCAGTATCCGGGCGGCGTACCCTTAACTCATTTCATATAATCGGCGAGTAATACAGCGTATTGCAATTCTCCTTTGTTAAAAAGTTAGCGGCCGAGTTCATCATTTCATCGTGACTGATCGATTCCAGATGCAGGATGGCTTCGTTGGCCAGGTTCACATCTCCTGCATTAGCGGCAAAGGCCAGCTTCATGGCACGGTTAAGCACTTCGGTTTCACTGAATTTGTCGAGTGAAACGGCCTGGGTCTTTACTTTGTCCAGTTTTTCGGGATAGTCGCGGGCCTGCAGGGCTTCATGCAGGCACTGTTCTATTTCGGCATTGGCATCTTCCGACGAAACATCCGGGCTGACCGATCCGCTGATGATAAACAGCCCGTCATCAAGATAAGAGGTATTTTGAGCCGATATTCCCGTGAAAATATGCTTCTCTTTAACCAGTCTCTGATAAATGAGTGAAGACTGTCCTTTTCCTAAAATATCGCTGAAAAGATCAAGCGCATATTGCACCCTGTGGTTCTTCTTCGGCGTGCGGTAGGCTTTGTATAAAGTTTTGAGGGGTACGTTTGCCTCATGATAAAGAACGCGGGCTTCCGCCTGAACCGGCTCTGCGGGGAGGTTTTTCGGACTCACCTTCCCGGAAGGAATGTCGCCGAACCATTTTCGGGAAAGCCGCTCTACTTCGGATACGCTAACATTGCCGGCTACTGCAAGTACGGCGTTATTGGGCAGGTAGTAGCGGTAGAAAAAGTCTTTTACATCGTCCATGGTCGCATTTTCGATGTGGCCGATCTCCTTACCGATGGTAGGCCAGCGATAAGGGTGTTTTTTGTAGATCAACGGCCGGAACTTCAGCCACAGATCTCCATAGGGCTGGTTAAGGTATCGCTGCTTAAATTCTTCGATCACTACATTTTTCTGAACTTCCAGCACCTTAGGGTCAAATGAAAGGCCCAGCATGCGGTCAGACTCCAGCCAGAAGGCTGTCTCCAGGTTTTTTGAAGGAACCGTAATATAGTAATTGGTGATGTCAGGAGAAGTGAAAGCATTATTGTTGCCGCCGGCTTTCTGCAGCGGTTCGTCAAAAGAGGGAATGTGACGTGACCCGCCGAACATCAGGTGTTCAAACAGGTGGGCGAAGCCGGTCTTTTCGGGATGCTCGTCCCGGGATCCCACATTATAACAGAGATTAAAGGCTGTGGTCAGGCTTTTTTGGTCTTCGTGTACATAAACTTTGAGGCCATTGTTGAGCTCAAAGTAATTGAAATTGATCATGCCATGGTATTTAAGCCCAAAATTATGCCTAAATTTGGAATTTTAATACATTAAATATGCAATTCAGGATAGGACATGGTTATGATGTTCATCAACTCAGTGCCGGGTATGAGTTAAGTTTAGGGGGAATAAAGATCCCGCATACCGTGGGATCTGTAGGGCATTCGGATGCCGACGTGCTTTTACATGCCATTTGTGACGCCATGCTGGGGGCCTTGTCGCTGGGGGATATCGGGAAACATTTCAAAAACACGGATCCGCAGTGGAAGGGAATGGACAGCAAGCATTTCCTGGCCAGGGTAAACGAAATGATAGGAGAGAAAGGATATGCCGTAGGAAATATTGACGCCAGCCTCATTCTTGAAGAGCCCAAAATAGGAAAGTACATTCCGGAGATGAAAAAGGTGATCTCGGAATGCCTGGGAGTAGAGAACGATGCCGTCTCCATTAAAGCAACTACTTCGGAAACCATGGGCTTTGTAGGCCGGAAGGAAGGGTTGGAAGCCCATGCCGTTTGTATTTTATATAAAAAAGAGGCCTGATGTAACGGCCGAAAATAGAAAGATTCTAAATTTGCAAAAAAACATTTACTGAACATGAAAGAACTATATGGCTTGGGAACAGCCTTAACAACTCCTTTTACTGAGGATAATCAAGTGGATTTTCAGGCATTGAAAAGACATCTGGATTATCTGAATAAGGAGGGTATTGACTATTATGTGGTGAACGGAACTACCGGTGAGTCAGCTACTTTAACCAAGGAAGAGAGCGCGGAGATCCTGGAATACGTAAAGCAATACAATGGCGGTAAACGGCCGATAGTCTTTGGCATCGGGGGGAATAACACCCAGGCGGTTCTTGATACCATTTCGAAAACGGATTTTAACGGGGTGACCGCGCTTCTTTCGGTGTGCCCTTATTACAATAAGCCCTCACAACAGGGAATATATCTTCATTTTAAGGCCATCGCAGATGCCAGTCCGGTGCCGGTGATCCTGTATAATGTACCCGGCAGAACGGTGGTTTCCATGAGTGTGGAGACGATTGCCGAGCTGGCCAAACATCCGAATATTATCGGGTTGAAAGATGCTTCCAGCAGCATTGAGGTAGCGATAGACCTTTCGAGAACACTTCCGGAAGATTTTCTGTTGCTGTCAGGGGATGACAATCTTTTCACGGCTCAGGCAAGCCTGGGATATAAAGGGGTGATCTCCGTGATCGGTAACGGGTTTCCCAAAGAGTTTTACGAGCTGGTGCAGTCGGCGCTGGCCCGCGATTTTGAGAAGGCGAAGAAGCTTCAGGGAAAATTCCTGGATTTTGATACCCTGCTGTATGTGGAATCTAACCCGGTAGGGATCAAATGTGTGCTGGATATTAAGGAGATATATGACGGAAGGGTGCGTTTGCCTTTGGCCAGGGCTTCTGACGGACTATATCAGAAAATGGAAGAATCTATGCGTAAAGAAGGGTTTTTATGATCGGAAGGACCATCGTTTTTTTAGGAATTCTCGGGAGCCTGCCCGGTTTCGCGCAGGACAAAACCTGGGATCTCAAAAAACTGGAGGATATTAACCTGACCCGGAATTTTGAGATGGACAAGCCGCTGAATTTTCTCAGCAATTCGTCGGATTACCTGGCCATAGGTTTTCCGGCAGCGATGCTGGCGGCGGGGTATATCGGCGACAATGCCGCTCTGAAGCGGGAAGGGTATAACATTGCTTTGACCACGGCGGCCACGTATGGTGTAGGTTTTGTACTGAAGAAAGCGGTGGATAAAGACCGGCCCTACATTACCCATCCTCATATTAAGAATTATAAGGAGTTTTCCGGCAGCTCATTCCCTTCCGGGAGTACGGCCCTGGCTTTTTCCACGGCCACCAGCCTGTCGCTGTCTTATCCCAAATGGTATGTGATCCTGCCGTCTACCTTATATGCCTGTACGGTGGGGTATTCCCGTCTGCACCTCGGGGCGCATTATCCCAGCGATGTTTTTGCCGGTACGGCCATAGGGATCGGTACGGCCTTTGCGTCGCGGAAGCTGAACCAGTGGATACGTAACGAATCCAGGAAAAGTAAACTGAAAAGACAAAGTGGAGAATAAAAGCATGGAGAAGGGCCAGCCTTTAACCCGTAAAGAGAAGGTGATCAAATATTTTAAAAAGCTGGGCTGGGTGGGCTTTTTCTTCTTCCTGGGGAAAGGATTACTCTGGCTGATCATTCCGTATTTAGCGGCAAAGGGACTTATTAATTGCAATGGATAAGGCTGTTTAAAAAGTGGCGACGAACCGCTACTTTTTAAACAGCCTCGATACGACCCAACCAACGAGACTTTTCACACCGCCTCTTCCATAAACAAGCAGTACTTCTCAGACGCCTTCAGTCTTCATTATAGTTTCAAAAATCAAATTTGATTCCCTGGGCCAATGGTAGGGTGTTCCCGTAATTGATGGTGTTGGTTTGCCTCCGCATGTAGGCTTTCCACGCGTCGGACCCGCTTTCTCTTCCGCCGCCGGTCTCCTTTTCACCGCCGAATGCCCCGCCGATCTCCGCTCCGGAGGTACCGATATTGACATTGGCTATTCCGCAATCGGAACCCCAGGCCGCCAGAAAGGCTTCTGATTCCTTCAGGTTTTGGGTAAAGATGGCGGAGGAAAGCCCCTGAGGTACTTCGTTTTGCAGGGCTATGGCCTCATCCAGCGTTTTGAAAGGTAAAATGTAAAGAATGGGAGCAAACGTTTCGTGCTTCATGATGTCGATCTGCGAGCTGACCTCGATCAGGGTAGGCTGTACGAAACTTCCGCCCATTTCAGGTAAGGCCTTTCCGCCTGTCAGTATTCTTCCGCCCTGTTCCTCTGCGGCTTTTACTGATTTCTCAAATAATGCGACGGCATCGTTATCGATTAACGGTCCTATGTGGTTGGTGCTGTCCAGAGGATCACCGATTTTGAGCTGCCGGTAGGCATTTACAAGCTTAGTGATGATCTCGTCTTTTTTGGATTCGTGTACCAGCAGGCGCCGGGTGGTGGTGCATCTTTGTCCGGCAGTGCCTACTGCTCCAAAAACGATCGCCGGGATGGCCAGGTTTAAATCGGCATTTCCGGTCACGATAATGGCATTGTTTCCGCCCAGTTCCAGCAGGTATTTTCCTAAACGTGCCGATACGTTTTTGGCTACTTCTTTGCCCATGCGGGTGCTTCCGGTAGCTGAAACCAGGGCTATGCTTTCGTCGGCCGACATGGCTTCACCTACGGCTCTGTCGCCAATAGTGAGGCAGGAGATTCCTTCAGGCAGGTTATTGTTGCGCAACACTTCGCTGATAATATTTTGACAGGCAATGCCCGAAAGCGGCGTTTTTTCGGAGGGCTTCCAGATGCAGGTATTTCCGCAAACCCAGGCAAGCATAGTGTTCCAGCTCCACACCGCCACGGGGAAGTTAAACGCCGAAATCACCCCCACCACACCCAGGGGATGCCATTGCTCATACATGCGGTGCTCGGGCCTCTCTGAGTGCATGGTGAGGCCGTATAGTTGCCTGGACAGGCCTACCGCAAAATCACAAATGTCGATGATTTCCTGTACTTCACCCAGACCCTCCTGGAGGCTTTTTCCCATTTCGTAGGATACCAGCCGGCCGAGGGCGTTTTTGTGTTTTCTGAAGGCGTCGCCCATTTGACGGACGATCTCACCCCGTTTCGGGGCAGGCACTTTTCGCCATTCTTTAAACGCGTCCCGGGCGGTGGCTACGGCTTCGTTATAATCTTCTACCGTGCATAAAGTAGTGGTTCCTATTAGTTGATTATCGGCAGGACTGTACGATTCCAATTGGCCGCCCCCACCGTTTCTGTTTTTAAGTCCGGTTGAAAATCCGTAGTTATTTTCCAGGAGATTAAGTTCCTTCAAAAAATCTTTCATCGATGTTTTATCTTTTTTGCAAATATACCGTATGTGTGCTAAAGGTTTAGAGCATGTTTAAAATTTGTACTTTGTACAAACATGCTCTTATTCGAAGTTGGATTTTTAGTAAAATATCGGCTTTTTTACCGATAATCCTGAATATCGGCTTTTTTGCCGATAATCCTAAATATCGGCTTTTTTGCCGATAATCTTAAATATCGGCTTTTTTGCCGATATTTTTTGTTTTTTTGAATCTTTGTTTTACTTTTATGGTGTGAAAATGCTGATATGAAGATTGTAATAACCGGAGATGTAGTGAATTCCCGGCGGGTAAAAAGTACAAAATGGCTGGATTTGCTCAAACAGGAGTTGGGTAAGTTCGGGAGGGAATATAAAGACTGGGAAGTGTACAGGGGAGACAGCTTTCAATTATTACTGGAGGCTTCCGATGCACTGCGGGCTGTATTTCATATAAAGGCAGCTATTAAGCAGGTATCGCCCCTGAATGTTCGGATGGCGATAGGCTTAGGCGGGATAAACTACCGTTCAGATAAGGTTTTGGAATCCAATGGATCGGCGTTTATTTATTCGGGAGAGTGTTTTGAGCAGTTGAAGAAACAGACCCTGATGATCAGATCAGATGAGCCGGCGCTTGATGCTGAGCTCAATCTTATGTTTTCACTGGCAGGTCTGGTGATGGACTACTGGAAGCCCGTAACCGCAGAGATCATTCATCAGAAACTTACCCACCCTCACCTGACACAAAAGGAACTGACAGCGTTAATGGGTAAAAAGAGTCAATCGGCCATTAGTGAGGGGCTGAAACGGGGGGGATATGAGGAGATAGAGCGTTTGATTTATTATTTTGAAGCACAAATAGAACAATTATGACAGAATTAATCCTACAACTGGTACTGGCCCATATCCTGGGCGATTTTGTTTTTCAGCCGCTTTCATGGGTAAAAGATAAGGAGTCTAAAGGCATTCGGTCGGTGGCTTTATATAACCATATTATGGTGCACGTGCTGGCTATGTACGTGGTACTTTGGTTTGATGTAAGGTACTGGCAGGCTTTTTTTGTTATTCCTGTTACGCATTTTGGGATTGACCTAATGAAAATCTACCTGAAAGGGAGACTCAACCCTCGTTTACTGTTTATTGGCGACCAGCTTCTCCATTTTCTCGTGATTTTTGCCGTAGTGTTATGTTATTTCCCGGACGAATTCCAATGGGATTATCTGAATCACCCAAAAGTGCTACTGACCCTGACGGCTTTGCTTTTGCTGACTTTTGCCGGTGGGGTATTTCTGAAAGTACTCCTGTCGCGATGGAACGTGGAAATCAAAGAAGAAGACAAATATAAGGGTATGGATGAAGCCGGGAAATACATTGGAATGCTCGAAAGGCTGTTTGTTTTCTTCTTTGTAGTGGCCGGGCAGTGGGCAGGTCTGGGTTTTTTGATAACCGCTAAGTCTATCTTCCGGTTTAATGACCTGTCCCGAAACCGGGAGCGACAGTTTACAGAGTATATTCTCATCGGTACGCTGATGAGTTTTGGTATGGCTGTTTCTATAGGATTGATTTACAAATATTTATTTGGAATTCTGTAGGTGAGGTTCTATTTTTAAGGATTAAATCCATAAAAATATGAAACCCACACTACTGATTTTGCTGATGCTGGCCCCCCTTTGCAGAGAATCCCCGGCCTGGGGATTTTACGGGCACAGCCTGATCAATCGCCTGGCGGTGTATTCCCTGCCGCCCGAGATGCTGGGCTTTTTCAAGAGCCATATTGAGTACATCACCGAAAAGGCAGTTAATCCGGACCGCCGCCGGTATGCGATGACCGGAGAGGCCGAGAGGCATTTTATCGATCTGGATAATTATCCGGATTCCGTAAAGACGGTTTTGCCGGGCTTAAGCTGGGAGGAGGCCGTGAAGACGCTGGGAGAAGAGGTACTGAGGGCCAACGGGATCATCCCCTGGCAGATACAGCGAATGAAATTCCAGTTGACCGAGGCCTTCCGCCACCGGCAGGCCGGGCAGATTCTGCGGATAGCTACCGACCTCGGGCATTACATTGCAGATGCAAATGTGCCGCTGCATACCACTAAAAACTATAACGGCCAGCTCACCGGCCAGCACGGCATTCATGGTTTCTGGGAGTCGCGATTGCCGGAGCTGTTCAGCCCGGATTACGACCTGCTGACGGGGAAGGCCGTCTATGAAAGGAATGTGAGGGATAGAAGCTGGCAGGCGGTGTTACAGGCCCACGCGGCTCTCGACAGTGTCCTGAGCTTTGAACGACGGCTTACGGCCGAAAGCCCTCCTGACCAGAAATTCACTGTGGATGAGCGTAACGGGATCACTGTAAGGGCCTATTCCCGGGAGTTTTCAGCGAAATACCACCGGATGCTGGAAAACCAGGTGGAGCGGCAAATGATGCGATCGGTGAAGATGATCGCTGATCTGTGGTTTACGGCATGGGTAGATGCCGGGCAACCCGACCTTGACGGGATCCCGGGGTTTGTTCCGGATCCGGAAGAAGAAAAAGAAATGATGAAAGGCTGGCTGCAAAGAATCCTGAACGTGAGAAAAGAGGCGGATTATTAAAGTTGTGCGGATCAGCATCCCTAAAAATGAAATAAGTTTGAGTACTCACTACCCGGAACTAAGTGAGTCATAAATCTTTTTTTAGAAAGGTTCTGTACGCCTTAAAGAGGGGCAGTATTATCCAAAACAGGAGCAACAGGATGGAAATGACCACGCCTTTTTCGGATGTGAAGAACTTTTGAAATATAGCACCGGTGATTCCCAGGAGGGCGGAAATGTCCAGCTTCATCAGGATCAGTATCCTGGCCAGGTCTACCGGGTTAAGGGCGGTCAGTACCAGGGAGGCTTTGTCGAGGGGATAGTCACTGAACAGCATCAGTACGGTAAGCGCCAAACCATCATAAAGGAGGCAGAAATAGAACCATATCCCAAGGGCGATCCCGATGCCTTTGGCCCTGTCACGGGTAAGGGTGCAGGCGAAAAGCGCCAGGGATACAAAGACCAGTGACAGCAAAAGGCCGCACAAAACCAGTGTGGCCCCGGCTCCGGTGCCGTCATAGATCCAGGTAGGAATACCTACCCCCACAAAAAAGGCCAGGCAGAGAGAAGTGTTTATTCCCCAAAACTGGCTGAGGAATATGGTGCCTCTGCTGACGGGCTGAGCCGACAGCAGCTCCAGGAACTCGTAGGAGTTATAGAACTGGATGGTGGTAAAGACGATACTTACCAGCGGAACCACCATCAATATGATGTTCAGCAGGCTCAGTACTCCTTTATTTCCTTCCGCTCCGAAGCCATAGAAAGCCAGGCTGGTAAACAGCAGCAGGAGGGTGTAACTGAGAACGAAACGGTTCCGGACGATATCGTAGATCACGTATTTAATAACTTTGTTCATCTTTGGCTTCGTTTAAATTTTACAATAAGCAAAAGGACAGTGAGGATATAGATTACGAAAAACACGCCGTTGCAGATTCCGCCCAGCTTTCTCAGTTCAAAATTTTCTGTCATATCGCCGTAGATCCGGATGATCAGGCTGGCATGAAGACCGGCCAGCCACACGTACATAACGGGGTGAAAAGGAGTGGTTTTTATGCCCAGTAAACCGGGGAAGATAATCGGCGCATGGGCCAGGATCATTGATAAAACAAAACCTACAAAGAAGGAATGCAGCACGGCATCGTACAGGTAGGGATTTCCCATTTCCAACATGCTCAGAAAGCCTGTTACGCCCAGCCAGAGGTAAGCCGGCAGCAGTGCCAGTCCGAGAAAGTGGTAATGCCCTGTACGCCTGAGGTTGATCCGGACGATGTCATGCCGCAAAAGCCATTGCGCGAGACCCGCCATGCTGAGCCCTACGATCACCTTTAAACCGAAATGATAGAGGAAAGAACTGAGCAGTAAAAGCCCGATCCAGAAGTATACTTCATAAAATGCTTTTTTACTCACCGGTAAGAAACGGGTAAGGTTCAGTCTTTCCCCGATAATGGTCAGGATCAGGAACAGCAACCAGCCGGCAAAGGCTTTAGGGTACGAAAAGGTCAGGAAGAAGATGATGTAGGCGATCACCTGAAACACCGATCCAACCGCCATGATCAGGTCTCCTTTGAGCTTGTATTTCCGGTAATTGTTGATGGATATCCAGCTATAGCCGGTACTTCCGGCCAGAAGACAGAGGACTCCGTGCTGTGCCTGGTTAAAAACGAACAGGGGGAAGCTGAACGCCATTAAAATGACAGTGATCCAGGCTCGTTTATCGGGAAAAGTGACCACCCTTTCCAGGCAGATCAATGTTCCTAAAAATGAGCCGGCCATGAGTACCCCGTGATGGGCTATCGGCAGGTAAGCACCGGAGGGTAAAGGTTGGCCGATGCGTATAATGCCACTGTAGATTCCCGTTATCATGGAAATAAAGGCCAGGGGCATGACGATATATAATGCTTTTTTCATAGGGCGACCATCTCTTTTTTCGACATCAGATGTGTAATGACGCGGGCAAGCCGGTTTTCGCCGGTTTCGGCTTTTATATCGCTCATTTTTTTGAAGAGCTTCAGCTCGCCTTCCTCAAGATACATGATGTGAGTGGCCAGTTCTTCCAGGTCAGACAGGATATGGGAAGTGATAATGATAAGCTTTCCTTTCAGGCTTTCTTCCAGGATTTTTTCTTTCAATATCTCACTCGACAAGGGGTCAAGACCCGCAGTAGGCTCATCGAGGATGAGGATCTCCGGGTCAAAGAGAAAGGCCAGGGTGGCGCTTACCTTTTGGCGGGTTCCCCCGGATAACGTGCCCAGGGGCTTGTCGTAGATCTCCCGGAGACGAAAGAGATCGATCAGCTCTTCGTCCGTTTTGCCTTTTTCCTGACGGATATCCCGCATCATTTCGATAAGCTGGCTTATTTTCAGGTTTTTCGGGTAGTTGCCTATTTGGGGCATATAGCCAATATGGGCCCGGTAGTGATAGTCCGAAAGAATATCGTACCCTTTCACCCGTATTTTCCCGGAAGTAGGTACATTCATTCCCAACAGGGTCTTGATCAGGGTGGTCTTTCCGGATCCGTTAGGTCCGATCAGGGCTACTGACTGGCCGGCTTCCAGCTCAAAACTTATGTTTTTAAGGGCATGCAGGCGACCGAATGACTTATTGACATTTTCAAAGCTGATCATAGGGCAATTTTATTTGTAGCGAATGACACCAGGTTAACAGGTTTCATACGCGGTTTTTCATCGATAAGCAGGTCCGGTGTGATACCGGGAATGACCTTTTCCACCCGTTCCAGGAGCGATGCCGTAAAGCTCCGGAAGAGCATCATGGCCTGCGGCACCCTTTCGATCAATACGGAAAACAGGCTCACCGGCCGGAAGGGCACGTCGCCGGTTCCGTCGCGGTTAAGATCATAACCCTCATAATTGTCCCAGTAGTTGCCTGAAATGCTGTTGTAAGTAGTATTTCCACTGGTTCCCATGTTAAAGGTATTGCGGATAAAGTTATTATCGGAAATGGTATTGGCATCGCAATTGGCCTGAAGACGAAGTGCTATTCCGTTTTCCGAGAATTCATTTTTCGCCAGGCGGGACCGGCTGCATCCGTCCATGTAGATGCCTACCGTGTTCGACCGGAAGCGATTATGCTCGATAAGGCTTTCGGATATATCTTTCAGGAGCAATCCGTAGGCACTCGCACCCCAGTTACTGATGAAGTGGTTGTGCTTCATGGTCACTTTCCGGGTGTACATGACGGCCACCCCGGCGCCATTGTTCTCGAAAGTATTGTATTCATAGAGGTCATTATGCGAAAACATAAAATGAAGGCCGTAACGGATATTGCGGGAAGTGTAATTGTGCTTTACGGCTGAGTTGGTCACAAATTCGAAATAGATGCCGTCGCGGTGCCCGGTCACCCGGTTGTCAGCGATGAAAACGCTGTCGCATTTCCAGGCATGTATCCCGTTTCCGGTGGTTTGTTCTTCCCTGGGGCTTCCCTCAATATCATTACCGATCACTTTTGAATGATCAGTGGCCGACAGGTAGACTCCAAAGTAGCAATTCCGGAAGCGGTTGTTTTTAACGGTAACATATCGGGACTCTACCACTTTTACCCCGGCATAATCGATGGTACTGGTTTGCGGAACATTCTCAAACTGTATTCCTTCAATGTGTACACCGGGACTTTTAACGGTTAATATTTCATTCCTGAAGCGGCCGTCAAGTACGGGGAAATTTTCTCCCAGGAGGATAAGCCGTTTACTGATCACAATATTTTCTACAGGGTATTTTCCGCTTTTGATCAGAACGGTATCTCCGTCAGCGGCACTTTCAATGGCTCTGTATAGCTCGGCCGGGGTGGTCACGGTGTATTTTTTGGCCGTAACGCTGCCGGCTATAAGCATGAAAAGTACTGTTTTCTTCAGGATGTTCATAGGTCAGTTAAATATTTCCTCCAGTTCGGCCCAGGTGTATACGGAGCTGCCGGCCCCCTGCTCCGGGGTGCGGAAGGCGGCTGTATTCCCGCCCATAGGGCTGGCATACTGATCAGATTGTACAAAAAAAGCTTTTTCCACGTCGAGAAACACTTTGGGGTTAGCGAAGTCGTTAACTACCTGAAATGCGAAGTCGTTCTTTTCCATGGTCCGGATGTGCCGGATCATGCAGCTGATATCGTCGTATTTATAGACCTTCCCTTTTGAAGTAACGGTTTCTGCTGCATATTTATCTTCCACGATGGCCATTTTACAGAAAGCACACTGGTCTTCCCCGTAATTAATGGCCTCCGTTTCAGGTGTGCAAGACCATACGAAAGTAAGTAACAGGATGTATTTGAAGTAATTTCTCATTTTTTTCTGAGTTTAAATTCATAAACAAGGATCAGCGCTATGGCCAGTCCGAATAGTGCAAATACCCATCCGCCGATGTCAGGTATAGAATACGCTCCGAAGTTAAGCAACTCTTTGTAGCCCAGGAGGGGTGGCTGGTAGGCCATTCCCGGTACTTTGATAGGAGCGTCATCGCTCAGGTTATGGCCGTATTCATAGCCCCATTTCCAAAAGTCGTAGAGGGCAACTGCCGCAGCGGCTACCAGTAGCAGGAAGTAGGCCAGCACTCCCTTTTTCCTTGCCGATAATGCGGCAGCTATACCTACCAGGATCAGGAATCCCACGCAGTAGGGGAGGATTTTGAATTCGGGAAACATTTCTTCTTTGATATGGGCCATACCGATGTAATGGTTGAGTCCGTTAATGATCTCCACCTGGCCGCTGAGCTTAGACAGCCATATTTTCATGGTGAGGCCTTCCGGGTATTGAGGAGCCCAGAGGTCTATCCGCCAGATCGGCACAAAGTAGGTCAGCGCCAGGCTCAGTGCGCCCAGGAGGAGTATCCATTGGGAAGCAGGAGAGACTTTAGTGGCTGTAGTGTTTGACTTTTTCATTGAGATAAAATTAGTTCCGGGTATACAATAGTGAGTTCCTGGTGAATAGCCGACCATTCTTCCCCACTGTTGACGGTTATTTCATGGGATTGGAGAAGTGAACAACTAACTAGTTAATAATTATTCACTGTTAGTTGTTCACTGTTCACTTATTATTTCCCCGCCACGGCCTTTTCGGCAGCTGCTTCCGGACTATTGCCTAAGCTCCATTTGAGCGGAACATTACTGTTTGCGGGCGACACCCGGATATATCCCTGCATCTCCTGGTGTAAAGCAGAACAGAAGTCGGTGCAGTAGAAAGGTGTAACACCCACTTTGGTGGGAATCCACTTGTAGGTCTGCGTTTCGCCCGGCATGATGAGAAGCTCGGCGTTCTGAGCTCCTCTCACGGCAAATCCATGAGGAACGTCCCAGTCCTGTTCAAGGTTCGTAAGATGGAAGTAAACCTCATCACCCATTTTTATCCCTTCAATGTTATCAGGGGCAAAGTGCGAACGGATAGTGGTCATATAGATATGAACCTCTTTGCCTTTCCGCTCCACGCGGGTATCTTTTTCACTTTTTACAACAAAAGGGTGCCTGTTTTTCTCCAGCTCATATATTTTCCGAACCTTGTCTTTGATTAGTGATGCCGGAATTGCTTCCGCATAGTGCGGTTCACCCGTGGTAGGGAAATCCAGCAGAAGCTTCATCTTGTCACCCGAAATATCATATAACTGGGCAGACTGGGCCAGTTCCGGACCGGTAGGCAGGTAGCGGTCTTTGGTGATCTTGTTGTAGGCCACCACATATTTGCCGTGTGGTTTGGAGGTGGGTCCTCCCGGAATGCTGAGGTGCCCTACGGAGTAATAAGTAGGTACCCGGTCGATGATCTCCAGCTTTTCTATATTCCAGCGAACCAGCTCCGATGATACAAAGAATGAGGTGATGGCATTACCTTTTCCGTCAAATTCGGTATGAAGAGGGCCCAGTCCCGGTTTCTGAACTTCTCCGTAAAGGACTTCTTCGTATTTAAGGATAGGTATTCCGTCAAATTCTCCGTCATAGGTTTTGGCAGCTATGGCTTTCTGCATTTTATCAAAGGAGAACACCGGTATCACGGCAGCCAGCTTTCCGGATCCTACGATGTAGTTCCCGGTAGGGTCTACGTCGCAGCCGTGAGGAGATTTCGGACAGGGAATAAAGTAAAGCATGTCCGGACACTCCTTCGGATCGAGCGTCATCACTTCGTTAATGGTGGTGGATGTGGCCATGTGTGCATCTTCATCCCAGATATTGTGGGTGTAGGTTCCCGGCTCTTTTTTGCCTTTCCCTTTGGCCAGGTATTCTTCGGCCTTTTTCCAGTTGACAGCCAGGATAAAGTCTTTGTCCTTCTGCGAAGCATTCACTTCCATCAGGGTGCTGGCCTGTTCCGTATTATAGGTAGAAAAGAAGAACCAGTCGGCTGATTTGCCTTTCCCTGCCCGGGCAAGATCATAGCTCACTCCCGGTGTTTTCAACTGGAATTTGATGGCCATTCTTCCGGTTTCCCTGTCTATGCTGATAAAGCTGATATAACCCTTAAAGTTTTCTTTGAAAGAGCTGATGGGTACATCGGCATTATGATCCGGCGGAACGGAGAAGCGCGTTCCAGCCACCGCGTATTCGGTATTGGAGGTGATGAAGGGGGAGGAGTGGTTACCGCCGGAATTAGGGATTTCTATGATCTCTTCGGTTTTGAAGGAAGAGAGGCTTATCCGGGCTATGCGGGGGGTATTGTTACCGTTGACAAACGCCCAGCGGCCGTCGTGTTCGCTGTTGGTGGTGGAAAGAGCAATGTGGTGCGAGTCATCCCAGGGAATAAAGCCGTGGGAAGTATTGAGCATAGGTTTGGTTTCTTCACTGTATCCCCAACCGTTTTCAGGATGTTGGGAGAATACAGGGATGTTTTTCAGGGTTCTGCCGGAGGGCAGGCCGATCACGGAGACCTGGCCGTTAAAGCCGCCGGATACGATGCCGTAGAACTCGTCATGGGTGCCCGGAGCCACATATACTTTTTGGGCGGCGTCACCCGCCAGTTCGGAGCCCGCCTTCCCGCTTCCGGGCTTGCAGCCTGTTTGGGAAACCGCCAAAGCACCTAGTGCCAGGCTGATCAGGTAATACTTGGTTTTCATATTAAATTAAAAAAATTAAATTTCACCGTCATTTTTCCGCATAAATTCAATGATACTTCTCGATTCTTCGAGTGTTACGTTCTGGTTCGGCATACGGATCAGACATTCTTCCAGCATTTTTTGTGCTTCGGCATCCTGCTCCAACATGATATCGACATTGGTGATCATGTTAGTCAGCCATATGGCTGTACGCCGCTGGGTGATCCCGGCCCAGCCCGGTCCCACGATCCGTGTTTCATCGAGCCGGTGACACGACATACACTTCATATCATAGATCTCCTGCCCCTGCTTTACCATAGCTGCATCGAGCGGATTGGAAAGTTTTACTTCCGTGATCTCCGTGCCGTGGATGACCTCCTGCTTTTCGATGACATCATCACTGGTTTCCGGAGATTCGGCCCTTTGTTTTGCTCCTTTCCCGCACCCGAAGAGGACGAGGATAAAGAAAACTGCCCATAATGTGTTCTTCATTTTTTTTAAAGGTTTTGATGGAGCAAAATTGCCGGGGCTTAAGCCGGAAAACTATGAGCTACACTTTGTAATAACCTGATAGATGTCATAAAAAGGATATAAAGGTCTTTTTATCTTTGTCCTAAAATTATCTTTATTTAATTATGGTTATAGATCTGAATAATACCAAAGTAGGGGAGATCGTGGCGGCAAATCCCGGAACAGCCACTGTTTTCAGGAAGCTGAACATCGACTATTGCTGCGGCGGCAGGATATCGCTGGCGGAAGCCTGCCGGGAAGCGGGAGCCGATCCGGAGGAAGTGATGGAGCAGCTTTCGTGGGCTACTGACGGCGCACATCTGAAGTTTGATCAGTTTGAACCCGATTTTCTGATGGATTACATTGTAAATGTGCATCATCGCTACCTGTACGATAACCTGCCGGAAACCGAGTTCTTTGTGAATAAGGTGTATACTAAGCACCGTGACAAGTATGCTTATCTTACAGAGCTGGCCGCGTTATTTGTGAAGCTGGACGCCGAATTAACGGGCCACATGCCCAAGGAGGAGGAGATCCTTTTTCCGTATGCCAAGGAGCTGCTGAATGCGCGGCGGGCGGGTATGAAACCGCAAAGTGCGCCGTTTGGTACGGTGGCCAATCCCATCCGGATGATGGTGCATGAGCACGATGAGGCCGGAACCGTCTTAATGCGTATCCGGGAGATTACGCACGACTACACGCCTCCTGCCGATGCCTGTAATTCGCATCGGGTGATGTTGCATAAGCTGAAGGAACTGGATGCTGACCTGATTCAGCACATTCATTTGGAAAACAATATTTTATTTCCGAAAATTGAAGCTTTAGAAGCCGAAACTGTTTAGAAAGGAATGATATCAAAGACTTGTGGATACGGAATACGCGGAGTGGTTTACCTGGCTACGAAAATAGAGGAAGACAGGAAGGTGGGCATTCATGAGATCGCCTCCGAACTGGAGATCCCTCAGCATTTCCTGGCCAAAATTTTGCAGGAGCTGGTGCGGAAAAAGGTGATCCATTCCGTAAAGGGGCCCCATGGCGGCTTTTATGTAAAGGAGTCTGTTCTCGATCTGCCGGTGCTGGAGATCGTGGAGATGATCGACGGCGACGGTTATCAGACCCGTTGTTTTATGGCTATTGAGGAATGCTCTTCCGAAAACCCCTGCCCGCTGCACCGTGATTTTTCCGTTTTCAGGTCGGGTATAGTAAAAATGCTGAAGCAAAAGACCATAGGTGAACTCAGTAAAGGGGTGTTTGAAGGACACTCCTTTCTGAGCTACCGGCTCAATTAAGACTCTAATTTTTCAAACCGGTAACCCTTTTGGCTGAAATGCTCCAGGAACCGGGGCAATACATAATACAGGTTCTTTTGAGCTTTCAGGCTATCGTGAAACAGCACGATGGATCCGCTTTGCGTATTTTTTATGGCTCTTTTGAGGCACTTTTCCGGGGACAGGGTAGTGGAATAATCGCGTGTGAGTACCGACCACATAATGATCCGGTGGTTTTGCAGAATACGGTCTGCCTGTTTTTTCCTGATCCTGCCATAGGGTGGGCGAAAAAGGCTGGTGGGGTACATTGCTTCAAACCGATCCACATTTTGCATGTAGTCTTCTACGGGGGTCTTCCAGCCGTTCAGGTGGTTCCAGGTATGGTTGCCAATACTGTGACCGGCGTTGATCACCTGCTGAAAAGTTTCGGCGTGTTTCCGGATATTATCGCCTACACAAAAGAAGGTGGCACCGGCATCAAATTTCTTCAGTTGCTCCAGTACCCAGGGGGTTATTTCCGGAATGGGGCCATCATCAAAAGTAAGGTAAATGCGCTTATCGGTGGCAGGCATCCGCCACAGGAACCGGGGGTATATAATTTCAAATATGGGGGTCATTTGAGTCGGCGTTCTTTCCAGGTATAGGAGGTGGGAATCAGGGAGATCAAGCCGAAGAATACGGCGTAAAACGGATAGATCAGCTGCGTCAACGGGATGTAAAAAATGCTTTTCCAACGATTAAGGAAGGTCAGCACTGCGCTCAGGAACAGGGCCTCGGTGAGAAGACGGAAAAGTACGATGTCCCACTTGCCCGTAGCCAGGAACCAGACCGTACAGGCATTGACCAAAAAAATGAAGATGGCCGTGATCTGTGTGACGGGGTTACTCCCGAGGCTCCATTTCCCCGCCCACCGTTTTCGTTGCCGGTAAAAGTCGGGGAGGGTTTCCGTGGCTTCCGTCTCTACAATGCATTTTTTGTTCCGGGCAAAGAGAATACCGTTTCGGTACCGTTGATGGATTTTGTTCATCAGGAATTCATCATCGCCCGAAGCCGTGCCGGAATTATCACCGTAACCGCCGGTTTCCAGGAATACCGCTTTCCGGTAGGCGAGGTTGGCCGCACTGCACATAATGGGTTTTTTCAGGAAGATGGCTACGGCAGCAGAACCTACCAGTGATGCAAATTCTACCGTCTGCAACTGGTTCCACAGTGTTTTCCTGCGGGTAAAGGTAACCGGGCCGGAGATCATCTGAACCTGCGGATTGCGGAAGAGTGCAGCATAGTATGCGATGAGGTCCGGGGGCAAAACGCAGTCGCCATCAGTAGTGAAAATAATACTGCCGGGAGCCTCCTTCATCGCCTTTTCGATACCGGCCTTTTTAGGGGCAGCTCCCCGTTCTGCTTCTTCCAGCCGGAGGATGCGCAGGTTTTCCAGGCCCAGGCTTTCAGCATACTCGACGGTTTTGTCAATGGAATGGTCATCTACCAGGATCACCTCCAGGTTTTGGTGGGTCTGGCGGCGGAAGCTTTCCAGCAGTCGTAAGATGTTTTGTTCCTCATTCCGGACCACTACGATAGCAGACACCTGTTCGTCTGACCTTTCGCGTTCGGGAACCCGCGCAGATAACCACAAAACGGTGGCGAGGATCAGGAACAGGCTATACGAGATCAGAAGGATCATTTTTTCCGGGTTTATAAAAGATGCCGGTAAGCACCGGTGCAAAGACACTGAAAAACCAAACAGCAAAGGTAGCGATTAATACCAAACGTTCGTCTACCGGGTATAATTTGAAAAAGTGAAGGCTGACCAGTTCCCGGAGGGTCAGGTCACCGAAAATGTTCAGTCCGCCACCCACGGTCTTCACCAGCAGCAAGAGGTTGATGCCGATGAAAAAGATCGCCGGATCAAGGGTGATACCGAAGCCCAGGTAAAAGCAAACATATTGCAGGTTGTAGATGATACTGCGTAATACGGAAAGTCCGATCACCCGGTTTTTTACGGTAAAGGGAAGTGAGAATGCGGCCGTATACTTTCGTATCCAGGCCCATTTCTGAAGAATAGCGGGCCGCATTCCATACAGGAACCCCAGGCTGATGAGGGCGGCGGCCGATATAAGGGCTGCCGGAAAGAGGAGGTAGGCCGCTTTTTCCCGGAAATACCAGATGAAAAGGGCGGCACCTCCAAAGAGCAGGGCCGTCCAGGTTTGGGTAAAGCTGTTATACAGGTTCAGTAGAACGGCAGAAAGCCGGTTCTCTTTTTTGAAATCCATGCTTCGTCCTACGTAGTCGCCCGCCATCAGCGGGGTAACGACCCCCAGTTTCAGCCCCCGCAGCACCTCACCGGCGGCTGTGGCAAAATCCCGGTCCTCCAGCAGACGGCCCAGGATCTTCCACTTGGTGATCTCGAAGTAATAGTTGGGTAAAACCAGCAAAACACCCGTCAGGAGCCAGCCGGGCCGAAGTAAAGCGGCCAGTTCGCGGATAAAAACAGCGGAAAGATCCAGTTTGGAAACCTGAAAGAGCAGAAGCGCGGTAATCAGTACCAGGAATAATATCCTTAAAAACCGGCGGAGATTAGGTTTAGATAAAATTTGAACGGTATTTTGCGTATTAAACTTCAAACACGAGGAGATTTGGAAGCAAAGGTAAATGAAAAAATCATACTGGGGGTGGATCCGGGTACGCGGGTAATGGGGTATGGGCTTATTGAAGTGAAGAACTCGCAGCTCAGGATAATTCAGTATGGTGTTTTACGGCTGGAGAAGCTCAGCTCCCATGAGTTGAAGCTCAAAAGGATTTTTGAACGCATTACTCAGCTGATCGTGGAATATCTCCCGGATGAAATGGCGATAGAAGCCCCTTTTTACGGGGAGAATGTGCAGTCTATGCTGAAGCTCGGACGTGCACAGGGGGTGGCTATGGCGGCTGCGTTGGCCCGGGATGTGAACATTGTGGAATACCTGCCTAAAAAAGTCAAGCAAAGTGTGACCGGGAACGGAAATGCCAGCAAGGAGCAGGTGGCCTATATGCTGGAAAAGCTTTTTAACCAGCCTCTGGAAAGGAAGTTTTATGACGCTACAGATGCCCTTGCGGTGGGAGTTTGTCATTTCATGCATGGAGGCACGAAAGCCCTGACGGGAAACAGTTCCAAAAAAACGGGCTGGGCGGCTTTTCTATCGGAAAACCCGGAAAGAATTAAGTAGTTTACTGCCAAATTCTTAATTGAAACGCCAGAAAAATATCATAAAAATATCGCAGTGAAGTTTTGCGTTGCGGTAAAAAGGCTCTATATTTGCAAACCTTTTCGGAGAGACGGAGAGATGGGTGAGTGGCTGAAACCACCAGTTTGCTAAACTGACGTACTGGAAACGGTACCGCGGGTTCGAATCCCGCTCTCTCCGCTGAAAAAGTATTCGGGGTGTAGCGTAGCCCGGTCATCGCGCCTGCTTTGGGAGCAGGAGGTCGCAAGTTCGAATCTTGCCACCCCGACAAAAGCAGCTTAACGGCTGCTTTTTTAGTTTTAAGGACGGTTCCGTAGCTCAGCTGGATAGAGCAACAGATTTCTAATCTGTGGGTCGCAGGTTCGAATCCTGCCGGGATCACTTGACAGGACAAGTCGGAATTTTCTTCCGCTTGTCCTTTTTTATTTTCTCGTAAATTGTTGTTTATCAGATAGATATAGTTGACTGCTTCATTCACTCTAAAAGTTCGAAGTACATTGTTTTCGATATACAATTTTTCGGGGAATATCGAACTAATTACTTGTCGCTTTTTCTCAATATCGGTGGCTTCGTAAATTGTGTCCAGCTTTAAAAGGTTGCTGATTCCTTTATTAAGAAGCTCTTTAAAGTTTAGATCATTATCTGAAAGTCCACCTAATCGGGCCTGAAGCTTCTCTATTTTAGCTTTGTAGTCTGATTTCATTTCTCGGTAATCCTCCGGTTCTATTAGCTTTGATGATAACAGTTCACGAATATAAATCAACTTGTTTTCAAGGTCGGTCATTTGCTTCTGCAGCTGTCTTTTTTCATTCACAAGATGATCGTTTTGACTGCTCCAGCTTTGTTTCAGTACTACTTTATATAATTCAGCTAATTCTGGCCGCGGGATATACTTTCTGAGTTCATAAATAAACTGTTGATTAAGATCATCAGCCCTTTGTCTGAATTTACAACCTAAAGAGCAATGATAGTAAGAATAGTGCTTTGTATGTCCTTTTGATGCGCTGCCAGTTAGTATTTTACCGCATGTAGGGCAAGTTAAGAACCCTCTTAGAGGTAAAGTTGAATTGGACACTACCTTTAGCCTGTATTGGTTCCGTTTTCTTCCATCCAGTACATCCTGTACTCTGTAGTACAAATCTTCGGAAATCAGTGGGTCATGCACTCCTTTTACAAACGTACTTGATTCATTTCTGTATTTAGGAACAAATATCTTTCCGCAGTATACGGGATTCCGAATAGCGAACCAAAAGAGACTTTTTGCACCACTGAATCCTTTTTCTCGTGCCATTTTATAGACTTGTTCGGTATTATATACTCCTTTGACTAGTTCTTCGAAGGACCAGCGGATTGCGCTCGCCTGAGGCTCCTTAATAGCGATGTATTTTTTTCCTGCTTCATCAGTTCTGTTGATGTAACCAATAGGAGCTAAACCCATATAGCGGCCTTCTTTTCTTGCTTTCATCATTCCATCAATTACATTTAATGCTCGTCGGTCATTCTCTACTTCAGGTCCTGTCAGATAGAAAGCAAGCATCATTTTATTTTCAGGAATGGACAAATCCAGAGGCTGGTCTATAGCTTGTGGTTCCACACCTAATCTCCTAAGTGTACTTATCATTTGGTAGGCATCACCGGCATTGCGACTGAATCTGTCCCATTTAAGGAACAGTACCAAATCTGTTTTTCCCCTGTTTTTTCTTAAGTCTGATAAATATGCTTTCCACTCCGGGCGGATAAAGGTCTTAGCAGAGTGATCCTCAAACATTACTCTTCGGATGGTAATGCTGTTAGCTTCACAATACTTACGCAGTAGTTCTTCCTGATTGCGTTGCGAATAGCCTTTTTCGGCTTGTTCATCCGTACTTACGCGGATGTACAGATCAGCGATTTTCATACTCGTTTAAATTTAAAATCAACATATAATTAACATAGAACTCTAATTCTTTTTTAAGTACCTTTCTATTAGAATATTAGCTAATAAATTCAGGAAGTCGAGAATTGCGGCAGCTTGTTCTAATGATACTTCAATGCCATTTTTACTGAGCAGTTCTACAGCCTGCTCGGGTTTAAGTTTTTCCATTTTGCAACTTCTCATAATCAACTACACAATGCTTTCGTGCAGATGGATACTTTAACAATACTAAGATAATAAATTGTATTGATAATTTATATATTGGCAACACTTTTTTTGATAGAAACTTTCGCTGAAAGTTTTCATATACATTCTTTAATCTTTTACATAACTGTTTACTTTTGTTTTGGTATAAGAATGGGAAGCGACAACCAGCTGGCCAACATAGAAGCAAATGAGTAAAGTGAGTTATAAAATCTACTTTAATGAGAGGCTAAAGCAAGTGTCACTTTATGGTCATATGACCTACCCTCTATACATTCAAGTCACTCATAAGCGTATACATATTTTTTTTAAAAGCTACTATTTTGACCTGTTTTCGAAGTCCAGGCATTTCTTGCCTGATAGGAGCGCTGACCTTCCTGAGGCGACCGAGAAAACAGTGAAGGGAAGCAACGAGATAGGGATTGAAAAGTTCGGTCCATCCATTGAGGAAATAATATCTAAGGAAATAGAGGTTATTGACTTTATTATAAATAGGCACCCTGACGATTTTTCATTAGATCTGTTTAAGCGTGAATACGCCTTTTATAGCAAGGATTTGTGCGATATTACTGAAGATAGCTATATTAATTACCTGTACAATTTCTTCCAAAGCAGGGGTATGCCAGCCCTTGCTGTAGCGGTCAGGGAGGGTACCAGGCATACTATTGCTTATGAGGTTATCCATGACATGAAAAAGGCTCTTTCCCGATCTTTTTATGATCGGCTCGTTGAAAGTTCGCTATACTTCTCTCCACCATATCTTGCTTTGTATGGTTTTGTGCAGGACACAAAACAATGGCCCATGCTATGCCTTACAGTTATGGAATGGCAAAATATAAAGACCCAAACTGCATTTACAGAGTACATGAAAATACACTACCCTGAGATTGATACAACAGTAGTTACAGATCAACTTGCACAGTGGTTAAATACCCTTAGACCTTAATATTGAACTATTTAATTTTTGCTTAATTGACTCATTCCTATTTCCTGGTTTTCAGGAAAGTAGATCTTACTTCCCAGGTTTCTACGAAACGACGGTTCATATTCGATGTATCCAAAATCACTTAAATCCCTTACGCACTTATGATAGGTGGTGGGAGAGGAGATCTTTGCTATTCGCATGATCTGGTGACTAAAAGCTATAATAGGATTGATGAGCCCCTTTTGTTTCCTGTACTGCAATAAGGCCGCATAGATACCAATATGGGTAATACTGATGCGGGGATCTTTTTCAATAGCCCCGAAGAAGTCCGATAACGGCTTCAATATTTCCTCTGTCTCGATCATATCCTAATGGTGAACTTTCACCCCGTTTAGTTTTTTAAAATTCAACTGCTGCTGCTGGTTCATTTGCTGGCTGACTTTTATAGCCTCAGGCGTTTTATTTCCCAAAGCCGAGGAAAGTGTTACTTTTCGGGAGTGCTCATCAAAAATACTCACAGACTTGAATTGAGGGTTAGCCTCTATATAGTAGCGGTATTCCCTGTCGTCTTGCAGAAAGGATACCGCTTCCCGGCTCCCCTGCTTCAGCTTATCCAACAGCTGATAGGCTGTAGATTGGTTCCGCAACTCCTTAATGGGTAAATCTTGTAGTACCCTTTCTAAATCGAATCCATAGCTGGAAGGAAACTCCTTGATCCTGTTATTTCCCTCAGCATCCTTGTCATTTAAATCCAGCTGAATCCAGCTGCCTTCTTTCTGAACCGCACGTCCCTGCAGAAGTTGGTAAACGCGCCCAATATCCATGCCCTCTCTGGCTTCAAAATAATGTTGCCTAACCTCCCGTGGCTGCGTTTCATCGTATAGCTTGGCCTGAAAACCGTTAAATTGGTAGTTGCCGGTATGGTCCCTGGCAAAGTGTAACTGGTGATTCACCCTTTCCCTTTCATTTATATAATAGGAATTTGGAATAGAGAATTGAGGTTGGCCTTGTCTGATCTGTTCGTCCAATTTTGAAGCGAGACCAGAGAAGCCGGCCTTTTGGATTTGCTCCTTTAAAGACCGGCTATTTGCCTCTGTATTCTTAACATCCTGCCTTACACTTATCCTCTCTTTTGCTGGTAGAACCAGCAGACGGCGAAGCAGCCGGAGCAGAAAGTTGGGATAGAGCTGCTTTTCCATCTGTCTTCTCTCCTGCCGCATTACCTGTAAAGCGAGGCGCTCTTCCGGGTCACTGGTCCCCTTATATTTCATAGCTACACGTTCATAATGGTGCAGCTTTTCTCTTAGCAGTGCACGATTGGCCGAAATACTCATTGAGAATAGTTTACTGAAGCGTTCTTCCCGGCTTCGCCACAGGGTCAGCTCCATTTCTACCCGATTTGCTCCAACAAACTGATTCTTCATTTTGGTAGTATTTTATAATTTTACACTTCTTTATACAGTCTGGGCCTGCTTTCTCCTTTTTGCTTTAGGTAGCTGACTCACCGTGGGGCCATCATCGTCAGCGACTGCTTGTCGCTCCTTACTACTCTCCTGTTTTGCCGATTGCCCGTGCTCCACAGATTGCTTTTCAGTCCGGGACTGGCGGTTAATTACCCGTTGCATATTCTCATCGTAGATATTGAGGGTTTTAAACTGCGGGTTAGCTTCAATGTGGTAATTTTTATCGACCCCATCCACTTGAATGGTTACCGGTACCCGATTACCTTCCTTCAGCGCCGAAATAAGATTACTTTTCGATTCGGGATCTGCCAATTCCCGGATGGGTTGCGCACTCAGAACTTTCTCCAAATCATAGCCGTAACTCTCATAGAAGTATTTCAGTTTAAAATTACCGCTGGCATTGGTTTCTTTGAAGTCAATCTGAACCCAGGCATTAGCCACCTGGCCTTCTTTGGTGGTCAGGTCTTTATTTACTGCTCTTGTGTTCAGAAGATGATATGCTTCTTTTAAGGCAATATTATCCCCCTTATTGATATAAAATGTCTGCTCCAGCTTTTCTAAAGCCTTTGCTTTTTCGAGGCTCACCCGGTACGAGTTAAAGAAATACATATCACTCTGCTTCGATCTGGTAAAGTTGAGCTCAACGCCCACATTATCTCTTCCGTACTGGATAGAATGATCGAGTTTAAACTCCGCTTTTCCTTCCTGGATAGCTGCTTTAAGCTTATCCTCCAGTGCCTCGCTGAATCCGGTGGCAATGATTTGCTCACGCAGATAATCAAAATTTTTCTGATTCATCTCATTATACTTTTAATGTTTTATTAACTCTTTATTTTCAGGTCTATGACGATATTCCATTCCGTAGATAACCTACCGCGCTTATCTTCAGGAACTATATTTCGATGGGCTCGGATTTGATGATTGTGTTGTTACGCAGCTTCAGAGCCAGATGCCTACCACCATTCTTTTCCATGAGCTGTATAGCCAGGTACTTCTTATCGGGGATCGTGAATTTTGGCAAGGCAAATACTAGTATTTGCTGGGTTTTACCCAAAATCTGCGCAGTATTACCCTCGGTATAGATCGGTTTTATCTCTACTTCCTGGGTAGCTGTACGCCGGGCCTTTTTCTGATCCCGAACAAAAAAGCGAAGCTGCCCGATGTCGTAATCCACGTGAGTATCATTTTCCAGTTTCAGTTGGCAGTAGATCACATTATTGCGAATATAAAGCCCGCTTAGCTGAAGTTTTACACCAAATCGGCGGTCACTCTTGCTAACATTTCTTTTTGTCTCTGCTGCAATTAACTGACAGTCAAAGTGCACTTGGGCCTGATCGGTTTCTTCCTCATTAAAGCTTGCTACTTTCTCACTGGTCTCGGAAAATGAAAGGTTTAAGACTTGGGGGTCAGGAGAATACTGTACATTAAAACAATACAGGCGCCCGTCGGCGGTGATAACAGTCAGACTGGTCTCCGGGAAATCTTTCTTGGCTGCCTTCATCTGTAGTACATTTTCTACACCAGTAGCTTTCTGTACTAAAATATCCCTGCTTCCCCTGTCAACTGCTTTTATGGCGAAGGGAAAGACAATACTGGAAGTTTTCTGATAGGTAATCTCAAGCGGTTTTGCACTGATAGCCGCCTGGCCATCAGCACGGATCTTTAAAAATATGAGTGCTAAACTCATTAATCCTGTTACAACAATCTTTCTCATCACATAATGAATTTAAAGTTATCAATTAGGTTAACTGGCCAATTTTTCGTTCTGAAGTAGCACCTGGTAGCCAGCTTTCAGGGTTACTTCAATCAGTTTTACTTTTTTGCTCAAAAGGTTTTTAGCTACCTCTATCCCGGCTGAAGCCGCCTGGACACCCAGTGAAGGATCAAGGCTACTGATTCCCAAAGTAGCAATGCTGCGATCAGCCGATTGTTTGACCGCGTCTCGGGTGATTGCCCCGCGGACATATATCCCTTCCATTCCATCCAAATCATAGACAGTAAGATCTATGGGATAAATGGAATCCTCACAGCGGATATCTTCAATATGGATCTTTAGCCGCTCGCCACTAAGTTGGGCCGTGCCGAAAACAAAGTTGTCTTTGGGCAGCAGGATTCCATTAATGGTTACATCCTGGGTTAGCCGTAGCTTTACTGTTGAACCGTTCACCACCCGCTGGGTTTCGTGAATAACCGCGGGGATGGTATTCCGTTCCTGTTGAGATTTGGCATTATCCGACCAGGAGAAAAAACCGTTTGGCGGATTGTTATTCCATGCATCCATTATCACTTTGTCTACGTCCTGTTGGTCTACCTGCCCTATCTCCAATAAGGAAACTGTATTTTCATCTCCTTTTATGGACACAGGCAAACTTTCCTTTTCCTGCCTGTTAGCAGTTAGTCTTTGCTGGACCCTTTCAGGGTGCTGAATATCCAGAATGGTTTCGAGCATGCCGCTAAGCTGCTCAATTTCCTTCTGCTCGGTTTCTGTGCTGGTCATCGTCTTCATCATTTCTTCCAGCCGGTCTATCTCGGGCGAGTAGGAGTCTCTGCTTGTGGGCGAATATGTAGGTGGGACTTCCCGATAAGAGCCGTAGGAAGGCGTGTTAAGCTCTTTTTCCAGTTGGGCAAGCTTCCGGTATATTTTCTCTTCATTAGCATCTTCGTATCGCTTATCACTGTTAAGCGAAGTGTTCAGTCCCCGTGAGCTGTTAAGAATCTGCGGTGCGGTCTCCGGCTTTACTCTTTGGTAATTCGGGTCATTTCGGATCAGTTCCTGCAGCTTCAGTGAGTCGGCGCGGGCCTGATTATAAAAGTCAAACTTGGTGAGCCGGGCATCTTCTTTCAGAACCGCGTCAGGAAGGCTGAGTAAAAGTCCGCTATGAGTAGCCTGCTGGGCTGTGCTTTCAGTGACTTTTCCGCCTCCAAGCGCCCAGAACAGTAAAGTAATGAAAGGAAGAGCAAGGGCAGGTAGCGCCATGTAGAACTTTCTTTCTTGTAATTTTTTGGCAGATGTTTCCATGATTGATAAAATTTAGATGAATGCTTTAATTTGTCTTTGACCTTGGCGCAATAGGTAAAGTACTGTCGCGTCCGTAACCGTAGTGTTTACGTAAACTGTCAGCAAATACCCTGATCTTTTCCAGGGGATCTATAGAGATTTCTCCCGTTTTGTGAAAAAGGCCTGGCAGGGAAATCGGCTCGATTTTGAGCCGGTAATCTTTGGGAGGCAGAAATGCAGTGGCAATCAGGTAGAAGCTAAACCCTCCGGCCAGCAAAGTGAACAAGATCAGTCCGGCTACCCGGTGGCGCCGTTTGCACCTGCGGCTTAGATTACCTGCCCATCGCGCGCCTGTTTTTAGTAAGTTTTCCATTTTTATCGTCTGTTTTCAGTTTTTACTTCTCTGTTTTCAATGGTTTGCCACCGTTCAATTAGAAATCCGTGCGGGTTGTTATCACTTCTGGACACGCTTCGGAGTTCCCCCTCCGTAATCAGGCTCCGGGTTGTCACGCTGATGGGCCGGACGATCTGCTGGCTGGCGTAACAGCGGAACCGGTAAGGGTAATGGTCGACGTCCACGCTTACGCTGTCTACCCGTATACTTTGGCTGATATTGCCGGAAATCATCCCGGCATAAAAGCCATTTTCTTTCAGGTTGTCGTAAGCCTGCTTAGCAGACTCATCTGCCAGATATAGTGCTTTACCGACGTTTTCCCGTATCACCTTATCATCTGGGCTCAGGGTGAAAAAATAATGATGAAAGGTTCTGACATGATCCCGGGCTTCCACGGGAATATTGTCCTTTCTTTCTGCTGCGTATGCTTCCAATGCTTTCCCGTTTGCCAGTATGTAAATTTTCGATTGCATCCTGGAGACCGATTGTGAACTTTGGTAGAGGGCGTACCCGCTAATGAGCGTGCAGGCTGCGATTACCACAAGGGTAAAACTTCTGACATGCCGGAAGGCTGTGTCAATGTTTTTCATTTTTTTAAACATAGTGCTATGGTAGTTACGGGTTTCCTTTTAATCTTTCTCCCATTGAATCCTTAGAAGGGTCGGACGGCCTTCTGCCAAAAGTGTCATACATCTTACTGAATCCCCAGCTCGTCACGGCACTAGTTGTACTGGCAGCCATAACAGTTCCAGTGGTATATGTACTGGTAGCTTTGTAAGTGAAGGCGCTACTTCCCGCATGAATGATGTAGTTAGCTACTGAGGGCACCGTAAAGTATCCCACAATACCGATAATGAGAAAAATGAGGTACCCGGCATCGGTTCGGCTAAAGAAGGTATCTCCTGCCTGAGCGATTTGCGACAGGTCCAGCTTAAGCATATTTTCCTGGATCTTACCAATAATGGCACCAAAAACATTAGCCACCGGAAGCCAGAGGAAGATATTGAGATAGCGGGCAATCCATGCCGTGAGTGTATGCTGAAACCCGTCGAAGACGGCGATTCCGAAGGCAAGAGGGCCTAGTATTGCCAGCACGATCATTTGAAAGGTCCTCAGCGTATTGATACAGAGAGCTGCCGCCTCAAAAAGTAACCTCAACACCTCGCTCACCCATTCTTTAACTGAATTTCTAAAACTATAGGAAGCCTTAGCCATGGCGAACTTGATATCATTACCTATACTTTCCAGCATTCCCTCTGAGGAACTGTCCTCACCGTGGACATACTTGTACCATTTGTCCCTATCGCCCTGACCATTTACTCCCACATACATTTGCCATGCGTCGGTTCTCTTTATGGCTTCCTCTTTCCGCTTAAGAAGCAGGGCAATGGCCTTGTCTGAATCTTTCACCATACGGGCAGTGGCCGAAACGGTTGGTTTCATGATACCATTGATCATTGCCAGTACGGTGGGAAAAATCAGGATACAAAACCCGATTACAAAAGGGCGGAACAAGGGGTAAAAGTCCACCGGTTCCGCGTTGGCAATATGTCGCCAAACCCGGGCGGCGATGTACCAGGTAGCAGCAAACCCGGCAATACCCCTGCTGACACCGATCAGGCTACTACACAGCGGCAGCATTTCACTGTAAAGCTGATCCAGTACACCCTGCAAGCCGCCCACATATCCGGCTGCTCCCTGAGCCTTACTTATTAGAGGCAATATCCATCCCACTGCTGCCATAAAGGCAGCTCTTCTCCACTTTGACATTTTCATCGTTACTTAATTGGTGATTCCGTAAAGCCCCTGAAGACTGCGGCTATCGCTTTTTTCTTTGGCTCTCTGGATAGCCAGTATATCAGTTTCAGCGTTAAAATGTCTCAGGAACAGGAGTTTGTCCTGCATGTCTTCAAAGATGCTGTCAATCATTTTTAACCGCTCGTCATCACTCATACGTAGCTTACCGGCCGTGATCACCACCGTGAGCTCATCCAGATTTCTGAGACTCCCTTTAAAAAGGTTGCCATAAATCTTCTCCAGGTAGGCCAGCTCGCCAGCGTTAAAGTTTCCATTCTGCCGGAAGCGGCTCAATGCGGCTTTATACTCTCTTACCAGCATTACCTGATAGTCAATGATATCAGCCACGCGCTTGTAATTCTTGACAGCCGGGCTAACCTTCAGTAGCCCGTCCAGGAACGCCTGGTGAATTTTAAAGTTTCCCTGCGCTATGTTGATTACCGTATTATAACCACCCGTCAGAATCTCATACCCCTGCTTCATTTGCTTCAGGATTGCCCGGAACTGCCGGAGCTTTTCCAGATTAAGAAGCAATTGCGCAATTTCGGTTTCCTGGGCCTGGGCCTGGGGAATATGTGCCAAAGAAAGGCCGAAAAGACATAAAGCAATTATCCATTTTTTCATAGCATTTCATCTTTTAGCCCGTGGAGCTCACGGCTGATTTTAACATCTTTTTCTTCGCTGAGTCTTAAACCGTCCAGCAGCCTGATATCGTCACCGAACGCTTTGCAGAAGGAGTAAGCATCCTGCATGGCTGCAAAGAGTTTATCAATACGCGCTATCCGCTCATCATCTCGCATTTCCAGTTTATGGTCAGTGGTGAGCGTGATCAGCTCATCCAGGATAAACTCCGATTGATTAAGCAAGCGGCCAAGAACCCTTTGGATATACTGCTGCTCCTGTTTCGTAAAACCTCCTGTTTCTTTCTTTAAGCTATTGACTTCGCGGCCTATCTGCTTTTGCAGGTCAATGATCTGCCCGACCCTGTCGTAACGGCGAACCGCCGGGTTCACCATTTTCAGAGACTTAAAGAAGGCGTCGTGAAGTTTGTATTCCCCTCTTTTAAAGGAGCTGACGATATCTAAGCCCTCCTGGACGATCCGGTATCCCTTTTTTATGTATTCCAGGTGAACCTTGTTTGCTGCTACCTGAAGGATATGCTGAGTAAGCGATTTTTCATCCTGCTTTTGGGCTTTCAGGCCCGGCAGTACGGTAAGTATCAGTACACAAATCAGTATCTGTCTCATAATCAAAATTGTTTAAGTGATGCTACAGGTAATTTCAGGGCAAGCCGTAAAGGCTCTTAACGGCCTGCACATCCTGCTGTGTTTTGGCTCTTTGCAAACTCAGCAGCATATTTTCCTGATTGAAGAGTTTTAAATCGTCATAATTTCGTTCCACAAGGCTGGCTGCGTGATTAATGATTTCCAGCCTCTTCGCATCAGCCATTTGTGTAGTCATCGCTTTAATGATCAGCGATATCTGGTCCACATTTTTCAAACTTTCCTTCAGGATTCCGTCATAAACGGAAGCCATATAGTCTAGCTCATCGGCTGTAAAATTCCGGTCCCCTTTAAAGAGCTCCCAAACCCGTCCATACTCCCGGACCATGTCCTTCTGTTTGCCCAGAACATCGCGAATCCGCTGGTAGGTAGAAATGATGTTTTTTACTTTCGAGAGCTCTTCGTAATACTTACGGTACTGTTCCTTTTGTTTCTCGGTCCATTCAGCAATCTCTTTCAGTTTCATCTTCGAAAGAATATTTTCCAATTCTTTCTGAGCGTTTTGTAACCAAATGGTTTTGTTTTGAAGCTTCTGAATAGCAATATCAATGGCTTTGATCACCTTGATGATCACCTCTTTAATGGCCTTGATGATCGGGTTTGCAGCCCTCACAGGTTGAGAGCTGGTGACCACTCCGGTCAGTAGGATAGCCATAGTAAAAATCCGGATGTACTTTTTCATTACTTCTGTGTTTTGAGTTCTTCCGCCAGGGCAGATATCCCCTTGCGGATATCGCCGCCAAACTTTTCAGCGTATTGCATCACCCTGAGCTTTTCGCTCTGCTCGGTCGTATAGGCAAGATATTCCTCCATACTCACTTCCGTTCGGTATACCCGGCTGAGGGTGCCACCCAGGCTGATAAAAACTTCCTTGTATTTCCTTAGCGGATCATTGGCCTTATTGACCGACAATACCAGCGCCTTCTCTTTGTCTGTCAGCCCCAATAGTTCCTGGATGTGATCAAATTTGTTCTGGTACTTACTCTGATCAAGCAGGATCTTACAATCGCTGTTATTTATGATGGCTTGCTTTACGACTGGCGAGGAAATAATATCCTCGATCTCCTGGGTCACCACCACCGCTTCGCCGTAGAATTTTCTGACAGTCTTAAACAAGTACTTTATGTACTCCGAGAAACTCTCCGTCATCAGTGCTTTCCAGGCTTCTTCTATTAAGATCATCTTGCGGATGCCTGTGAGTTTGCGCATCTTGTTTATGAACAGCTCCATTACGATAATCACCGTGACGGGAAACAGGATCGGAGAGTCCTTTATCGCGTCAATTTCAAAGATTATCAGCCGTTCATGCAGAAGGTCTAAATTTTCCGTGGCATTGAGCAGATAGTCGAATTCGCCTCCGGCATAATAGGGCCTGAGTACGTAAAGAAAATTACTGATGTCAAAGTCCTTTTCTTTTACTCTATCAGCTTCCAGTCTTGGAACATAGTCGTCACGCAGGAAATCATAGAAACTATTAAAGCATGGAAACACATCTTTGTGCTTTTCCAGAAATTGGAAATAACCTGTGATGGCATTAGACAGCGCTACATATTCGCTCCGCTTAAACTGTTCATCATCTTTTTTCCAAAGGGCGAGTAGTAGTGTTTTGATGCTTTCCTTTTTTTCTGTGTCCAGACTGTCACCTTCACCAATAAAAAAGGGATTAAAACGGATCGGATTTTCTTCGCTATAGGTGAAGTAATATCCGTTTACCATATCGCACAAACCCTTATAGCTGTGACCGACGTCTACCAGGACGATGTGGGCTCCCTGCTCGTAATAGCTTCGAACCATATGGTTAGTAAAAAAAGATTTTCCTGATCCAATTTTCAGGGCATACCGGGCCATTCAGTTAAGAATGACCCGGTACACCCCGGACGGGCCTAAGATAAATTTATTGCGATTGGTACAGATTCCCCGTTTGATCGGTTCATCACTGATATCCACGTGTACCGGCTTTCCAGTGAGCCGATCTCCCAGCCGTAGCCCCACCGGGCTTATGGAGGACTGATAACCGGTTTCCAAATTCAGAAAACAGGTAGCCTGCTCAGCAAAAGTGTCGAAGGTGTCATTCATCGGGAAGTCGGCACTGTTGCCCGGAATTCCCGCCCAAAAGATCTGTGAAGCTCCCAGCGTCTCCTGCTTCGATACCGCGTCCATCTGTGCGAGTGCGGATGAAACCATGTTTTTGAGTAGCTTCAGCTCATCCTTATCATCCGTCCATACCAGGACATTAAAGTGGGCTTTTACCGGCAGCCGCTGCTCGCTGATGGCTTCGTTAAGGAAGTCGTTCGTTGCGTCACGGGCAATCATATTCTCCCGGCTGTAGGCGGATAGCGATTGTAGTCTCAGTCGCTTATTTTCCAGCTTCCGAATGGTTGCTGAGGCATCTTCCAGGAATATGTACTGGTTGTAGATATGATTGCAGGGAAGCAGCTGCCCCAGTGTTGAGGCAAAGCCGATGCTGAATTTGGTGCGGTCGGTAGAGTACCGGTCGTAATTGATCCGGCTTCCACACAGGGCGGGAAGATCCGTCGCATCCCCCAGGGTATAGATTTGGCAATGCTTATCACCCACCTGCAAACCTTTATCAAAGACGATATCGTTAATGCTAAAAGGCTGTGGTTTTTCTGAAAGGAAAAGATACTGCTCAATCAACCCTTGTTTTTTGGCACTGCTTTTCAGCTCTGCTTCTTTCAGGCGCGAAAGACGTATAAACCCGCTGTCTTCCAGGATACGTCTGAACTGCCCTGTAGTGTCTAGGAAGTCCTGAAGCATTTGGCGGCTTAGCGTTTCCGGGGGCACAATGGATTTTCTTAAAAGGCTCGAAAACATCGAACTGGCAGTTTCCCTTCCGGTAGGTTTCCGGGTCAGCAGGATATAGCAACTGTGCCTTAGGTAAGGCCGTTCATTAAAGAAAAGGTCACTGCTCCGGCTCAGAAAACTCTGATCCTCCTTTTCAAAATCCGGTTCATAACGGCTATCCAGAAACCAATCCTGTTTATGAAATACCGTATTGGGTGGTAGGACTTTCAGGGCTTTTACCCAGGCCTGATGAAAGGCCTCGTAGTCCCCATCAGACAGGGTAAAAATTTCTGGCAATTCGGCACGAAGTACCACCGTTACATCACCGTTTTTACTGAGAATGCAGTCGTTATCTACATCCATTATGGGCAAAATATCCACCATCTCCTTTTCCATCTCCTCTTGATATTATTACTTTAAAAAAACTCTCCGGCTTCGGCACCGGATGACCCTGGGCACTCTCCGTGCCGCCATCTTTTTCATCAGGCCGTGCTCGCCATATTTGCCGCTCAGACTGTAAATCTGCATGATCATGCCAGCTCCGCTTACGACCGCAATACCTACGCAGATCAGTGAGGGAATGCCTATAAAGTATAGGATAGCGAAGAGTATCAATAATCCCACCATACCCCCTCCCAGGTACCATATGTACTGGGCTTTCAGACCCCGGAACTCTATACTCTGGTTAATTCCCTTGTTGATTTTATAAATGCTGCCAGCCATCACTGCCCGAGAGATAATTGTGAATCTGTTCAATCACTGCGTACCGTATAGCTCTTTCGTCTTCATTCTCTTTGCCGAACGCCAGAGTGTTCATTACTTCCTGGCACGCACCGAGCATATTCATGACATGATAGGCTAGCAGCCCGCTGATGCACATTTCTTCAAATTCCCTGGGAAAATCCTCTTTCAGGGTAAGGTAAACACACCGGTAGGCTGAGCGGCCCAGACGGGCCGTGCTTGCCTTTACTGATTCTACCACTGCCGCATAGTTAACCTGTGTGTTTTCCAGAGCGAGTTGCTCCATTATCTCCTCCGTTCTTTCATCCAGGTAGGCCGTAAGTCTTCCGGATTGATGAAGCTGCAGAAGTAGCTCGGGGTAACTGTGATCCAGCTGAACCCACAACATCTTTTTTAGCATCTCTTTCATCGCCTTATACCCCGAAAAATGATTTGATTACTGTAGCTACCACTACCAGGAAAATGCAGCTCCCAAACCAGGCGGCTGCCACTTTACCCGTATCCTGATCCCCGGAATTCCATTTTTGGTAAACCTTGACGGCACCTATCAAACCCAGTATAGCGCCCACGGCATACATCAGGTTTGTGCCTGGCTCGAAATAGCTCCTTACCTTCTGGTCAGCTTCATTGATACCGGCCAGGCCATCCTGAGCCGTACTGTGCAGGCCTGCTGCCATAAATGCGGCCCAAAGGGCACACCTCTCCCGCAAACTTTTAGTTCTCCTCCTCATTTCCGTCTCCTCGTTTAAAAGTTTGAAATCATTAAAAAAATCGGGAGGCCTTTGCCGCCTGTCAGCCCTCTCATCTCTCACTCCTCTTGCCGCCGCCGCATGGGGCCCGGCGGGAAGTACCTCCCGAAAATCTTTAAGTTGTGTAGGACCGTTTTACCCTTATTTGGCCCAGAGCTGGTTAACCTGCTGCGTCGTCAGGCGGATTCCAGCCACCTTCTCGGATTCTGAGACCACCAGTTCATTGACAGAGTCTCGCCAGTCAGAATGTTTCACAGAAGGGTATTCGGCAAAGACCAGGCTTAAGAACTCTTCTACCTCACCGCTAGTCAGCCGCCGGTCTTTTGCCATTTCAAACACCTCCTTCACCCGCGAGATCAGATTTTCTATCTCAACCAGCTGATCATTTTCATGGGGCGGGTCTTCCTCTATTTCCTGTAATTCCAGCGTTCTTTTGGGCCTGGGCTTATAGAGATTGCTGATTTCAGAGCGGTAGAACTTCAGCCCCACTACCAGGTAGTATACCGCTAAGGCTATGGCCATCCCTGTCAAGTAATTTTGCCATGAAATGTTACTGAACATATGCTTGCTATTTTGTTTTAAACCAGTCCGTTTGAACCGGTCTTTTGCCTGATTTACAGAGGCAAAGTAAGGGCGGGGGGAGAGGGGCTACAAGTGCAAATTAGGGTGCAAGGAGAAGTTGCACTCTTGCACTCTTTTAGTTCTGAATGGGCGAAATATGAAATTGTTAAATGAGAGAAAATAAAATGAATAAGGGTTAATAGTTAGCGACTTATACAAAATCAGAAGAGGTTTCCAAATCTTATCATAATGACATATAAAAACTCATTTAGAATAGAAGACAAAATCGATCGAGCCAATTATTTATTTGAAAAATATATTTTGTAGTTTTATTATTAAAAGCAAGCACTGAGAAGAAGCAAGCTTAATTGTTTGTAAAATCCAACACTCGATTTCTCTAACTAAAAGCGTTATTGATGCATCTGAGAAACTTAACTTCCAGAATTTTGATCAAAATTACCTGATTGAAATCAAGAAGTTGTCAAGGGTAGAAAGTAAAACTTTGATCTATTTCCCACAGGTATATGAGAAGGTAAGAACATTGGTAAGTTTATACAATAATTATTGGAGGCAACAACGTCTGCTTTTAATGTGTGATCTGACAACTGAGTACCAAGGTTATAAAGCGCGACTCATAGAAATCCTTCAAATAGCGGAAAAAGCTTATACTATCATAGAGGAGATAAAGGGTGAGTTATTAAATATTGGTAATGAAATATTAAACTCGGATCATTTTCAGTTTGGTAAGGTAAATGCTTCCCAACAAAAATGATATTAATGGCTTTTAATATTTCTGTTTTACTCATAACTTGCAACATTGTGTTGTGTGAATTTTATTCTGATTTTAAACTACTTATAATATTAGAGGACTTTTCCTCTCAGTAAAAATGGAGGTGAATAAGTTAATTGAAAAAATTGAGGAATTGGATAAAATTCTTCCAAAAGATGAAAATAATTGGTCGAATTCTGCATGTAATTCTTTCTTCATAACAATTCTGCAATTTATTAATAATTATATTGGTCGAGATACTGAATTCTATAGGATATTAAGTGGGTCTAGTTCTATTGGTTATGGTCCTGCAACCGAAAAAGCCCGGGCAGCAAAGAATATCTTAAAATCTTTAAAAGATTATCTTAATCTTAACCTGGATTTAAATAAGACGGAAAACTATAATATTAAAATTGATATTATTAGTGACTTTATGGTTCAGGCTATTGAACTTGCGAATAATCAAAAGTTTCATCCTGCCGCGGCCGGAATATTGATGGGAGCATCGCTTGAAGAGTTTTTAAAGAAGCTAGCAGAAGAGAAAGAGGTTGATTTAGGAGAAGTAAAATTAACCATTGACCCGATTTCCAGGAAACTCTATGAAGAGAACATAATTTCTAAACAAGACTTAAAAGATATCACTTCATGGGCAGGAATCAGAAATGAGGCAACTCACGGAAACTTTGAAGATGTCAATGATAGAAAAAGGATACTTAATGCCATTGAAGGGGTAAATTTGTTCATGAGAAAACATAGTAATTAAATTATGAGTGACTTTAAAATTGGAGATGAGGTATTCCACAAGTCTAATTCATCTATTAAATGGATTATTGAAAGAATAAGTGAAAATGAAGTTCATTGTAGTACAATAGTTAAGGAAACTCTTGAATTGAAAAAAGAAGTTTTTACGGTAAGTTCACTTAGCAAATATGAAGAACCTAAAATTACTTTTGTTGAAAGACAAAGACATATATTCTAAGTCTATTTTTGGATGGGCAAGATAATTTGTATTTCGCTTTCAACATTGGCAATAGTGATATGGAAACTGTATTTTAGCAGTCCTTCACTATAACAAACAAGAATAATATGACAAGTGTGCAAGATAAATTCAAAGAATGTTATGAGATTTTTTGTGCTGAAGCATTAGATGATGAGGGGATACCCAATGCTTGTAAAATGCATGATGCATTTGGCAGTATTGATGGGGAACGGCATAATTGTTTGGGCTGCAATTTTGCAGATAGTACACATTTAATCTTGAATTACTTAGAGAAAAATGAAGAATTAACGGATGTCCAACAAGACTTTACTGTCTATATACTTTTGCTTTATCTTTTGGTAGAAAGAATTGAAATGATATTTGAGATAATTCAACTTCCAACAAGTTATCAAGACAAGCACTTCAAAGTCTTTCAACAAATAAGAAAGTGGGCAAATTTTATTAAGCATCCCAAATCTTTTATTCTTACTCATCATCCCGAATATTGTGTAAGCTCCCCCGAAAAAAGTACGGTTTAAAAGGAGATTTTTTTTTACCTTTAA
>CAZLXI010000003.1:0-173677 GCA_964563435.1 uncultured Lacihabitans sp.
GTATCAAAATTTTGTATATTTGTTGCTACAAATTATAGCAATGTCGTTACTCTCTGATAATATGCGTTATCTGCGTGCCCGGATAGGGACGTCGCAGCAGGCCGTGGCGGATAAGCTGGTGATCACCCGGGGCCGGTATGCCAAATACGAAGATGGCATGTCGGAGCCGCCTATAGAATTGCTGGTGAAGATCTCCCGCTATTTTCATGTGAGTATAGACCTGCTGGTATCGGTCGATATCCGGCGGATCCCGATCCGGGAGCTGCAACAGCTGCCGGACAACCGTATTCTGCTACCTGTGGCAGTAGATGCCGAAGGAAGAAATAAAATAGAGATCATTCCTCACAAGGCGCAGATGGGTTACCTGACAGGATATAGCGACCCGGAATACATCGAAAGCCTGCAGCATATCTCCCTGCCTTTTCTTTCCCGTGCCAAATACCGGGCGTTTCCTGCTACGGGCGATTCCATGCCGCCTCACGGAGAAGGCTCTTTCATCATCGGGAAGTATATGGAATGCAGAGACGACTTAAAGGAAGGAAAGACCTATGTTTTCATTACCCGGCACGAAGGCATAAGTTATAAAAGACTGGGCAAAAAGAAGCGGAATTCATTAGTGTTGTATTCGGATAACCCGTTTTATGCGCCGTATGAGATCGAGCTGACCGACCTCCTGGAGATATGGGAGTTTGCCTGCAGTATAGCGACCACCGAATTTGAGCCGGATGATCTACGGCCCCAGACCATCCGGGAGATGTTTGGGGATCTCCGGCGGGAAATTATGAATCTTAAATACGGGTAATTTTCTTACCTTTGCACCCCATTGTTTCGCATGTGAAAAATCCATTTCTGTATTATATCGACTCGTTCCGGGGGCTGTCAAAAGAGGTCTGGATGCTGGCCCTGGTGATCCTGATCAACCGTACGTCGGCCATGGTAGTGCCCTTCCTGGGCGTATACATGACCCAGTCGCTGGGTTTTTCCTTGAAGGAAACGGGCTGGGTACTGAGCTGCTTCGGAATCGGGGCGGTGGTGGGCTCTTACGCGGGCGGGCGCCTGACCGATAAGGCCGGCTTCTACCTTACACAGGCTTACAGCTTCTTCCTGACGGTGCCGGTTTTTCTCATCCTGCCTCAGCTAAAGTCGGTAGCCGCTTTGTCGGCCGGTGTATTCTTTTTGAGCGCTATAGCGGATGCCTTCCGGCCGGCGAACTCGGTGGCCTTATCCCATTATACCCCTAAAGAACATATTACCAAGGCATTTTCCCTGAACCGTATGGCCATTAACCTGGGGTTTTCTGTAGGGCCGGCACTGGGGGGCTTCCTGGCGGGGTTGTCCTATGACTGGCTGTTTTACGGCAACGCGCTGGGTACCTTGCTGGCCGGGGTATTATTCGTAATTTATTTCAGAAAGCGGGTAACAGGGCTTGCTCCGGGGAAACCTTCTGCTGTAAAACAGGAAGACCCTCCTGCGGAGTCACCCTACAGAGACGTAAAGATGGTAGGCTTTTCCGTGCTATGCGCCCTTTATGCCATTTGTTTCTTCCAGTTGCTCAGCACCCTTCCCCTGTATTATAAGGAAGCGCACCGGCTTTCCGAATTTCAGATCGGGGTTATCCTGGGCTATAGCGGGCTCTTCATAGTACTTTTTGAAATGATCATTGTTCAGGTGGCGGGTAAGCTTTTCTCTATCGCCCATATCATTATCATGGGTACTCTGCTGTGCGGTACGGCCTTTGTGGTGTTGAACCTGAGCTTTACCTACTGGATGCTCTACCTGGGAATTACCGTTTTGTGCGTTTCCGAAATCCTGGCGATGCCCTATATGTCTACGGTATTTGTACAGAGTTCGTCGGATCATAACCGGGGAGCATACATGGGTATGTACTCGCTGGCCTTTTCCGTGTCTCACATTATTTCGCCGTATTTCGGCACCTACACCATTGAGCATTGGGGCTTTGAAGCTCTTTGGTGGATAACGGGCGTTATTAGCGTATTTACGGCGATCGGTTTTTACGGACTTATGAAGCCGTCAGAACGGTAAACGGCCGAACCACCGGCTGTCCGTCTTTGCTCAACACGTTTTCCGTAAAGTCTTCGTAACGGATCTCTCCGAAACCGGCCGAAAGTAAATATTCGCGTAGTTCCTCCTTACCATAAAAAGTAAAGCCGGTTTGCGTGAAGGGCAGAAGACGACCAAATTCCTGTTCAATAAACGCCATGCCAAATCTCCCGGAGGGTTTCAGTACCCGGCGGATCTCTGCCAGCTGCAGGGGCACGTCGTTCCAGAAATAAACGGTATTGGCCGTAAAGCAGGAGTCAAACGCCTTATCCGGGAAATCCAGCTTCCCGCTGCCGTCGGTCAAAAAGAAGCGGGCACTTTCCGAACGATTATTTTCAGCGGCTTCCTGTACCATTGCCTCCGAAATATCCACACCGCGGTAGGAGAGCCCCGGTGCACGGGAGAGCAGATGAGGCAGGTGCTTCCCGTTCCCGAATCCTATTTCCAGGATCGCCCCGTTTTCTGCGAGGTTCAACGCGTCTATGGCTTTGCAGATCATGTTAAAATTAGATTGAAACATCATGTCGCTCACTTCACGGGCATAGGGGCCTGACGGGCACCGGAGCTGCCTCGCCAGCTCATCCATATTTTTTTCCATTGGAATATTTGTTTCAGATGTCTTTTACCGTATAACCTTCATGATCAATATAGATTTCCTTCAGGCCCGAGGCGGTACCCATACGGAAGGTTAGCGATTTCCACTGGCAGGGTAAATGCGGGTTGATCTGCAGTTCGGTATTCCGGATACGAATTCCCGCAAAGCCCCTGATCACTGCCAGCCAGGTACCGGCCATTGAGGTGATGTGCAGCCCGTCTTCGGTGTCGTTATTGTAGTCGTCGAGGTCCAGCCGGGAGGTACGAAGATACATTTCGTAGGCTTTTTCCGTTTTACCCAGTTTACAGGCGAGGATAGCATGCACACAGGGAGAAAGCGAAGATTCATGAACGGTCATCGGTTCGTAAAAATCGAAGTTCCGGCGATGGGTACCCTCGTCAAAATCGTCCTCAAAGAAGTACAGCCCCTGCAAAACATCTGCCTGTTTGATAAAGCAGGAACGAAGGATACGGTCCCACGACCACTTCTGGTTAACCGGGCGGTGCTCCGCGATCTGGTCTACTGTAAGCAGCTCTTTGTCGAGGAAGCCGTCCTGTTGAAGGAATACGTTCCGGGAGCCGTCAAACGGGAAATACATTTTTTCCATGATGTCTTTCCACCGGGCAGTCTCCTCTTCCTTCCGGAAACCCGTTTTCTCAAAAATCGCCGGCAGGTTATTCACCTTTTCGAAGGCCTCCAGGGTATATTTCAGCGTCCAGACGGCGATGTAGCTGGTGTACCAGTTATTGTTGACGTTGTTTTCGTACTCGTTGGGGCCGGTTACCCCCAGCATCACATATTTCTGCTTATCCTCCGACCAGTTTACCCGTTGCGACCAGAATCTGGATAGGGCGATCAGCACTTCGAGGCCGTATTCCGCCAGGTAGCTTTCATCGCCGGTGTAGTTGATGTAATCGTAGATGGCGTAGGCAATGGCGCCGTTCCTATGGATCTCTTCAAAGGTGATTTCCCACTCGTTATGGCATTCTTCGCCATTCATGGTCACCATGGGATACAGCGCAGCCCCGTCTTTGAAACCTAATTTCTGCGCATTTTCAATGGCTTTCCGGAGATGATTATAGCGATACACCAGCAGGTTCCGGGCCACCGAAAAGTCGGTAGAGGCCAGGTAAAAAGGGATGCAATAGGCTTCGGTGTCCCAATAGGTTACTCCGCCGTACTTTTCGCCGGTAAATCCTTTAGGCCCGATATTCAGCCGGGAGTCGGTGCCGTTATAGGTTTGTAGCAAATGGAAGATATTAAACCGGATGCCTATCTGGGCGGAAATGTCGCCTTCGATGATGATATCGCAGTTTTCCCAGGCTTTTTTCCATGCATTGCAGTGTTCCAGCAGTAAAACATCTGATACTTCCTCCAGCCGTTTTTGGGCGGTTGGAAGCAGGTCTTTCTCCGCATGATCATTCGAATTCAGGATGCAGACCGTTTTTATCAGGCTCAGCCCTTCATTTTGTACTAATTCCTTTTCATATTTCAGACCGGCATATTTTTCCTTTAGAATTTCTGCAGGAAGAATATCCACAGGGTGCGCCGACCGGTCGATATCCGTAGCCGGGATAATCCCGATCTCGTTCTGCATGGCAACGGCTACGTCAAACTGAGGCACTCCGAAAGGGTTCGGCCTGGTTTTTACCTGGAGGGCGGCGTTGTGTCCATCCGTTTTCTTGTCCACTTCTAACCAGAAGCGTTCGTCATGGTTGCTGTCTTTGTTTTTAACATCCCCGTCGAGGTACGAAGTCAGCGCTATTTTCCCGGAAAAGTTGAGGGCCGTCACTTCAAAATTGATCTGCCCGATGCTGTCATCGCTGATGCTGCAAAACCGGAGAGAATGAATACGGATCTGTTTCCCGTCTGTCAGTTCTAAGGTACAATCCCGCATCAGGGTGCCGGTCTTCAGATCGATCTCTCTGTGAAACTCCAGTATCTTTGTTTCCGCCAGGTCGACCGGCTCTCCGTTCACCTCCACATCTATGCCTATCCAGTTCACGGAGTTGATTACTTTGGCAAAGTAGTCGGGATACCCGTTTTTCCACCAGCCCACCCGGGTTTTATCCGGAAACCACACGCCGGCCACATAGCTGCCCTGCAGGGTATGTCCTGTAAATTTTTCTTCGAAATTTCCACGTATTCCGAACTTCCCGTTGCCGAGGCTCATGATACTTTCGGTCACTTCATTGTATTCTGCATGAAAGTGGTCTTCCCAGATCTTCCATTCGTCGTATTTCAAGTAGTTTTTCATCCCAGTTTATTTTTTTCAAATGCGCTTAATTATTACAGAAACTCCGCCGGGTCGTGCCCGGTAAAGCTATCGATCACCCGGTCGGCATTGCTGAGAACGTCAGCCCTGCCAATGCCCACCGCATACATGCCGGCCGCTTTGGCCGCCTCAATGCCCGCATACGCATCTTCAAAAACCACGCACCCTTCATTTGAAACCTGTAATGCCGTTGCTCCTTTAAGAAATACTTCGGGATCGGGCTTACTGCGGGAAACGTTATTGCCGTCGACCAGGACATCAAAATAGGGGAGGATACCTGTGTTTTCAAGAATAACCTGTGCATTTTTGCTGGCTGAACCCAGGGCAATCTTTATGTTCTGCGCTTTGGCTGTTTTCAGAAAATCTTCCACTCCCGGCAAAACATCAGCAGCGGTCATTGTATTCACCAGCTCCAGGTACCATTCATTCTTCTTTTTGGCCCGGGCCTCTTTTTCGGAAATGTTTAAGATGATGTTGCCATGCTCAAGGATACGTTCCAGCGAATCCATCCGGCTAATCCCTTTCAGCGTTTCGTTGAACTCCTCATCGATGTCGAAGCCCAGCTCCTGTGTCAGCCTTCGCCAGGCCTGGAAATGAAACACCGCCGTATCTACCAGTACACCGTCGAGGTCAAAAAGAAAAGCGTGCCTTGCCATGAATTTTTAATTATTTTTGCGAATGTAACATAATGCAGGCGATTTCGGATGTCGCCCTTTTACAGAACATGGATAAAATTTCGGTATATCAAATATTTTTGCGTGTTTTCGGAAATAAAAATACTACCAATAAATTTTATGGCACCCTTTTGGAAAATGGTACGGGTAAATTCGGGGATATCAATGCGGATGCCCTGAAGTCGCTCAAAAAATTCGGGGTAACTCATATCTGGTATACCGGTGTGGTAGAGCATGCCACCATGACGGACTTTTCTTACTATGGAATCGCTAAAGATCACCCCCAGGTGGTAAAAGGAATAGCCGGGTCGCCCTATGCCATTAAGGACTATTATGACGTGAATCCCTACCTGGCGGAAGATGTAACCGGGCGGATGGCCGAATTTGAATCCCTGCTGCATCGAACACACAAAGCCGGGCTGAAGGCGGTCATTGATTTTGTGCCTAACCACGTGGCCCGCCAGTATAAGTCGGATGTCAAACCGGCCGGGACGATTGATTTTGGAGAAAAAGACGACAGCTCTACTGCCTTCAGCCCTTCCAATAATTTTTACTACATTCCCGGAAAGCCCTTTGTGGTCCCTGAGGACGTGAACCCGCCGGCAGCTTTTGAAAAACCTTATTCCGAATATCCGGCCAAGGCAACCGGCAATGACGTTTTTTCTGCAACACCCGGCATTAATGACTGGTTTGAGACTGTAAAGCTCAATTACGGGGTGGATTACCTGAACGACAGAAGAAAATACTTTGACCCGGTTCCCTCCACGTGGAATCAGATGCTGGACATCCTGACTTTCTGGGCGGCCAAAGGAGTAGATGGCTTCCGCTGCGACATGGCCGAAATGGTGCCCGTGGAATTCTGGCATTGGGTGATCCCGAAAGTGAAGGCCCGGTACCCCGGCGTGATCTTTATTGCAGAGATCTATAATCCCGCCGAATACCGGAACTACCTGGAATACGGAAATTTCGATTATCTCTACGACAAAGTGGGCTTGTATGATGCACTGCGCAGGCTGATCGAAGGTCACGGGAATGCCATGGACATCACCGCTGTGTGGCAAAACGAGTCCGGGCACTTTTCCCGGAAAATGTTACGTTTCCTGGAAAACCACGATGAGCAGCGGATTGCATCCGATCAATTCGGCAAAACACCGGAATCGGCTTATGCCGCCATGATGCTTTCCGCTACTCTCCATACGGGGCCGGTCATGATCTATGCCGGGCAGGAATTCGGCGTAAAACCCGACAAGGCTGAAGGCTTTCAGGGCGACGACGGCCGTACCACGATTTTTGATTACTGGGCATTGCCGGAGGTGCAGTCCTGGTTAAGTAGCTATTCTACGGCCTCTATGGAGCCGCATACTGCCGCAATCCGGAATTACTACGAACGGCTGCTCCATTTTATACAAAAGAATGAAGCCGTATATGCAGGCGAGTTTCATGATCTTCAGTACCTGAACGGCTTCGGGCAGAGTGCAGGCTACGATGAGCGCGTGATCTATTCCTATCTCCGTTTTTCCGCGAAGCAATGCTTGCTGTTCGTTTTTAATTTTGATCTAGGGAATGAACGAAAATTCAGGCTGAAGCTGCCCCGTACGGTATTTAAGGAAGGCCGGATCCGCATGAAGTTCAAACCCGTTTTTGAACCGGGGGAGAAAGTGGAGGTGAATGAGGAGGCGGAAATAAGCATGGAGGTAACGGTGCCGCCTAACGGATTCAGGATATGGGAAATTGAAGTGAAATAAAGCTGTTATCAGGGCAGCAGTTTGAGATTTTCAAGCTCGGCAATAAGAATTTCCGCCGCTACTTTATGCCCTTTTTTGTTCCAATGATCATCGTTCCTGTGATACAGCTTTTTTACATTTTCCGCCGGCATTTTGGCTAAGAAGTCAACAAAGTGGATGTCCAGCTCCCCGGCGATCTCTTCCATTTTTTTCTGTACAGGACTTTTCATACCCAATGCCCTGATATAAGCAAAATCATCCGGGTGCGGTATGAGCATCAGTACCACCGGCCGGCCTCCCGCGTGCTCCCTGATCTGCTTTAACTCATAAGTTAATATTTCCCATTGGCGGTCTCCCGGCGACTGGAGGTGATGGATGCCCGGATCAAAGCCGGGATCTTCGCTCTCAGGCGGCGTCAGTTGGTGCCGAAGCCTTTCCACAGCGGTATCCAGAAGGGTTCCGGTGCCGCTAAAGTCCCTGAAAATGCGCCACACCTTTTTCAGAAAGGGCTGATCCGATCTCACGATCGAAGAAAGCAGGTTCCGGGCCGTTACACGGCTGAATTTCGATATATGATAGGCCGATTCCCGGGCTTCCGGCAGGTAATAAACGGTATTAAAATTGTCTGAGCTGTCTTTGACGGTATAAGGTTTATAACGGTCTCCGAAAAATTTTTGCCGGTTTCCGTAATCCAGCTCCCGGAAGTCGTTAAAAGGGTAGAAGGTAAGAAATAGAACGTCATGCTCGTAAGCGCTGGCCAGGTCGGTATAGAGCAGGCGCATTTGGGTCTGGGCCAGCCCTGACACCGAGAAATTCAGGCTTTCCGTTTGAGTCTTCTCTTCCACAAGATCACTTAAGCGGTCCCTCTGTTTTATACCGTACCCTTCCATAAATGAATCTCCAAGGAAAAGGAAACGGCTTTTATCGCTTTTTTTCTGTCTCTCCCTGTCACGGGCGCCCGCACTGTTGAAAGTGTATTTTACGTTCCATCTCGGACCTATCTGACGCGTAGAGGTATCAGGCAGGTGCCAGGTAGTAAAGCTTGCTTCGGTATCTATAAAATAGGGGATAAATTGCTGCTTATAAACCTGCGGTGGTAAAGCCAGGTGAAAATAGCGGACCAGGAGAAAACTCAATCCCTCAAGAATGAAAAGGTTGATCAGTATGATTTTCAACAGGGATATCCTCATAGTGAATATATTTGATCTCTTTGGATGATGAAAGTGGCCGGTGTGTCTTTGCAAAGTAACATAGATTGTTTTATATTTCAATTATCACGGTACTCTTTATCTTATTTTAACCTCGGTTAATATTATAGAAATGAGGATTGCTCCTTATCTTCGTGCATAAAATCGGATGGTATTGCAGATGAAAAGCTGCCTGCCGGGGCAAATCTATATTAATTTAAGATCGTAAATGACAAAATCACAAAAATACCTGATAGGAGCTATCCTGGCTCTTTTGGGGGTGGTTATATTTGTTTTCAGGACAGACCTGTTTATTCTTCCTAACCGGCCGGGCGTGACCGCCCTGCTGCAGAACCGGATCCAGCCTTACGGTTTCGGGGTTTGCCTGCTGCTACTGGGGTACCTCCTGGCCAAGAGCCTCAATTGGAAAGGTTGGGTGTTTATCCTGTTTTTTATAGTGTGGGAACTCACTTATGTAGTGATTTTAAATTTCGGGGCCGGATTCCTTCCGGAAAAAACAAAGCTTAGCGGCTGGCTGGCCCATTTTAAGCGGGTGGCACTAAACCACCGTTCCATGATCCAGTTTCAGGAGGAATCGGCCCGCTATGACAGTGAGCTGTTCTATACCCTCAAACCCGGCTCATCGGGCTTTAAGTCTTTTGAGTTCAATACTTCGTACAATGTGAATGAGCTGGGCGTACGTGATGATGCGGCCAGCCTGGAACAGCCCGCAGTGATTTTCCTGGGCGATTCCTTCACCATGGGCTGGGGGGTGGAGCAGGAGGAAAGCTTTCCGGCTGTTTTTGAGAAAAAATCAGGTTTGAAATCTCTCAATACCGGTGTTTCGTCGTATGGCACGGCCCGGGAGCTGCGCATGCTGGCGCGCACGAAGACTGACTCTCTGAAGGCCATCATTATCCAGTTTCATGATACAGACCTTGAAGAAAACGATTTCTATATTAAAAATGAGCGACTGGGGTCAAGGACCCGGGCGGACTTTGATGCCCAGGTGGCCGATAACCGGAAATACACTTCATGGTTTCCTTTTAAATATCTGAGAACGGCGCTGGTTAATGCAGTCTCGGCTTTCAAAGCACCCGATGCCACAGAAGAAGCTCTAAAGGGGAATTCTGAACGTTTTCCTGCTTTTGTATCGCAGTTTTATTCCATACTGACGGAAATCAGGGAGATAAAAGATGTGCCGGTTATACTTACTTACACGGGTAGCTTTTATACCGATCCGGATTATCTTACGAGATTTGAAAACTTTGCAAAGCAATTGGGGGTCAGGGATATCCATTTTGTAAACCTCGGACCCCTGATGAACCACGAGGATTATTTTTATTTTGACGACCATATCAATGTCCGCGGCCATGAAAAAGTGGCGGATGCACTTTGGAGGAAGTATCAGGAGGTCATAAAATGAGGGTTTAATTTATTAGCTTTCCCGCCGGATTTCTCTTAATTTTGCTGCATTTTTAGAATTAATCAGGCAAAATGGCAGAATATAATCACCGGGAAATTGAGAAAAAATGGCAAAAGTACTGGGAAGAAAATCAAACCTATAAAGTAGAGACCGATCCTTCACGGCCCAAGTATTATGTACTGGACATGTTTCCTTATCCTTCCGGGGCAGGGCTTCATGTGGGCCACCCCCTGGGCTATATCGCTTCGGATATATTCAGCCGATATAAAAGACTGAAAGGATACAACGTGCTGCATCCCATGGGGTTTGATTCTTTCGGCCTGCCTGCTGAGCAATACGCCATCCAGACCGGTCAGCATCCGGCTGTGACCACCGAACAGAATATCAGAACCTATATTTCGCAGCTTAAGAATATCGGCTTCTCCTACGACTGGTCGCGGGAAGTACGCACCTCCGATCCGGAATATTACAAATGGACCCAGTGGATTTTCAGCCGGATCTTTAACAGCTGGTACAATAAAGATACCGATAAAGCAGAAGATATTTCTACCCTTTACGAACGGTTGGCTCAGGGCGGTACAGCGGCGGTGAATGCGGCTTCGGCAGAAGAACTGCCGGAGTTCAGTTCAGGAGAATGGAACAATTGGCCGGAGGAGAAGAAATACGAGATCTCGCTCGATTACCGGCTGACGTATCTGGCCGACTCGGTCGTGAATTTTTGCCCGGCACTGGGCATGGTTCTTTCCAACGACGAAGTAAAGGACGGTGTTTCCGAAAGGGGGGGATATCCCGTTATACAGAAAAAAATGAGCCAGTGGATGATGCGCATCACCGCGTATGCCGACCGCCTGATCTCAGGTCTGGATACGATCGACTGGTCGGAATCCCTGAAAGACCAGCAACGAAACTGGATCGGGAAATCGACCGGGGCTTCCGTACGCTTTAAAGTGGAGAATTCTGATAAGGAAATCGAAGTGTTTACCACACGGGTGGACACTATATATGGGGTTAGCTTCCTGGTACTGGCGCCGGAACATGAGTGGGTGACTGAGCTGACCACTCCGGAGCAGGCCGGCGTGATCCGGGAGTATATCGAAGAGACCCAGAAGCGTTCCGAGCTTGACCGGGTAGCCGATGTGAAAACCGTTTCCGGGGCATTTACCGGAAGTTACTGCATTAACCCGGTGAACGGGGAGAAAGTGCCGATCTGGATAGCTGATTATGTGTTGGCGGGCTACGGAACCGGTGCCGTAATGGGCGTACCTTCAGGTGACCAGCGCGACTGGAATTTCGCTACTCACTTCAACCTGCCGATCCTGCCGATCCTCGATGCGCAACAGGACATTGGAAACCAGGCAGACGCTACCAAAGAAGGCAAATACATTAATTCAGGGATGATCAACGGCCTCAAATATAAGGAAGCTACCGCAAAGTTGATCGCCTGGCTGGAAGAAAACAAGATCGGGAAAGGAAAGGTGAACTACCGTCTGCGTGATGCCGTATTTGCACGCCAGCGGTATTGGGGCGAGCCGGTACCCGTATATTTCAAAACTCATGCGGAAGGAAGGGAAATTCCATACCTGGTGGCGGACAAAGATCTGCCCCTGATCCTGCCGGAAATTGACAAATATCAGCCTACAGAAACCGGGGAGCCGCCTTTGGGAAGAGCCCGGAACTGGACTTACACACCGGAAGGCGAAACTACAGCTTACCCGCTCGAAATGAGTACTATGCCGGGCTGGGCAGGAAGCAGCTGGTACTGGTACCGCTATATGGATCCGAAAAATGAAGAGGTATTTGCCGCGAAGGACGCCCTGGAATACTGGAAAGATATCGACCTGTACCTGGGCGGTACCGAGCATGCCACCGGGCATTTGCTGTATAGCCGCTTCTGGAATAAAGTGCTGAAAGATCTGGGTTTTGTAAAGGAAGAGGAGTTCGCCAAAAAGCTGATCAACCAGGGGATGATCCAGGGGCGGTCGAGTTTTGTTTACCGGGTGAAAGGAACCGGGGTACCTACCTTTGTTTCCTATGGCCTGAGAAAGGAATATGAAGTGACGCCGCTGCACGTAGATGTAAATATCGTGGACGGCGACGTGCTCGACATCGATCAATTCAAAGCCACGCGGAATGACATTGGCAATGATCCGCAATTTATCCTGGAAGACGGGAAATACATCTGTGGTTCGGAGGTCGAAAAAATGTCGAAATCGAAGTTTAATGTAGTAAACCCGGATACCCTGGTGGATCGCTACGGCGCCGACACCCTCCGGTTGTACGAGATGTTCCTCGGACCGCTGACCGAAAGCAAGCCCTGGGATACCAAAGGCATTGAAGGCACCAGCCGTTTCCTGCGTAAATTATGGCGCCTGTTCTTTGATCAGAACGGTCGTTTTATCGTCAATGAGAATGCACCTTCGAAAGATAGCTTAAAGACCCTTCACAAGACCATAAAAAAAGTAGCTGAAGATATTGAGCATTTTTCGTTTAATACTTCGGTCAGTACGTTTATGATCTGTGTGAATGAGCTAACCGACCAGAAGTGTCATTCCAGGGCAGTTCTGAAAGATCTGCTGATGGTGATGTCTCCTTATGCACCGCATATTGCAGAGGAGCTCTGGGATCAGCTGGGAGAAACAGGCTCCATCACCCAGGCTGTTTACCCCGAATGGAACCCGGAATACCTGGTAGAAGACGCCTTCGAATACCCGGTTCAGGTCAACGGGAAAGTACGGGTAAGTCTGACTTTTCCGGCCGATACTTCCAAAGAGGAGATCGAGAAAGAAGTGCTTTCCAATGAGCAGGTGATCCGCTGGATGGAAGGTAAACCGTTGAAAAAGATCATCGTAGTGCCGAAACGGATCGTGAACGTTGTAATTTAGCAGCGCAACAGACCGTTATCAGTTGCTGAAACTGTATATTGCATAAGAAAGCTGTGCACAGGTAGTCTGTAAAAGTGATGCATTGCAGCGACACTTCACCCGGCGAAACGTCGCCCTGCGAAAGTTAGCCCGCCCTTAAGCAAGCCGGGTTGCGCAGCCCGGGGTGACAGCGGATACCAAACTCGGAACTAAGTACTCGGAACTCGGAACTTTTATACACATGAACAGATGGGCTATCCTGCTTTTTTTTCTGCCGCTCTGGCTACAGGCGCAGAAGAAGGTTATATTCGAACTGGAAAACCCGTCCGGAGATGACAGCTATTACCTGGCTTCCGATCTTGTGCGGTGGAATCCGGCCGATTCGGCCGGCCTTTTCCAAAAGGCGGGGAGCCGCTACCGTCTCGAGCTTTCTTTGAACGAAGGTAGCCGGATAGCGTTTAAGCTCACCCGTGGTGACTGGTCTAAAGTAGAATGCAGTGCCGACGGCTACCCGGTTTCGAACAGGGAGCTGACCATTACAGGGGATACGCTGGTCGTACTCAAAATAGCAGGATGGAGCGACCGGATCCGTAAAGTGCCTAAAAAGATAGATCGCCTGACGGCGGATACCCTTTATTCGCAGACCCTTCAAAAGAACAAGGCTTTCTGGGTATTATTACCAAGAGGGTATGATAAAGGCAGCCAGCGCTACCCGGTCATTTACATGCACGACGGGCAAAATCTTTTCGACGGATATTATACGCATAACGGGCAGGAATGGAAGGTAGATGAAACCCTGGACTCCCTTAACCGTTTCAGCCGGGGCCAGTTCATAGTAGTGGGTATCGGCTCTGATGCAGATCGCCTGAGCGAATATTCTCCCTATCCATGGAAAGAGCCGCGGGAGATCAACGGAGCAAAATACCTGCAGTTTCTGGTCAGCGAGCTGATCCCCCGGATAGAGCGACGGTACAGGACCACACCCTCGCGGGCCATTGCAGGTAGCTCTATGGGCGCGTTGATCTCACTGGAGGCCGTCCTGAAATATCCGGAGGTTTTCCAGACGGCGGGACTTTTCTCTATGGCCCAAGCCAGGCCCCTGCCCGAAAATTCCTATGTTCTTGATCAGGTAAGCCAGGGATTGAAGGATCAGAAATTGCGCAATGTGCTTATTTATTACGGAAAAAGAGAAGGGGAGACCCTGCCGGTTTTCAGCAGGCAATTATATGATACTTTCAAAGAGGGTAAAAATATCCTGGTTGCGATAGAGTGGGATGATGCCGGGAAGCATGAAGAGAAATACTGGCAAAACCCTTTTCTGGATTTTGTGGAATTTTTTGAGCGATTTAACCGATGAAAAGGGGGTAATGGTTAATGATAAATTGTTAATGGTTAATTAAAGGCTGGTTCCTGGAACTTATGTACCCCGAACTAATTATATACCTTACCTTATGAAAAAAATACTTTTCCTCTTGTTATTACTGAGCTTTACTGCACGGGCACAGCAAAGTGCGCCGGATAGTTTGAATATAGTGGTATTCCGCTCGTATGAAGATTCCCTGACGGCGCAATTATCCAGCACCGGTAGCCAGGAGTTTTTGAAGGATTTTACCGGCAGGTTTGCCAGATACTACGATAATGCCTACCAGTATGAACGCTTTGGCAGCATTACGGTAGATGCCCTGGAAATGGAGCTTTTTGAACAACGGGCGGCTCAGAAACAGCTTTTGGAGCAGGCCGGTATCACCGCTTTCCTGAAAGATCATTTAAGCAGGGAGACCGATTTCCAGTATTGGCATCTGATCTACGCTTATCCGGTGATCCGGGCCAACAACGATCAGAAATCAAGAAGGCTGGTATCTGTTCCCGAAGTGATCACCAAAGGATTCCGAAAACAGGATCTGAATGTTTCCTCGCATTTGAAATACAATGCCTTCCGTCGCCTGATTCCGTTTAATGTGAGTTACGAGAATTCGAGGGAAAGGAATTTTGAGAAATATACCAATATGCTCCTCATGGTGAATGACAAGGTGGAATATTCTTTAAAGCACCTGAAAGGTAAAGTGGCGGATTACTCCCTGGCTCAGCTGCTTCTTACCTATAAGTCTTCGCTTAGTGTGAGTCTGGCCCAGAGTGTGGTCAGCCAGATAGAAGATGAGGAAATAAGGAGCCTGTTTACCGGTCGGTATCTGGATGAAGTGGTACAGCAGCAGGCCGTAATCGCCGAAAAAAGGCGGGAAACTGAGGCGAAGGAAAACACGGTTCTGACCTTTTCTGATTTGAAAGGAAAATCGTTTGATCTTTCGAAATTCAAGGGAAAGGTGGTCTATATCGACTTCTGGGCCAGCTGGTGCGGCCCCTGTAAAGTTCAGTTCCCTTTTGCCAAAAAGCTGCATGAATCCCTGCCTGAAAAGTTGAAAAATGAAGTGGTGTTCCTGTATATTTCCATTGATGATACGGTAGAAAAATGGAAGGACGGAATAAAGTCGAACGGCCTGGAAGATTTTGTGAATGGCCATGTGGAAGGCGGCTGGGGGGCTGAAGTGCTGGCTAAGCTGGGCATCCGGAGTATTCCCCGCTATATGCTGGTCGACAAGAGCGGAAAGATCACAGACACCAATGCCCGTCGCCCTAATCACCCGGAGATACTTTCCGACCTCATCCGCCTGGCCGAATGAGCTATTTTCGTGATGAACGGTGAATGGATTTTGGTTTTGAAACGTTATATTATACGTATAATTAAAGTATGACATGTTGAAATTTCTTTTTGTTCTGTTTTTGTTTTTTATACTTATCGGACCCGTTGTTCGTTTTTTATTCCGTATGCTGGTGATGAATAAAGTAGTGCAGGAGCAGAAGAAGTATTACCAAAAACAGAACCCTTCCCGGAAAGAGGGGGATATAAGGGTTGAAAATGTTACGCCCAACAGACCTCAGCAATCGAGGGATACGGATGGACAGTACATTGATTACGAAGAAATTAAATAATTATGCTGAAAAAATTAAGGTCTTCAGCCCCGATATCACTGGATCTGGGCCTATTGATTTTACGTTTTTTTTCATTTGGCTTCATGCTTACACATGGATGGCCGAAATTCCAGAAGGTCGTAGTTGGAAACTTTCAGTTTCGTGATCCTGTAGGCTTAGGATCGGGGCTTAGTCTGGGGTTGACGGTATTTGCCGAATTTTTTTGTTCCCTCTTTATTATATTGGGACTCTTTACCCGCCCGGCCCTGTTGTTTAATGCCGTGACCATGCTCATTGCCGCTTTTGTGGTGCATGCATCCGATCCCTTTAAAACCAAAGAGATGGCTTTACTTTACCTTGTGATCTCCGTGGCGCTGATTTTTACAGGCCCCGGGAAATATGCACTGGATAAAAAGTAGGAAGTTTAGTTTTTTCGGATTTCCGCTTCAATCACTTCCGGGAAATAACGGTATTCCAGCTCTTGTACCTTTTTAGCCACTGAATCGGCGGTGTCGGCCGGTGTCACATCGCATTTTGCCTGAAAAATGATGTTTCCTTCATCGTAATGTTTGTTCACATAGTGGATGGAGATCCCGGACTCGTTTTCACCGTTCCCGACTACCGCTTCATGAACATGATGTCCCCACATGCCTTTACCGCCGTATTGAGGAAGCAGGGCCGGGTGGATATTGATGATCCTGTCAGGGAAAGTCCGGATGAGACTCTCCGGCACCAGCCACAGAAAGCCGGCCAGTATAATCCAGTCGGTTTGATTGTTCTTTAAAAGCCGTATCACTGTGTCTGATTGGCTGAAGTTTTTTTTGCTGAATACCACCACGGGGATATCCAGTCGTTTGCCCCGCCCGATCACTCCTGCCGACGGATTATTGGTCAGGATCATGGTTACCTCTACCGAATCGGAGCCCTTAAAATAGTTAATAATGTTTTCCGCGTTAGACCCCGAACCAGAAGCGAAAATGACGATTTTTTTCATGAAAACCTTTTTAGACGGGTATAGTACCAATGGTGCAAAAATATCCTATTTTGACCAAAAATCAAACGAGCATTACGGCTTCTTCACATAATGGGGACCTGGTTATTTTCTCTTCCGGGAAGACGTTTATGTGGCTTTACACAGAAGAGCCGGGTTACAACAGCATATTGTGACTGTTTCTTCCATTATGTTGCCTGAGATTAATAAAAATGTGAAATTGTTAGCAAAAATTTTGAAAAAAGTTATCTGATTCGCTAACTTTGTGGGCGAAAATAAAATCCACATGAATGACAACTTACTTTATTCGGGAAATTGAATATTACGAAAACTATTATCTTGAATTCTTTGAGAGCCTGAAACCGGAAGTGCAGAAAAAAATCAACTGGACTTTACAATTGATAGCGATGGTGGAAAGAGTTCCTGAGAAGTATTTCAAATATATGACAGGCTCTGCCGGAATCTATGAAGTGAGAGTAGAGTATAGTTCAAATATTTACAGAGTTTTCAGTTTCTTCGATAAAGGAGATTTAGTGGTTTTAATAAATGGCTTTCAGAAAAAAAGCCAAAAAACACCAAAAAAAGAATTGGAATTAGCAGGAAGATTAAAGCAGGAATATTTAGATAGAAAATATGGAAAATAAAGTAAAAACAACTTCCTTTCGTGACCACCTTGACCAACAATACGGTAAAAAGGGTACAAAGGAAAGAGACAGGTATGAGCAGGAGTTTGAAACTTTCAAACTTGGTGTAATGCTACAGGAATTGCGCAGGGAACAGGGCTTAACCCAGGAACAACTTGCCGAAAAATGTGCTACTACCAAGACGTATATTTCCCGAATTGAAAATAACGCAAGTGATATAAGACTGTCAACCTTAGTGAGAATAATCAGGGATGGTTTTGGGGGAAGTCTAAAGCTCAATATAAGTTTATAAGGAGATTTTGATAACTACTTAGTTGGTATAATTTTATACCTTCACGGACTTTCCTATTTTCACAAATGTCGCTGAAATTCCAATGAATAAAAGCGTAATTATAACGCTGTTGACCAGTACATTTTGCCAACCTATAGCTGCTACGTTAATAAAAGGATAAGGGTAAAAACCGGAGAGGTTACCCCGGATCAGAATGTAAATAAGATAAAGTAAAGGGTATATTAGCCATTGAGGTATTTGACCGAACTTCATCGGCGGCTTGTTTTCATACAGGTACCAGAAAACAATAACCGCGACCGGGATGATCGAGTGAAGCAGCTCATCGACAAATTTCTGAAGCCCCGTCGGATCCCACGTCTGACGCAGCACAACCTGATAGATAAGCCCGACCACCGTGATGTAGACGGTAACCGCAGTCAGCGCTCCCGGTTTGTACAGAATGGAGAGGGACTTAGTTTTTTGTCTGACCAGGCTGAATGTAAAGAAAACAGCCACCAATAAATTGGTCAGGATAGTAAAAAAGCTAAAGAAGCGGACCGTCGTTTCACCAAGCGAAGCGGTCCGGTTCTGAATCATCAGATAATATTGTGTCAAAACGGCTATCCAGGCTATTGACGCTATAAGTATAGATAAATTTCTTTTCATGATATTATGGGGTTTGTTGATCGTACTCCTTTACCTTTTTTTGTTTGATGTTGAACTTAATGAGCTTAATGCTTCACTGAGGGAAGCAACAAAATTGACTTGTTTCCCTATATTGCTTTCATAAATAAAATCCTTCAGGCTTTTACTCTCAAATTTCGAAAAATTACCGACAATTGCTAGACGCACACGATAGTTCGAGAATTTTTGAAGTATATCTCCTGCCATTTTATTCTTTAAGTCGAAGAAATCGGCAGTAATATTTTCCTGATGGATGATCATTTTGTCAAAACCCTGGTAATAAACGTTCCCCAACAAATCCAGAGCATCTTCCGTATTTTGAATGATTATTTTGTCTGAAATCACTTCTGCAATTTCTGAGTCGTTTATGAGGTGAGATTGAATGTTCATTCCTGGCAAGGACAAGTTTACGTACTCTGCAAATTTACTTGAATATTCCGATCCGGTTTACCTCCATGTTTATAAACTCACCAAAACGATTCACGGCTTCATCCAGTGCTTTAGCCTGAACGGGTTTGAAAGTGTCATACTCAAGGTCAATGGAGTTTCTTAAAACGGTGCGTTTCCAGGTACCGGTTACCTGTCCGCCCGATAAGATCATACAGTCATAACGGAGTGGTGAATTATTTTTCAGGGTCATCATTGCGCTTCTGTCTTTATACCCCATTACAAATTCGTCGTAAACCGGCAAAAGATGAATCTTACCTGGTTGAAGGTCATGCAAATGAGTGTCCGGGCTAAAAAAGTATTCCTGCTGCCCGACTATTCTTTTTAGCAAAAGCGGCCGGATCATTTCAATGCCTCTTCTGCAATCGCTGATGGTCAGTCCCGACCAGGTCGCAAAATCTTTTATGGTGGCAGGCCCCCTGCTTTTGAAATACCGGGCAGTAAGCTCAGCCAGTGATTCGTCTTTTTCCAGTGTTTTTTTGTGTTTGACTCTTTCACCCAGTAAAGCATAAGTAAACTGATTTCCCTGCCGGGCACCACTGCAGATAATTCCCTCCAGCTCGGCATTCATCATGATATAGCTCAGACGATGCCCTTTGGCCAAAATGTTATGTTTTCTGAATTCTTTGTTTATAACTTCACGGGGAAGTTGTTTTCCGCCCTGTAAAGTTTCAAGTACAATAGCATTACAACGATCGAAAACCTTGTTGTCCAATTCCAGTTGGCGATACATATAGGCATTGGCCTGATGTATTCTCGGGGCGGTGAGCTTAAGCAGCCAATAAATATCACTGGCTGATACAAAATGCCAGGTCGGGCGAAGCAGATGCGTTCTCAGGATGCGGCCTTCATTTAGCTGATTTTCTATATCACTATCGCTAAGACGCGGCAGCCGTAAGCCCAATCCCCATTTTGTATACGCATATTCCTGGCCCTGAACGGCCCCCAGCCATTCCACCATTTCAGCTGCCGATTGTATTGGGGTACCGGCAAGCTGCTGACTTATTAGTCTTTGCTGGGCTATTTCAGTTAATGTCATTTTACAATCTACATTAATCCGAATTGCTTAAAGTGATGGGTAAAATGCCGGTTATGGAATCTTACCCATTCGTTGTAATTCAATTCCCCCATGGTCGGGTTGACGGGCTTGTCTCCCGGATGTTGGAGAAAGTAGCTATCAAAGCCGGTTAGTTCGGTTTTTAAACCGGAAACAGCATCGCTCAAATTGGAATGTTGAAGTTCAGGAAGCCCTTCTGCCGGCAAAACAGGTGCTTTGAAACCTATCATGAAATCGTTATCGGTGTCAAGAATATAGGCTTTGATTTTTTGCTCCTTCTCTGGCGGATAATAATGTCGCTGGGGTTCTTTTCCGTTGGAAAAGCGAACAGCAAAAGCCAAATGCTCCACCATGTGTTGTGCTGTCATGGCTCCGAATCGGGGTTTCTCGCTCGCCTGAAGTTGACTTAAGATGTCAAACAGCTTGGTTCTGTCTAAAATGTCAATCATAATCAGATTGTTTTATGGGTTGTATATATTACCCCTGAAAATAGTACAATGATACGTTTTTTATCGTGACGGACTATCCAACAGCCCTATATTTCCATTGCATCCGCAACTTCAAATATATTATTCAGTAATATTGGTAGTAAAAGCCGTAATATGTGTACTACTATAATGTGAAACAATCTGAACTTTGTTCTATTAATTCTTTGACCGGAAAAAAGGCATTTCGCTGATATAAACCGGAAAGTAAATGATAAAAATAATGGGCAGATTTTCAAAATGGATATTAATTGTGCTGATGGCTAAGGTGACGGCAAACGCCGGGAATTATACCGGCCAAACCTTAAGTCCCAGGCAACAAAGCCTTATCAGCATTACTGCATTTACCGCAAAAGGTGAGTTGTCAAAATTAAAAACAGCATTGAACACCGGGCTTGACGCCGGACTGACCGTCAATGAAATAAAGGAAGCAATGATCCACCTGTATGCGTATTGTGGTTTTCCGCGAAGTATACGCGGCCTTCAAACCCTTATGGCTGTGCTGGATGAGCGTAAAGCCCGGGGCATTCATGATGAGCCGGGCGCGGAAGTCACCCCCGTCCGTGACGACCGAAGCAGATATGTGCGAGGCCGGGAAATCCTCGAAAAGCTTTCAGGCATTCAGGAAAGCGGGCCAAAGACCGGATATGCAGCATTTGCGCCGCAGATAGAGAAATTCCTTAAAGAACACCTGTTTGCGGATCTCTTTGAACGCGATATACTGAGTTATATCGACAGGGAGCTGGTGACCATTTCGGTATTAAGCAGCCTGGGTGGCCTGGAGCCTATGCTGACCGGACATCTGAATATCTGTCTCAATATAGGATTAACCCCGGACCAGCTACGGCAATTTGTGGCGGTTATCGAATCCGGCGTCGGTAAGAAAGAGGCGAAGGCCGGCCGGTCAGTTTTGAACGAAGTACTCAAAAACAGGAAATAACAATGTTCAACATGAAAACAACATTTTTACTTGCGTTAACGCTATCGATAGTTACAGCGAATACCGTTTATGCACAGGTGTCTGGGAAAAATAAACCTTTGATGATCGAAAATCAGGGTAGTTTTATTGTAGGTGGTACGGTTATCACCCACCCTGGAACCTATGATCCTATCCGGCGTACCCCCGAAGGCCAGACCTACCGGGGCGATCATGCCTATGTATTTTACCAGGTACCTGCAAAGGCCCGAAAGCTGCCGCTGGTATTCTGGCACGGCTTCGGTCAATTCTCGAAAACATGGGAGACGACCCCGGACGGACGGGAAGGTTTTCGGAACATTTTTTTAAGAAGGAAGTACGGTGTATATCTGATCGACCAGCCGCGGCGTGGAAATGCCGGGCGCAGTACCGTGGAAGGAACCATAACCCCGACTCCCGATGAGCAGAACTGGTTTGGTACGTTCCGGCTGGGTATATGGCCGGAGTATTTTCCCGGTGTGCAGTTCGCCAAAGATCCGGAAACCCTCGATCAGTATTTCCGTTCGATGACCCCGAGCATAGGCCCTATCGATATCGGCGTCAACGTAAAGGCGGTTTCAGCTTTATACTCCAGGCTGGGTCCGGCAATTCTTGTGACGCATTCCCATTCCGGGGGAATGGGCTGGCTCACCGCCATCGAAAATCAAAATGTTAAAGCGATAGTTTCCTATGAACCCGGAAGCGGATTTGTATTTCCTGAAGGGGAGGTGCCGACACCGATAGCGAGTTCGGCTGGCCCGTTGGAAGCTGCGGGGATTTCCAGGGAAGAGTTTTTAAAGCTGACAAAGATCCCCATCATTATTTATTACGGCGACTTTATCCCCGCTGAGCCCGACCCGAATCCCGGTGCTGACGGCTGGCGGGCCCGACTTGCAATGGCGAGGCTCTGGGCAGACGCCGTCAACCGGCATGGAGGAGATGTGACGGTGGTTCATTTACCGGAGATCGGGGTCAAAGGCAATACGCATTTCCCGTTTTCCGACCTGAACAACATTAAAATTGCCGATCTGATGTCGAAATGGCTGAAAGAGAAAGATTTGGATCGATAATTAAAACATTCAAAAAATTGGGTATTCATAAAAATAAAGGAATGAAAAAAATAACATCAATATTCGCATTAACCATGTCGATAGCAACTTCAGATATGGTAAATGCCCAAACCAGCCAGCAAAAGACGGCCGGGAAAAATCCCTACACCCTGGTATATGAGGGTGCAATCACTGAAAACGTAAAAGGAAAGGTAAATATCCATCCGGTTAGCTATAAAATTAATGAAATTCAAATAGCCGCGAATGTCTATACGCCTCCTGATTATGACGCTACCCAAAAATACCCGGCCATCGTTATAGCCCATCCCAACGGCGGAGTGAAAGAGCAGGTGGCGGGTTTGTACGCACAACGCCTGGCCGAACTGGGATTCATTACCATTACAGCAGACGCCGCCTACCAGGGAGGAAGTGGTGGAGAGCCGCGTAATGTGGATAAACCGGCCAACCGGATTGAGGATATCCACGCAATGGGAGATTACATTGCTCAATTCAGGGGTGTTGACCCGGCAAGACTTGCGGTACTTGGCATTTGCGGGGGCGGTGGCTATACTTTAAAGGCGGCGCAGGCAGACAAGAGGTTCAGGGCCATAGCCACATTAAGCATGTTTAATTCGGGGGTGGTAAGACGTAATGGCTTTATGAATTCTCAGTTTTCCACGATCCGGGAACGTTTAAAGCAGGCATCAGAGGCACGGACATCAGAGGCATCCGGGGGTGAAATACGTTATGCCGGTGCTACAGAAATAACCGATGAAATGGCAGACAAAATGCCGTTTGACCTGTACAGGGAAGGCCATTACTACTACAATAGAACACACGCACACCCCAATTCCACATTCCGGTACACCCTGAGCAGCCTGATGGATCTGATGACCTTTGATGCCAGCACGAATATGGATCTAGTCAACCAGCCTTTATTAATGATGGCAGGAAGCAAAGCTGATACGTATTATATGACGGATGACGCTTTCAACAAAGCCACCCATGCAAAAAACAAGGAATTATTTCTTATTAACGGGGCTACTCATATAGAAACCTACTGGAAACCCGAATATGTGTCTCAGGCAGTAGATAAGCTGGATAAATTCTTTAAGCAAAATCTTAAGTAAAAACTTATTTCCAATGAAAAACACTTTAATGACAGGTATAGTAGTCCTTCTACTTTCATCAGGTGGCTGCAAAGAGCAGCCGGATAAAACCCAAGCAAAAACAGAACTGATTTTTGCAAAAGGTGAAAAAATCACCGGTAATAATTTTACCGGCACAGCCTGGTTAAATAATCTGATACAGGCAGACAGCGTCAATCAGAATGCCGTGGGAAGTGTAACCTTTGAACCGGGAGCCCGGACAAGATGGCATTTACACCCGGCCGGGCAAATTATACTGGCTTTGGAAGGGACCGGGTATTACCAGGAGAAGGGTCGCCCGAAGATCATGGTGAAAAAGGGGGATGTGATGAAATGCCCTCCGGGTATTCCGCATTGGCATGGAGCCAGCGCCGATACTGAATTTATTCAGGTAGCCATCACCGGCCGGGAAAAAGGGGAGACCGTATGGCTGGAGACAGTGACAGATATTGAATATCATGCACAGTAATCCCTCGTTTTCGCCGCAAATTACTTTTGGATCTCCCCTTAACTGATTTTTACCTTCTCAGGCAGTACCCGGCTTCCGAAAGATATCAACCCGCCTGGCACAAAACCCATTTACTACAGGTAGTGCCTATTGGAGGCTGTTTACCCGTTCAAACAAATCGGTTACTACGTATTGCATCGAATCAGGGGTCGCTTCCCGAAGATACTGAATTAAGTCCAGGGTGGTCGCATAGCGGTTTGGCTTTGAGGGATTATTGAAAGAGCGCCAGTCTTTCAGGAAATTCCGTAAAGCCATGTTGACATTTTTCTCCCCGATACGCTCCTGTAATTCGTACATATTAAGTGCTCCTTTATTGTAGTAAATATGACTTTCATTTTCAACCAAAGCTAATGGAGGCTCTTCCTTTCTCGATTTTAAGCCGGCTTCCCGGTAGGCATCCAACTGGAGCTTCAGGAATTGCCGAACTTTTTCATCGGGATACTTTTCTTTAAACACCATCATGGCGGAATACTGTGCCAGCGTTTCCAGGATCATGTGTTGCCCCTGCACATTCGCAGCTTCGAGCTGCAATCCCCACCATTGGTGAGCTACTTCATGGGTGGTAATATAAAATGCCATATCCACATCTTTTTTATCCTGGATGTTCATAACAAAACCGCTGGCCTCTGAAAAAGGAATAATACCCGGGAGAGACTGAGCGAAAGCCCGGTACCTCGGAAACTCCACAATACGGAGATGTTTGTAGGGGTAGGGACTGAAATGAGTGCTGTAATAGTCCAATGACATTTTCATGGATTCCATCATACGCCTGAGGTTGTATTCGTGCCGTTTCTGGTAATAGATCTCTAAAGCCACGGGCTCAGCCGGAAGATTGCCTGGCGGAATACACGTATCTTTCAAAACTTCGTAACCGGCTGACACAAAAGGATAGAAGTGAATAATCCGCTGACCGGTTTTGTAATGAAAATAGTTACGGCCGCTCTTAGTCCATTTCGCCACCAAGTCGCCGGACGTCAGCGCTGTTTGCGGAGCTTCCGTACTGATAATTATTTCCAATGTAAGGCCCTCCGAGTCACTTCCGCTACGTGCATTGACCCATTCCCTTTCATCATCACGCCTCGGTTTTTGCAATCGGGGAGGCAATCCAAGATCTTTCCGGGCTTTCTCATCCTGCAGCTCGTATTTTCTCCGGTAACCAAAACCCGGCAGCGTCCCGTTGTCAAAAAAAGTGCCGTTATAGATCACTTCTGTACCGGAGTCGCCCGCTTCAAACCCCTCAGGTTCTAAGGTTTGCCGGAAATTCATTTTCATGGTATCTCCCGGGGCTAAGGCCCGGCTTAATTGGTAGATGGTATAATGAAATTTTTCATAGGTACGGTTCTTAGTGGCTTTTCGATCAAATTCCACATCCGTTAATTTTACTTTTGACTCGATGAGTTTTTGTACATGGATCTCCCGGATGGGTACTTGTGAGGTGTTGGTGATCGTATAGCGGCCTGTTATTTCGTAAGCTCTTTTGGAGGGGAAGAGGCCAATTTCCAGATGCGCATCGGTAATTTTCGGTTGCGGAATATACTCAAACCGCCTCAGTGACTTTTCGTAATCAGCTCTGAACTGATATTCCCCGCCTGCAGTCAGGAATTCATTTAATACATGGATATTGTAAAAAATATAGCCTCCTATGCCCATATAAAGGCCAAAACATAGCATACTGAATACCGCCAGGGGGGTCTCGGTTTGGTTTAGTCCGTTGGTCCATCGTTTTCTCAACCCGTTTTCTTTACCCTTTACCATCAGGATACTGGCCAGGATCAGGAGCAGCACCCCTAGGAGCACCCAATAGGTTTTCACCCAGAGATAGGCGGCTAAGAAGTGCCCGTAACCATTCATATCGGAGTATCTGGCCAGCGCATGTCCGCCAAAATTAAGTAATACGTGCTCCAAACCGAATTTACTGTTGGCTACGTTGAAGATGGCGAAGGCCAGGGTGGCCAGGATGCCCATAAATTTGTTCGCGGTAAGCGCCTGAAAGAACAAAGCCGCGAAAGTATAAAGGGCCAGGAAAGGAAATATTTCTAAAAAGAATCCGGAAAAATAGACGCTTGGTTCGTACCGGTAATAGCCGTTCAGGGTTTGAAACAGCATGCCCGCCAAAATGAGTGCAAGCATGACGATGGCGTAGATGAGCTGTAACCCCAGAAAGCGGCTGCTCAAATTAACAAAACGGTTCAGAGGCGAGGCGTCATGAATGAGGTCCAGGTTTACATCTCTTTCCTTCCACATGATTTCACCTGAATAAAAGACCAGGAGGACCATGAAGAAATAAAGCGACATTTCCTGCAATTCTTCAATGATCAGGTAGGTGGCAGGATAACTGTCTACTCCATAAGACGTGCCTAAGCTGACCGAATTGACAAGGATAACAACAAAGCAGCACAAGATGATCGCCCAAAAGGAAGTGAGCTTCAGGATGGACTTGCTGTGAAACCAGGCATTCAGGATCAGCTGAACCAACTGCGCCCTGCAATGATAAACGGGGGTAACAGGGGGTAAGCTTTTATAGGAATGAGCCGTTACAGTTTGACCTTTTTGCTTCCGCTTCCTGCCGGAGGCTTTTTCACTTATAACAATCAGCTGAAACCGGAAATAACCGATTACCAGAACAGCAACCCCGATCCATATCCAGAAGAGTTTGTTAAGGAGCATTATATCCGACACCGGGATGAGCCGGGAGTTCCTCTCACTTACTGTCCAATCGTCACTTGCTTTCGATAAGGTGGTAAGAGAAAAGGGGTCGAGCAGGGCCTGAAGAGTTTCATTCGTAATGCTTTTGGTAAGAATGAACAAAACCAGTATGATCAGCCCCTGAGTGTATACTACCAACAGGTTTTTGCTGAGGGCGCCTGTGACAAAAAACACAGACGCACCCAAAAACAGGATAGGTAATGCCACCCAGAGAAAGGGTTGGAGGTAGTTGATCAACCGAAAGGGTAAAAGTTCTTCCCGGTCTGCCCAGGGCAAAAACTCTCCCAGCATCATTCCCCAAAGCACGCTACTGAAAATAAAAAGTAATACAACAAAAGACCCTAAGAAACGGCCCGCTAAATAACTCTTTTTGGAAACAGGGTTAACATAGATAAGTGAAGTAGTATCGTATTGGAAATCGCGTTGTACCGGAACTCCCATGATCATAGACGCAATAACCATAGACAATCCCGTAATAGCCCCCATGGATTTAGCAATGACCAGGGGCGAATTCTTCCTGACCAACCCCAGATCAATTCCCTGAAAAACGAACTCCACCCCAAATGCGGAGAACAGGAACAGAAACAGGAAGAAAATATAGGTTTCTGGCCGCTTCAGCCGGTATTTTATTTCGAACGTAAAAAATTCGTACCACATGATATTAAGCGTTAAGGGTTTGTGACATGTAGACATCTTCCAGGTTGGCTTCAACCGGCTTAAAATTTGCCCCGGGGTGAGTGTCACTGACCACATGAACAATTGGGTTGCCTAAATACAGCCGGTCGCTGATGACCTGGTATTCTTTTTTGTATTGCTCCAGTTCGTTTTTGTGTATGGTTTTCTCATACAAGCGCCCCTGAAGGGTTTCCATGATCTTGATGGGGTTTCCCTGAATAACCACTTTCCCCTGGTTAATGATGGCCATCCGGGTGCATAATTGCTTCACGTCATCAACGATATGCGTGGAGAGGATCACGATGGTTTGCTCTCCTGCCTCACTTAGCAGGTTGTAAAAGCGGTTGCGCTCCACGGGGTCGAGCCCGGCGGTCGGCTCATCTACGATCAACAGCCTGGGGTTGTTCAGTAATGCCTGAGCAATGCCAAACCGCTGCTTCATTCCTCCGGAGAACTCCCCCAGTTTTTGCCTGCGCACATCGTACAGATTTACCTTATGAAGGAGTGCATGAACGATTTCTTTGCGTTCTCCCCGGTTAATAATCCCTTTTAAAACGGCCAGGTGATTCAATAGCATCTCCGGGGATAGTTTGGGATATACACCAAATTGTTGGGGCAGGTAACCCAGTATCTTCCTCAACTCATTCGGATTTTCCAGGATATTGAGGCTCCCTAATTGAATACTTCCGGAGTCGGCTTCCTGCAGGGTAGCCAGGGTACGCATGAGCGTTGACTTGCCGGCTCCGTTAGGCCCCAGGAGGCCAAACATGCCTTTAGGAATTTGTAACGAGATATTTTGGAGCGCCTTTACCCCGTTTTTATAAGTTTTAGAAAGGTCAGATATGATCAGATTGTCCATGATTAATTATATTTTGACTCAATATTATGCCGGATAAAAGGGTTAAAAAAAGAAGCGGGACAGACGGACAGGGAGAAGGTGTCGATGGCAGGTATCCAGGTAGGAAACCATCAGACACCTGTAAACCGTACGTTCGTCACACCTGCAGATGCGTCTGTAACAAGTATTGGAAGGGGCTTGAACTTTGGGTAATTTTGTGGAATGATATTTATACAAAACCTTTTCAATAAGCGGATCTTTCAAAGGCTGGTGCCCTACTTTTTCGTAGTGACGACCCTTTTGATCATGGTTTTCAATGATGCTTTCGGCGAAAGGGACGAACTCATCGTTTTCAGTCTGCTGTTTTTCACTTCTATGGCAGCCTGGATGATACGGTGGGTAATTATCCAGGTCAAATTTATTCTAAGGCTTAAAAAGGAAAAAAAGCAGGCGGAGCTGATGCACCTGAAAAGCCAGGTAAATCCGCATTTTTTCTTTAATACGTTGAATAACCTGTATGGGCTGGTAGCGCAAGATACTGCTAAAGCCCAGCAGCTGATTCTCAAATTATCCGACATGATGCGTTACAGTATCTATGACGGGCAAAAAGATTGGGTGACCTTAGAGGATGAGATCAGCTACCTGGAGAACTATATGGATCTGCATCGAATGCGGTATCATAAGGCCATTGATATTCGTTTTGATGTGGAAGCAGAAGACCGGAGCATCAGGATCATGCCTTTATTATTCATTATTATGGTGGAAAATGCCTTTAAGCATGGTGTAGAGAAACTAAGAAGGGGGGCATTTGTTTATATTCGGTTAAAAGCTACAACACAAACGATCGATTTCGAAATTGCAAATAACTTTGATGCGGAAGAGAGGGGAGGCGGTGAAGGTATTGGCCTGAATAACCTGAAGCAACGGCTGGAACTGGCTTATCAGAACAGACACGAACTTGAAATATACGAAAACGAGGCTGACATCTATAAGATCCGGTTAAAACTTAGTTTATGAAATATATCATCGTGGATGACGAGTCTGTGGCTCATGACATTATTAAGAAGTATTGCGCGCTGTTGCCCCATATGCAGATGATGCAGGATTGCTACGATGCCATAGAAGCCATAGAGTATCTCAACAGTAACCCCGTAGATCTGGTCTTTCTCGATCTGAATATGCCTAAGCTGAAAGGGTTTGAATTTCTGAGAACGCTGCCCCGGCCCCCGAAAGTGATAGTGACTACCGCCTACAGCGAGTATGCATTGGAAGGTTATGAACTGAACATTGTGGATTACCTGCTTAAGCCCTTTTCATTTGAGCGTTTCTTAAAGGCTGTAAATAAGGCGCGTACAGATACTCTCATGCCCGTGCCCGGAACGCAAAATGAAGAGCCGGGGAGATTTTTTCTACGCGTGAATAATAAACACATCCAGCTTGTTCCTGATGATATTTTGTTTGTAGAGGCTTCCGGTAACTATATCAAAATTGTGCTTAAAGAAGAGATCATCACCTTACGAGGAAATTTATCATCGGTCAAAGAACTCATTCCAACAGATGATCTGGTGCAGGTACATCGATCGTTTATGGTGGCTCAAAAGCATATCAGGAGCATAGAAGGAAACCGGATAGGTATAGGGAAGTATACTGTGCCCGTCGGGAAACTCTTCAGGGCACAGCTGGACCTCCTTCTAAAGTAGGACAGTGATTACCTGATTTTATTGGCCTCCGTCCGATGTTCGCCTTGTACTACAATCAGCTTATTCACCTTTCCGTTTTCGCCTGTTACAAACTGAATCACAGCGTCAAATTCTTTTAAAAAAAACGAGGTTCCACTTTCCGGATAAATTCTTAGGGCCGGCTGATTGCTCATTTGGGCATAAGGTGCTCCGGCCTTTAATGAAATGGTAAATTCCATTCCTTCTTTAATTTCATATACACCTAAAACCTTGTTGAGTTGCTCTTCGCTTAGTGTGATTTCTGTTCTGTTTGGCGGAGCAGGTACAGGTAATCCGTAAAGTAAATACCGGATAGGTTTGTATACCATTTCCACATCATGGTGATTTTGTAAGATGATAATGGTCTTCCCATTATCTAAGTGCCGGTCAAAATAGGTATTATAGCCCGGCCAGCCACCTGTGTGAAGTACACGTTTTCCAAATACTTTACCGGAATCTAATTGCCAGCCAAACCCGTAATCGAATGTGGAACCATCGTCCAGGCTTACCGGAGTAAACATTTCGTCTATTCCCTCAGCAGATATTAGTTTATCAGTATATAAGGCATTGTCCCATTTCAATAAGTCTGTAACAGTTGAGTTAACAGCACCATCTCCTACCACACCATCCAGTAATTTTACATAGGAATACTCTTCTAAATCGTCCGGTAAGACCAGTTTATTCAGGCTATCGGAATATACATATCCCAAAGCGTAATTTTTAATATCACGTGGTGAATATCTTCTGTTATACACAAAAGTGCTGTTCATCTTTAAGGGGTTGAAAATATTCTGAGCAAGGAATTCATCGTACTTTTTACCGGATGCGCTTTCAATGATTACCGCTAAAAGAGCATATCCCGTATTACTGTATTCCCATGCGGAATTCGGAGCAAACATCACTGCCGGTTTTTCTTTCACAAAAAGCGCAACGATATCTTTATTGGTCGCTATCTGAGTTTTATCAAATGACTTTTCCAATATTTCCATATAGTCCGGTAAGCCTCCGGTATGATGGAGTAAATGTCTTATAGTAATACCTTTGTAAAAAGATAGCTCCGGAATGTACTTTGAAATCGGGTCATCCAATTTTAATTTCCCTCTTTCTTTCAACAGCATAATGCCCATTGCAGTAAACTGTTTGGAAACCGAACATAAATCGAAAACGGAGTTTTCATTTAACTCCTGCCGGGTACTCTCATTGGCTACACCAAAACTCTTATTGTAAATAATGTTGCCTTTATCTGCAATTAAGACGTTGCCATTTATTCTGCCCTTTGCGTGCAGGGAATTTAGCAGGCTGTCTATGTGGTGGATGTTATTTTGACCGGACAACAGATGAACCGCAAATACTAATACGAATATGATTCTATATTTCATTGTTTACTATTTTTAAATATTATTAAACTTATTTTTGGTTTTTAAAAGGCCATATCTTTCCTGCTCCATCGTATGGTGGAGATATAGATATTACCCGAAAATGTTATGAGTTGAAAACTATTTGTTTTGATTTTTCAGGTAGGAAAAATAGCCTAAATAGCCTGCCCCAACACTAAAGGCTATAATAGCCAGGGAATGAATGTGTAAAGGCATAGTGCAGTATGTAATCATTAAACCCGTTCCTACGCTACAAAGTAAAATCGCCAGTTTCATGGCTTCATCATTTTTATTTTTACTGTTTTTTTCAAGAATTGAAGTCGCTAATTGTTCGGAAATCTCCCTGTCAATTATTTTATTTTTCAAACGGTGCTCTAAAAGATATTTCACTAAAGAAATAATCCAAAAAACCAGTAATCCAACTAAAATAACGGGTACTATAACATCTACATGAAGGGTTTGACTTAGCGCCTCTGTTGTTTTTGGTCCTAAATCCGGCTGAACTGGGTTGCCATTTGGTTTTTCCTGTGCAGAAACAAGAATGGATGACGAAAAACCTGTGATACTTAAAATTGCTTTTTTCATTTTTTATCTTTGAATTATATCTTAATAGACCGGTGTTTAAAATTTGGGTTGCATAACTTATTCTGAAAGCAACATTTCACGTTGTCTGTATTGCCTGAAAATATCTGTTAGTAGGAAAATCAGAACACTACATGCAGACACTGCTATTAAAACATTAGTAATCCCGGTGAAAGCATGGAAAAGCTGATAAACAGGCTTTATGAAAGGAATACCCAGTATAAGTACACCCAAATTTAAAAGCCATGAAATTGCATTTAGGGTGTAATCGCCGATGGGTGTTTTCCTATTTTCAGATTGCCTTATTTTCTGCATGACCAGAGCTGTAGCATCAAAAGAAAAGGTTTCAGGTTCGATGTTGCTGATGCTACGCATTAAAACCCGGTAGGATTCCAGTTTAGCTTTACAGGCGGCACATGCTGAAATATGTAAAGCTATAGGGCTATCTGCTATTTCCTGAATAGCATAGGCTTGTATGGTATGGTCAGTCAAATGATCATTGTTCATAATTATTCATGTTGGAAATGTTTTCAATATTGTCTCTTAGTATTTTTCTTGCCCTGTATAAGTAACTTTTTATCGTTCCTTCCGGCAAACGGGTGATCTCGGCAATTTCCGTATTGGACAATTCTTCAATATGGTAAAGAGATATTAATGTTTTATACAAAGGCGGCAGCTTATTGATTTCATGGTTAAGCATTTGTGCGGTTTCCTTTCTGAAAATTTCTTTTTCTGCATTTTCAGACAGTGTAACTTTGTTTTCCGGCACGGTATCCATGTCGCACAAGGAGATTTTCTTTTTTTCAAGATAGTTTAAGGCCGTATTATAAGAAATGGTGGCAATCCACGTGGATAATTTAGACTGAAACCGGAATGATGAAATACTCTGATAGGCTTTTAGATAAATATCCTGTACAAGATCTTTCTGGTCTTCTTCATCTACAACCATTTTTCGAATAATCTGGGCCACCAGCCTTTCCGTATTTTTCACTACCATGGCAAAACATTGAGTGTTACCATTCAATATTTTTTCTACCAATAGTTTATCCGAAAAGAGCTCGCTTTCTTTGTCCATATTTCAATAAGACAAAAAAGTTTAATACCGGTTGCAAGATATTATCCCAAATGAAATAAAACCACACTCATCAGTCCGGCCAGTATAGTCCATTTGCATAGGTCGCTTAAGCGGGAAAAGTGGGCCTTACGGTCGGCACGGATAATGAAACCCAGCACAACAGCCCACAGGGCCAGCAGGATCCCGGAAAAAAGCCGTATCTGCATATCCTCTACTTTGTACATGAAGAAAAACATGGAGACCAGGAAAGCGGCCATAAGAAGGTAGAGCAGCTTTTTGGTTTTGTGAATACCGTAAAGGATGGGCAGGGTCCTGGCGCCGTGAACCTCATCACCCCGGATGTCTTCCATGTCTTTGATGATCTCACGGATCAGGTTGATAAAGAAGGCAAATACGGCATACATGTAAATGAGGCGATTGCCGGGATCGTAGATAAGGGCGATCTCGGCAATGACCAGCGCGGTCAGCAGGGCCACCACGAAATTGCCGATGAAGGGTTTTTTCTTGAAGCCCGAGGCGTAGAACCACAGCAGCCATACGCTGAACATATTGATCGCTACGGCTTTCAGGCCCACCGGAAAGGCCAGTACGATGCCCGCGCCGCTGAAAATCTGGTGGATCAGCAGGGCATTTCGCCGGCTGATGGTTTTACCTATCCATACCCGGTCGGGCTTGTTGATCCGGTCGATCTTAATATCGAAATAATCGTTAATAATATAGCCGGCCGCCGCGATAAGCACGGTGGTAAACACCAGAAGATGGAAATAAACCTCCTCTTTCCAGTAAAAGGTGAGGTTGAAAACCAGGAATATCCTCACCATATACTGAGTAACGGCCACAATAACCAGGTTTTTCCAACGGATCAGCTTCAGGAAAGATTTAATAGGCTTGTAACGGTTTTTGGTTCCAAAGTTAACAATGAATAACTATCCTATGGAATTATTTGGGACGAATTAAACGTTTAACAAGGAAAGAACGAATACATGAAGATCGGAATTGTATGTTATCCAACTTTTGGGGGAAGTGGTGTGGTAGCAACAGAACTCGGGAAAGCACTGGCTCAGAAAGGACATCAGATTCATTTTATCACGTATGCCCAACCCATACGGCTCGACTTTTTCAGCGAGAACATCTGGTACCATGAGGTAAACATATCTTCCTATCCTTTGTTTCAGTATCCTCCTTATGAGTCTGCGCTGGCAGGTAAGATGGTGGATGTCGTTAAATATGAAAAGCTGGATCTTCTTCATGTGCATTATGCCATCCCGCACGCCACATCGGCTTTTCTGGCCAAGCAGATCCTGAAGCTGCAGGGACTGGATATCCCGGTGGTCACCACTCTGCACGGTACGGATATCACTATTGTGGGGAAGGATCCTTCGCTCCGCCCCATTATCACGTTCAGCATTAACGAATCAGACGGGGTCACCGCTGTCTCCAACGACCTGCGGCAGGAAACTATCGACGCCTTTTCCATTGATAAACCTATTGAAGTTATTCATAACTTTGTAGACTTGGAACGTTTTCAAAAACAGGAGAAAGAGCATTTCAAGCGCTTCATCTGTCCGAATGGCGAAAAGCTGCTGGTGCATGCTTCCAACTTCCGGAAAGTGAAAAGGATCGGTGACGTGATCCGGGTTTTTGCCGGGATACGCGACGTGGTACCCAGTAAGCTTCTGCTGATAGGCGACGGAGAGGAAAGACAGAATATGGAGCTGCTGACCCGCCAGCTGGGCATCGATGAAGATGTACGGTTCATCGGAAAGCTGGAAGCTATGGAAGAGGTGCTTTCCGTAGCGGACCTCTTCCTGATGCCTTCCGAAAAGGAAAGCTTCGGTCTGGCTGCGCTGGAAGCCATGGCCTGCCAGGTGCCGGTGATCTCCAGCAATACCGGCGGGCTCAGCGAGCTGAATATTCACGGCGTGACCGGATTCCTGAGCAACATCGGCGACATTGACGATATGGTGGAAAAGGCTTTGTTTGTACTGGACGAAAAGAATCTTGAAGGATTTAAGCAGCGGGCGCTGGAACGTGCACGGGAATTTGATATGCACGTGGTGGTCTCGCAATATGAAGAATATTATCAACAGGTGGTAGAGCGGTTTTGTAAAAACAAGGTCGTCTGCAGCAAGGTTTAACAGGGGCGGTTAATGAAGGAATTAGCATATCTGAATAAATATTTCCTCAAGTATAAGGGACTACTTTTACTGGGTATTTTGTTTACCATTCTTTCCAATCTGTTCGGGATTATCCCGGCGCAGATCGTGCGTCATGCGTTGGAGCTGGTGGAGACCAACGTAGACCACTATTTCCTTTTCCGGTATTCCGGCTTTCAGCCCGTCACGTATAAAACCCTTACTTTCGGGATCACTGTGCTGGGAGCGCTGATCATCCTGATGGCCGTGATCAAAGGCGTCTTTCTTTTTGCCGTGCGCCAGACCATCATCGTGATGTCGAGGCATATCGAGTATGATCTGAAAAATGAGATCTACGCCCATTATCAGACCCTGCCGCTGGCTTTTTTCAAAAGAAACTCTACCGGTGACCTGATGGCCCGCATCAGCGAAGACGTGTCGAAGGTCCGGATGTATCTGGGTCCGGCCATTATGTACCTGCTAAACATGTTTGTGCTGGTAGTGCTGGTGGTAAGCTATATGTTTTCGGTGAATGCCCGGCTGACCTGGTTTGTATTGATCCCGCTGCCCCTTTTATCCCTCAGCATTTTTATTGTCAGCAGCATTATTAACCGGCGTTCGGAGCGTATCCAGAAGAGCCTGGCCAACCTGTCGACCAATGCCCAGGAAACCTATTCCGGGATTCGCGTGATCAAATCCTTTGCCGCTGAAGAGAAATTTTACGAGCAGTTTGAAAAAGAGAGCCTGAAGTATCAGTATGAGTCGCTGAAACTGGCCCGGGTAGATTCCATGTTTCATCCGCTGATGATCTTCCTGATCGGCTTAAGCACCATTATCTGCGTTTTCGTAGGGGGGCAGGAGGTGATAGCCGGAAAGATATCGCTGGGTGTCATTGCGGAATTTATGATCTATGTTTTTATGCTTACCTGGCCTATGGCCGCCCTGGGCTGGACCTCGGGGCAGATCCAGCGGGCTGCCGCCTCACAGAAGAGGATCAACGAATTCCTTATGCTGGAAAACGATATCCTGTCGCACCGGAACATGCCTATTGATGTGGAAGGAAATATCCGTTTCCGGAATGTTTCCTTTACTTATCCGGATACAGGCATCCGGGCGCTGGACGATATTTCACTGGACATCCGCGCCGGCGAAAGTGTGGCCATTATCGGTACCACGGCATCCGGTAAAAGCACCCTGGCGAATCTCCTGTTAAGATTGTATGATATTGAGGAGGGGCAGATCCTGATTGACGACGTGGATATCAAAGACCTCGACCTTTCCCGATACAAGGCACAAATGGGCTATGTGACCCAGGAGGTGTTTTTGTTCTCAGACACCATCAGTAACAATATTCGCTTCGGTCGTGAAGAGGCTACTGACGAAGAGGTGGTCAATGCTGCCCGGGACGCTGAGGTATACAGGAACATTATGGATTTTCCGGAAGGCTTCAATACCAAAGTTGGGGAGCGGGGAATTACCCTTTCAGGCGGACAAAAGCAGCGGGTGTCCATTGCCCGGGCGGTTATCCGTGAACCCAGGATACTTATTCTTGACGACAGCCTCTCTGCCGTAGATACCGTAACGGAAAATCATATTCTGAATAACCTGAAACGGATCATGACCGGCAAAACCACCATTATCATTTCCCACCGGGTTTCCAACGCGCGCCTCGCTGATAAGATCATTCTGATGGATGAAGGGCGGATCGTGGACACGGGCACACACGAAGAATTGCTTCAAAGAGGCGGTCTTTATGCCGAGCTTTACGAAAAGCAGGAGGCCCAGCTTACAGAAATGTAAGGATCGAGGCATCATTTTCAGATCTTGTTACGTAATAGTATTCAGAAGCAGCTACCCGGCCGGCAGGTACCGGCGATCTGAAAAGCGGCGGTTTATTATATTTGTTCACCGATCACCAAAACGTGAGTACAGGACGTAACAGAGCATTCGATTTAATTACCACTATCAAAGAGTGCAAGGACGGAAAGGCTTCCGCCCACAAAGCGCTGTTTGAAAATTTTTACGGGTATGCTAAAAAGATATGCCTGAGGTACGGTTCCGACTATGCTCAGGCGGAGGAAATGGTCAACGACGCATTTCTTAAAGTATTTAAAAACATCCATAGTTTTAATGAAATGCAGAGTTTTCCGGCCTGGTTTAAGACCATAACCGTGCGAACCTGTATCGATTATTACAGGAAGTTCAGCCCGAAAGTGGCCCTGGTAGATGTCAATGAGGTGCCCCACCTGGAAGTAAACCAGGCGGAGGTGATGGATCAGCTGAGTGCGGAGGAGATCCTGGAACTGGTGCAAAAGCTGCCACCTTCGTACCGGACGGTATTTTCACTTTTTGCGATCGACGGTTATTCCCATGCCGAGATCGCGGAAATGCTGAATATCAATGAAGGGACCTCGCGGTCGAACCTGGTGAAGGCACGTTTAAAGCTTCAGGAATGGATTAAACTATATGCAGCAGATAAAGTAATGAAATATTGATATGTCTGAGAAAGATTTTGATGACCGGATACGAAAGAAGCTCGAAACGCTTCAGACGGATCATACGTCTGAAGCCTGGGAGAACTTCAGGAAGTTACTGCCGGTACCCTGGTACGTAACTTTTTTAAAGACCTACGGCGGCTGGATCTTTGGCGGGATTTCTTCCCTGGCTCTCATGTTTAACCTTTTATTTAACTCAAAACCCGAACCATTTGATAAAACCGATACCCTTACTGTTATAGAAGAAAATATCCCGGGAAAAGAGATACGCTATATCACCGACACGGTGTACCGGAGCCATACCGTTTATAAATACATTTACCGGGACAGTTATATCGGTCAGCCGATCGCTTATACGGAAGAAGGGCGTGTATGGGATACCGGAATCCGCGCAGACAGGGAAGAAGCCCCGGACAGCACCGTTTTGAAGGAACCCGCTTTCAGGGACATGATGGTGTATACACAGGAAGAAAATACGGCACGGGAGCCGAAGACACCGGAACGTAAAACGGAGAAAGATACCCTGGTGATCGCTGCCGAAAATAAATCTTCGGCAATTCCTCAGCGTAAATTCTGGCCCAACTTTAATGCAAGACCGGGCGTGGAAACCGATTATATGGGCGGGAATAATGCCTTTTCGTTCGGTCCTATGGTAGAGATCTTCCTGAAAAACAGGTTTAGTGTAAGCACGGGAGTCTCCATTGCCAATAGCTCCACAATGTCTTTTGCGGTGCCCAAGGATTTCAATAAAGGAACCGGGAAGAATTTTGAAGACAACTACAAGCCGCCGAAAGCTCCCGGCCCGGCTAAGAACGGCATTAGAGACATCACCATTAAGACTTCCAGAATACGTATGCCCATCTACATGAGCTATTATGTGCCGCTGACCTACCGGCTCGACTTCCTGATGAGTACCGGAACCAGGCTGGACCTAAAGGTTTCGGAGAATGTTTCTTTTGTCAATGATGGTTTTGCAGAAAGTCCGTATCAGAACATGGAGAGTCAGTATAAGCCTAAGATTTTCAATAATCTGTATTACGGGATGGGTATTCAGTACAAGTACGGCCGGCTCAACGGACAGGTAGCTCCCTACTTTGAATTTCCGTTCTCAAAACCTACGTACCTGATCTCACCCAATAAATTCGGGGTTAATGCAGCGCTTAAATTTTCCCTGAAATAGGGGCTTTAGAGCATGTTTATATCTTTTGCAAAAGATAAAATTCAGACATGCTCTTCTGCGTTTCTCAGCTTATATTTTTCCTCCCGGAGGTCCACATTGATTTCAAAACCCAGGATCAGAATGAGGCAGATCAGGTAGATCCAGACCATGATGGCGATGAGCGTACCGATCGAACCGTAGAGCTTGTTGTAAGAGCTGAAGTTCTCCAGGTACCAGGAAAAAAGGTTGGTGGCCAAAATGCACAATACAGAAGAAAAAGCGGCCCCGAAGTTAAAAAAGCGGATCCTTTTAGGGATAGCCGGAGCAAAATAATAAAGGGAAGCGATCCCGAAATAAAATATAAAAAAAATAGAAATGTAACCTAAAGAACGAATGGCCAGCAGGTTCAGCCCGGAGCTGAACAGGCCCTGGCTGGCAATATAATTCAGTACGATCTTCCCTGCGATAAGGATAATGACCGCACAAACCAGTACAAATATCAGGATGAGCAGGACCAGCGCAGCCGTACCCCGCGAACGCACAAAGCCCCGGTTCTTTTTTTTCTCCAGTGCCCCGTTAAAGGCGTTAGTCAGTGAATTGATGCCGTTGGTGGCCGCATAAAGCGAGAAAATAAAACCGAAGGAGAGGATATCTCCACGGGGACGGCTGATAATCTCATAAATGGTCTGGGCGACGATGTCGTAGAGCCCTTCGGGCATAAGATTTCTGCTGAAATCCATGATCAGCACGTCGAGGTGATCAATGGGAATATAGGGGATCAGGGTAAAGAGGAAAAGAATAGCCGGAAAAACTGCCAGAAGAAAACTGAAGGCTACGGAAGTGGCCCGCTGGTCAAGATCAAAGGTGACAACATTTTTCCAGAGGATTTCCAGGAACCGGTACACCGAGATTTCCGACTTGAAAGGGTAAATGGTGCTGAGGTAGTTTTTTAACCTCTGCAATATTTTAATTATCCTGTTTCGCATGAAAAGTAAGGTTGTAATTTCTCTAAAATCATGTCGGGACAGGAAATGACCTTTCGGCTCGTACCGTCAAGAAAGACCAGTGTGGTCCGTCCCACATGGACCAGCACGTCTTCCTCGTTCCTGATCTCCGAGGTAAAGATAATTCTTGTTCCCGGAAGCGCTTCCAGCTTGCAGTTTATTTCCAGGAGCTCGTCGTATTGCGCGGGCCGGATATATCGTGAATTATTCTCGTAAACGGGCATCCAGATCCCACTCTCTTCCAGGTCGCGATAGCGCACACCCAATGCACGAAGAGCCTCCACCCGGCCGATCTCATAAAGCCGGGAATAGTTGCCGTAATACATGTAGCCCATCTGATCCACATCGGCATAACGAACCCGGTATGTAACCCTGTGACTATACATTAGCGGATTCCTCTCTGGTTAAGCGCAGTATGATATTTTTGAGCGTTTTTCATGTGCTGTGTAAGGTCTTCGGCAAAATTATGGTAGCCAGAAAAATCTTCCTTCGCGCTGAAATAGGTATAATTATGCTGCTCATAATTCAAAACAGCGTCTAATGCCACCCGTTCCGGCAGGGCGATCGGCCCCGGGGGCAGCCCTCTGTTCCGGTAAGTATTGTAAGGTGATTCTATGACCAGGTGCTTATGGAGGATCCGCTTAAGGGTAAAATCACCTATTGCAAATTTAACGGTAGGGTCGGCCTGTAACGGCATTCCTATGGCCAGACGGTTAATGTATACCCCGGCCACCACCGGCATCTCATCCTTTTTGTTGGTCTCACTCTGAACAATGGAAGCGAGCGTTCCTACCTGGTCAGGTGTCAGGTTGATGCTTTGCGCCTTGTTCAGGCGTTCCTCATTCCAGAATTTCCTGTACTCAGTTTGCATACGCTCCAGGAAGCCATCGGGCGAGACCGTCCAGTAGATAAAATAGGTATCGGGCAGGAACATATTCATGACCGTCTCTTTGTTAAATCCCAGCTGCTGAACCACGACATCGTCATTCAGTTTCTCCACCAGGATCTGTGGATCAAACGCCAGCCTGTTCCCGATCTTACGGGCCAGATCTTCCTTGGTCCGGACATTGTTGAAGGTCAGCTTAACCGGGTCCTGGCGGCCGCTCATCAGCTTGGAAATGATGGTATTGTTGGAAGAGTTTGGCGGGATCTCGTAACGACCCGGTTTAATGTTTTCCCGGTAACCTTTCCGTTTGGTAAGAAAGCCGAATGCGATCTCATTATGGATCATACGGTGGGCCCGTAAAGAGTCCAGAACGTTATCATACCCGGAGCCTTCCGGGATATAGAGCACGAATTTTTCCTTTCCTTCTACGTTCAGGTTCGGGCTGGAATACACCTGCCAGAGGTAAAAGGCAAACGAAGCCGCTACGGTGGAAACCAGTACGAGGGCGTAAGCAAAAAGTTTTCTTTTCTTAGTCATTAACGGTTGAAATTAAAGTATCCTCAGTAACGGGAGTCTGTATGCCCGTGATCATGTTTTTCAATAAATACGTTTTTTGAGCAATTTCTTCCGGGCCTGCAATTAAAACGAACGGAATGCTTTTCCGGTCGGCGTACTCGAATTGTTTTTTTATTTTGGCGGTGTCGGGGTAGACCTCCGCGCTTATTTCATGTTTCCGGAGCAGCGAAAGAAGCCCGAGGCTGCTTTTAAGCGTTTCTTCTCCGAAATGGGTCACCATTACCCGGGTAGAGGAGTAGCCGAGTTCGGCCGGGAAGAGGGAAAGCTCTTCCATGACATCGTAGATCCGGTCCACGCCCAATGAAATACCTACGCCCGACATTCCCGAAACCCCGAAGCTTCCGGTCAGGTTGTCGTAGCGGCCGCCTCCGGAGATGCTGCCTATGCTAACGTTCAGGGCTTTTACCTCGAAGATGGCCCCGGTATAATAGCTAAGGCCGCGAGCCAGCGCGGGATCAAACTCGATATGGGCCTGGGGAAGGCCCAGGTCTTTCACGAGGGCCCAGATATTTTTCAGCTCCCGGACGCCCAACAGGCCGGTAGGGGAATTGGCAAGCCATTCTTCCAATTGGTCGAATACCAGGTCATCTTTTACCTCTAATTTGCTCAGGTAATCTGTCAAAATCGAATCCTTAGTGCTTAGATCGATATCGTCATCATTTAAAGAGGAATTACGATTGGCCGTATTTCCCAGTTCAAACAGGGGCTGAAGATTCCGGATATTCTCTTCCGTAAATCCCCTTTCCATCAGTTCGGCCTCCACCTTTTCCTTTCCCGTTTTATCCAGCTTGTCGATTGCCACGCTCAGTACGGCCTCTTTTCCGGCAGCGCCGATGACCTCGGCAATACCGGCCAGTATTTTCCGGTTATTGATCTTCACCACAAACTCCGTGATGCCCAGGTCGCGGAAAACCTCGTGCAGCATCAGCACGATCTCCGCCTCACAGATCAGGGAGTCGGTGCCTACCACATCGGCGTCGCACTGGTAAAATTCGCGGTACCGGCCCTTTTGCGGCCGGTCGGCACGCCACACCGGCTGGATCTGGTAACGCTTGAAAGGGATGGCCAACTGCTGGCGGTTCATGGCTACATACCGGGCAAAGGGAACCGTCAGGTCATAGCGTAAGCCCTTTTCAGAAACCTTTTTCAGAATTTCCTTATACCCTTTTGCCAGGTCTTCCGGGGTGACCTCCTTTATGAAATCGCCGGAATTGAGGATCTTGAACAGGAGCTGGTCGCCCTCCTCTCCGTATTTCCCCATCAGCACCGAAAGGTTTTCGATTGAAGGGGTTTCGAGGGGAAGGAATCCGTATTTTTTATATACTTTCTTTACGGTATCAAAAATAAAATTTCTTTTGGCCATTACTTCCGGACCGAAGTCGCGGGTTCCTCTGGCCAGACCGGGTTTAGACATATCGTTTGTGTTAAAAAATCTTTCAAAAATAGCCTATAACGGCTAATGGGTGAATACTATGCTTCAAACTTTCCTAAAAATGTTACGTATTCACAGAAAATATCGTTTGAGGGGCAGATTTATGGGAAATTATATCTATATTTGCACCTCGAAATTCAAAAATGGATCACCATGGGAGTTACTCAGTTAAAAAGAAAGAGCAGAAAGAACAGAGCAGTAGCGAATGATAAAGTAGCAGCTGTAAAGAGACTGACATTAAAACCTACCATCCGGAAGGTGACGGTGGAAGAACTGAAAGCTGAAGCTGCAAAGTAATTAAAGCCCTATTTTTTAGGGCTTCTTTCTATCTTTAATTTAGAGCTTTCAAGGTTTTGGGAAGCTCTTCTGATCAGGGCATTATGCCTTTTCTTGTAATATTTCCTCGCTTTTATCTGGGAGCTTAGCACCAGTGCTTTTCCCATCACCAGCAGCCCCGTTAATGTCAGTACCAGTCCCAGCATGACCATGAATATCCAGGTAGGTTTATGGAATCCCTCAAAAAGCCGGAACCAGGATATGGCAAACAGGCATTGCCCGATAATAAAGAGAAATGCACCACCGGCAGCATTAAGCCATGACTTCTGTCGCAGACTTAGACTCTTTATCATTCGCTGGCCCGGAGCTTTTTTATATTTTACTAACATTTCGGTAAATTTAATCTGTAGTTTTACGGTGCAACGTATCCTGGATTCACAAATTTAAGCAAATCATTAATTAGTTATACAAAAAACATGGATTTTGAACGGGTTTACGACCGCAGGAAGGACGGTAGCATCAAATGGACCAGGTATAATGAGGAGGTGATCCCGCTATGGGTGGCCGATATGGATTTTGAAGTGGCCGGGCCTGTACGGGAGGCCCTCCGGAGGTATACGGATACGGGAATTTATGGTTATGCCATGCCCCCGGAAGCCTTGGCAGATACGGTGAGGGAATGGTTTCGGGACAGGTATCAATGGGAGATCGAAAAGGAGTGGATCGTATGGCTCCCGTCGGTTTTATCGGGATTAGGCACCGCAGCGCGTTACGTTTCTGTTACCCCTTATGCGGTGATGACCTCCATACCCGTTTACCGGCCGTTTCTCGATATAGCCGCAGCGGAAGGCAGGGAACTCCAGGCAGTTCCCCTAAAGATGGAAAACGGATGCTGGGTCATGGATTTTGAGGCCATGGAAGCCGCTGTAACGGAACAAACCCGGATGTATATCCTGTGCAACCCCCATAACCCCACCGGTCGTATGTACAGCCGCGAAGAGCTGGATAAACTGGCTGATTTCTGTTTAAAGCACGATATCCTGATTTGCTCTGATGATATTCATGCCGACCTGATCCTGGATCGGGATAAGCGGCATATTCCCGTTGCCTCACTTTCGCCGGAAGTGGCGGCCAATACCATAAGTTTCTTTTCGGTTGCCAAGGCATTTAACATTCCGGCCCTGGGCTCCGCTTTTGCCATTATTCCGGATGCGGAACACCGGAAAGGGTTTGAAAAGATCCGTCTCCATACCGTTCCACACATGACCTTACTGGCTGGGGAGGTCTGTAAGGCCGCCTATGGGGAGTCTGCTTTGTGGCTGGAAGCCGCGCTGGATTACCTGCGGTCAAACCACGACTTCCTTTTGGAGGAGATCAATAAGATTCCCGGTCTGAAAATGCATCCTCAGGACGCCACTTATCTGGCCTGGATCGATTATTCCGGCCTGGGAATCAAAGACTTTGCCGCCTGTCTGGAGAAGTACGGAGTGGGGGTGATAGAAGCCACAGTGTTTATGGGAGAAGATCATATCCGGTTGAATTTTGCTACGCAACGGCATTTGCTGGAAGAGGCGATAAAGCGGATCAGGGCGGCGGTAGAGGGTATAAAGGAAGATGCTTTAAGACCTCACAGATAACACAGATTTTCACGGATAGATGTCCATAAAGGGTAAAAGGCCAAAAGATTTAAGAATATGCAAAATGCAAGGCGTTGAGGATGAGGGAGAAGGAGCATACTAACAGTATGTGACAGAGACTGAATTCCGAAAACAACGTAGCAGTTTGTATGTTCTTAAACCTTCTCAAAATTCCTCTTTTGATTCGAAGCGGAGCCGTTCTTTGGTTTTGGGATGGGTGAATTCAAGGTAAGCTGCATGCAGATACAGCCTGTCGGCTGCAGATCCGTAGAGGTCGTCGCCCACGATAGGGGTATTGAGTCCGAGGTGATGGGCCGCATGCATCCGTAACTGGTGGGTTCTGCCGGTAAGGGGATAGAAATGTACTTTGGAAAGGCCATTCTGCACGGAGACCAGCTCCCAGCAGGTAATGGTCTTTTTGCCATGCTCGAAACAAACCATCTGGCGGGGGCGGTCATCAAAATCGCCTCTCAGCGGCAGGTGGATCTCCCCGCTTTGTTCCGCCAGTTTACCGGAAAGCAGGGCGCTGTACCGTTTGACCACTGTACGTTTCAGAAATTGCCGCTGGATATGCCTGTGGGCTTCACGGGTCCGGGCCACCACCAGCAGGCCGCTGGTGTCCATGTCCAGCCGGTGAATGATCAGTGGTTCGCGGTTAGTCCAGAGAGCTTTCAGGCGGCTGTACACCGAGTCCCGTATATAAATTCCCGGAACAGAAAGCAGCCCGGAAGGTTTGTCAATCACTACGAAATGATCATCCTCATATATTAACTGCAATTCCTTATTGCTACCCGGATTTTGTAACAAAGGGTTTTCGTCGAGTGGGATTGCCTCCAGCATGTGCTTTAAGATGGGCGCACATTTCCCTGTACATGCGGGATAGAAATGCTGGTGTTTACGGACCTCTGAGCGTGGCGAAGCGCCCCACCAGAATTCAGCCATGGCTAACGGCCTGTAGCCTTTCCGAAAAGCATATTGCAACAGCTTGGGTGTGGCGCATTCGCCTGCGGCAGCGGGAGGCTTTCGATAAACGGTCTCACGGAATATAGCCCCCAGGCTTTTGGGGTTCCCGTGGCGGTTCAAAAAGGAATAACGGTTGAATAGTTCCTCCTGGAGGGCAGATGACTTTTCCCGGCGGTCTTTCTTAAGGACCTCTGTCTGCTGTTCAAAACCGGCGATGTGGGAACTAAGTTCCTGAATTTGTTCCCTGTATTCCTGTGAGCTACGATTAAGGAGCCGTTTGTCGGCAAGGCTTTGCCGTACAAGCTCTTCTTCCAGTAAAGAATAATCTGCGGGCGAAATACGGTATTTTTGTTCTTGCCGCTGCTGTTTACGTTGCTCCTTATTCCATTTCAGGAGGTCTTTTATACGGGTAGTTTCCCGGGCCGATGCATCTATAAGATCTGCCAGCTTACTCCTGAGCCGGAGAAGGTCGGGGTGGTTTTCGAGCTGCTCTATTTCCCGGTTCAGAGTGTTAAGGATCTCTTCTTCCCGGAGAAAAAAGCTGTTTTCGGTCAGCATGTCAAAAACAGGAGGAACAAAGCGCTCGTGATGATTGGTTCCCCCCAGTTTTCCTGAAAATCCGCTCAGATAACCTGCCTTTCCCGTCGGATCTTCTATAATCAGTATGCCGAACATTTTCCCGATCACCTGACCCTCCTGCCCCGGCCTAAGGCCGAAATTGTGCTCAAAATGGTTTTGAGAGCTGAGATAGTTCTGAAGCTCCTCTGCTGCTATCAGGGTCAGCGGGTGCGGGTCATAGCAGAACGGAAAGGTGAATCGTTCGGGAAGAGGTATTTTATTTAAGATTTCTTCTGAGAAGTACGTTACCAGTGAATCCATTTTCAGGATGAGGCAGACATGCTGTGAATTACACGTACATGCGAATGGAAGGCTTCCCGGACGGAATTGAACTCGATATACCTGACCGAAAACTCCTGGCACAGATCCTTCACTATTTTATTTAGTGCGGGATAATGTACATGGCTTATCCTGGGAAAAAGGTGGTGTTCTACCTGGTAATTTAATCCCCCCAACAGCCACGTCAATAGTTTATTACCTGTGGCAAAATTGGCAGTGGTACTTAACTGGTGGATCATCCACTCGTTTTCAATTTTGAGGGAATCGCCGGGTGTAAATTCCGTTTCGGAAACCACATGGGCCAACTGGAAAACCGTAGCCAGACAGAAACCGCATGCAAGTCCCGCAATCAGTAACCCGAGTAAAGCGGGGACCCACCCCAGACTGACGATGGGAATAACGATAAGCAGGAACAGGTTGATCAGCTTACTTACCCAGAATATCACTTTTTCATTGAGCGGAAAGCGGAAGCTTTCTGCAGATGTACTTAATTTCCCTCTGAAGTATTTTTCAAAATCCTGGTAAAATACCCATGCCAGGTAAGAGATGCTGTATAATACTATAAAATAATAACGCTGGTAACGGTGATACCCTTTTAGTTTTTGATCGGGATGAAACCTCATGAATTTTACCTCGATGTCAAAATCTTCCCCTTCAATATTGGTATAGGTATGGTGAGCTACATTATGCTTTAGCTTCCAGAAATAGATATTGCCTCCAAGCAGATTCAGGCTGTAAGAAAGAATACTGTTTAATCTTTTATTGGAAGAAAAGGTGTCATGGCCGGCATCGTGCATGACATTGAAGCCGATCAGTGCAAGGTTTATACCAAAAAGGATACACAACGGAATGCTTATGGCCCGGTGAAGGGGCACAAAAACCAAAAGCAGGTATAAAGAAATAAGTGAAAAGAATAATATAGCGGCTTTCAAAGCTATTTTACGATCTCCCGTTTTTTTTCTGTTGTTCTGGCTAAAATAATCATTGATCCTGTTCTTTAGTGATTTGGAAAATAATGTATTAACATTATTAAATTTAACGGATGATTTCATAGAATGATAAAACGTACAAAAATGTATTCAGTTGCTCCCGACATCGGGCCAGGGATGGAATCTGCTCAATATGAACTTCTTTTTCCCCTGATTTTCTTATCGATGGGAGCATGATGCTTCCGGAACGGAACAAAGTTCAGGATAATTTTGCATAAAAGCTTTATTTTTAAGGATTAAATGCACAAATATATTGGGGGGTCAATATATATCATTACCTTTGCACAGATATGGAGTATATTTATTTAATAGCTTTCTAAGATTTTTCTACTGAATTATTTTTCTAATCCTGTCGAATAGGGCTACTCTGATTTTTAATCTTTTTTTATATATTATGAATATTTTTGTAGCTAAATTAAGCTTCAACACGGATGATGATGGTTTAAGGGAAGCGTTTGAAACTTACGGTTCCGTAGTTTCTGCCAAGGTGATTTTTGATAACTATACCGGAAAGTCAAAGGGTTTTGGTTTTGTTGAAATGTCTGATCAACAGGAAGCAGTGGCTGCCATTGACGGACTTAATGAATCTGAACTTGACGGAAGAACTATCGTTGTTAAGAAAGCAGAGGAAAGAGGCGGTCAGGAAAGAAGGAGTAACGGATTTTCGAGAGAAAGAAGATATTAATTCTGTTTTGAATGAAGAGTAAAAAGCAGCCTTTTGGCTGCTTTTTTATTTTCCTGTATGTATTATCGTACGACCATCTTGTCGGGGTCCCAATGAATGATCTTTTGCTGAAAGTAGCTGTCATTACAGGCCAGCACCGGTGCTGCGGCGCGAAAACCGAAAACCGGGTCTTCGATGGTTTTGGTGCTGCCCGTCCGGACGTTTTTGAAAAAGTCATCGAAATGGGCGGCATGGCTGTCTTCTCCCTGTGGCGCATCAAATCTGAGTTCTTTGATCGGCTCTGCTACGCGGTCGGCTTCGGAATACTTCTGATCATATTGTCTTTTAAACTCGGCCTGTTCCGATTCTGAAAAAGTAAAATAGCTGTCATAGTTGCCATAGCCGGGAGCTTTTGGGAGCTTCTTCCGGGTAAGGATAAGGTTGCGGTCACTTACTTCGAGCTGACCTTCGGTACCGATAATCCGGGTGACATTTTTGATGGCACCGGCATTGGCAAAGTTCACACGAAGCACCATCTGGAACTTCTCATGCCGGTCATTGGCAGGGTAGTCGAATACCGACACGAGTACATCCGGAATATCCCGGCCGTCTTTCCAGTAGCTTTGCTCACCTGATGAAAATATACGTTCAGGTCCGTTGCTTCCCGTAATATAGTGTACTCCGGTCACGAGATGTACAAAAAGGTCGCCGGCTACGCCCGTTCCGTAATCCTGATAATTACGCCAGCGGAAAAAACGCGTGGCGTCGAAAGGTCGTTTGGGGGCATCGCCCAGAAACCTGTCCCAGTCTACCGTGGCCGGTGAGGCATCGGTAGGAATAGAGTAGTTCCAGGCGCCAATGGCATTGAATCGGTCATAAGTAGCCTCAATGAAGTTGATATGGCCGATCTCTCCCGCATTGATCATCCGGCGGGCTTCTGCAAACGAAGAGCCGCTGATCCGCTGGCTGCCTACCTGCATGGTTTTCCCCGATTTTTTCCAGGCTTCGATCACCGACTTGCCTTTTTCGATCCGGTTCACCATGGGTTTCTCACAATAAACGGCTTTTCCGGCTTTTAGTGCGTCAAGGGTGATCCGGTCATGCCAGTGATCGGGGGTGACGACCAGCACGGCATCAATATCTTTCCGCGACAATATCTCGCGATAGTCACGGGTAGTGAAGATGTCTTTTCCGAATACTTCCTTCACACGGGTCAGCCGGCCTTCATAAAGATCGGCTGCTGCCACCAGCTCCGTTCCGCCGACTTTCAGCGCGGAGTTGGTGTCATAGTGGCCCTGAATCCCCATGCCTATGGTAGCAAAACGGATCTTGTCATTCGGACTTATCCGCATATCTTTTATGATATGGAAGGGTTTGGCAAAGGATTCGGATGCGGCCAGGAGGGATGCAGCGCCCAGGCTCTGAATAAATTTTCTGCGGTTTGGTTTCATATAGCTTTAAGGTCTTTGGGGTGAATATAGGAGATTTCAGGAATTTGGGCAAGGGAAGTGAAGTATTTGTTTTTCTCTCACAGATCGCACAGATTCTCACAGATTTTTTTATTTATCTGTGAGAATCTGTGCGATTTGTGAGATTTACTCCGCGAGATTGAATCGCGCCGTAATCCCGAAAGTAGCGTTATTGGTATAATATTGCTGTGTCACGTAAGGCCTGTTGATCTGTTTTTCCCAGAACATCGTCATGCTTACCCGCTTATTGAAGGTGTAGGCGATATTCGGCTTGACCTGTAACGTACGGAAACCGCTTTTGATCAGGGCGTCACCTTCCAGCTTTCTCTGGATCAGCTTCAGATCCCGGAGGGTAAAATCCATCCGGAATATCAGGTCGTTGGGAAGAATAATACTGTTGCCGTCACGACCCCGCAGCGGGAGCACCACATTGTTTTTCTTCATTCCGAAACCGAAGATGAGGTCATTGCCGTGGGTCTCGCTCACCTGGGCGTTGGAGAGGTTCATCATGGCCATACGGTCCTTGTTCCAGGCAAAATTCCCGGAGAAATTCCCTTTGGTGGTGAAGTTCACGCCGAGGAAGGGCGCAAATTTTTCCTCCATCACAATGGAGCTCATGATATACACGGGATCAAAGATATTGGTGAAGTCGTTCTTTTGATTTCCCAGGGTATACCCCTTCCCGTAGATCCCGCGGTAATCCAGCAGGGCCATGTCGGTATACATCAGGTTGGAGGTAAAATTACCCACGCTGTAGGAAGACACAAAGGAATGGGAGAGGGTAATAGAAGAAAACAGCGCTCTCAGGCCCGCTACCCGCTCCAGTCCCTGGTAGTTGATTTGCCAGTTAGGCATCGGGAAGGCCAGGAAGGGATTAAAGGTATTGCTGCCGTTACGCGTATATTTCTTTTTGGTCATGAGGTCATTTACATCTTTTCCGGTATAAGCGGCAAAGAATGCCGGGATGAGCACATCCTGGGAGTTTTCGGAAAGCAGCAGCTCGGAGTTCTCGGGCCGCCCTTTCAGGATATCGATCACCTTGGCACGGTTATCCTGCAAGTCCCTGAACGGCTCATAGTAATAACCGGAGGAAGGTTCGGGATTCACTTTTTTGAACGAAGTATTAAAGGACCAGAACGACATTTTGAAGCTACCGCCGCGCACCGGTGAGAATTTTTCAAATTCATTGGCGGCATTGGGCTGATACACGTAGGAAATGTCGTTGTTACGGGCAATGTTCCCCTTGATCACGATCCGGAAATCTCTGAAGGGCTCCAGGTTGGTGGAGTATTCAAATGTATATCCTCTTTGCTGAACAATGGGGTTAAACTGCTGCACATTCCTTGAGAGCCAATCGTTGTTCATAGCCCTTTCAATGGTTTTTTCAGGATTCTGGCTTCCCAGAACAAAGGGGAGACCCGGTGCCAGGCCGTTGGTGGTGCCGCTTAAACCGAAGAATTCCGGGATTTCCAGGAAACCGGGCATAATGGTGGATTCGGTCAATGCAAAGCGGCCGTTGATGCCCCGTGCGGCCATCAGGAGGCGGGTGACCGCTTTGGCAAATTTATTGGCCTCCAGGGCCATATCCTGCTCATCACCCGGTGCACGGGTATAGCGCTGCCGAGGCTGAGCCGGCATATTGGCCCGCCGGAGATAACCGATCTTATTGTATAGTCTTACCAGGTCTACGCGGCCGTCCAGGCCAAAGTCACGCCCGTTTTCCAGGAGGTGACCGAACTGGTAGGCTGTGCTGTCGGGGCTGGGTTGTCCGAATGCCACGCTCCGGAAGCTGTAGCGGTTGTCATAGGAGGCATTGGCATTGATCCAGTCGAGCAGGTAAATATCCTGGAGCGGAAGCCGCCAGGTGGCTTTAATATTCTGCCTGTAATTCTTGGCCCGGCCCCTGTTGAAAAGACGTGATCCGAATTTTACATCCTGTTCTGCGGTAACGACCCCGTTCACATCGTCGAGGATAGCCTGCATGTGGGCATTGTAAGTGATCGTAATGTTCCGGGTGATGTTCCAGGCGAGGTCATAATTCCGGTTACCGTAATAGTATTTGATCAGGTTTTCATCCGGAAGATCCTGCAGGAACTGGTCACGGAAGCGGGTCCGGTAGAAGACCTGCTCATTATACATCTCAAAAGAGATCAGCGTGGGAACGGGCGACAGGGTAAACGGCTTCAGGAATTTGAACAAAGAGCTGTCGAGCCTGGCCGCCTTACTGAACGGTTCCCAGTTGTAAGCCCTGGGTGTGAAGCGATACGTCATACCGGCGCTGGTGAAGCTCTGGTCATTATTGGCCATCAGGATATTACTCCGGTAAATGCGGTTCTGTGCGTAAGAGAAGGTGAAGTTCTCTATATCATAAAGGTGGTTCCTGCTGTTATTCCCTGTTTTTACCTTATGTACATTCATAAAGTTAAAACCGGTAGTGGTAGACATATCGGAAACCAGCTCCCGTGTAAGATTTTCCTGGTATGGATTCAGGTTATCTTCCTCCAGGGCCATATCCAGGCGGATATCCCGGTCGAGCGGGTTAAAACCGGGAACCGACACCTGGCGGTCATAATTCATAAAAAAAGGAATGTTCAGGCCCCATTTCATCGGCAAAAATTTGTCGAGCGACAGGTTCAATACGCCACCGTAGGAATAGCTGTCTTCACGAAGCCGGTTGGATATTTTATCCTGAACGCTTCCGAATCCGAAGTTACGGAAGTTTCCCGCCAGCATGAGGGTACCGATATCGGCCAGCTTGAGGTCTACGGAGATCAAACCTGCCGAGCCTTTGTCCTGGGCATCGAAGCCGAAGGCCCGCAGCTCATCGGTCCAGATGGTGTAGTCCTTTTCCTGGCTGCTGTTATTGCGTACCCCGATCATCATGGTGAGCACTTTACTAAGATCCGGGTTTCCTTTTACGGAGATGCGGTAGGTACGAAACACCGGTGCTTCGGTGCCCGAGGCCGTACCGTCAATGACAAGATACTCCGAATATTCATTCCGGAATGTGTTTTTATCGCTGTTCCGGTTACGCCGGAGCTTCAGGTTTCGTAAGGCTTCAAGCGGAACATCGATCTCATTCTGTTCCGGCCAGATCAGGGTAGGGGAGACCTCACCCCGGGCCGTTTTTTCCAGGCGGGGGATCTCTATTTCGTAATAGTTGTTCTTGAGGTCGGTTCCCAGCCGGATAAACATACCTAGGCTGTCTGAATTGCTTTCTTCCGTATGCATATGTACAAACATTTTGAGGCGTTTGTACATGTTGAGATCGAGGTCGGTATTTTTGAAAACTCCGCGGGAGTCTTTTCCTGCCAGGTTTTCCACGGCCAGGCTCAGCGATTGCTCATTGAACTCCATCCGGGCCTGGGTGGCATAGTTGATATCCCGTACGAAGCCGGGAGGCACCGCGTAGGGATATTGCTTGGAGTCGCCGCAGTCTACCCCGGCAGGACACCCGTTCTCTTCGATGCTTACGGTAGCACTTTTCAGTACCGTTCTGCTGAGCGTATCCAGGGGCGTTTCATAATAATGGCTGGTGGTGTCATTGATCTTGTAAGCGTAGGTCCGGTACTGGTTAGATACCAGCTGGAGGGTAGCGAAACGAAGCACCACGGGTTGCTCCCAATCGGTGGTGACCAGGCGCATAAAGCGGATCGACTTAAAGGAATCATTGGCAGATTCGGAGCTTTTCCGGGTGTATTTCCGGATCGGGATCCGGAAAAGGTACCAGGTGGTTTCCGGGCGTTCACTGGTGGCGGCGACTTTTACCTGGTCTACAATGTAGGGATTACTGCGTATGCCCCTGGCCTGATCCGGCCGGATATCGATCTCGTATTCATAAAAATCCTCCAGCTCATTGATGGTGTTGTCCTGGTTGATGTCTTCCTTGTCTACCGCGTTGGAGTTGGCATAGATAATGTCGGCTTTCGCCTGATCTTTGTTGTAGGGAGAATTGTTTTCCACCCCTAAATAATCCTTATATCTTTCCAGGAAGGTGGAATTTCCGTCAAACGAGGGGTCCAGGAAATGGCGGAAGTCGTCTTTGGAAGGGTCATTGAATATTTTCTGGAAAGCCTGCTGGTCGGTCACTTTGGTTCTGATCTCGTCGAGGTAGCCTTTGATCCCTTTGCTGTTGGGATCATTGGGGTTAACGTAGTTTCTTTCGGCTTCATTGGAAAGCCCGTCAAAGCCTACATCCTGCAGTTTCCTGATATTTTCATCATTCTCAAAGGCATCTACCATGAACTGAATATCCGGTGCCTTGCCCCAGGGTGTATTCACATAAGGGCGGTTAGCCGGATTTCCGTTGAGTGAATCCGGACGAATACCGTTCTCAAAATTGAAACGGCCGTCGGGGATGACGTCTTCAGATACGTCTCCTAACTGTACCAGCAGCTTGCCGCCGGTGGTGTTGGTTACGCGGTTAGACAATGGAAGTTCGCCCTCAAACACGTTCATCATCCAGAATTCGAAGTATTCGACATTGGAGTTATCAAAATCGGCATCAAAAGTAAGGCCCCGCATAACTGATCCAAAGTTGGTTTTGGGGTCGGTATTCAGCCTTCCGTCCGGCTTCAGATCCGGGTTATAGTTGTACATCCCGGGCTCTTCCGGGTAATACGCAATGTCCAGCAGGCTGGTAGGTACCTGTTCGGCAAAGGTGGGCATGGCGCGACCCACGAGTATGTCCTGGATATTAAAGTTGGCCGTAAACGGGCTTCTCTTGGCTTCGTCGCCCAGCCCGGGCGGTATAACGCCGGTTCCCGCCTGCCCGGAGAAGTAGGCGGTCATGTCCACGCTGTAAACCGACATCTTGGCTCTCCGATAATGATGCCGGTAGGCGGCATCCTGTGCAGGATTTGCAGGGATGCCTGTCAAAAATTGCGGCGGGGTGGAACCCAGCCGCCAGCGGTTAGGCTGCCGGGAGAGGTCATTGATATTCCGTGCATACTCAAAATCATCGATCATGGAGCTGTTGTTTACCCTTTTGGTATTCACGCCGGGTATCAGCTGGGCAAATTCGGCATTGACCATCACCGAAGAAGGTTCTTTGGTCTGGATCCCCGGTAAGGCATCCAGAAATTTGGTCAGCCCCGTTCCGTTCTTTTTATAGTTGAGGTCCAGGCCCCAGATGGTATTGTTGACAGGCTCATTGCCGATGGAGGTACGGGTAGTAAAGCCCGGAGTATTTTCGCGCAGGTCCTGGAGGGTGGCGCCGACGCGCAGGTTGCGGTTGAAGGTATAATCTATCCTTAAGCCCAGCATCCGCCGGATCTGCGTCTGGAACATGTCAGCTTCTTCATAATCAATCCGGATGGTTTTTCCGGAATTCATCAGGCTCTGGTTGATCAGTCGTACTGTGCCCATCTGGGGATCTACCATATAGTCTACCCCCTGTTTGAGCTCGGTGCCGCCGGAGTAGACCCGTACGGAAGAGCCTGAGGCACCCAGCGGAAGCGGGATGTCGGCCCCGCCGCTGATAAACATACCTGAAAGGAAGAATTTATTTTTTAAAGTATTTTGCTGGGCGTCAGTCAGGGTTTTGTCGTAGAGATCGTTGAATACGTATTTTTCCACGTATTGCTGGCCTTCCTTCGAAACCATCTGCTCGAGATAGTCACCGAAGGGCTCCAGGACGGGGAATATCACCCGTCCGAAGCGGGAGTTTACGGTTACGCCTTCAATAAAGTCGAAGTTGCCGTCTCCCCCGGTTTTATTGCCGATCACTTCATTGTTGTAGTTCAGCCGGTCGAGACCCATTAAGCTGAGCAGGGGAGTTTCCCGGAGGTTGGCGATATCCGCGAGGAAGGGCACGTCCATGCCCGTGTCATCGTCTTTGTAAATGATCCGCATCTGGAACCCGTCCTGCTTAATTTGCCCCTGGCCCAGGTTATAGACGTTTTTCATCATCAGGTTCCACATGGGATTGTCGAGGTTATTGCGGAGGTTACTCGACTTCAGGAGCTTCAGTACGATGGCGTCCGACTCGCTGCGGTTGACATAGTCTTCTGTCAGCTCACCTACCCGGTACTTTTCTACCCGGTTGGTGCGCGGATCGCGATAGGTATATTCATAGGCCACGGCCAGCACCTCATCATTCCGGAGCGGTGTTCTGAGGGAGATATATCCCAGTTCGGGGTTAAACTCAAATTCGGCTTCCTGCAGCTTTTTGGCTCCCCGCAAAATCTCGTAGTCCCGGCCCATGGTAAGCCCCAGGGCATTGACAGACGAAGCCGCCCGATCGATGTCTCTCGGGAAGCCCTGATTTTTTATAAGACTTTCATTGAGGTTGTTGGCGCTGTTATCGGCCGCGTTACCCGATCCGGTACTGGTCACCTGGCTGTTATAGGGAGTGCTTTCTCCCAGGTCGTTCACGGCCAGGATGTTCCGGTTGGTCTCCACGCTGTAGGTGCGGTTAGTGACATAAACCTCAATACGGGTTACGATCACCCCGGAAGTGATGATGGGCAGGTTTCTTAAAGACCTTTCGTAGTTGTTACGGAAAAACTGCCCGATAAAGAAGTGGCGGTTTTCTTCGTAGTTATCGGCACGGATCTCAAAAGTGCGGTTCTGGCTTCCTCCGTTGAGCACAATAGACCGGGTGCGGGAATTCTGCTGAGCCACTACTCCGATGAGGTCGAGCTTGCCGAACTTCAGGCCTATCTTGGCTCCCAGCAGGTTTTGTACACCGGGAATCAACTGGGAGCGGTTCGGAAAGGAAATGTTTCCGAGTTCTACCACCTGCAGAATGTCTTCCGGATCATTTCTGAAGTTTAGCTTCATCCGGTTATCGAAGGTAAAAGCCGATTTGGTGTCAAAGTTTCCCTGAATATTGACTTTTTCCTTGATCTCACCCGGCTTTTTGATGATATTATTGACGTCCTGGAGGCGGCCGTCATTGAGCATATCGGTGGGCAATTGCCCGACCCCTCCAAGCGCATCCTGGGCCGTTTGCCTGTTGAAGAAGTTATTGAAGTTGATGGCGATCTGCTGGTCAAAATCAAAATAGCTTCTGTCACGGTTAAAAATGTTGGTGGGGTTATCGTTCCTGAGCCGGTGGTGATAGGCCATAACCTGGATGAAGCCGTTGGGCCTGAATTCCGGAAGCTTGTCGCCAAAAATGCGGTCAAATATTTTGTTGGTTTCCAGCAGGGGCCTTATCCTTCTGCCGGTATAGTCGGTATAGCCGTCCTGGGCCTTCTCAATGTCGCGGATAATGGCCCTCCGGAGCATGGTATTCTGAATGCCGGAATACTCGTTGAAGCTCATGGACTCGGGCGTTTTTACGTCGATATTCCGCCCTGCTTTCTCCGTGATGGAAAAGTTGGAAAAGGAAGGGTTATATATTACGGAGGTGTTGAGTTGCCGGGGATTCAGTGTAAGCAGTGGTGAACGGGTATAATTAAAGCGGTTCAGGTAGACGTCCGTCCAATTGTAAAATGAAGGTATTTTACTTCGGGTGGAGTCAGTTATTTGCGCGGCGGCAGATAAGGGAGCGCCTATCAGTAAGTATATTAGATAACAGGGTAATCTTTTTCGCATATCAGAGCACTGCGAGATTATAATTTAATGGTTAAAACGTAAAAAGGGTAGCAATATTCTATTTTCTAATGCTATTTTCATGTGTATATATTCGTTCCGGGTAGTGAGTAATGAGTTTCAATCGGATTGATTCTGTTACCTTGCTCATTGCTACCGGAGCGAGAGCTTGATCACTTCTTCCAGCGTAATGTCGGCCGGAGCTCTTTTCAGGATATTATCCACGCTTTTTTCGGCGGTAGCGCGGGGAATGCCCAGCGTTACCAGCGCCGCCAGTGCTTCACCCCGGATCCGGTTCGGCTGCCCCGTCACCGTGGTACCCGTGAGCTGGTCTTTCTTCAGTTTATCCTTCAGCTCGATGATCGCCCGTTGAGCGGTTTTCAGGCCTATTCCTTTTATTCCCTGGATGGTTCTGACATCTTCCGAAACAATCGCCTGGATGATCTCGGGGCCGGACATAGAAGACAAAAATACCAGGGCTATGGCCGGGCCAATGCCGGAAACACTGATCAGGTGCTCAAAAATACCGCGCTCGTCCCGTGTGGCAAAGCCATAGAGGGTATGGGCATCTTCCCGGATGATCTGCAGGCAGTAAAGCTTACAGGGCATGCCGGCGTCAGGCAGGGAAGAGCAGGTCTGGAGCGAGATCTTCAGGAAGTATCCCACTCCGTTAACGTCTATTACGGCGTGGGTAGGCTCTTTTTCGGTCAGAATTCCGTTCAGGTGTGCAATCATAAAAGTTTCGAGTTCAGGATGTAGAGACGCAAAATCTTGCGTCTGTACCGACTAGTAAGTTTCGAGTTTTATTCATCTACAGGGAGCATATCACTTGCGGGGTAACATTATACTACCGCAAAGTTAAGCAAAATACGGGTTAATAGATATGTTCCCTGATTTTCTCCTTACTTACCTCTCCCGAACTCCGCCACTGCTGTATACCTTCCTTATACAGGATGACCGTGGGGTTTTGACGGATATTCTGCCATTCTGCTATTTCACCGTGGGTCTGAAAATTGATCCGGGCCACGTACAGGTCGGGATTCTCCGCCTGCAGTTCGGCAAGACCCATGTTCTCACAAGGGGCACAATAATCTTCGTGAAACACTACCAGCACCCATTTTTTTTCACGTACAATATGGCTGTAATTCTCTTTGGATACAAAGCCCAGAGGCTTGAAATTTGCGGATACGGAACGATAGGGCCGCGATTTCCGGATCCAGTTTTCAAAGCCACCCCGAAGGACCGTCACGTTCTCATAACCCAGCTCGGCAATGTAGAGGCCCGTGTGCTCACTGTTATCGGCCGACTGACCATACAGGAACAGAGGTGTTTTCTTAGCGTATTTGCCCAGGAAATATTCTTTGAAATCATCGCGCAGAAAATCAATGACCACCGCCCTGCGGATATGCCCTTTCATATAGCTCTCCACATTTCTGAGATCAATGAGCACGCCCTCCCGGTTTTCCCGGATGGCCTGTTCAAAATCCAGCGGCTCCAGCAGCCGGAAGCTGTTTTGTGCCTTTAGGGCACCCTGCATCAGCAGCAGAACAACAAGGATCCTCGTCATGTATTAATCAAAGAAATTATAGTATGATATTTTTATAAAATAAACTAACAATATTGACAGGCGGAATATTGTGACGAAAAAATGTTTTATTTGTGCTCAAATTTACAAAAGTCATGCCGGTTTTCTACCCGGAACCCGGTCCAACCCGTAGAAATATTAACTATTAATCATAATTTTAAGTATGAGTCAAATCGTAAAAGTACATGCCCGGCAAATTTTAGATTCAAGAGGTAATCCTACCGTAGAGGTGGATGTGGTTACCGATAACGGTTTTCTGGGACGTGCAGCCGTACCTTCAGGTGCGTCTACCGGGATTCATGAAGCAGTGGAACTGAGAGATGATGATAATTCAAAATACTTGGGGAAAGGTGTTCTGAAAGCAGTTCAGAATGTAAACCAGGAGATCGCACCTGAGATCCTCGGAGAAGATGTTTTCGAACAGAATATTATAGATAAAGCGCTTATTGATCTTGACGGAACGCCCAATAAGGGTAACCTGGGCGCTAATGCCATCCTGGGGGTTTCGCTGGCCGTGGCCAAAGCAGCTGCTCAGGAAGCCGGGCTGCCGCTATACCGGTATCTGGGCGGTGTGAATGCGAATACGCTTCCGGTGCCTATGATGAATATCCTGAACGGAGGATCGCACGCCGATAACTCGATCGACTTCCAGGAGTTCATGGTCATGCCGGCCAATGCACCGACTTTTTCTGATTCTTTAAGAATAGGTACCGAGATCTTCCACAACCTGAAAAAAGTGCTGAAGTCGAAAGGTTATTCTACCAACGTGGGCGATGAAGGCGGCTTTGCTCCCAACATCGGTTCGAACGAGGAAGCCATCGAGATTATCCTCAGCTCTATTGAGAAGGCGGGTTATACACCGGGCCAGGATGTATTCATCGCTATGGATGCAGCTTCTTCGGAGTTTTACGACGCGAAAACCGGTCTGTACAGCTTTAAGAAGTCGAGCGGAAAGCAACTGACCTCCCTGGAAATGGCTGCCTACTGGGCTGAATGGGTGAACAAGTATCCTATCCGTTCGATTGAAGACGGTATGGCTGAAGACGACTGGGACGGATGGGCTGAGCTGACCCGTCTTACCGGAAGCAAGATCCAACTGGTGGGGGATGATCTGTTCGTAACGAACGTGAAGCGTTTGAAGGAAGGTATCGATAAAGGTATTGCCAATGCCATCCTGGTGAAGGTAAACCAGATCGGTTCGCTGACCGAGACCATTGATGCGGTGAACCTGGCGCACCGGAATAAATATAAAAGTGTGATGTCGCACCGGTCGGGAGAAACCGAAGATGCGACTATCGCTGACCTGGCCGTGGCCCTGAACTGCGGACAGATCAAAACCGGTTCGGCTTCGCGTTCCGACAGGATGGCGAAATACAATCAGTTGCTAAGAATTGAAGAAGAGCTGGGTGATGCAGCGTATTTCCCCGGCCTCAATTTTTAATTTGCAAATCGAAAAATAATAAAAGAAAAGCGTCGGAAATTTTTTCCGGCGCTTTTTTATTTGTTAGGGTTTTTATAGCTTTGGTACAAATTGCTTTCCTGATATGAAAAATTTAATCCTTTCCTTTGTGGCACGTTACCGGTTTTACGTGATCTCCACCCTTATTTTATTTTGCTGGCTGGCTTTCTTTGACCGTTCTAACCTCATCAAGCAGGCGGAGATGCAATGGCAGCTGAACGAGGTAAAAGACGAGATCGAATATTATGAGAATGAGCTGAAGAAGGTACGGGAAGAGGAAAAGGACGTTTTGGGAAGTCCGGCTTCCATGGAAAAATACGCCCGGGAAAAATACTTTCTGAAGCGTGACGGCGAAACGGTATTTGTTTTGGTGGATGAGGAAGACAAAGTTATAACAGAATAAACAGGGTCTTATATGGTGAATGTACTTTACGTTTGTTTGGGAAATATATGCCGGAGTCCGTTGGGAGACGCCACGTTCAATCAGCTGGTGAAGGAGAAAGGGCTGGAGCAGTCACTTTGGGCCGACTCAGCCGGTACGGCGGGTTATCATGTGGGCAAATATTCTGACCCGCGATCCGTGAAAGTCGCTGCTAAGCACGGGATACAGCTGGACCACGTGGTTCGGAAGGTCACCGCCGAAGACCTGGATAAATTTGACCATATTGCCGTAATGGACGAAGAGAATTTTGAAGATGTATACAAGCTTTATTATGATACCAAAGGTATTCCTCCCTCTGCCGGTAAGCTGTTCCTGATCCGGGATTTTGATCCGGAAGTCCGGGGTGTGCACGAGGTCAGAGATCCCTATTTTGATGGAGATGAGGTCTTCGAGGAGGTGTTCCAGGTGCTCAAAAGAAGTAATGAGAAGCTCATCGAGTATTTAATGGATAAATATGGCATTGAGCCCGAAGAAGCCGCTGAAAGCGAGGCTTAAAAACCGGCTGTCGAAACAAGAGGTGAATGTTGTAGCCGCTGAGACCCTTTCAGGAGCCGTGGGCGCCGCTGAGATCAGGCCACTTCTTTCCGAAACAGGCCATAGCCTGCTGTTCAATCTTTACTGGATACTGGCCACCGTTGCGAACCGGTCTTCCAAAGCGCTCAGAGGCCTGGAAACTGATATATTCCGGGGTATGATACAGCATGCGGATAACGAGAGTGTGGTGAGAAGTGTTCTTTCGGTTTTTAAGCAGGTCGATATCCCCGAATCCATAGAAGACGAACTTTACCAGTTTTGCTTCCGGGTGACGGAGTCGGCCGATTCACCGATAGCGCACCGGAGTTTTGCCATGGTAGTATGCGCCCGGATCTGTAAAAAATATCCCGAACTGTCTGCAGAGTTGCTGGCTACGATAAAGCAGTTGCAGGAAACTTACGGCACGGTCTCGCCCGGTGTATTTTCGGCTACCCGGAGGGTCTTTAAGATGCTTACTCCACGTTAGAATAGATGGTGTCCATGATCTTCACCAACGTATTGTAGTCGTTCTCGTTCAGGTTATTCCAGGCCTGTTTTCTTACTTCGGTAATGATTTCATTGGCTTTTTTGTGTACTTCCCTTCCTCCCTCAGTCAGATTGATCGTGAATTTTCTCCGGTCTGAAAGAGAACTTAAACGGGTAACCAGGCCCTTTTTTACCAGGAGATCCAGTATGCGGGTCATGGTTGGGGGATCTTTGAAAGTGATACTGCCGAGCTCGATCTGCGAAATGCCGGAATTATGCGAAAGGTGGTCCAGTACTACCCATTGATCTACAGTAAGATCAATATCAGCATCAGTCAGTCCCCGTTGCATATAGTTTCTGATCTTCTTAATGGTTGTGTCTATTTTGAAAAAATACGCCTTATTGTAGTTTTGCAACATTCTATAGTTGTTTTATAGTGATTGACAGAACAAATTAAACATTATTTCGCGTTTTAAAAAAATAATTATATACTTTTTAGCAATTAGCAGGGTTGATTATAGGTTTAGTTCAAGCTTACTGGAAAAATGTACAAGTACTTTCATGTTTCATTACTAAAATTTAGCAATTTCCCGATTTTTTATTATCTTTAATCATTATAAACTTTTAGATGTGCTGAAAACACCGCTGGGTTATAATATTTCTATTGAAAAGCTTATTCATCCGGAGGCCTCTCAGATCGTTATCATATCGTCTGCCACCGGAGTGGTGAAGGGATTCTACAAGCATTTTGCTGCTTATCTTTATGATAACGGGCTGTCGGTGGTCACCTTTGATTACGGCGGCATCGGGGAGTCGAAGCCCATTTCCCTCCGTACGTTTTCGACAACTGCGCACCGCTGGGCTACCAATGATCTCGAAACCGTCATTACTCATATCAAAGAAGAATTTCCGGAAATGCCGGTTACACTCCTCGGGCATAGCATAGGCGGGCAGCTGATCGGCCTGACACCTTCTTCGGTTCTGGTCTCGAAGGTTCTGCTGGTGGGGGCGCAGTCGGGATACTATAAATTCTGGCCCTTAGGCGAGCGTTTAAAAATGCTGTTTGCCTGGAAAGTGCTGTTTCCTGTTTTCTATTCCGGCCTGGGGTATATTCCCACCCGAAGGTTCACCTCTATGGAAGACCTTCCCGGCGGTATGGCCATGGAGTGGGGAAAGTGGTGCTTAAGCCCGCAATATCTCTTTGATCATATTGATGAGTCCCGCCTGTATTTTGACAGGCTCACTGTGCCGCTCTATTCTTATTCCACCGACCGGGATAAGTTTGCCTCGGAAGCCAGCACCGACTGGCTGACGGCCCGGTATTCGAATGCCCGGGCCGAACGCATTCATTTAAAGCCGGAGGCTTACGGGGTAAAGAACATCGGGCATTTCGGCTACTTTCAGAAACGTTGCAGTCACTCGGTCTGGCCCGAACTGCTTTCCCGGATCAAAGGATGATGCAGATGTCCAAAAAGTCACAAACTGCTGCGTTGCTTTCGGAATTCGACCTCAGTCACATACTACAGTATGCTCCTTTGGTCTCATCCTCAGCGCCTTGCATTTTGTCGCAGCGGCGAACCGCTACCTTTTAAACATCTTCACTTTTCTCACCAGGAAGCTACTTTTTGGACACCTGCAATCAAGACGCAAAATCTTGCGTCTCTACGGGTGACACGGACGGGTAGTCTGCGATTTATCATTCACTTGCGGTCAAAGTCTTCGTTTCATTTTTAGAGAACTGTACTTCCACCAGGCGGGCATATATCCCTTTGCGGGCCATCAGGGAGTCGTGATTCCCTTCCTCTTTTATCTCGCCTTTCTCTAATACGATGATCTTATCGACGTTCTGCACCGTGCTGAGGCGGTGCGCAATGATAATGGAGGTCCTGTTTTTCATGATCTTACCAATGGCATTCTGGATCAGCTCTTCCGATTCTGAATCAATGGATGAGGTGGCTTCATCCAGGACCAGTATACGCGGGTTATGTACCAGCACCCGCACAAAGGAGATCAGCTGACGCTGCCCCATGGAAAGCGTGGATCCGCGTTCCATCACTTCATAATCATACTGGTTCGGCAGCCTCTGAATAAAGTCGTGAATGCCTACTTCGCGGGCGGCTGCTATTACCGCTTCCCGGGAGATTGAGGGGTCACCCAGGCGCAGGTTATCCAGAATACTGCCCCGGAACAGGAACACGTCCTGGAGCACCACGCCCACTTGCTTTCTCAGGTTTTCGAGCGACAGGCTTCTGATGTCGACCCCGTCTACATAGATATGCCCCTTCTGGTAATCATAGAAGTTGGTGAGCAGGTTGATGGTAGAGGTTTTGCCCGCGCCTGTAGGGCCAACAAAAGCCAGAGATTGCCCCTTTTTTAACTCAAAGGAAACATCTTTCAGGATCCAGTCCGGCTCGTTATAGGCAAATCCCACGTGGTCGAATTTCAGGTCGCCATGAATAGGGTGCTCACTGCCGCCGCTGCGTTCCACATTGTCTTCATTGTCCAGGATCTCCAGGATACGTTCGATGCTCACCATCCCCATTTGTATGGTATTTACCCGGTCAGCAATCATCCGGATCGGCCGGAAAAACTGGTTACTGTACATGATAAAGGCGGTGATCATACCGAAGGAGATTTCTTCTGCGATCACTCCCCGTGCTCCGTACCATACGATCAACCCGATGGATATAGCCGATATCAGGTCGGCTACCGGGAAATAGACCGAATAGTACAATACGTTTTTTATCTGAGCTCTTTTATGGTTCCGGTTGAGCTCTTCAAATTTCTTAAATTGCTGCTCTTTAACATCAAAGATCTGGATGAGATTCATCCCGGTAATCCTTTCCTGCAGGAAGGCGTTGAGGTTGGCGACGTGAGTGCGGACCTCCCCAAACGATTTTTTGACCAGTTCTTTAAATATGTAAGTGCTGATGATGAGCAGGGGAATGGCGGCAATACTGGCGATGGTGAGCTTCCAGTTCAGGAAGAAGAGCATGCCAAGAATCACGATGAGTTGCAGTAGATCTCCTGCCAGTGCGGCCAGTCCGGAGCTAAACACCTCGGAGAGGGTCTCCACATCGGAAATAGTACGGGTGACGAGGCGGCCTATAGGTGTATTGTCGTAATATTTCAGTTTCAGGTTCAGGGTTTTCCGGTATACCTTTAAACGGATATCGTGAATAATCTTCTGGCTTACCCAGCCGGATTCATAGGTGCTGAAAAATACAAGGAGGGAATTCAACATCAGGATCCCGCCCATGAGGGCTATATCCTGTAATAAGCCGACGGTATCCCCGTTCACAACGGGGCCGTCGATGGTCCGTTGTACCACCAAAGGTAATATGGGAGCTGTAACTGCCCCCAGGATCATCAGGAGAACCAGGCCGAAAAACCGGAATTTGTAAGGTTTTACAAAGCCGTATAACTCCCTGAAAAGATGAAGGTCGAATTTTTTTTCAGTGCTCAAACCGCGTACTTTTATTCAGATGGACTCAGGCCACGAGAAACAGCCTGTTACAGTGATAAACCGAATCCGGAGAATATTTGTTCTCGCAGCGCGGAATTTCAATCCCGTTTCAGAAAAAACATGTATATTGACACCCATATTTTATCAATTTATGTACAGATTTACCCCTTTACTATTATTTGTCTGCTTTGCCGTTACAGGCCAGAAGCTCCAATCTCCCGAAGAGTATTTCGGATACGGCTTCGGTGAAAAATTTCATTTTCACGCCCAGGTAACGGAGTATGCGCGCTATGTGACCCAAACTAACCCTGCCAATACCCGTTTGCTGCCATACGGCCGGACGTCGGAAGGTCGCGAACTGCTGGTAGTGGCTTTCGGTTCTTCGGAGAATATAAGCCGGCTGGAAGACATCCGGAAGGCCAACCTGCGGCAGATCGGGCTTCTGGAAGGAAATGCGGCTACCGCCGTTCCGGCCATTGCCATGCTTTCCTATAATATACACGGAAACGAGGCCGTGAATACGGAAGTGGCCCTGAATATGCTCTATGAGCTGGGCCGCACCGGTTCGGAGTTTGCTGAGAAGATCTTTAAGAACACCCTGGTTTTGATCGACCCCTGCGCCAACCCGGACGGATTCGACCGCTACACCCAATGGTATAACCGCCATGTGGGCAAGCAGCCCGACGCCAACCCCGATGCTATGGAGCACAGGGAGCCCTGGCCGGGAGGCAGGTTCAACCACTACCATTTCGATATGAACCGTGATCTGGCCTGGCAGACCCAGATGGAAACGCAGCAGCGGATCCGTTTTTACAATTCCTGGATGCCGCATTTTCATGGGGATTTCCACGAAATGGGACCGGGCTCCTCGTATTTTTTTGCCCCTTCTGCCAAACCTTTTCACGAGGATTTTACCGCTTACCAGCGGGAATTTCAGAACCGGATCGGGGAATATCATAAAAAGGAATTCGACCGGAACGGCTGGCTGTATTATACCCAACAGAATTTTGACCTTTTATATCCCAGCTACGGAGATACCTACCCTTCCTATAACGGAGCTATCGCCATGACCTACGAGCAGGGCGGGAGCGGGGTGGCCGGTTTGGCGTATGCCCGCCCGGTCGGGGATACTCTCACACTGAAACAGCGGATGCTGCACAGCCGGAGTACCAGCAAAGCCGCCCTGGAGGCCATCACCGAACATGCCGGTCCGGTAAAAGAGGCATTTGCCCGATATTTTAACGAGCCTGCACAAAAAGGGCACGGCCTGTATAAGTCTTTTGTCATGAAGGGCCGGGAAGGCGATATCCGGGCGTTGACCGGGCTTCTCGACCGCCTTGGGATCCGCTATTCTTTTGCAGGAACGAAGAAGAACCTGAACGGGTTCAGCTATAAAGCGCAGAAAAAAGACAATTTTGTGATGGAAACCAATGACCTGGTCGTTAATACTTACCAGCCGAAGGGCATCCTGACCAAGATCCTCTTTGAGCCGCACACCATGCTGGAAGATTCGAATACCTATGACATAACCGCCTGGGCCCTGCCGTATGCTTACGGACTGGAAGCCTATGGAATAGAACAGAAGATAGAAGGCGGGGCATTTACTGCGGGGGAAGGGGAGACCGCCCCTCCTGCAACGGCCCCGGTGTATGCCTATGCCCTGAAACTGGCTTCGTTTGACGATTACCGCTTCCTCGCTTCCGCACTGCGGAAAGGGGTGAAGGCGCGGGTTCAGCCGGAGGCTTTCCAGGCCAATAAAAAGACGTTTCCCGCAGGAACCCTGATCTTTACGCGGGAGGGGGATAAAGCTTTTGAAGAAAAGATACAGCAGGCACTGAAAGTCACTCCGGCCACCCTGGAGCCCCTGTACACCGGAATGGTAGAGAAGGGGTTGGACCTGGGCCTGGATGGGGTACGTTCGGTATCCGCGCCGAGAGTAGGTATTTTAATGGGGGCGGGATTGTCTCCGACCGGTTTTGGCGATGTGTGGCACTTTTTTGATCAGCAGATCGATTACCCGGCCACTCTACTCGACAATAAGGCTTTTGGAAGTGTAAACCTTGCTTCTTACGATGTGTTGGTGTTTCCTGGCGGCCGGTATGATAAATCGGTGACAGAATCACAGGCTCTGAAAGACTGGGTGAATAAAGGCGGCCGGATGGTCCTGATAGAGGAAGCCTGCGGCGCTTTTGCCGGGGTGGAAGGTTACGAGCTGAAAGAGAAGCAGAAGCCGGAGAAAAAAGCGGACCTCACCCGGAAGTACGGCGAAGCGTCCCGAAAGGTTATTTCAGACATGATCCCCGGGGCCATTTACGAGGTGAAGCTGGATAATACGCATCCTTTGGCTTATGGTTACGGGGACACCATGAACCTGCTGATCAAAGGGGCCAATGATTTTGAAAACCTGGTGAACGGCTGGAACGTGGGTATTCTGGGTGAGCATAAAAGCGGTTTTGTAGGCAGCAATGCCCGGAAAGGCCTGAAAGATGTGACGGTGTTCGGGGTGCAGAATAAGGGCCGCGGAAAGGTGATCTACCTGACGGAAAGTCCGATTTTCCGGGGCTTCTGGCATACAGGGAAGGCGCTTTTTGCGAATGCGGTGTTTTTCGTAAAGTAAAAAGTGCTTAACGGCTTCGCCTTGTTTTTTTTAACCATATAAGGCATATGAGTCATACAAGAAGGTAACATATAAGAAGAAAAAACTTATATGTAAAGCTTATATGCCTTTATGACTTTGTGGTTCAAAAAAACAAGGCGAAGCCGTCAATCTGAAATCGTAAATTTATTAACCATTTTAGATTAGCAGAAAACCTGCCGGAAATAGGGGCTATATATGAAATACAGGGATTTTAAAGGAAATAAGATTGCCGAAATAGGTTTGGGAACCTGGCAGCTGGGCAGTGCCGATTGGGGTGTTGTAGACGAAGATACGGCGCTTGAAATATTGAATGATTATGCCGAAGCCGGCGGAAATTTCATCGATACCGCCGATGTATACGGCATGGGTGCCAGTGAGCGCATTATTGGCCGCTTTCTGAAGCAAACCGGCAAAAAGATATATGTGGCCACCAAATTGGGCCGAAGACATGATAACCCTAACGGCTGGCCTCAGAATTTCAGTTACGATTTTATCCGCCGGCATGTGGAAGATTCCCTGGAGCACCTGGGAGTGGATCAACTGTTTCTTGAACAGCTTCATTGTATTCCCACAGCAGAACTGCGAAATGGAAAAGTTTTTGACCACCTTCGCAGTCTGCAGGAAGAAGGGCTTATCCGATATTTCGGAGTAAGCGTGGAAACTTCAGAGGAAGCGTTGCTCTGTCTTGAGCACAAGGATGTGGCTTCTCTGCAGATCATATTCAACCTGTTCCGGCAGGATGCAGCCGGTCTGTTTTTTGAAAAGGCGCAGCAGCAGGGTATTTCACTTATAGCCCGTGTACCCCTGGCCAGCGGATTACTGAGCGGAAAGTTTAGCGAGGATAGCACCTTTGATGAAAACGATCACCGTCATTATAACGCTGACGGGGCTGCTTTTAATGTGGGTGAAACTTTCAGCGGGATTGAACTCAGGGAGGGGGTGAGGCTGGCCCGTGAGATCAGGAATGCACTTCCTGCGGGTAACCTGGCCGCTCAAAGCATCAAATGGATATTGCAGCACCCGGCCATTACCACCGTTATCCCTGGAGCCACGCGCACAAGCCAGGTACAAAGCAATCTCCGGGCTTCACAACTGCCCGATTTTGATCCGGAGACCATGCTGCAGCTGAACCGGTTGTATCATGAAGAGATCAGGGAAAAGATCCGCGGACATTTCTGAAACCCCGACATCACCTTTTAAATAAGTGGTTGTCTTTTAAGAGCAGAATCAGGGCGGTACTGTTTACTGAATTGTAAATGCTGAATTGTTAATTGTAAATGCTGAATTGTTAATGCTGAATTGCCACAACCCATTTAGCATTCAGCATTAACAATTAACCATTAATTCCTTATCGTATAATATTGAACAAGCGCTTCCAGCGGATCTTATTCAGGAAGGAGCCGTCGCGGTCGATCGACATCCAGATAAAGGCGGCCTTTCCTACCACGTGGTCAGCCGGCACAAAACCCCAGAAACGGGAATCGTCCGATTCGTAACGGTTATCTCCCATCATGAAGTAATAATCCTGGTTGAAGGTATATTCCTGTATCTCTTTTCCGTCGAGATATACTTTTCCGCCTTTCAGCTCGGCGTTTTTATTCAGGTCAAAAGTGGTGATGACCGTTCCGTAGAGGGTGATGTTCTTCTCATCCAGCGTAATTTTCATCCCTTTTTTCGGAACGGTTACCGGGCCGAAATTGTCGCGGTTAAAGGGAAACAGCCGTGCATTGTAAGGATAGGCAATGCCGTATATGCTGGCGGTATCACCTTTGGCCAGGATATCCGGGTAAACATTGGTCACGAAGTCATATCCTTTGATCTCGTCGAGCCCGGCTGCCGTGGCGTTGATCCGGTAGTAGTATCTGCCGTTATCGCCTCTACGGGCGTTTACCTCCACATCGGCCTTGTCGAAGATCCTTTCGTTGGGGTTGGTGTTAAACTCAATATCGTAATACTTTTGTACCCCTTTTACTTCCGGAAGCGGGGCGCCGTTAATGTATACCACCGCGTCTCTTACTTCCATCAGGTCGCCGGGAATACCCATACAACGTTTGATGTAGTTGGTCCGGAGGTCCACAGGGTATTTATCAAAACCACCGAACTGGTCGGGGCGCAGGGGTGTACCGGGGTAGTTGAAAACCACCACATCGTTATTCTTGATGCTTGTAAAACCGGGAAGACGGTAGTTGGGCAATTGTATCCAGGTGAGATAAGACGGAATATCGGTAAACCAGATCTTCTGATGGGTTAAAGGGATCTGTAAAATGGTTTTGGGTGTTCTTGCACCGTAGTGTACCTTGGAAACAAAAAGGAAGTCATCTACCAGCAGGCTCTTTTCCATGGAGCCTGTAGGGATGGTATAGGCTTCCAGAAATAGTCCACGGATCAGGGTGGCGGCTATGACGGCAAACAAGACAGAGTCCCACCATTCACGCATCGGAGATTTTTTTTTCTTTTTTTCTGACATAAGTCTTTGTAAAATTTGTGCAAAAATATCATTTTAAGACTTTTCTGCAATTCTTATTTTTATGAACGGTTAAATTATTCTTTCTTTGAAACCGACTTTATGATGTATTGGGGCTTGCCCGACGCGATCAGGAAAGTGGTTCCTATGTACTCTCCGATAAGGGCAAAACAGCACAGGATTACCCCGCACATGAAAATAATGATGGGTGAACCCCACTGGTTGATCAGATTGAAGGCGTAAAGACCCATATAAATGAGTGAAAACAGGATGGACAGAAAACCGGCCAGGAACGTCAACCGCAAGGGGATCAGGGAGTAGCCGAAGATAATAGTCAATGTAAGACTGAGCAGCTTACTGAAGGAATAGTTGGACTGCCCCTCCATCCGGTTCAGGTGAATTACCTTTTCTTTACCCACATTATTCGTGGTCCGGAAAATGAGTCCGTCAATGTACGGATGCGGGGTTTTACTCTTAATGATCTCCGTTATTATCTCTTTTTTGATCAGCTTAAAACTGCTGAGATAAAGGTCGGCCGGCTTCTTCAGAAGCCAGGTAGTCAGCAGGTTGATGGTCTTGCTGCCGAAGTTCCGGAACCAATGGTGCTTCTTTTCATCGTAATAGCTGTAAACCACGTCAAAATCTTCCGAAATGGCCTTATGATACAGTTTAAGGATCTCAGAAGGTGGATTCTGGAAGTCGTCATCGATGATGGCGGCGTATTTTCCGGTCACGAAGTTAAGGCCGCACATGACGGCATTAAACTCTCCGAAGTTTTTCCGGAGATTAACGAAGGTGGTGGCTGGAAAGGCCCCCGCAATTTTTTGACAGACCTGCGCCGAGTGGTCCGGGGAACCGTCATTGACGAGAATGATCTCAAAATTATAGCCTGAGAGGTCTTTGTGGATGGTCTGTACTAAACTTTCAATAGTCTGAGCGCCATTGTAAACCGGAATTACTATTGAAAAATCAAACATGTCAGAATTGGTTAAGTGTAGTTATGATATAGTCTGCATCGTTGTCGCTGAGTGTACCGTTCAGCGGTAGGCTCAGAACGGTCTTATGAATTTCTTCGGTAACCGGCAGGGAAAGGCGATTGAACTGGCCCAGCGCCTTTTGCTGATGGGGTGGAAAAGGGTAATGCACATCAAAACCTATACCGTGCTGCTGCAGATACGCTTTCAGCTCTTCCCTGTCGCGGGTTCTCACTACAAAGAGGTGCCAGGCATCTTCATGGGCGGTTTCTCCGGGAGGAAGGCTGATCCGGTCATTCTTTATTTCCGAGAGGTAGCGGGTTGCCAGCGCTCTTCTCCGCCGGGTTTCGTGGGAAAGGTGCCTGAGCTTAATGGAAAGAAAGGCCGCCTGGAGCTCGCTCAGACGGCTGTTTTTACCCAGATAATCAAACTGGTACCGAACCTCGGAGCCGTAGTTTCTCCGGGCCCGGACAGCGCGGGCGATCGACTCATCACGGGTTACTACCGCACCGGCATCCGACAGGGCGCCCAGGTTTTTGGTAGGATAGAAGCTATAAGCCACTGCATCAGCTCCTGTGCAGTCAGTGGAGCCTTTATAGAGTGCTCCGTGGCTTTGTGCTGCATCGGTGATGAGCTTCAGGCCGTGCTTCCGCGCTATGGACCCCAGCGCATCGTAATCACACATCTTACCATACAAATTGACGGCAAGGATAGCAGCGGTTTTGGAAGTGACGGCTTTTTCAGCATTAGCCGGATCGATCAGGTACGTATGAGCATCCGGCTCCACCAATACGGGTGTCATACCGGCGTTCAGTACAGAAAGGATGGTGGCATAATAGGTATTGGCCGGAACAATGACTTCCGCCCCTTTTTCCAGGCCCATACTTTGCAAGATGAGCTCCAGGGCGTCAAGGCCGTTGGCTACTCCCACGCAGTAAGGGACGGAACAAAATTCCGCAAACTCGTTTTCAAATTGCCTGACGTTATCCGAAAGCATATAAGATCCCCTGTCCAAAAAATCGCTGAACGCTATTTTTAGCTCATCGGTATACGCTTTGTTCAGTTCTTTAAGTGATAAAAAAGGAATTGCCATCAGGAGTTTGTAGAATTATACACCTTTTGAATGACTCTGAATTCATTATAAGGAGTATCTATATAATCGTTAGGATCGTAATTTTTATTGGCCAGAACCAGGAGAATGCTTCCTTCTGCAAATTCGCACATCTGATGCCAGTCGGAAGGTTTCAAAAGCAGGCATTTCTGAGGGCTGTCGAGCGTAACAAAATAGTCCACATCTTCCGATTCCTGTACATAAATCTGGCAGGAACCGTTAAGACAAATAAGGCCCTGCCAGGTGGTCTTATGGCGGTGTCCGCCGCGAACGCTGTTTTCAGGAACATTATAAATAAAGTAGGCCCGTTCTATGGAACCGGGCATTAAATGCTCGAAGACAGAAAGGAAACCGTCTTGATTTTCAACAGATTTGAGTGTGATAATGGAGGCCATAGGTAGATTCGAATAAAATCATATTTTACTCATGACCGCAAATTACTCAAAAAATCGGATTTTTCACTGTTTTATTATCAATAGATGAGTAAGCAGGGCAGGTTTGCTTCCGGCACGAAGTAACGGCCAGACCAAAGATGAGAAAAAGGGCAAGGTATTTTTTCATAGATTTTAGTTTTTAGAAATTAGTTTTTAGAAGTTAGTATTTAGAAATTAACGGTGGTTGCAAGACGCTTTGATTATAGCTTAAGGAGAGCGCCGACAGGCCGCAGCGAGGCTGCGGCCATCCCATGTCTAATCTCTAAAAGTCCATTTCCAAATAACTCATATCCCTATAACGTCCGTATTTCAATTATCTTTTGTTTCCTCGTGAAAATGCATTTTAGCACTGCTTTCCTGCAGGGGTTCAGCGGCGTTACGCTGGTTTCGGTAGCCGAGGATCTTCAGCATGGATTCCTCGGTCTGTTCTTCGGCAAATAATTCGGTGGTGAGGTTGCCGCTTTCATCCCTGTCGATCAGCACATGTTTTGGCGCCGGAATCAGGCAGTGTTGTATGCCGCCGTAGCCGCCTAGTGATTCCTGGTAAGCGCCGGTATGGAAGAAACCGATATACTGCTCTTCTTCGGGATTGTTATCGTCGATAATCGGCATATAGAGATCTTCCGAATGCGATTCTGTATTGTAGTAGTCGGCCGAATCGCAGGTGAGCCCGCCCAGGTTGACCTTGGTATAAGGCGCGTCCCAATTGTTAATGGGAAGCATGATGTATTTTTGGCCGATACCCCAGGCGTCAGGAAGCTGAGTAATGAATGAACCGTCGATCATATACCATAGCTCCCGATCGTTTTGCTGCTTCTGATCAATGATCTTGTACAGGATAGCGCCGCTTTCGCCGACCGTATAGCTGCCGAATTCGGTAAAGATATTAGGCACGGGTACGTTGTTTTTATGACAGATCCACTGGATGTTCTCAATGATCTCATCCACCATGGCCTGGTAATCAAAATTATAAACCACAGAGGTCTGGATAGGCATGCCGCCACCGATGTCAATGGAATCCAGCTCCGGGCAAATCCGCTTCATCTCACAGTATTTGAACATGAAGCGGGTAAGTTCCGACCAGTAGTAGGCCGTATCCTTGATACCGGAATTAATGAAGAAATGAAGCATCTTTAGCTTGAATCGTTCGTCGGGCTTTATTTTTTTGAGATAAAGATCATCCACATCTTTGTAGCGGATCCCCAGCCGCGAAGTATAAAACGAGAAGGTAGGCTCCTCATCGGTAGCGATCCGGATCCCGATATTTACGTTATCGGCGGTCACATTCTCGAGGTAATGATCGATCTCATCGAGGTTGTCGAGGATGGGCGTACAGTTCACAAAGCCCCGGTTGAGGAGGTTGGTAATGTTTTTGAGGTATTGCGGCATTTTATGGCCGTTGCAGATAATATAGGTATCTTTTGAGAGCTTCCCTTCGTCAAACAGGGTTTCGATCAGGGGTATATCAAATGCCGAAGAGGTTTCCAGGTGGATATTGTGCTTAAGCGCGGTATCCAGGATAAACTTGAAATGAGAAGACTTGGTACAGTAACAATAGGTGTAACTCCCCTTGTAATTGTACTTTTTCATGGCATTCTTAAAGAGGATCCGGGAATGCTCAATATGTTCGCCTATTTTAGGTAAGTAACTTATCCTGAGCGGAGTGCCATATCTTTTAATGACATCCATCAAAGGTACGTTATTAAACTGGAGATGGTTTTGAGCGTCCACCCCGAACTCCCGGGTAGGGAATTCGAATGTCTGTTGAATTAAGTCAATGTATCTCTTCATTCGCTGTTGAAGGAAACCTGCGTTTTGATTTTAAAAATTCGTGCAAAATTGATATATTTTTCACAACTTTGCAAGGAAATGCAGGGTTCTTAAACAACGTAAAACGGATCCTGTTTGTTCTTGTATCCCGTTAAATTAATTCATGAGTAATTCCCTTCCCAAAGTACACTTTATAGCCGTTGGCGGCGCTGTAATGCATAACCTGGCGCTGGCGCTGAAAAGTAAAGGTTTTGAGGTGTCCGGTTCCGATGACGAGATTTATGAGCCGGCGCGGTCGCGACTGGCCGCAGCCGGCATTTTACCGGCCGAAACCGGGTGGGATGAGACCAGGATCACCAGCGACCTGGATGCCGTCATCCTTGGTATGCATGCCCGAAAAGATAATCCTGAGCTTCTGAAGGCTCAAAATTCGGGTGTCCGGGTGTATTCTTTCCCGGAGTACGTTTTTGAGCAGAGCAAAAACAAGAAAAGGGTGGTGATTGCCGGGAGCCACGGTAAAACCTCGATCACCAGCATGATCCTGCACGTGCTGGCTTACCATAAGCGGGATTTCGACTACCTGGTAGGAGCGCAGATCGAGGGCTTTGATCTGATGGTCAGGCTGACCCAAGATGCGCCGGTCATTATCATCGAAGGCGACGAGTACCTTGCCAGCCCGATAGAAATGCGTTCGAAGTTTTTGTTTTACCATCCGCATATCGCCCTGATCAGCGGGGTGGCCTGGGACCACTTCAATGTATTTTCCACTTTTGAATCGTATACCGATACCTTCCTGCAGCTGGCCGACGGCATGGAACGGCCCGGCGTGCTGCTCTATGACGAGACAGACGAAGAGGCGGCCTTAATCGGGGGGGCACCGCGGGAAGGCATAGAGGAGATCCCGTACCGGGCGTACCCGTATGAGGTGAAAGACGGGAAAGTTTATGCCCAAACCCCGGCCGGCGACCTGCAGCTGGAGGTCTTCGGTGAGCATAACCTGAAGAACCTGAACGGGGCACGGATTATTTGTGAAAAGCTCGGAATTTCAGAAAGTGCGTTTTTTGAAGCGATACAAACCTTTAAAGGGGCGGCCAAACGGCTGGAAACTTTAGGGAAGAATGATGACACCCATATTTTCAGGGATTTTGCCCACGCCCCCTCCAAAGTAGGTGCCACTACCAATGCGGTGAAAGAGCTGTATGCCGGCAGAAAGCTGGTGGCCGCCTATGAATTGCATACCTATTCCAGCCTGAATAAGGATTTCCTGCCGCATTATGCCCATAAGCTTGACGATGCAGACACGGCCATCGTGTTTTATTCGCCGCATACGCTGGAAATGAAGCGGATGCCGGCTATCAGCCCTGAGGAGGTGAAGACGTATTTCGGACGTGAAGATCTGCTGGTTTTCTGCGATGCGGCCGAGCTGGCCGGCTACCTGAGCTCCCTCGACTGGAAAGGCCGGAATTTGCTGCTGATGTCGTCGGGTACGTTTGGCGGGTTAGATCTGAAGGAGACGGTGGGGCGCCTGCTGGAATGAATACGTTAAATGCTGGCTTTTTATGGTCAGTCCATTTGCAGTAACCATTTCCAAACCGGGATAACCGCTATAGTCCGGCCTTTTAATTCCAATTTCCTTTCACTATCCCGGGTAATGATCAATAGTTGGTCACATTCCAGTACATTCGCTATTTTCAGCAAAGCGTTTACTTCGCGGTCAAAGGTATTGGAGTCACTTTCAAGTTCATAACATACCTGTATAGCTGTGGCGGTTTCGGGAATATAAAAATCTACTTCGATATTTTTGTTATAAAAGAAAACGGCATCGTTTCGTCCGAATTTGCGCAACAAGGTTATAGCGACCAGGTTTTCCAGCAACGTGGCGTTGCCGTTGATCAGGAATAGATTCAGAAGGCCATTGTCGATAAAATAATATTTCGGCTTGGTTTCTTTTTCTGCCAATTTATCTGCGATGTTCTGTACAGGTATAATCAGCCAGGCATCTTTAGCGTATTCGATATAATTGATAATGGTACTTGTTCCGATTTTTGCTCCGGTGGAGGAAACAATATTGCTTATCCGGTTAAACGAAATGGGTTGGTTTACGCTTTCCGCCAGTTTTTTAAACATTATCCGTAATGCAAACGTATTGTCTACCGAATAGCGTACAGCAATATCTCCCAGATAGATTTTTTGATATACGCTGGTCAGATAATCTCTTTTGACGGAAAGTGTAGCCCCTTCGGGAAACCCACCAAAACAGAAGTAATCATTAAATTTCCGTAAGACTTTGGCCTTACCCGACGTAGAGGCTAAGGTTTTTTCTGAAAAATCCACACTGTTTGCCTTCATAAACTCCCTGAAGTTGTATGGATAGACTTCCACTGCGATATACCTTCCTCCTAATGTGGTCTGAATCTCTTTGCTCAACATTTTAGCATTACTTCCCGTAATATAAACCCGGTGTTTTGTATCTGCCAGTCTACGGGCAAATTTTTCCCAGCCCTCAATATTTTGAATTTCATCCAAAAAAAGCACAGGTTTTTTACCATACAGTTCCAGGTGTATTTCCAGAAGGAGATTCAAATCCTGTAAGGTCATTCCTGTTAATCGTTCGTCTTCAAAGTTTATATAGAGCAGTTCGTCTACCGAAGTGCCTTTTGCTAAAAGCTCCTGCATTCTTTGGTAGAGCAGAAATGATTTCCCTGAACGGCGTATGCCTACCAGCACGTAGTTGCCAAACTCTTCAAAAACAAAATCACGAAGATTTATCTCAAAGCCGGGTACTTCCGCACGAAAGTCTGCAAGCACCATTTTGATAGTTTCTTTATCCGGTCTTTTCATTTTGTCTAATATATAAAACAAAATTATACTATTTTATCTTATAGACAAGATAAAAATACATATTTTCGTCTTACATATAAGATAAAATATACTACAATATTAAAATTCGGACTTCAATTCGTGATCAAAAATATATAGAAAGCAGAAGGAGTATAAGTGTAGCAGGCAGCTTCGGCAGCGGATATATCCTATTTTCGCAGCATCTCAATAACCCTTTCCGCCTCAATCCGGTTAAGACAGGCATAATCTCCTCTCCGGCAGGGTTCTTTACCGTATACTGAGCATGGGCGGCAGGTGAGGAGCTCTTGGGGTACCTCTACTTTGTTTTCGTCCGGTTGGAACAGTGGCCCGAAGCCGGTGAGTGTGTGTGTGGCGCCCCAGATGGAGATCACTTTCACTCCCATCATGGCGGCAAAATGCATGTTGGACGTGTCCCCACTGATGAAGAATGCTGCGCGGGAGATCAGCTCCAGCTCCTCTTCGAGAGAAAAGCGGTTGACCAGGTTTTGTACCTGAGTATATTTACAAGCTACATTTTCCAGGGCCTCGCCTTCTTTGGCCCCGCCGCCAAAAAGCAGGATCCGGTATCCCGGATGTTTTTCCTGTAGCAGTTCGATAAGTTTTTCGTAACGCTCCAGAGGCCAGATCTTTCCCTTGTGCTGGGCAAAAGGAGCGATCCCTATAAAAGGCGTGGCACCTGCTTCCCGTATCCAGCGGTCGATCGTTTGTTTGGTTACCTCCGAGGTCCGAAACAGCGGGGTGAGGTTTTCGATGTGAACGGTATTTTCTACAATTCCCGCGGCTTTGAATACATCGAGGTATTGTTCGCAAACGTGCTTTACCTGGGTGAGGCGTTTGCCGGCGATGATCTGCTTTTTCTCCGTCCGGTGCTTATCCAGGCTGAAAACCTTTTTTCCGGATAGTGTAAAAAGGACTTTCAGGAAACGGGTCCGCAGGTTCTGATGGAGATCCAGTACATAGCAGGGCCGGTATTGCCTTAATTGGTTAAAAAGACGAAAAAGTCCGCCCGGACCTTTATGCTCACCGTCAAAATCACAGGGAAAAACCTCTATCCGATCGTTATGCGCGAAAAAAGGCTGGAATTTCCTCCGGGTGACCATGATGATCTTCAGGTCGGGCCGGTATTTTAGTACCGTGGCCAGGGTTCCCATGGTCAGGGCCACATCGCCCATAGCGGAAAACCTGAAGACAACGGCGGTTTTCATTTTTTTTCGTAGAAAATGGGATTGAGATCCGGGTCGTTGTACATTTTCATCTGCTTATAAAGCTTCATGTATTTCTGACCGGAACGAAGATCGCTAATGAGCTCATCATAAGCCAGCGCCAGGTCTTCTTCCTGTATCTGCAGCACATAGAGCTTTTGCTTCACGGAATCCAGGTGGCTTTGAGCCGCATCTTTTCGCTGAAGCTGCTCCCCGAAATGGTAGATCTTCAGTTGGAGGATAGACATCCTGTCGAGCAGCCAGGCAGGGGTTTCGGAGTTCAGCTTCGCATTTTCTGCCGGTTTTACTCCCTTCAAGCTGTTAAATATCCATTCGTCGATCTGTTCTACGGTGTCGGTACGATGCTGGTTGGAGGCATCGATCCGTCTTTTGATGGCCACCAGCTCAGCAGGATCGATCGCCGGGTCGCGAATGATATCTTCCAGGTGCCACTGTACGGTGTCGATCCAGTTTTTAAGATAAAGCAGCCTCCTAAATCCCTCCTGTTTTTCGGGTTGAACGGCATCCACATGATCCTGTAAATGGTAGTCGGCTATGGATTCCCTGAATATACGGTTGATTTCTTCGGCTTTCATTATTCCAGTATTTTTGGCCCGGCCTCGTTTATCTTAGAAACGTAGGTGGTGGCCTGAATATTGACCTTTTCGAATTGGGCTTTCATGGCATCTGCTACTTTTTCGGCCGTTTCCCGGCCTTCAGAGAAGGCAAAAATAGAGGGGCCGGCCCCTGATATGCTGCAACCCAGCGCTCCTGCTTCCGTAGCCGCCATTTTCACTTCAAAGAATTGGGGGATGAGGATGGAGCGGATGGGCTCAATGATAAAATCGACCATGGAGCGACCGATCAGCCCATAATCGGAGCTCATCAGTCCGGCGATCATACCACTCACATTTCCCATCTGGGAAATGGCCTTATTCATCGACACTTCATTTTTCAGGATATGCCGCGCGTCTTTGGTATTGACCTCAATGTCGGGATGGATGAGGGAAACATAGAGATTATCGGGGACAGGTACTCTAAATACATCGAGCGGCGCATAAGAGCGAATGACCACAAAGCCGCCCAGCAGGGCCGGCGCCACGTTATCGGCATGCGCAGAACCGCAGGCTACCCGTTCGCCTTCCATGGCAAAGGGGAGGAGCTTGTCGGTGCTCAGTGGCTCGCCCAGCAGCTTATTGGCGGCGTAAACACCCGCCACCGAGCTGGCCGAGCTGCTTCCCAGGCCGCTTCCCAACGCCATTTTTTTATGAAGGATAATATCAAAACCCGCTTGCAGGCCCAGGTGGGCGAGGTATTTGATAACAGGTGCCGAAACCGCATTTTTTGCTTCGTCGCGGGTGAGTTTACCGGCGTCGCCGGTAATCTCCTGAATGATGATCCTGTTATCATTTCTGCGGGTGAGGATCACTTCGTCGCCCGGGTTATCCACAGCCAGTCCGAAGATATCGAAACCGCAGGCAACATTGGCTACCGTGGCCGGGGCAAAAACTCTGATTGAATCCAAAATATATATTTATGTTATGCCAGAAAACTACTTAAACTGATGATGTCTGCAAAAACGCCCATGGCGGTCACCTCAGCGCCTGCGCCGGGGCCTTTGATCACCAGGGGGTTGGTCTCGTACCGGTCCGTGATGAAAGAAACGATGTTTTCCGAACCCGACAAGGAATAAAACGGGTGGCCGGCATCTATAGCTGTCAGCCCTATCCGGGCTTTCCCGTCTTCAAAGCTGGCAATGAAGCGCAGGCGTTTTCCTTCAGAATGCGCAGCGGAGATCAGTCCGGCGTAATGCCCGTCTTCCTCTTCCAGTACTTGGTAGAATTCATTGACGCTACCCGCCCCCAGCGCTTTGGGACTCAGCAGGGGGGTATTCTCAACATCTTCAAATTCAAGCTTCAGTCCGCATTCCCGGGCCAGGATGAGGATCTTGCGGGCCACATCCGTACCGCTGAGGTCATCGCGCGGGTCCGGCTCCGTATACCCTTTCTCTTTGGCTTCCTTCACCACATCCACAAAGCGACGCTCCACGTTGAAGGTATTGAAAATATAGGAGAGGGTACCGCTCAGGACCGCTTCTATTTTCCGGATCTGGTCACCGCTGTTGATCAGTCCCTGAAGTGTATTAATAATAGGAAGACCGGCTCCCACGTTGGTTTCATACAGGAATTTAACATCCCGCCTGCGCGAGATCTCCCGTAAAGCCGTGTACTCCTCATAGGTGCCTGAATTGGCCACTTTATTAGGAGTAACGATAGAAATATTGCTTTGCAACACCGGTGAATAGTACTGCGTAATGTTCTTATCGGCAGAGCAGTCCACAAAGACGCTGTTGCTCAGGTTCAGGGCCTGCATGTCTTCGAAAAACTCACTCTGATTAACGGGTTCGCCTTCGTTGTCGAGCTTGTCAAGCCAGTCGTCGAGTTCGATACCTTCCGGGTTGAGCAGCATTTTCCGGGTGTTGGTCATGCCCACGATCCGGATGGTCAGGTTTTTCTCTTTACGCAGATATTCTTTCTGCGCCTGGATCTGCTTCAGAAGCGTTCTCCCGATCAGCCCGGTAGGGCCCAGGATAAAAAGATTGAGAGTAAAGCCGTCAATTTCAAAGAAAGATTCATGGATGGCATTGAGTGCCTTGGTTATGTCCTTCTTTTTGATCACTACAGAGATATTGAGTTCTGATGAGCCCTGGGCCGTGGCCACCACGTTGATCCCGTTTTTTCCTAATACGGAGAATAACTTACCGGAGATCCCCGAGCTGGAGCGCATACCTTCTCCTACCACCGCCAGGATAGACAGGTTGTATTGTACGGTCACATTTTCGATCTCTCCGTTGGCAATCTCGTGCTTGAATCCTTTCTCCAGGATCTGGCGTACTTTTTCACCGGCTGCCGGCTCTACGGCAAAGCAGATGGAGTGCTCGGATGAGGCCTGAGTAATGAGAATAATGGAAATCTTATTTTCCGCCATAAGACCGAAAACTTTGGCCGATACGCCGGCCACTCCGATCATGCCGTTGCCCTGAAGGTTGATCAGGGCGATATCGTCGATAGAACTGATGCCTGTAATGGAGTATGCCTTTTGGTTTACGGTCTTGGAAATGACCGTTCCGGGATGACTGCTTTCGAATGTATTGAGCACCCGGATGGGAATATCGCGCTGGAAAGCCGGGATCAGGCTTGGCGGATAGATTACTTTTGCGCCGAAATGCGACAGTTCCATGGCTTCGGAATAGGAGATCTCTGCTATGGAAAATGCGTTCTTGACCTTTCGCGGGTCGGCGGTCATCATTCCGTTTACGTCTGTCCAGATCTCGATGACCTCGGTATTCAGCGCAGCCCCGATAACGGAGGCGGTGTAGTCAGATCCGCCACGGCCCAGGGTAGTGGTGCTACCGTTTTCGTCGGAACCGATAAAGCCGGTAACGCAGTAAATGACGGAAGGGTCGGAAAGGTGTTCAATGATATTCTGGTTGGTCTGGTGAAAATCGACCTCTGCAAACCCGAAAGTACCGTTGGTTTTAATGATCTGCCGGGCATCCACGTATTCGGTAGGAAAGCCCTTCTCTTTTAAAAGGAAGGCGATCATGCGGGTAGAGAGCCGCTCACCGAAACTCACCAGGAAGTCGGATGTGCGCGGGCTGAGCTCCCGGATATAGGTGATCCCCTTTAAAAAATCTTCCAGGTCATTGAGCTCGCCTTTTACCCTGGCCAGGATGGAGCTTTGGGACTTTACCGGAACCAGCTTTTTGATCACCTCAAAATGGCGGTCTTCCAGGCTTCTGACGATCTCCATGTACTCCGGGGAACCCGAAGCCGCTATCCGACCGGCTTCCAGCAGCTTGTTGGTAACGCCAGACATCGCTGAAAATATGACCGCGATACCGGCCGATTTGGAAAATTTTTTCTGGATGATCTCAGCTACTTCTGTAATACTTTCAACTGTGCCCACCGACGTGCCGCCGAACTTTAAAACCCTCATGCGATTTAATGAGTTTATATTGAGTCACTACACGAATCATATTCCGGGTAGTGACCGGATTATCCTCTGCAAATATACCAATTATTGTTGCGTTTATTGTTCCGTAAACTGCATAATTGAATTTTTGGCAAAGAAATTGGTGTTTTTATTTGACAGAATAAAATATAGTTAGTTATTTGTATAATTATTAATTATTGCGACCCGGCCATGGATAAGTATTTTAAGGCTTTGAATGATGGGACACGACGTGAGATCCTGGAGATACTCCGTGTGAATCCGGCTGCTGCAGGAGAAATAGCCGATCGGTTCAACATTTCAAAGCCGAGCATTAGTCATCACCTCGACATTCTGAAGCAGGCCGAACTGGTGACTGCCAAGAAAAAAGGACAATTTGTGATGTATTCCATCAATTTGCCTGCCCTGGACGAAGTGCTGCAATGGTTCTCTCTCTTCAAAACCGAGATCAACGCCGAGAAACCTAGAATACGTATTCCGCTGCGGGTGTAGGTACGCAAGATTTTGCGTCTCTGCTCATGTAGGTATGGAGACGCGAAATCTTGCGTCTCTACGGTAGCAACAGCGTAGTGTGTTAAAATCCTGATCACGGAAATTTTATGTACAATTTCTACCCGGGGCCTTCCCGCATCTATCCTGCCGTAAAAGATTTTGCAGAGGAAGCTTTTGTATCCGGTATTCTCGAAAAGAATCACCGCTCGGATGATTTTATGCTCCTTCTGAAAGAATGTATCGATCTGTTCAAAGATCGCCTGAATGTTCCTCCTTCCTACAAGGTTTTCTTCACTTCTTCTGCTACCGAATGCTGGGAGATCTGTGCCCAGTCGTTTTTGAAGGAAGGACTGTTTTATTATAACGGGGCTTTTGGGGAAAAGTGGAAAATCTATAGTAAAAGCATCACCGGAAGGGTAGAGGAGTGTGCATTCGACATTCAGGAGGAGCCCCGCCTGGCGGCCACCAGGGGCAGAGACATTTGTATAGTAGCTAACGAGACCTCCAATGGCACGGCGCTTTCACCGGAGCTGATAAGAAGGGCGGGAGCGGGAGCGGGAATGGTAGTGATTGATGCGGTATCGTCACTGGGTGGAGCGGATCATGATATTTCGACGGGCGACATCTGGATATCTTCTTCCCAGAAGTGCCTTGGCCTGCCTTCAGGTATGGGGATCATGATCCTGTCGCCCAGGGCGCTGCAAAGGGCTTTGGAGATCAATGATCACCGGTATTATAACAGTGCCCTTTTTATAGAAAGCAATTTTGACCGTTTTCAGACCCCTTACACCCCCAATATCCTGGCGATTTACTTATTGAAGCGTCTGCTGGAAGGGCTGGAGAATGTGAAGGTGATCTCGGAGAAAATAAGCAGCCGGGCGGCAGATATTTACCGTTTACTGGATAATTTTGAGGCCGGCCGGCCGTTGATCCGGAATCTGTCGGTCCGCTCATCCACTGTCATAGCGGTAAGCTGCAGTGAGGCAGGCCGGGTGAGCAGGTATCTTTCGGGGCAGGGGGTAATTATCGGGAAGGGCTATGGCCGTTGGCGGGACTCTACTTTCCGGATCGCTAATTTTCCGGCCATTTCCGATGCCGATTTTGAGGTGTTGTTCGACTTACTTCGTAATTTTGAAAATTAATAAGCCTTAAAGCCATGGAATTCTTTTCCGAATTTAATCTGAAGGAGCTTTTTTCCGTTACCATTATTCTTTTCTCAGTGATCGATATCCTGGGGTCTATCCCCATTATCCTGAACCTGAGAAAGAAAATAGGAGATGTTCACGCCGAACGAATCACCCTGGTTTCCGGAGGCCTCATGATCATATATCTTTTTGTAGGAGTAAAAATTCTGCAGCTTTTCGGAGTAGATGTACAGTCGTTTGCCGTGGCAGGAGCCCTTATTCTACTGATTATCAGCTTTGAGATGATCCTGGGCCGGGAAATCTTCAAGCATAATGCCGCTACGGATGGAAGGGCGTCTACGATTGTGCCGCTGGCCTTCCCCATTATTGCCGGGGCAGGGACGATGACCACCCTCATCTCACTGAAAGCCGCTTACCATGATGTCAATATCGTGGCCGGTATCTTTCTTAACCTTATCCTGATCTACGTGGTGCTCAAGTCATCGGGCTGGCTCGAAAGAAAGCTGGAGCCGGGTACCGTGGAAGTGCTCCAGAAAGTTTTCGGTCTGATCATCCTGGCCATTGCCATCAAGCTCATCAAAGAGAATCTTTTTTAAGCCATCCTTCCAGGATCAGGTATTGGGCCGCTCCGTAGGTGCTCATGATGTAAATCGCGTCGCCGGGAATATCCGTATGAAATTTATTGACCGCTATCAGGGAGTCGGAAATAATAAACAGCACGGCTCCGGCCAGAATATACCGGTACGATGTCTTTGAAGGGGTGTTTCTCGAGGCGGCATAAATACCCATGAGCGTAATGACCGTACAGTAAATGACCACGGGGATCCGCAGGCCGGCCGGGATGCCCGGGTACAGGAAGACAAGGAAACCCGAAGTGATCAGGGCGAAGGTCAGAATAGCAGTGAATGAAAATCGGTATTCTTTCGCAAACAGGGATATGTACGAAACATGCGCCAGGAGGAAAGCCACGAGCCCGGGTATGAACCAACCGTCAAACATCAGGAAGACATCGCCGAGAAAGCTGAAAAACAACGCCAGGAAGTACGCTTTGGCTGTAACGCCTTCCTGCCAGGCGATCCACATAAGCATGGGCATGAGCAGGGGTTTGGTGATCAGCACCAGCGGCCGGTGCCAGGCGATGCTGCCGTAAATTTCCAAAAGAAGCAGAACCACGAAAAAGAGCCTTGTACGCATAAGTTTTAAAGGTTAAAAGGTAAGCTAAAAGTGAAAAACTAAAAACGGTCCGCCGCCGCGGTTCAAAGTTTCAGAGCATTAATACATATAAAAAACTACTAATGTACCTTAACTTTTAGTTTTTAACCGCAGCGGCGGACTGTTTTTCACTTACTTAAGTATTTCATAAATTTCCTTCCAGTCTTTTACCCGCCGGTAACCTTCCGCCTGCGTATTGTGCATGGAGTGAAACAAAAGCTTCTCACCCTCAAATTTTTCAAAGTTCCGGGTGTGGTCGTCGATCATGATGTCGCCGTGTACAATGGATTTGTCACCGCAGAAAACCATGTTTCGCCAGGATATGAAGGGAAAATGGAAGGCCAGCCAGTGAAACTTCTCCGTCAGGGAGTTCGGAAATTCGGTAGCGGCCGACACAATGAAGACCTCGTATTTTTCGCTCAGAGCCTTTACCACCTCTACAGCATCGGCGAAAACGTCGAGGTCGGAAAAGAAGCCCGGCTGAAAAAGTTCATCGCGGTAAGAGTTAAAATGGCTTTGGTATACAAAGGAATAAAAGTCTTTGTCTTCGAAAAAGTCTTTCGTCAGGTTCAGGTCGTTTTTTTCGTTGAAGAGACGGAGTATCTTGGCTCCGGTGTCGGCGAGCACATCGTCCATGTCTATGATGAGTCGTTTTTTCATTTTTTGAATCATATTAGGCAAATAAGTTAAAAACTAAAAACTATAAAAAATGTTTAAGTGAACAAATAACAGTGAACAGTTAAGGAATATTCTTTCATATTGACTACTAAAGAACTTTAATTGTTAGTTGTTCACTGTTAGGTGTTCACTTCCTCACGGGTGGTACCCTTTCACAATTTTCTTCGACCTGATCCGGTCATCCTGGTTCACGATGACGAAATAGATGCCGTCGGGAAGCCCGGTAAGGTCAAAGTCGTGAAGCCCTTTGCCGTGAACGGCTTCTGCGATCAGCTTTCCGGCCAGGTTCTGAAGCTCAAACCGGGTTTCCGGCCCTTGGGGTACTTTAACATAGACTTTTTCATCTTCTTCGTTCAAAAAAATAACGACCTGCTCTTTCATTCGCCAAACCGGATATAGGGTTTCAGATGTTCATAAACTTTGTGTACGGGTAAGCCCATGACCGTGTAAAACGATCCTTCGAGTCGGTCGATCCCCACCATGCCAATGAAGTCCTGTACCCCGTAGCCCCCTGCTTTGTCGAAAGGGCTGAAATGATCTACATAGTAGTCTATTTCCTCTGCCGACAGCAATTTGAAGTGAACGAGGGTGGTATCGGAAAAGGAGATCAGGCTGCAGTTGGCCTGAATGCATACGCCTGTGACCACCTGGTGGGTGTTGTCGCTGAGGTCTTGCAGCATTTTTACAGCCTCCTGCCGGCCTTCGGGCTTATTGTATATGATACCGTTGACGATCACCACGGTATCTGCACCGATAATGACCTTTTCTGGATCTTCATTGCCAAAGGCTTCCACTTTACGCCGGGCCAGCATTTCCGGTACTTTTTCTGCGGGAATGTCAGGGCCGAAGCTCTCATCTACAGGGGTGGAAACCACTTCAAACCGGAATCCGGCTTCCTGAAGGATCTGTTTTCTACGGGGAGAAGCCGATACCAGGATAATTTTCTCATCTATTTTCATTAAAAGATCGTGAATTATTGCTACTTTTGTAAATTATGTAAATACATGTAACTGCCAGATATGAGTTTAGAAACTGAAATAAAGCAGACCCGGCCCTTTCATTCGGAGAGCGAGAAATGCATCGTAAATATCGTATATACGAACAACTTGATAACTATTTTTCACAATAAAATAGTGAAGGATTTCGGTATCAGCATGGAGCAGTATAACGTTTTGCGCATTTTGAAAGGACAGAACGGTAAGCCGATCACCATTAACGGGATCATTGACCGGATGCTGGATAAGATGTCAAATGCCTCACGGCTGGTCGATAAATTATACTTTAAAGGCCTGGTAGAACGTAAGCAAAAGGAAACGAACCGGCGAGCCTGTGATGTAACCATCACAGCCAAAGGTGAGGAAGTATTGAACGTCATCAGCCAGTCGCTGAACGACCGGGTAGAGAACCACCTGGATATGAATAAGGCGGAACTGGAGCAGCTCAATAAGCTACTGGACAAATTCAGAGAAAAATTAATGAAATAGCCTGTATGAAAAGTACATACCAATGGATAATAGATAATGGCCGGCGGATAGTTCGTATGAGAAGTTTTCTCCTGCTTTTTACGCTGATGTTTTACGGCTGCCAGCGGTCGGATGATCCGGAGCCCGAACCCCGCCTGATCAGTGTGACCTTCGTGGGCGAATACCAGAAGTCGGCTATTGTTACACAGGCAACAGCCTTTATGGGGCCTTCGGCTGCAGCCATTGGCAATTTCCTTCGTTACGATGTAAAGTGCTATAAAGTATCGTACAAAACCACTACTACCGACGGCAGGGAGATCGTGGCTTCAGGAGCGCTGGCCCTTCCTTCGGGCGGTGAGAATGCGCCGTTGGTCAGTATTCAGCACGGTACGCTCTTTGACGAGTCCGATGCCCCGTCTTACTTTAGACCGGGTACCGAAAGTCTGCTGGGCCTGGTGATGGCCTCTTCCGGATTTTTAACGGCTCTGCCCGATTATGTAGGCTACGGCGATTCCCGCCTTGAGCCTCATCCGTATGAGCACGCCGAAGGCCTTGCCGTGCCGGTGGCCGATTTTCTGGTGGCGGTGAAGGAACACTTCGGAGCGGAGGGGATCAAATGGAACAAAGACCTGCTGATGGCGGGCTACTCGGCCGGGGGCTATGCCACACTGGCCGCTCAGAAGCTGATCGAGGAATCCTATTCTTCCGAATTTACAATAAAGAGCACTTCCTGCGGGGCGGGAGCCTATAACAAATCGCTGCTGCTGGATAAATTTATTAATGAGCCTACGGCGGGTGAGGTAAATCATAACCGGTCGTATGTCTGGGTGATGCTGACCTATAACCGAATCTACGGCTTGAATTACCCGGTCAGCTATTTCTTCCGTGAGCCCTATGCCGGCCAGATCGAAAAGGACGGATACAGGGCGAACCTGTCCGGCAGCTTTAACAGCTTTTTAAATCCTGATTTCATAGCGAGCTATAAGGCCGGGCAGGAAACCCGGATCACGGAAGCTTTCCGCGACAATGACCTGATCAACTGGAAGACCCGCGTCACTACTTTACTGATGCACGGGAATGCAGATACTTACGTGCCGTATGTGAATTCCACCACCGCCCTGGAAGGAATGAAGCAGGCGGGTTCCACGGCTGTCAGCCTCGAAACGATAAATGGCGGTACGCATGAGTCTGCCGTCCAGGATTTTATTTTCAGGACCTACCTGCTCTTTGCGGCTAATCTTGTGAATTAGAGCCGGTTTAAATATTATTTTTTACAAAATAAGCCTTGAAAATGAATACTTAAACCGGGTCATTTCGTATCTTTAGCCGCATTTTATTATCTTATGAATTGGCGAAGCTTTATTGTTCTCTTCCTGTTTTCAGGGAATTTAGCTGCTCAGGTTCCTGATTTTGACGCTAAGGGGGTGTTTTATTTCCAGGACAGCGATTTTAATGCAGACAGCTATTCCAGCCAAAAGATCATTAAATCCGGTATGGATTTGGTAGGCGTCTTCACTTTTCCACTGAAATACCCGGAATCGCGCCAGCCCTCAGAGCAGAATATTTCCAATTCGGTGATCGATAACCACAGGATCGCGGCTTTCCGCTCCGACAAGAAGATCGCCTATGTGCTGGAAACCCGGGGTACATTGCCCAAAGGGGCCAGGGAGGCCCGTCTTAACGAATTACCGGTGGGAAGCTATGTGAGTGTCATGAAAATATCGGACCTGCAAGGGCTGAAGCCGGATTACCGCTTTCCTGTGGCGGAGAATCCTACTTCTCTTTCGCTGGACCCCTCTCATAAGTACCTGGCGGTAAGTTCGCTGAATACAGGCAACGAGATCCAGATATTTGAGCTGGATGATTTCGGTAAACCTGTCCGGCTTCTTCCGCAGGTATTGCACCTGGAAGGGGGAGCCGTTCATGATCTTATCTGGCACCCTTCAAAAGATTATATCGTGTTTATCCGGAAGGAGGATAAGGAGCTGGGGCTGATCAAAGTGGTAAGAGACAAAAGTAATATCATCCGCCTGGAACAGGTGGGAGAGATGGTAAAATTTGAAGGCAGCCCGATGGCCGGCCTGTTTTCCAAAGACGGTAAAAGTTTTTTCGTCCTGGATCAGGGTGATACGGCAAATCGTGTTCCGGGGAAGGTCTTCCTGGTCAGACTTAGCCTGGAAGAGGAAGGCCGGCATGTTTTACTGACCAAAACCGATGTGGGTTTTAACCCCTTGCATATTTCCATCAATCCGGGTGGTGACCACCTGTTTGTCAGTAACCGGGGCCGGGCAGACCAGGAGAATTCCTCCGTTTCTGTGCTTGCCGTTAAAAGCGAAAATCTCGAAGCCAAAGCAGAGCTCCCCCTGGAAGGAATACTGCCCACGCAGGTCAGATTCGATAAGGGCGGAAAAAATTTCAGTGTCGGTTGCTTTCAGACGCGAACTTTTGGAAAACCCATGGGGAATATCTCGTTTTACCGGTTTTCGGGCGGAAAGATTGAAAAGCAGGCCGGCAGTATCCTGGTACCGGCCGGGATCCATTACCTGGAGGTGGTTTACTGAGCGGTTTTTGGGCAGGGCGTTTTTATGACGCCGTTATTTTTTTTGCTAAATTTGTCAAATTATTCTTCTCAATGCAGCAATCCATTAGTACAAGACATTTGCTGGGCATTAAAAACATTACCCAGAATGATATTCACCTGATCCTTGAAACGGCCAAAACATTTAAAGAAGTGATCAACAGGCCTATCAAAAAGGTGCCTTCATTGAGAGATATCACCATAGCCAACCTGTTTTTCGAGAATTCCACCCGTACACGCTTATCTTTTGAGCTGGCTGAAAAACGTTTGTCGGCCGACACGATCAATTTTACTTCATCGGGAAGCTCGGTGAAGAAAGGGGAGACCCTGCTGGATACGGTCAATAATATTCTGGCCATGAAGGTCGATATGGTGGTGATGCGCCATAGCAGTCCGGGTGCACCGCATTTCCTTTCCGACAAGATCGGGGCCAATATTGTTAATGCGGGTGACGGCACCCATGAGCATCCCACCCAGGCCCTGCTGGATTCTTTTTCCATGACGGAAAAGCTGGGCTCGCTGGAAGGAAAGAAGGTGGCCATCATCGGCGATATCCTGCATTCAAGGGTGGCGCTTTCCAATATTTTCTGCCTGCAAAAGCTGGGCGCTGATATTGGCGTGTGCGGCCCGCCGACGCTTATTCCCAAGTATCTCCATACCCTGGGGGTAAAGCAGTTCGGAGCGGTGCGGGAGGCTTTGCAGTGGTGTGATGTGGCCAACGTTCTGCGGATCCAGCTGGAGCGGCAGCAACTGAAGTTTTTCCCGTCGCTGAGGGAATATTCCCTGTATTACGGTATTACCCGGAAGATGCTGGATGAGCTGGATAAGGAGATCATTGTGATGCATCCCGGGCCGATCAACCGCGGGGTGGAGCTAAGCTCGGATGCGGCAGACTCCCCGCATTCCATTATACTGGACCAGGTGGAGAACGGCGTGGCGGTGAGAATGGCGGTGATGTATCTGCTGGCGCAGAAGAATTAGGGCATGAAGCGGGATATAGATTTTGAACTATACAAGGCATAGTAGTATGAATTTTGCTAAGACAGGATATATATCAGGTGTGTTGGAAGAGGAGTTGAAGCTCCGGCTAAGCTGTGTTACGGATGTGCTGCAGCCATATATCGTTGTTGATGTGAAGGATCTGCCCGGTATCTGTCTTTACCTTTCGCGTACACCGGGATTCTATTTTGATTTTTTAAATTGTATCAGCTGCGTGGATAACGGGCCGGATAAGGGCACGATGGATCTGTTGTATCATATTTCTTCTATCCCGCTGGAACATTCCGTAATCCTGAAAGTGAGCGTTAGCCGTGATGAGCAGCAGGTGCCCAGTCTTGCGTCGCTGTGGCGTACTGCCGACTGGCATGAACGGGAAATCTTCGATCTTTTCGGCCTGGGATTCCGGGGGCACCCGGATCTGAGACGGATTCTGCTGCCGGCCGACTGGGAGGGCCACCCGCTGAGGAAGGACTACGTCGAACAGGAGACCTATCACGGAATTAAAGTGAAATACGATGCTTAGGGTAGGACTTATTTCTGACACCCATTCCTACCTTGACCCCGCTGTATATACGCATTTTGAAACCTGTGATGAGATCTGGCATATCGGAGATGTGGGTGATGAGGTCATCCTCCGGGATCTCCGGGCTTTCAAGCCCACATGGGGCGTGTATGGGAATATCGACGGCGGAAATTTGCGGTATGAGATGCCCGAAGATCTTTTCCTGGAGCGTGAAGGTTTACGAATATTACTTACCCACATCGGCGGTTTACCGGGTAAATTCCCGGCCCGGGTTAAGAATTTGATTAGAATACACCGGCCGGACTTGTTTATTTGCGGCCATTCTCATATTTTACGTGTGATAAAGGGAGAAGGGGTCATATATATAAATCCCGGCGCTGCAGGACACCACGGCTTTCATGCCGTGAGAACCCTGATGCGAATGGAGCTTTCCGAAGGCCGGATCTCCCATTTGGAAGCAATAGAACTCGGCAAGCGATGAAACGCTTTATTTTTTTCTTTTTTGTTTCTTTTGCAGCGACTGCCCAGCTCAGGGAAGTGGCGCAGATCAGTATAGTGCTCCCTGAAGGTATTGAAGAAGACATTGAGGTTATCCCCGTCAATGAGGATATCCTGCTGGTAAACTTCCAGGAAGATTTTCTCAGACGTGACCAGCGGGTGGTGCTGCTGAAGTACAACAGTAATCTGCAATTGACCTGGACGGCCACCGCTCCTGTACCCCGTTTTTATGTGCCGGTGTCTTTTGTGGTTAACGGAAATACCCTTTATTATCTCGTAAAGGAAAGGGAAGGGAAGAAACTACACCTGCTGCAGTTTGACCTGGAAAACGAAACGATCAGCGGTTCGGATTTCGAGTCCATCACCATGCTGGAGAACATCGGGTTTACGGTTTTTAACGGTAAACCCCTGATCTCGGGAATCTATAACCTTAAGCCAGTAGTGGAGATGCACAATCTTAAGGAAAAGACGGCCAAGGTGCTTCCCGATATTTATAACAAAAACAATGAGCTGAAAGGCATTTTTATCAATCCTTACCGGGATGAGATCTATGTGTTTTCTTCCCTGCGAAATAACTGCCAGATGCATATGGCTACGTACGATGAGAACGGAAAGCTTCTGTTTCGGCGCAGCATCGGTGACAAGAAGCACAGGGTGCGGCAATTGGAGGTAAGGCTGGGCTCTGACGGAGAGCCCTTTGTGCTCGGAACGTATAACTCTGCCTGCCTGGATATGACGGAAGGGCTTCTTGCCGGATCTCTTGATCAGCCCCAAAACATCCGGTACCATAGCATTGCCGGTCTTCCGGGCTACAAGGCCTCGCTGTCGGATAAGAAAAGACGACGGTTGCAGTTAAGGAAAGAACGCGGCAAGTCGGGAGAGGTCAGGCAAAGGGCCATATTCCACGTACCGGTTGCAGGCCTGAACGGTTTTTTACTGGCTACCGAGTTTTATAATATGCAGTCTGCTACCCGCTCGTCCACCCCGGCGGAGATCCCCGGTCCCTCCGGGAGAGCCTTATATTTTTCTGAATACAAGGTCTGGCGTATTTTGCTGGCGGAGTTTGATTCGGAAGGGAATGTGACCTATGACCGGCTTTTCAGGCTGGAAGGGAATGTTTTCCGGAGGCTTCTCCCGCAGTCTGCATTTCTTTTTAAAAATGAAGAGTTTTATGCTTTTTTACCATTGGGAAACAGGCTGGTTTATGCGGGATCGGAAAAGGCGGAATACCATACCCTGTTTACTCCCGGAGAAGGTATGCGGGTGACAGATACCAATGCCAGCCTGTTTAACCTGAATATTAACTCCTTTATAGCCCATGGAGTAGCGGAGATCCGGGCCCTTGTGCCTGAAGGCAATTCCCAACAGATCTATTTTATCAAAAAGCTAGAATTTCAGTAGGGTGTTTTAGGAATTATTTCTATTTTTGCGAGGAAAACATTAAACTTAGATTAATCTAACAATTATGCTCCTCGAAGACCTTCTCAAAATAGATCCCGTTATACTGGCTTTAGGGGCCACTTTGTTCACCTGGGCGGTGACCGCGCTGGGGGCGGCATTGGTCTTTCTTTTCAAGGCTATCGACAAGCGGGTTTTAAACCTGATGCTGGGTTTTGCGGCCGGAGTAATGATCGCGGCCAGTTTCTGGTCCTTATTATCGCCCAGTATTGAAATAGCAGAGCAGCAGGGTAAGCCGGGCTGGTTGCCTGCGCTGGTGGGTTTCCTGGCGGGCGGGCTTTTCCTTTACCTTATGGACAGGTTTTTACCGCACGTTCATTTCAGTAAAAAAACGGAGGAAGCCGAGGGGATAAAGACCTCCTGGCACAGAAGCGTGCTGCTGGTATCTGCCATCACCCTGCATAATATCCCGGAAGGTCTGGCGATAGGAGTGGCATTCGGCGCTTTGTTCCAGAATCCGACCCTGGAAGTGCTGACCACCGCACTGGTACTGGCGCTGGGAATAGGGCTTCAGAATTTTCCGGAGGGAGCCGCGGTATCTATCCCCTTACGGCGGGAAGGCTTTTCGCGGTGGCGGGCGTTTAAGTACGGTCAGGCCAGCGGTATGGTAGAGCCCATCGCCGGGGTATTGGGGGCTCTTCTGGTGATTTATATATCTCCCTTACTGCCTTATGCGCTTGCTTTTGCGGCCGGAGCCATGATCTTTGTGGTGGTGGAGGAGTTGATCCCCGAATCTCAGAACGGGGATGAAACAGACCTTTCCACTGTAGGAACGATGCTGGGCTTTGCCGTGATGATGTTTCTGGACGTGGCGTTAGGGTAGGTGCTTAAGCCGGATACTTAAGCGCCCTTCGACAGGCTCAGGGTGACAATGGCTTCAAACTATGTTGATAGTGTCACCCTGAGCCTGTCGAAGGGCGTAACAAGTGTCCTCTACTATTTCAGCTCCCTGATTTTTATATTTTTATACTGCACCAGGTCACCGTGATCCTGCAATAATACCGGTCCTTCTTCCATGGTTCCGAAACCTTCGAAGTCCTTATATTTACTACGGGCTACCAATGCCTTATAGATGTTGTCATTGCGTTTGTACTCCAGTACCTTGAACCCGTTCAGCCAGTGCTGCACCCGGTTATCCGGGAAAACAATGACCCTTCCTGCCTTCCAGTCGGTCTTTTTCCCGAAGAAACGCGGAGCGAGCTTATCCGAAGGAATAAGATCATACAGGCTGGCGAGGGTACGGTTACCTGCGGCGCCCGCTTTGGCATCCGGGTGCTTTTCATCGTCAAGGATCTGGTATTCGAGCCCGATACCTGATTTCCCGCCGGAATCGTATTTTTCATCGACAAAATATTTCACCCCGGAATTGGCCCCTTCACTGAGCTTAAAGTTAAATACCAGTTCAAAAGCCTTGTATTTTTCATTAGTGACGATGTCATTGCCGGTTTCAGAGCCGTCTGAGGGGCTGATGCCCAGCACGCCGTCTTTTACACTCCATCTTTTTCCGGGCTGGTCATTGCTGTACACGTTCCGCCAGCCGCTCAGGTCCTTTCCGTTGAAAAGAAGCTTGTAGCCCTGATGCTTTTCCTGGTCTGAAAGATGGTTGTCGAGAAGGTTGACCACAGGGGTATCGTCAGGCAGGGTCAGGCGGGGATTCGTGGTATTGATCCGGATATTTTTCCATTTAATGCTCATTCCGGGCTTCATTTCCGCATAAATGCTGTGCACCTGGAGGGCTATAAAGCCTTTTGCGGTCATGTCATCGATCAGATAGGAAACCGGGATCCCGTTGATGAAAGTACGTATATGGCTGCCTACAGCCTCAATCCGGTATTGGTTCCACTGGTTCATTTTAAAGGCACTTTTGGCCTGCGAATTAAGTTCGGGGAAGGTCAGCCAGTCGCGCCGGGCTTCATCATAGATACCGCCCGACCAGCCTCGGTCGGAAGGGTCGATCTCCATCTGGTAACCGTGGACACGCCCGTTCTGGTAGTCGGCTTTGGAAAGGCTTCTGAATTGTATGCCGGAGTTCATGGGGTCGGAAAGGAAGAGGTCGAGTTCAAGTACAAAATCACCGTATTCCTCTTGCGTCACCAGGAATGAATTGGGCGTATCATTTACCGTATAGCCCACAATGGCCCCGTCTTCCACTTTATAGACGGCTTTACCGCCCAATTGCTTCCAGCCGCTCAGGTCTTTCCCGTTGAACAGGGATTTCCACTCCTGGGCCATGCTTTGTGTACTGATGAGTAAAGCCAGCAAAACAATTTTTTTCATCATAAGGTCAGATTATTTTAAATGAATTAAAACGCGGATACTGCAAAACGCCGTCGTACGGAATAGCGACCCGTTACATAATACAGAATCCCGTTTAAAGATAACAGCAAAAAAGGAGACTATAAAAAAAACTGTTCAAACGTCGTATGTTTTTAACCCAAATTACAAATTAGAAATTTCAGCGAGACAAAATTCTGCAAAATATCTGCGACCAGCCGATAAAAGCATAGTGAACTATGGTTTTGAGGCAGGGAAGCAGATATGAAGCAGAATTTTGGCGCAGTAAAGAGTCTAATGCGTAATTTAGGTTTAGCAGAGTTGAAATTTTTGAGGGCAGATTGTGATTATTCCAAGCAGAAATAAAAAAGTTTACCGTTAAATCATTTTTTAAGCTCTTTTTAAGGTGTGCTTTTTTTAATACCGGTTAGGTGTTTCTAGCTTTACCAAAAAAAACAATTAGGAAAGATGAAAACTGCACTGCTGATATCTACATATAACTGGCCGGAAGCCTTGCAACTCTGCCTGGCCAGCCTGCTCTCTCAAACGGTTTATCCCGACGAGATACTTATTGCTGATGACGGGTCAGGGAGGGATACCGGGAAGCTGATCAGTGAATTTAAAAATACGTTTGGTGTTCCGGTTAAACATATCTGGCATGAAGATAACGGCTTTCAGCTCTCCAAAATCAGAAATAAGGCCATCTCGGAATGCGGGTCTGACTACATCGTCCAGATCGACGGGGATATTATCATGGAGCGGCATTTTATCGAAGATCACATTTGTTTTGCAAAAAGGAATTCGGTAGTGGTGGGCAGCAGGTCATCACTTAGCGAAGCCTACACCCAAACCCTGCTGGCCAAAGGTGAGCTGCCCCGGAAAAGAGAGCTTGACAGGAATTCGAATAATTTTTTCAATTCAAAAAGAATTCCCTTTTTAACTCCATTCTTGTCTTATTATCATACTTTAGGAAAGAACAAATATTATGCGAAAGGTTGTAATATGGCTTTCTGGATGGAAGATATACTGGCTGTGAACGGTTATGACGAGAGCTTTGTGGGATGGGGGAGAGAAGATTCCGACCTGATCGTTCGCCTGCTGACCAAGGGGTCCTATCTCCGGCGGTTAAAGATGTCGGCTGTACAATATCACATTTATCATCAGGAAAACGACCGCTATAACGAGGATGTGAATGACCTCCTGATGAAAAGGCGTATTGAAGAAGGTACCTGGTTTGCCGATAACGGGATACTGAAGTCGCAGGACATTATCGCAGATCTGCAGATACTCATGGCAGCCTCGGTGCTGTAACCTGTCATGAGAGAAGGCTGTCATAGAGCTGCGCCCATTGCCGGGCGATAACTTCGTCACTGAATTTTTGTACAAACCGGCTCCCTTCCTGCGCTATTTTGTTTCTCAGGCTTTCATCGTTCCAGAGATGCACGATTTTGGTGCGCAGATCGGAAATATTCTGTACATCCGCATAAACGGTGTAATCGCCACCGGCCTCGCGAAAAACCCCGTCCCGGTTCGTAATTACGGGAGTGCCAGAAAACAGGGCCTCAATCACCGGAATACCAAAGCCTTCATATAGGGAAGGGTATATAAACAGGGTAGCTGACTGGTAGATAACCGCCAGATCTTCATTGCTGACATCCCTGAGAAACCGCACCTGTTTTTCATCCGAGGATTTCCTGATTCTGTCGGCATAAGCCTTTTCCCGCCCGATGAATACCAGGGGGAGATCTGTACCCCGGATAGCTTCTGCAATCGACAGGCCGTTTTTCCGTTTTTCAATGGTTCCCACATTTAAGAGGAAGTTTTCGGGCAGATTGTATTTGTTTTTTACACGGTTTTTCTGTTCTGAAGTATACCGGGTTTTGAAGAGGTGACTACAACCCTGGTAAATGACGTGAATTTTGCTTTCCGGTATGTTCAGGTAATGTACAATATCGGCTTTGGTCTGTTCGGAAATAGCCACTACGGCATCTGCGGCTAAAGCGGCATTTCTGAATTTCCGGAAGTGGATTTCCCGGTCAAAGAAAGTGTAGTATTCCGGGTATATCCGGAAGATCAGGTCGTGGATGGTCACTACCTTCCTGATTTTACGGTTTCCCCAGCGCAGGGGCAGCTCGCCGGATAAGCCGTGAAAGATATCGCAATCTGCTGCGCTGGCATCCCGGCCCATTTGCAGCTGACGGGCAAAAATACCCGGTGTGACGGGAGAGAAAGTTACGTTGGGGGAAGACAGCACGTCCTGTGCCCTGCCGGAATTTTTCCTGTCGAAAAGCACATATTGATTTTGGGGCAGGTGATGGGCCAGTATCCGCAGCAGATCGCGGCTGTAGTTCCCCAGCCCGGAAGCATTGTGGAAAAATCTCTTTCCGTCAAATCCGATCTTCATGAGTAGTAGTGAGTAGTAAGTTCCGGGTAGTGAGTGTACCCGGTGCAATTTACGGAAAAAAGAAACACTTCCCTGAAAAGGGAAGTGTTCTTACTTATAGAGATTATTGTAGTTTTCGGGATACAAGGCCTCCCTTGGCACTGTCTACATCGACCGAAGCATTATCCGCTTTTCCTTTGACGATCCACCGAACTTTTACAAAGCCCATTCCGGGGATATTTTCCACCGCAATTTTCTCGGGGTGTATCTTTTGTTCCACGGTAATGCCGAAGTCTTCATTTTCCACGATCATGCCGGCCACTACACTCGCATTTTTCAGGCTGATGTAATCCGGTCTTTCAATTTTATATTTTACATCGTGCGCCGAATGCGTAGGGATGATCCTGCGATTCATCACGATGGCCGTAACTTCGGTAAGTCCGCCGCCTAAATCCTTTTTACGGGTTTCCACCACTTCGAGCTTAGGCATCTGGTGCGCATGCAGAATGGTGAAGGCCATGTTCCGGTGGGAATCTTCCATCAGGAGGAATCCCGGGTGGTTTCGGATGTAGTTTTTCTTGGGTCCACCGATCTCGATATCGCCGAACTGGGGATGTTTGAATGGCTTCCATTTGACATAAGCATCCCCGAAGAGCAGAAGCTTATCGAAATCTTCAAACTCGGTATTTTCAAAACGACCTTCGCCGCTTTTCTTATTAAAAAGCTTATAAGAGGTCATCAGTTCATTGCTGAAAGTAAAAATCCCTCTTCCCAGCGCCAGCCAGTCGATCTCGCCTCCGAAAACGGTGTACAGATCTTTGTGGATAACGAAGTAGTTATAGCCGGGTACCATTTTTTCCCCCAGTTTACCGATGTAATCATAAACCTGTACATCGGCGCGGCTATAGTATTTTTCGTCGTCAGCAGCCCCGGGTCCGCGGAGAAACATCCCGCCGTAATTATGGTAGCTCTGTGCGCCGGCAATGTTGGGATGCGCAAGGATGAATTTCTTCACCGCTTTGGTCTCCGGTAGCATGCCAGGGTAGTACAGGGCTCCCCGCTGGATATAGTCGGGCTGCCAGCCCCATCCCCAGTCACGATTAGGGTCATAGGTACCTACGGCATCTTCATTTACCCGACCATCGCCGTCGTTATCTATTCCTTCATAGCCCAGCATTTCATATTCTCCGGGCTCATCCTGCCTGGCCAGCACCATACGCTGCGGGTTATCGCAATCTACCTTGTATCTTCCGGTAGGCGATTTCCGGCGCATCATCACGATGTTCCCATCGCCGTCCAGATCGTCCAGCAGGTCTTCATCAATGAGGCCGTCACCATCATCGTCCATCGGCAGTCTTCCGGTTCGCGAAGAGTTGGGGCTGTTGGCCTGCTTGATGAAATATTCCCGGGAATCGGGACTGATGGTCGGTGCGATATAAAAAATCTTGTCTTTCAGAAGCTCCTTAATGAAATCTACGGTCTGGAAATTTTCGGCCAGGTACCAGGCCGTATAAAGCGCTACTTCGGTACCCTGAAGCTCATTGGCGTGGATATTTCCGTCAATGTAGAACCCCGGCTTCCTGTCGGGCTGGCCCGTTTTGAAGTCAGTGATGCTCATAAGCCAGATGTCGCGGCCCTCCACCGATTTCCCGATCGACTCCAGTTTTACCAGGTCGGGCCAGGCCTTAGCAAGATCGCTGCAGATGCGATAGATCTCGGCATGATCGCTGTATTTGTTCCAGTACACTTTCACTTTGGGGTTGGCCGGCGATCCGATGGCCCGGATCCCGTTCAGGTCTTCACTCGCTATATCACTTTTTTGTGCCTTCAGGTGAAAGGCCGTTAAGCTTATCAGAAGTATTAATATCTTTTTCATAAAGTTCTTATTTAAGCGTCAGTTCAAGATTTGAGATTCCGGAAGTGGGGCTTCCGCCTTCCACGGTCACTTGGCCCTTTCCGTTAATCAGCCAGCTGTATTCTTCCGACTCACCGGCATCCAGTGCCCGGCGGTAGTTGTTCAGCTTACCGGAGATCAGGGTTTGTCCTTCGGAAAGCCGGATCTTGCAACTCACTTTATACACATAACGCACCCGGTCACCGATCTCCGGGTAGGAGGGCAGCAGGCCTTTGTTGACCAGGGTAACGGTCACCCGGTTGACACCATTGCCGAGCGACTCCACTTTTGTATTGACGATTTCCGTGCGGGGCAGGGCCTTCAGGTAGTCTGTAAAGAAGGCCTGGTGCCGGATCACGGCCGAATCCAGGAATTGTACCGGCGGATTGTGCAGGGCATAAGGCATCAGTCCGCCTACTTCCACGTTTTTACCGGGGAAATCGGGGTGATCGATCTTCGTCCAGGGCACAAAGGTATTCAGGCCCCGGGCGTCAGCCCATTTCAGGTATTCGGCTTCCGGACCGCCCGCTTCCGGTTTTCTTGCCGGAGGAGTAGTCTTATTCCCCGCATCTTTGGCTTTGGGAACCCACCAGCCGGGAGTAGAGTAGCTGAATCTTCCGGCGTGATAATAAGCGGTCTGGGTAAGGTTACCCGCTGTCTGCGGCATCGCCGGCGCATCGGAAATACCGGCCTTTGCGTACATTTTTGAAACCGCATCCGTCACCGCCGCGTCTTTTTCCTGCAATGCACTGATGATGCGTTTCGAAGCATTCGCCCGGTCGAATTTCGTGGCTTCGGAAAGGTTATTGCTAAGGCCGAAGTGGAAAACCGTATGAATATTGGTGTTTTTATAGAGGAAATCGAGGAAAGCGCGGGTCTCCGGTTCGGAGGCCTGGTGCTCACCGGCTTCTTTTTCAAACATAGGGTAGTTAAAGGTGAAATTTTTGTCAATATTCACCCCGCCCGGACCGTCCTCATTGAACTGACCGTCTTTATCGTTGTCGGTGCCTTCAGTAATGATGAGGTATTTCCCGCTTTCGCCCTTCCCGGCGTCTGCTTTCACCAGTAGCCGGGCATCGTCTTTTGAGGTGATGTATGCGCCGGTAGGGTCTTCAATGCGCAGGTGGGTGATCAGCCCGTCGCCGTTGAGGTCTTCAAAGGGATCTTCGTCGGTCTTGCCGTCGCGATCATCATCACGGGTGGCGGCATTCCCGCTTCTTTCATATTTCAGCCGGGCTGTCACCTGCTCCAACGCATCGGGATTCAGGCCGGGAATAAGGTAGATGGTCTTGTTTTGCAGGAGCGTGGCGAGGGAGTCACCCGGCAGGGCCACCAGCCTTTCGGCCAGCTTAAGGGTCATTTCGGTTCCGGCGGGGTGTTTACCGTCTGCACCGGCCACGATCAGCACGGCTTTGTTTTTGCTGTGATCTCCGCCGGAGAGGGTCACAGCCCAGATGTCTTTTCCACCGCTGCTTTTACCGATGGAGGCTACGGAAGCCAGCTTATTTTTGTCCGTCAGGGCCTTCAGGCGGGAGGTCAGCTGGGAATGAGAGCTGTAGCCGGTCTGGCCGTAGGACTGAACCCCAAATGCCAGCATCCCAACAAAAAGTAATTTTAATTTCATACTAACTGAGGGTCTAAGGTTTTTGTATTTTACAAATAAAATAAATATTTGGGTTTTGTAATAATTTTGAGGATGTATGGGGGGATTTAATAGAGATAGGAGGGGAAGAGGAGGTTTTATCTTTGTGCAGAGTGGAGATTTTTTCCTAATTTTAAAGAATCCGGTTTTCAGGAGGACATCAAACGACACGAAATGAATTTATCTGAGTATGTAAAAAAGAGGAACGGAGTACCGGTTGGCCATTCATCTTCGCTTCGAAATAATTTGAACAGGTCATTGGGAGCTAAAAATTTCTCTGCTTTTTGGAATTTCTGGAATCCGATTTTCGGCTATTATCTCGGAACAAAGATCTTCAAACCCCTTAAAAAGATTTTTCCTGTTACTCTTGCAGTAGTTTTCACTTTTATTTTTTGTGGATTGATTCATGATTTAGTGACCACACTGTTCAGAAATAAGCTATCCTTATTCTTTTCTGTTTGGTTTCTTCTGATGGGAATTGCCGTAGCAATTACACAATATATTAACTATGATCTCTCCCAAAAGCAATGGATTTTCAGAGCAGCAATAAACCTCCTGATCATTGGATTTTGTGTGTTGCTGACCCTTTGGCTAAATACTGTTTTTAAATTTTACTGATCATTATTGCCCGAAAAGGCCCTCATTATATTTACCGGATGTACTTTAGACCAGACAGATTTTTGGAAAGAATTCCTTGAAAAGACGGAAGTTTTGTCGTTCGATAAATCAGTAGCCAGAGTGGCGGTTGAAGTAGACAGGAACTTAAACGTAAAAGAAAGCTTGTTGATACAGCAGATCTTTATTATAGCTGTTACAGCCATAGCACATGGTCTGCCTTTGACGATCTTCAACAGAAAACATTTTGAACGGGTTGAAAACCTTATAGTCCAGGATTAAGGGCTAATTAAAAAAAGGCCCCCGTTGATGAGGGCCTTTGATTTTCAGGAAAGGAAACTTAAAACTTAATGTGGGAAACCACGTCTCCGTTCGGATCCACATAGGAAGGTTCGTCGCGTTTGCCCTGCCCTTTATTGGTCACATAGATGCTACCATCGTTTTTGTTGATCACTACGGTATTGGGGAAGGTCCCGCCGGTCTTTATATTATCCAGAACGGTCAGCGCTTTGGTGTCGATTACCGTAACCGTACCATCCCCTCTGTTGGCCGTGTAAAGCCGGTTTCTCTTTTCGTCAAAAGCGATCCCCAGAGCGCCTTGTCCGGCCGCTAAGGTTTTTACCACCGATTTTGTTTTGAGGTCGATCACGTTGACGTCATTGCTTTTCTGGCTCACTACAAAAAGCCGGTTATTGGCTTTGTCGTAGGCCAGGTTGATCGAAGCCTCGCCACCGGTGGCAAACGAATCGACCACTGCCGCCGACTTCAGGTCTACCACTATGATCTTGTTGGTGCCCATGTTGGTAGCGTACAGCTTTTGAGCATTTTCATCAATGACCATGCCTGTGGTCGAAACACCGGTATTCCCTATTGTTTTTTCCAGCTTCTGGGTCTTGCCGTCGATCACCCAGATCTTGCTGGGCCGGCCCACGTCTGAAATATAAACCTTATTGTTTGTTTCATCTATCACGGCCTCACGGGTATGTGACCTCTCGGCATCGGGCTTAATGGTGGCCAGTACTTTTTTGTTTTTGATATCTACTGCGCTCACCGAGTTGGTACGGGTGTTGGTACTGTACACGGTCTGGGTCTTTTTGTTCAGGCCCAGTCCGAAAGGCGGGGTGTCGGTTAATGCTATGCTGTCTTTCAGGGTCAGCGTGCTGCCGTCGAGCTGATACAGGAAACCACCGGGTTTGGTACGTGAGCCTGCGCTGGCCACATAAACAGAGTTGTCGGCTTCGTTGTACACCAATTCATAAATTCCGTTTCCAACCTTCTGGTTGGTTATTTTCTGCGCGTCAGCCGCTCCGGCCATTAAAAGCGCTCCTGCCAGGAGGCTTACAAGTTTTGTATTCATGATAATTAATTAAAAGTTTTTACTTATCCATTGATAAAATTCCGCAAACGCGGTCCTCCAATACCATGCGCCGTGTCTTCCTTCCGGGTTAATGGAGATGCGGATCTCCGCCCCGTATTTCTGAAATTCAGCGGAAGACCGCAGCACATCTTCATTCATTGTTACAAAACTGCCATCGGGTTTTAATCTGTTTTCGTTTCCGCCGCCGTAAAAGAAGTATTTCTGTTTTTTTATTTCTTCCGGCAACTTTATAGTGGCTATTTCCTTGTAAATGTTTTGTTCGTCCAACCATATGGACGGCGACAAGACTCCCAGTATCCCGAAAGTTTCGGGATAGAGTAAGCCGGCATAAAAGGTCAGCAGACCGCCCATTGAGCTTCCCGCCATGACGGTGTGTGCTCTGTCCGGAAGTGTTCTGAACTCCTGATCAACGGCCGGTTTCAGCGTTTTTACGATATAATCGAGGTAGGGGATGCCGTACACTTCGGGGTTATCCGAATTCGGCCTCACATAGTACTCCCGGATCCGTCTTTCTTTCTCGTGATGGTGCTCAATGGCCACTACGATAGCGGCATTTTTTGCCGAGTCGATGGTCTCGTCCACTCCCCACTCCAGCGGACCGATACGGCCCTGCGAAGTGGCTTCGTCAAAGAGATCCTGCCCGTCGTGCATATAAATCACCGGGTATCTTTTTTCCGACCGGCCATAATCTTCCGGCAGGTAGACCCAAACCTGCTTGTAATTCTCCAACTGCGGAATATAAAGCGAATCTTTCCAGAGCTTTACACGGGGAGAAGCCGTAGATTCGGGAAAATCATCGCGCCAGTTCTCAATTTTACAGTAGAGTGTGGTGTCGCTGTTGATGATCGCTCTCCGGGGCGCTACGAGCCGTCCGTCGAGCGTGCTTTCCAATGTCTTCCAGTTTCCGCGGGTAAATTTAAATTCGAGGAGCCCGCTCTTCAGGTCTTTGAGGGTATATTCCAGGCCTGAAGAGGTCTTCTGAAGAATACTCTTCGGGTCGGCGGGGCTCCAGCGGTTAAAGGCTCCGGTGACGTACAGTACATCGGTGGCATGAGCAGCCGGAATTCCGGTTACGATAATGCGAACCGTATGCTGTGCATCAGAGGCCCGTCCCGTCAGCAGAAAGAAAGATATCAGAAAATATCTGTACATAGATTATAATTCAACTTTATAAAAACCGGTGACCGAGCCGCCTTCGGTTACATTGAATAAGGGAGTAGCGCTTCTAAGGTCGCTGCTTAGCTCGTAGTAACCGTTGTACCCGTTTCCTTCCGATGAATTTACCCGGATAAGCAGCTTTCCGTCAATCTTTAATGTGCCGTAGGCCGCCCCGGTGTTAGTAGAGGCAGGTACGCCGGCTATTTTGGTATAGGCCTGGGTGGCCACATCGATGACATAAAACTCCCATACATCACCAAAATTGATGTTTCCTGTGGGTCCGCCGGTTAAAGGCTGATTAGGAACCGTGGTGATCAGTTTGCCGTTCGTAGCATATACTGAAACAAATTTCCCGCCGGTGGTGATGTCGTCCATATCTATTGCCCAGGAAGTATCCACTTCTGTGTCATTGGCTTTGATACGTACAATTTTTGATTTGCCCCCGACGGTGCTTCTTCCCTGGGTAACAATGTACAGGTCTCCGTTTGTATCATAGCTGTACATTTCGTTATCGTTGATATAGGCAATGCTCCCGGTGTCATTTATTTTCGTGGTTTTTTCGTATTTTCCGGTAGCAATATCGATAACCGCGATATAAACATCAGGGTAGAAGTCGTCGAAGAATCCCTTTTGAACCGTATTAGTTTTGGCATAGGTAAGATTGGCAAACAGCTTTCCGTTTTTAACGGCCAGGAATTTCTGACCTGCTGAACGGTAAAGAATAGCAGATTCGTCAGCGCCTCTCTCGTTTACTGCAGCTGTAAGGTCTATTTCACCGGTTCTTGACAAGGTGGTAGGGTTAAAGGTCTGAATCCTGAGCGGACTGGCCCCGTCCCAATAGAAACCCTGGGTTTCGTTGACGATCACAAAGTTTCCCGTACCGTTGGTAGCATTGTCGCCCGCCAGAAACTTATCCTGTACTACTTTTCCGTTCTCTATTTTCAGGCGATCAATTCCTTTTGCTCCGTCTGTTGTATTGAAAAGTTTTAATAACCAGCTTTTGTACGGCCGCCAGCCCCCCATGCCCTGGCCCTGGAGAGAGTTAGCGGTGACATTGGAAATGTTGCCTGAAGGCAGCTCATCAAATACAGTTATCCAGCCCGGTGGAATATTGGTACGCTCACTGGCCGTCATCAGGACATATTTTCCTTCTTTGACTTCTACTTCCGGACCATCATCTTCGCACGATACCAACGGTACAGCGAGAAGTGAAGCAAGTGCTAACGATTTAAGTTTTGATCTGTACATTATGATTAACTATTTTATGGAGTAATTGATTTTCAGATGAACACTTCTGCCGGCCCGTTGCACCCGGTAGTTGTCATAAATATCCTTGTTTAGGAGATTTTTAACATCGAAACCCACCGCCATTCTTTGGGTGGGTATATGGATCAGCATTCCCGAATTTACCAGATGCTGACTGGGAATAATCAGTAAGGTGTTTACACCGGCCCTGGGGAAAACACCGGAACCCTCCAGTCGCTTTGGGATGGCTTCGAGATAATATTCGTGCAGGTAACTGTAAAACATAAAAACCTGAAAGGTGGTACCCTGATTAAAAAAGGGTTTTGATTGGTAATTGACACCCAGGTTTCCGTAGAGAAACGGGGTATTCCTTAACCGAGCTCCGTTCTTCCATACATCGTGTGGTGAGGTAATGCCAAACAGGCGCATGTTCTGCCACGTGGCATTGGCAGTAAAGCTGAATTGAGAGCCCGCCTGAACGGAGGCATCGGCTTCCAGGCCGAAACCTTTTACATTCTGCTGATTTTCATAACGGGCATAGGGGGGCTGAATGGGTACCAGCAGGATCAGGTCTTTGGTTCTTCTGTAAAAAGAGTTAAACTCAAGGGTGTACCGGTTTCGTGCGGCCTTGCGCCATCCCAGGTTAAAATTCAGGCTTCTTTCCGGCCGGATGCTGAAATTCTGAACGATCCAGGCCGCATCGCCGAAGAGTTCATTATGATCGGGAAGCCGACTGGAGTATTCGGTGGAGAAACGGATCAGGTGATTCGGAGAGAACTGATATTTCAGGCCTTCGGCCACTCCCCAGGTATTTCCACGGGTTGTTTTTTTGTCGGTGGTATTGATATCCCGCGACTGGTACGTCTCCACTCCGGAGGCTTTATAACCCAGGTATTTGAGCATGAAAAGGTTTTCGAGGGTGTTCCCGAAAAAGAATGTGCTGATGCCTGCGGAGGTCACCCCTTTCAGGTATTGGGAGGGGAGTGTCAGAACATCGATCTGTGTATCCATGAATTTAGGGCCTAAGGGGTCCTGTCCTTTCCTGTCAGATTGAGTAATCACCTGATTTAATTCAAGGATGTTCGATGCATTTAAGACGTATTTCAGGTTGGTCCGCGAAGTGAGATAGTTGTTCCTGATATCCGATAGGGAGGGTCGGCTGCTTTCTCCGTTCCGGCTGAGGTTAGGTGTGAAGGTGCCGAACCAGTCGTAGGTTCCTTTGAGGGTATCGGTTCTCCCCATTTTCAGGGTATTGTAAACCAGGAACTGGTCGATTTCCAGGGAGCGGGTGTGCTTTTTATATCTCAGTGCCGGTACCAGCGACGACTGTCTGGCGACAATCCCGCCGTAAGGTTCGGTCATCAGCGCCGGGTGCTGCAGTTCGCGATTAAACCTGAAGCCGGTCAGCTCCAGCCGGATCTCATCGGCCCAGGGAAGATCCCTCAGTCCTGTAAAGGCCTGTCCGAAGTATCCTGTGTATCCATTGTGAAATAAAGGGACTTTCGCATCTGTCTGGTTCCTTGTTTCGGGATCGGTCACTTTTACGTTGACTTTATAATTGTTATCGGAATGGTTAAAGAAGGCATCCAGGCCATAAAACAGTTTATTTTTGGAGAAGTAAGTGTTAAGGTTGGCGCGGTGAGTATTAAAGGAGCCGATCTCGTAAGAGACATCAGCGTAATCTTTCGTGAGTCTTCTTCCGATCAGGTTAACGGCCCCGCCCAGGGCATCGGAGCCCAGGCTGACCGGTAAAACGCCCTTGTAAACCTCTACACGTTCCAGCATATTCACCGGTACGGAGGAAAGCGAGAAGCCTTCTCCGAGATAGTCCATCGGTATACCGTCTTTAAAGTAACGGATGGATTTGCCGCTAAAACCGTTCAGGTTTACGTCTGTGGCCGAACCCAGGCCACCGGTCTGGCGAATTCGTATTCCGGCTGAACGGTTCATCAATTCTGAAATATTGAAGGGTAAGGCATGCACCTTCTTCATGTCGAGAACCTCGGCTTTGACCGAAAGCTCCCTGGCTGCTGCCGTTCCGGTTTTTCCGTAAACCACCGCCTCATCCAGTTCTTTTACCTGCTCTTCCAGGACGATGGTCAGCGGGCCGGAAGCGGTAACGGGAACTTCCCGCACCTGAAAGCCTACCAGGGAGAACTGCAGGACATGCTCTTCAGGTTTCGGTATCCGCAGCGAAAACTCGCCGTTTTCGTTACTCACAGCAGACTGTCCTGTGTCTTTCACCCGGATTAAAACACCGGCAAGGGGATCTTTACGGGTATCGGTGATCTTTCCCCTCAATTCCGTGATTTGAGGAAACGCCTGCAGGGAAAGAAGACACAGCAGGCAGCAGACAATTAAGGAACTAATCCCCGGTGATACAGTCATCTAATAGCGTTACTGATCTGAAACTAACATACAAACTTAGCTTTATTTAGATTCATTTAAAATAATACACCTGACAATTTTAAGGGTATTCGGTAAAAGTTCAATTCTCTGATCAAATAATCCTATATTAAATGACATTGTTTATTAATACAGGAATTGTATTTTTGTGGCTTTAACTTTTAAATCTAATCGTATGAAATTAATTAAAGTTTTAGCCTTCTCTTTACTGACCTGGGGTGCTACGGCGCAAACCCTGAAAGTTCCTACCAAAAGTCCGCTTCAGACGGTAAAGCAGGAATTTGCCCTGTCATCGGTAGAAATTGAGTATTCAAGACCCTCTGCGCGGGGAAGAAAGATCTTCGGCGACCTGGAACCTTACGGTAAATTATGGAGAACAGGCGCCAATGCGCAAACCACCATCAGTTTCGGTGAAGATGTTAAAGTTAACGGTACGCCCCTGAAAGCGGGTAAATATTCGATCCTCACGGTAATCGGAAAAGAAGACTGGAAGATCCGTTTCTGTAATCCGGCTACCAGCGTATTTAATTTTAAAGAAAGCGATGTGGTAGCCACCATTGATGTAAAGGCCGTTACGCTTCCCTTTAATATCGAAACGTTTACCATCATGTTCGGGACACAGACCGATAATTCGCTGGATGTAAATATTATGTGGGAAAGAACATTTGTTCCTTTTACCATTACCAGTGATATTGACGAGAAAGTGATGGCTACCATCGAGAGGATCATGGCTTCCGACAGTAAGCCTTATCTTGCTGCTGCCGGCTATTATTTGGATAACGGCAAAGATCTGACAAAGGCGCTGGAGTGGGCCAATAAAGCGGTGGCTCAGCAGCCGGAGGCTTTCTGGGTATCCCATACCAAAGCCAAAATACAGGCAAAGATGGGCGATAAGAAAGGGGCGACCGAAACGGCCACCAAATCGCTGGGCCAGGCCAAAGCCGCCGGAAACCAGGATTATGTGGCTCTGAATGAGAAGCTTCTGGCGGGCCTGAAGTAAGCAATCCGGAATTAACACAAGAAAGAGGGTATCTAAAAGGCCTATGTGGTCAAACCTATGAGGTTCGACCCTGTCAGGCTGAGCCTGTCGAAGCCCCCAAGCGATGAAGCTAAGGTGGCCCTTCGACAGGCTCAGGATGACAATAGGAACATTTTTTAGATGCCCTATTTCTTTTGCTTTTCTTGCCGCTTTTGAATTTATATATGACTAAATGGCATTTTTTTAGAAATTCAGCTGTTTAATTAAAGACATTTTGTCCTGTTTTCTGCTTTTGCATACGTTTTGCAGCTGTATTTGTAAATTAATGGAATTATGAATTTCAATCAATACACGCATAAAGCCCAGGAGCTGATCCAGCAGGCGGTACAAATTGCCCAGGGGAATTCCCAGCAGGCAGTGGAGACCGGTCACCTGTTAAAGGCCATTCTGGAAGAAGAACCGGATACAAGCTCCTTTCTGTTAAAGGATGTAAACCGGGAGGCGCTGCTGAACCGGCTGGTGGGTATCACAGAGGCGTATCCCCGGGTTTCGGGAGGTACCCAACCCTACATCGGAAACGAGCTTTCCAGGGCGTTCACCAACGCGCAAAGCGCGTTAAAGGAGTTTGAAGATGAATATGTAAGTGTGGAGCTTTTATTACTGGGGATCGTGAAGGGGAGCGATAAGGTAGCCAACCTGTTGAAGTCGTCGGGAATAAAAGAAGCCGAACTGGAAGAAAGAATTAAAGAATTAAGAGGAAAAAATAATCCGGTGAAAGATCAAAACGCAGAAAACAAATACCAGGCCCTGGCCCGTTACAGCAAGGACCTGAATGAGCTGGCCGAACAGGGTAAGATAGACCCCGTTATCGGCCGCGATGAAGAGATCCGGCGGGTGCTGCAGATCCTGTCGCGCCGGTCGAAAAACAATCCCATCCTCCTGGGTGAACCGGGGGTGGGTAAGACGGCCATCGTGGAAGGACTTGCCCAGCGTATTGTGCAGGGTGACGTACCCGAGAATCTGAAAACCAAGAAGGTTATCTCGCTCGATATGGGTTTGCTGGTGGCCGGCGCCAAGTACAAAGGTGAATTTGAAGAAAGGCTGAAGGCGGTGATCAAGGAGGTGACCGACTCGGAGGGGGAGATCATTCTCTTTATTGACGAGATCCATACCCTGATCGGAGCCGGAGGCGGTGGAGAAGGAGCTATGGACGCAGCTAACCTGTTAAAGCCTGCTCTGGCGCGCGGCGAGCTGCACGCCATTGGTGCAACCACCCTGAAGGAGTACCAGAAATATATTGAAAAAGATAAGGCACTGGAGAGAAGATTCCAGACGGTGATGGTAGATGAACCCACCGTGGCGGACGCGATTTCCATTCTCCGGGGGATCAAGGAGAAGTACGAAGTACACCATGGGGTAAGGATCCAGGACGACGCCGTCATTGCGGCCGTGGAGCTTTCAAACCGCTATATCTCCGACCGTTTCCTGCCGGATAAGGCCATTGACCTGATGGACGAAGCGGCGGCCAAGCTGCGGCTGGAAATGGATTCCATGCCGGAGGAAATGGACGAGCTGCGACGGAAGATCATGCAGTTGGAAATCGAAAGGGAGGCCATCCGCCGGGAGAAAGATAAAGAGAAGGAAAGCGTGCTCGGCAAGGAGATAGCCGAGCTCAATGAGCAATACAATTCCCTGAAAGCCCAATGGGAGGCCGAAAAGGGAAAAGTCGACGAGATACGTGCGCTGAAGGAAAGCCTCGACAACCTCCGGTTCGAAGCCGAGCAGGCAGAGCGGTCAGGCGACTACGGGAAGGTGGCGGAGATCCGTTACGGTAAAATTCCCCAGGCGGAAGAACGCCTGAACAGCCTGGCCGATAAAAACACGGATGCCGAAGGGAACCTGATCAACGAGGAAGTAAAGGCCGAAGACATTGCCACTGTAGTGGCCAAATGGACAGGCATCCCTGTTACCAAGATGCTGCAAAGCGACCGGGAGAAGCTGCTGTTTCTGGAACAGGAACTGGAGAAGCGGGTGGCCGGACAAAAAGAAGCGATAGAGGTGGTGTCGGATGCGGTGCGCCGGTCCCGGGCCGGTATGCAGGACCCCAAAAAGCCGATCGGCAGCTTCCTTTTCCTGGGAAGCACCGGGGTAGGAAAGACCGAGCTGGCCAAGACCCTGGCCAACTACTTGTTTAACGACGAGAACGCCATGGTTCGGATAGATATGAGCGAATACCAGGAAAAGCACACCGTAAGCCGGCTGGTAGGGGCACCTCCGGGCTATGTGGGCTACGACGAAGGCGGCCAGCTGACCGAAGCCGTGCGGCGGAAACCCTACTCGGTGATCCTGCTCGATGAGATCGAAAAGGCTCATCCCGATGTGTGGAACGTATTGCTGCAGGTGCTCGACGACGGCCGGCTGACGGATAACAAAGGCCGGGTGGCCAACTTTAAAAACACCATCATCATCATGACCTCCAACATAGGCAGTCATTTCATCCAGGAAAAGTATCTCGAAGCGGTGAAAAGCTCGGAAGATGCCTGGGCGAAATATTATAAGGAAGAAGCCCTGGAACAGGTAATGGAGCTATTGAAAAATAGTGTGAGACCGGAATTCCTGAACCGGATCGATGAGATCGTGATGTTTGACCCGTTGGGGAGAACCGAGATCCGGAAGATCGTCTCCATCCAGTTCGAAGGTATCCGGGCGCGGCTCCAGGAGCAGGGCATTTATATGGAAGCTACGGATGCCGCTCTCGACAGGCTGGGCGAGCAGGGGTATGATCCCGTGTTCGGTGCCCGGCCGCTCAAACGGGTGATCCAGCGTAGTATCCTGAACGAATTATCGAAAATGATCTTAAGCGGCGCTATTGATAAAGACAAGGTGATCCTCCTGGATATCAATGAACAAGGAGACTATCTGTTTGAAAATATGCCCGAACTGAATATAGGGTAAGTAATAGTTTTTCATAAATGTTGGAATAGCCGGGGGATCTTCTTCCGGCTATTTTGTTTATCGCAGAGTCTCCCGCCAGGGGACTCTGCGAGGGCGAAATTTTGCCTGTGAAGACTACCGGAAGTAAAAAATATGACCGAATACTAAATTTTTTGTCATTTTAAGAGGATTTGTTTGGAATAATCAAATATGTTTTTATTAAATTTGTTAAGGCCATAAACTAAAGCACGATTTAAAGTGAAAACTAAATAATTATATTTTAACGGATTCATCAATTCTAAACTCCTAAAATCATGAAAAAATTATACGCTCTTTACTTTCTTGTAAGCTCTCTCTTTCTTTATCTTCCATTGACTGCTCAAAATTTTCTGGAATTAGATTGTGTTAAGGAAGCCACGCCGGTATTGAAGCCCAATGACCCACGGAATAGTTTTAAACAGGAAAAATTTAACTACATAAGCGGGAATAATATTTTCAGCCAGGTGAATGAAAATAAAAGATCTTTTCTGAAGATAAAGACAGAATATGGAGATTTTGACGTAAGTGTTGAAAAGGTTCTTTTTCCGTTATTTGGTTATGCTATGACAGATAGTGGCCGGGAAAGGGTTTATTTTGATAATTTTATTGTGCTAAGCGGCATTGTTTTGAATGAGACTAACGCTAGAGTGGCTATCGTTTTACACGATAATAATCAGATTGACGGTGAAATAATAAAAGATAGTGCTATTTACAGATTTGAGTATTATGATGACGGAACAACCCAGGGAACTTTCATATTCAGGGCAGATGAAATTGTTTTAAAAGCAAAAGGCTGCGCAACTGATGAGGAGACAACACATAGAGAAAAAGGTAATAGAGAAATCAATTCGAGGGGCAATCGCATGGCAACTTCTTCCTGCTCATTAATTGACCTGGCTGCTGAAGGTGACTATGAATTTTATCAATTACATGGAGGAAGCTCTTGGAGTAAAATAGCGTCATATATAAGCCTTGCTAGTACTACATATTATGGTATAACAGGAAGTCTATCATTCCCTGGCCAGTTAAAGATTCAATCCGTCCATATTTCAGTCTGGACTACTTCTTCAGATCCTTATTCTTCCACCGGAAATTCGGCAACATTACTTTCGGAAATAAGAGCGCATTGGAATACCAATAACTATAACATAAAAAGAGATCTTACTTATTTATTTACAGGCCAGGAATTGGACGGCGGGACAACTTTAGGGAGAGCGTACGCCAGTGTAATGTGCTCCAATCCTTCTTATTCGTATGGCATTGTGAGTTGTGAAAGCGGTGATACTCAAGTAAAAAGTACAATTGTACATGAGATATTTCATAATCTGAGCAGTTTTGATGGTCATCAACTTGGAGGTTATTGTAATCTTCCCGGTTATGAAACGATTAACTGTAGTGCTATACCTTATGACGGTAGTGTACAAATAAATAACGATGAGTGGAATGAAATAACGAATAATTTATATTATCATACCTGCTTAAGAAATCCAGCGGTATCTCCTACCGTTAATGACAATCCTTCGGGTAGTAGTGATATTTTATGTTACAGTGGCACTTTAGAATTGAATTATCCTGCCGCTTCCTATTCCTGGTACGTAGATCCTTCTTATCTTAGTGGCAATGGTTCTTTGTACGCACCAGGTGGAGATGTTGCCTACGTTACGATTTGGGATTTTTATAGGGTCAAAGGAGAAGCGACGGATATTTGCGGAAATGAGGGAGGACATTATTTCTATTTGTATCCTTGCGATTCTTTTGCGAGAATTAGGGTTTTCCCCAATGCGGTAGACGATCAGGTGACTGTTCAGTTGGATTATTTAAACACTGAAAATTCAAAATTATTTCAATTTGATCTTTATTCGGAAGATGGCCGTAAAGTGGATCTGATTCGAAAGGTGCATAAAAATAATAATGGATTTCAATTGGAAATTGATAATGTCCGCCCAAAAGGCATCTACTTTTTGCATATAAAATCAAATGATCTTGTTGAAAAAGTTCGCTTACATCTTGAATAATATAAAATGTACAGGTATGAAAAAAGTCATTTATTTATTGTTATTATCCGTCATTGTAGCTTCCTGCAAAAGCGAAGATACACTTCCTGAACCAGAGGAACAGGCCGTTAAGTGTGAACCGGAAGAACCGGCTCTTTACGGGACATTGTCAGGGATGCGATTAATAGTAAGAGAAGTCAATTTTGGAACATTTCTTCTTCAATCCACTACGGAGAACCGTGAAGGGCTGGAGTTTACCGAACCCCGTCTAATAAATATTCTTCCGTATCTCTTTTCAGCCTGTAATATCCCAGAGAATTTTCTTAGAAATGGTCAGATTTTAGAGATCAGCGGGAATAGTTACATTGAAGCCGACCTTATGAGAAAGGCCAAGATTATCTATTTTGATAATCCTGAAAGCGATTGGAGGACTTCGAGCTTAGTATTTCTTGATTATACCAAAATAGAAGTCGTTCCTCAATAAAATTAGAGTCATTACTCTCGTAGTAGCGGCTTTCTACATCATCATAACGGGCGCCTTTGACTCGCCATCTTCTTGATGATGGCGATGGCGGGAATGGTAGACATCATGCTAATGATACTGTTCAGCGGGCTACCATTGTTGTCTCAGCTATTTTTTCCAAAAAGATGACCGAAAACTAAATTTTTAGCCCGTTTAAAGCGAGCCGCTTAACTTATTCAGGTTTGTTTTTAATAAATTTGTTTTAGGAACAAATAAAACAAGAGATGAAAAAAGTCATTTATTTATTGTTGTTATGCATCATTGCGGGTTCCTGCAAAAGCGAAGAAACACCTCCTGAACCAGAGGAACAGGCCGTTAAGTGTGAACCGGAAAAACCGGCTCTTTATGGGAAATTATCAGGGATGAGATTAAGAGTAGTGGGACAGGCCGGGGGCGAGAACATTATGTTACGACCAACCACAGAAAATCGTGAGGGTTTGGAGTTTGCCGAGCCTCGCCTTAAGAATATTCTCCCGGCTTTCTTTTCAGCATGTAATATCCCGCAGAATTATCTTAAGGACGGTCTTATTCTGAGGGTCAGTGGGAATGCTTATATTGACGACTATATGATGCAAAATGCTAAAATTGTTTATTTTGATAATCCAAATGCTCAACTCATGATGACCTATCAGATATTCCTTGATTACACGGAAATAGAAGTCGTGCCTCAATAAAAATCCGGATCGCTGCTCTAATAATAGCTGCTTTCCACGTCATCATAACGGCCGCCGTTGGCCGCCAGCTTCTTAATAATGGCGATCTGGCCCTAATGGTAAACGTCACGCCGGACGGTGCTGTACAGAAGCGTATCGTAGGTGTCCATTTTGTGTGTGTAAAGTATGAATATTACTCTTTTTCCGGCTCGGTTTAGTAGGGCTGGTACAACATTGCCTTTGAAAAATGGAAAATATGGTGTAACATTGCCTTTGAAAAATGGAAAATGTATTACTATATTGCTTTTGAAAAATGTACATCAACAGAAACATAGACGCTGAACTTACGATCTGGCGTCTGGAAAACCCGGGTAAACCCCTGCTGCTCAGAGGAGCCCGACAGGTAGGCAAATCTACCGCAGTCAGACACCTGGGGACTCAGTTTGAGTACTTTTTGGAAGTAAATTTTGAGGAACATCGTACCGTACGCAGCCTGTTTGAAGGCGACCTGGATCCGTTGATTATCTGCGAAAACATGTCTGTCTTGTTCGATGTTCCCATCATTCCCGGAAAAACCCTGCTTTTTTTTGATGAGATACAGGCCTGTGTGCCCGCCCTTTCGTCTCTACGGTTTTTTTACGAAAAATATCCTGAACTCCATCTTATAGCCGCAGGGTCTCTCCTGGAATTCGCTCTCGAGGAGATTCCCTCATTCGGGGTGGGGCGGATTCGGTCATTATTCATGTATCCGCTTAGTTTTGGTGAGTTTTTGCATGCCTTGGGTGAATCGCGTTTGGCCGAAGTAAGTAATAAAACTGCACTGGCAAAGCCCATACACGACCGACTACTGACCTGGCTGCGGCGCTTCCTGGTGTTGGGTGGTATGCCCGAAGTAGTGGCGCATTATGCTGCTGCCGGGGATCTGAATACTTCGCGACAGTTGTTAGACGACCTGCTGGTATCTTTTCGGGCTGATTTCGCCAAATACCGGCAGCACGTGCCGGCACTGAGAATAGCCGAAGTATTTGATGCTGTAGTAAGGCAGTCGGGTAGAAAATTTGTATATGCTAAAGCCGCTACAGAAGCTAACCACAAACAGGTAAAGCAGGCACTGGATCTGCTGATCAGGGCCGGATTGGTTATTCCTGTCACCCATACCTCTGCCAATGGTCTGCCGCTGGGAGCAGAAGTTAATCCTAAAAAGCAAAAAATGCTACTGTTAGATACCGGGCTGTTTCTGCGGATATTAGGATTGGATATACGTGAAATATTGTTTCAGGAAGACTTTGACCTCATCAATAAAGGAGCTGTAGCCGAGCAGTATTGCGGGTTGGAGCTTTTAAAGGCAGGCTCACCTTACCGGCAGTATGCCCTGTATTATTGGCATCGTGAAGCCACTAACAGCAATGCAGAAGTGGATTATGTAGTTCAAAGAGGTAACGAAATAGTTCCGATAGAAGTAAAATCAGGCCGGAAAGGTACCATGCAGAGCCTCAGGATCTTTATGAAAGAAAAGAATAGCCCTTACGGGGTTCGATTCTCTACAGAACCGTACGGTACTTTAGAGAATATACAAATATGGCCCTTGTATGCCGTAAGCAAACTATACATTTAAGTCCGAAAGAATGATTGAAAGAGAAGTCACCCCTCAATAAAAATCCGGATCGCTGCTCTCATAATAGCTGCTTTCCACGTCATCATAACGGCCGCCCTTGGCCGCCAGCTTCTTGATGATGGCAATTTGCCCCGAATGGTAAACATCATGCTGTATGATACCGTGCAGCAGGGTGTCGTAGGTATATTCTGCACCCGGAACCACCTCCAGCAGGAAGGAGTCGTCTTTTTCTTCCAGGGCACGGGTGAGCTCGTCCTGGCTCAGGGTGAGCTCCATCATCAGGGTTTCCAGCTCAAACTCGTCCACCTTCTGGATCTCGCCGAAATTCATTTTCTCATTTTCAATATTATACACGGCGTCGCCCTGTATTCTTTTCAGCACAAACAGCCGCCAGCTGGTGATATGGTAGATCAGTTCGGCTATGGTATGAATGTTTCCGGCCTTATATGCCGCAGTTTTTACTTTTAGTCCCTTAGTGAGCTCCAGCAGGGAAGGGCCGTGCCAGGCACCGCCATGAAATCCGGCGTTCAGCAGCCGCAGGATATTTTTAATGTTAACGTTATTTTCCATCTGATAAAGTTATTGCCACAATACCCAGATCATCCCCAGATGATAGGTGTCGTGCTGTATAAGTCCGTTTAGTAATTTATAAAAGTCGTAATATTCTCCCGGTACGTTCCTGGTCAGCAGCCCGTCATCGTACCCCTCGAGTTTTTTAAGCAGCTGATTGTGGGTGTCCAGCAGGTTTTTCTTCAGCCGGGCCGGATCTTTCAGCTCTTCTTCTGTTCCCCAGTTCTCCGCATCGGTCTCCAGCCTGAAATGGATGTTATCGTTCAGCTTTTCGATCACAAATCTCCTGTAGGCAGTGAGATGAAATATGTTTTGGGCGATCGACTGCCGGGAAAACGACTGATTCTCCAATAGTTTGCTTTCGGGCAGACTGTTGATGATCTCCATCACGGAAGGGCCATGCCAGGCATCTCCCCTGAAAACCGTATCTATATTATCAATGATCCTCGAAAGGGTGGTTTCTACCATAAAATACATCTGTATAGTGCAAAATTGCTAAAAATCCTTTAATTTCAGTATGGGCCGTTAAAAATATTCAGTATTTTCTTCCTTTCCATATGGTTTGGCGGCTGAGCAGGTAATAAATAAACTGCATCATCCAGGCAGTGGAAATGTAGACCGTAAATAAGGGCAGATAGCGCAGATAGCCGGTGATCCTGAGTTTTCTCTGGAAATAAACGATCAGACCAGCATTAATAAGCACCAGAATACCGCTGACCACGGCCGGAATGACCGGGTTGATCAGGCCCAGCAGAAACAGCAGCGGAATACAAAGCGCCTGAAGAATACCGCCGGTCATGGCCGCCGGGGCGTTCTCCATGGCGCCTTTGATCCATCGTCTCCGCTGTTCAAAATAGCGCCGGGGCGGTACGGTAAACGACAAAATATCGGCCGAAAGCAGGTGCCTGAACCCAAAACCCGCTTCGATGATCTTTTTATATAAAAAATAGTCTTCCACGATGCTGAAACCCAGAGTTTGGTAACCGCCCACGGCATCATAAGCTTTTCGGCTGACGGCCATGTTATTTCCCAGCCCCGTAGAGGGCCGGCCCCGGTCGGCGGCAATTTTAAAAATACTGAGGGCCATCAGCCATTCAATCCCTTGCAGGGCAGCCCCGGGTGTGCTGCGGCGAAAGCCCGTGGCACCCACCACTACGCCTGTATCCGGGTCAAAACCGGCCAGCATGCCGCTGATCCAGTTAGCCGGTAGCTCAATGTCTGCATCCGTAAAAAATAAATATTCACCGGTGGCCCGGTCGGCCAGCTCAGCCAATACCCGTGTTTTCCCGCTAAGGGGGTGGCCGGCTTCTTCCCGGAGATGGACTACCCTTACGGTTGCACGATTGCGGCCCGGCTTTTCCTTAAGTCCGGTGGTCCGGTCTTCTGAATCTGTACTGTCTTCCGTGGCTGCTGTGTACCTGGAGGCGAATTCTCCTCTAAGCCCGGATGCCAGGCCTTCGGAATCTGCAGAGCAGCCTGCGCCGTCTTTCGGGATGGCGTACCTGGCGGCGAATTCTTCCATGAGTCCGCCTGTCTGGTCTTCCGAGCCGTCATTTCCCAGCAGTATCTCCGTTTTTTCTTTCGGATAGTTGAGCTTCTCCAGTGATCGCAGGAGCACGGGCAGATTCTCTTCCTCATTGCGGGCAGGAACCAGGATGGATATTTTGGGCAGATGATACGTCATAAAGTTATTCTCGGGATACAAATATACTATTCATGCTCATAGCGTATTGCAGAGTTATACACAGATGCACATGTTCTAAAAATATAAATGCTAAAAATCTTAGTTCAAAAGATAATATTATCTGTGAAATGGCCGAATTCCGAAACAACGCAGCAGTTGGTATACTTTTTTGACGGCTTCTTTCGCCTGCTTGCGGAAGAAGATATTTTTACCGACTTTTGGTTTCTAATTTAAATTCTGATGCGTACCAAAAAACTTTTCCTGCTCGATGCTTATGCATTGATCTATCGTGCTCACTTTGCATTTGCCAAAAATCCGAGAATAACCTCCAAAGGCCTGAATACCGGCCCGATATTTGGGTTTACCAATACCCTGCTGGAGGTAATCAAAAAGGAAAAGCCCACGCATCTGGTGGTTTGCTTTGACACCAAGGCCCCCACTTTCCGGCATATAGAATATACCGAATATAAGGCCAACCGGCAAGAGCAGCCGGAAGATATCACGATTGCTGTTCCCTACATTAAACGACTGGTGCACAGCATGAACCTGCCCTGTGTCGAAATGGACGGCTATGAAGCAGACGATGTGATCGGTACCCTCGCGCACAGGGCCCCCAAAGAAGAGTTTGAGGTTTTTATGTATACGCCCGACAAAGACTACGGGCAGCTGGTTACTGAAAATATTTTCCTGTATAAACCGGCTTTTCTGGGCAATGGGATTGAGGTGATGGGGGTGCCGCAGGTGCTGGAACGCTGGGGGATCCGGCGGGTAGACCAGGTAGTAGATATTTTAGGACTGATGGGCGATAAGGTGGATAATATTCCGGGCATTCCGGGAGTAGGGGAGAAGACCGCCACGAAGCTCCTGGAGCAGTACGATACCGTGGAAGGTGTGGTGGAAAATGCTGACAAAGTTCCCGGTAAGCTTGGCGAAAAGATCAAATCCGGCCGGGAAAGTGCCCTGATCTCCAAATGGCTGGCGAAGATCAATATCGAAGTGCCGGTTCTGTTTGAAGAAGAGCGCTATGTGCTGAACGAAGAGTATGGACAGGAGCTGGCCGACCTGTTTGACGAGTTGGAGTTCCGTACACTGAAGGCCCGGATTTTTAAAGGAGCCGGCGAAAGTACGGGCGATACCGACAAGCCCAAAGCCAAACAGCCCGAAGGCAGCCAGATGTCGCTTTTCGGTGAGGAAGAAAAATCCGAAGAGGTCAGGCTGAGCTCCAAAAAGAACATTAATGATGTGGTGCATGAATATTACCTGATCCAGAGCGCCGAAGAGCGGGCCGAACTGATGGAATACCTGATGGCCCAGGAGGAGATCTGCTTCGACACGGAAACTACGGATATTGATGCTCTCGATGCCAGTATCGTGGGATTGTCATTTGCTTACCGGCCCCGTGAAGCCTATTATATTCCGTTGTCGCCCCGTTTTGAAGAGGCCCAGGCCGTGCTGAACGAGTTCAGGCCCTTATTTGAAAATAAAGGTATCCGGAAAGTAGCGCAAAACATCAAGTACGATATCACCATACTGGCCAATTACGGAATAGATGTAAAAGGGGAATTGTACGATACCATGCTGGCACATTATATCCTGGAACCGGATCAGCGGCACGGCATGGACTACCTTTCGGAAACCTACCTGCAATACGAGCCCATTCACATTGAAGAGCTGATCGGCAAGGGGAAAAAGCAGATCAGCATGCGGGACGTTCCCCTGGAGCAGATCAAGGAATATGCAGCGGAAGATGCCGATGTGACCCTGCAGCTAAAGCATATCCTCGACAGGGAGATCAGGAAGACTGAGCAGGAGAAACTGCTCATGGAGGTGGAAATGCCGTTGGTAAAGGTGCTGAGTGATATGGAACGCGAGGGCGTGAAGCTGGATGTGGGGGCGCTTCAGGATCTCTCCGGGCAGCTGCAGAAAGACCTCGTCAAAACGCAGACAGCGATCTTCTCGCTGGCCGGAATGGAGTTTAACGTGGGCTCACCCAAACAGCTGGGTGAGATCCTTTTTGAAAAAATGAAGATCGACGAGAAGCCGAGGAAAACTCCGACAGGCCAGTATGCAACGGGGGAAGACATTCTGCTGAATTATGAGGCTCAGCACGAAATAGTGCGTAAGATATTGGATTTCAGGGAGTTTAGTAAATTAAAGAGCACCTATGTGGATGCACTGCCGACACTGATATCCCGGCGTACAGGCCGTGTACATACCACTTACAATCAGGCGGTGGCTTCCACGGGCCGTCTCAGCAGCACCAACCCTAACCTTCAGAACATTCCCATACGTACGGAGCGGGGCCGGGAGATCCGCAAGGCGTTTATTCCGGGTAGCGATGAATATACGATCCTGTCGGCCGACTACTCCCAGATCGAACTCCGGATTATGGCTTCTTTCAGCCGGGATGAAGGCATGATCGAAGCATTTGATAAGGGAATGGACATTCATGCCGCCACGGCCTCCAAAGTTTTTGGAGTTATGCCGGAAAATGTAACTTCCGACATGCGCAGAAAGGCCAAAATGGTCAATTTCGGTATCATTTACGGGATCTCCGCTTTTGGCCTGGCCCAGCGTCTGGGGATAGCCCGAGGGGAAGCAAAAGACATTATCGACTCCTATTTCGAGCAGTTTCCGCGGGTGAAGGCGTATATGGATGATACTGTACAGATGGCTCGTGACCGGGAATATGTGGAGACTATCCTGGGCAGAAGAAGATACCTGCGCGACATCAATTCACGAAACCAGACCAACCGGGGGTTTGCAGAACGAAACGCCATTAACGCGCCCATTCAGGGCTCGGCCGCCGACATGATCAAGGTGGCCATGATCGATATCCACCGGTTTATGAAGGCAGAAAATCTGAAATCCAAAATGATCCTGCAGGTGCATGACGAATTGGTATTTGATGCCCATCTTTCCGAAATTGATCTTCTAAGGGAAAAGGTCGACTATTTCATGGTCAATGCCATTCCGCTGAATGTGAAGGTGGAAACCGGGATCGGCATCGGGAAAAACTGGCTTGAGGCGCACTAAAATGCTACCTCCGTAAATTCAAATTTATCGCCGTCAAACAGTCCCTTGTCACTTAGTTTGAGCGAGGGAATAACCAGCAGGGCCATAAAGGAAAGGCTCATGAAGGGTGAACGAAGCCTGCATTCCAGCACTTCCCGGGCAAAGCGGTCAATCTTTATATAGTCTTCCGCTACCTGGTAACCGTCTTTGGGGCTCATCAGCCCGGCGATGGGGAGAGGCAGCACCACCTTTTTGTCTTTAGAAACCGCCGACAAGCCGCCTTTTTCTTTTACGACGAGATTGATGGCCTCTGCAATGGCTTTATCGTCTGTGCCGGTAGCTACTATATTATGGGAATCATGGGCTACCGATGATGCCAAAGCCCCCTGCTTCAGGCCGAAGCCCCGGATATAGGCTACAGCCGGTAAAGACCGGCTGTAACGGTTATAAACCACTATTTTAAGGATGTCATCTTTACCTGTATCGGCTATGGAAGCTACATACTTTTCGGTGATCAGCTGCCCGTCAAGTGCCTGGATAACCCGGATTTGCGTAGTTCCGGTTTTAAAATTTACCGCCAGGCCCTTTTCCTGAACAGGTTCTGCAGAGAAGTGGTTAATGGTTTCCGGCTCTATAGACGGAATAAGGGTTTTCCCATTGTCAGCCACCTTTTCACCGTTAATGTAGGTAGCCACAACCTTCAGGCTGTCCAGATTATCCACTTCGATAAAATCGGCCCATTCGCCTTCCCTGAGCAGGCCAACCGGCAGATTATAATGCCTCACCGGGTTGACCGATGCCATACGGAAGGCGGCGAACCGGTCTACGCCGGCAGCAATGGCCCTCTTTACCAGGAGGTTGATATGGCCTGTAAGGAGTTCATCGGGGTGCTTATCGTCGGAGCAGAACATCATCCGCTGCGAGTGATGAACCGCCAGGGGGATAAGTGCGTCAAAATTCCGGGCGGCACTCCCTTCGCGAATAAGAATTTTTACACCGAGCCTTAATTTATCCTCGGCCTCTTCACGGGTAAAGCATTCATGGTCGGTGCTGATCCCCTGGGAGAAATAAGTTGCAGCCTGCTCGTGGCGTAAGCCGGGAGCGTGACCATCAACGGGCTTATTATGCTTGCGAGCAATAGCGAGCTTTTCCATTACCTGCGGGTCACGATGGATCACGCCGGGGAAGTTCATCATCTCGGCCAGGTAGGGTACCCGGTCATCGGCCAGAAGACGATCGATGTCCTGGGGTGTAACTTCAGCCCCTGCCGTTTCAAACCCGGTGGCGGGTACACAGGAAGGCGCCCCGAAAAAAAATTTAAAAGGAACAGATTCGCCATTTTCAATCATATAGTTCACCCCCTGAACGCCCACTACGTTGGCTATTTCATGGGGATCGGAAACCGTTCCTACCGTTCCGTGAACCACGGCCATCCTGCCAAACTGGCTGGGGGGCAGGAGAGAGCTTTCTATGTGCACATGGGCATCGATGAAACCCGGAAGAAAGTAGGATCGCTCCGGGTCTTCCTCCCTCGTTTTCTTTATATCGAATATCCGGCCTTCGTGAACGGTAATGGTCCCGAAGAAGATAGAATCGTCAAAGATGTTTACAATGTTTCCGGTATAGGTATTCATTATTCAGATTTTATTGGGGACATCTTCATTGCTCATTCAAAATGGCGGTGGCTTCGATCTCCACCAGGTAATTTTCATGAATCAGTCCGGATACCTCTACCATGCTCGTGGCCGGCTTAATACTCCCGAAAAATTCACTGTGGGCCTTGCCGATCTGTTTCCAGTTTTTAATATTAGTGCAGTAGATGCGGGTTCTGACCACGTCAGCTAATGAAGCGCCCAATTGGGAAAGGGTATTCTCCAGCCGCATCAGGATAAACTTGGTTTGCAGGTATTCATCGGCTTCTCCTACCAGCTCACCGCTGTTGTCAGAGGCTACGGTACCGCTCACCTCAATGATATTTCCCAGCCTCACCGCCCTGGAATAACCTACCTTTCCTTCCCACTCCGAACCGGAAGAAATGTTCTGTCTTGTCATCACTATAATTGTATTAGAGTGTAAATATATCCCGGAGCCTGTTTAAATTTTATTCTTTGGGATATATTTTCCAAAAACAAAATTTAAACATACTCTTAAAAGCTTAAATAGGGCTTTATTTTCTGAATGGTTTCTTCGTCGAGCACCTTAATTTTATAAAGGTCTTCAACGGAACCGAAAGGGCCGTGCTGTTTACGGTAGGACAAAATGGCCCTGGCCTGGTAGGCTTTTAGATAAGGATGTTTGAAGGTGTCGGTTTCATTTGCCGGGATGCGCTTTACCGGCGAGCCGATAACCACCCCTTTTTTGAGGGTAAGGAGCGCATCGGGTGAGAGCCCGTAGGTTTCATCCAGTTGGTCTATCGAATGGAAGCCTCCAAGGGCATCCCGGAAACGGACAATGCGTGAGGCGTACACCGGGCCTATTCCTCTCAGCTTTTTCAAAGCAGTGGTATCTGCTGTGTTGATGTCGGGCGGCAGCTCCTGAGGCGGAACCGCTGTTTTCTTATTTACGGGGTCTGTATCCTTTTTTACGAGAACGTTTCCCCTGGTATTCGCTTTCAGGGGAAGATTTATCCAGTTCTCAAGTTCAGCATACAACTCCGGCTTCAGGGAATAGATCCTCCGGAGGTCCTCACGGTACCTGAATTTCCCGCCTTTACTGCGGTAATTCAGAATCGTTCGTGCCACAGGAGGGGGGATTCCCAGAGCGGCCAATTCGTCCTGCGTAGCTTTATTGGGGTCAAACCGGAATTTTTCCTTTTTTTCTTTTGGCAGATCTTCTTTTTCAATAGGTCCAACGAAAGAACCCTCTTTTACAAAAGGGACATCAGCGGCGTATTTTTCCACGGTGTAACGCACCTGCTGCGACCGGGTCAAAAAAATAACCGTAATGTAAATACCCGTACTGATGATTGCTGTAAGAAGGAAAGCCAGGGTACTTTTGGCTTCACGGGTAGTGATCTCCAGGTTTTCCCGGAGGTAATATAGTATCTTTTTCATTGTAAGTGTGGATCTAAACAGACGTTTTGTGAATAAGGCGTCCGGCACCCTATTCACAAAACGCCATAACTTAAACTTATAATTTGAGTCCTCTCATGTAAACTGCGTTTTCCTTCATAGCTTCGAGCGAATCAACGGTGTAGCGTTCCTGTTCTACAAGGAAATGTTTCACACCACTTTTCTTAGCTGCCTTAAGGATGGTCTGAAAGTCCAGTAAACCTCCTGTTAATGCACCCTGGTCCGGTTTCGGGTCACGGGTAATCATTTGCTTTACATGGCACAGGTCGTAACGTCCGGCATACTTTTGAAAGTGTTTAATGCTGTCTTCACCGGTCACCTCAGCCCAATAGATATCCAGCTCGAAGACCACCAGTTTAGGGTCTGTGTTCTCCAGGAGAATATCCTGTCCTTTGACGCCGTCTTTGGTTTCAAAAGAGTAGCCATGGTTATGATAACCGAAACGGATGCCATATTTATTGCAAAGTTCACCCGCCTTGTTGAATTCGTCAGCACGTTTTTTCCAGTCGTCTTCCGATTTCTGAGGGCCGATGTACGGGCTTATCAGGTATTTTAAACCTACTTCCCTGGCCTTTTCTACAGATGCTTCATTGATATCCGGTACACCCAGGTGTGTGCTGACAAGATTTACACCGATTTCTTTAAAAAACCGCTTGGCTTCAGCGGCATCCATCCCCCAGTAAGGGTCTTTGGAATAAGATTCAAATTCGGTATATCCCATAGCAGCAAGGTCCCGCATGGTACCGAGTGGGTTTTTGGGCATTTTGTCACGGACGCTGTAAAGCTGGCATCCGAAATTTTTCAAATTTTTCTTTGCCGCAAAGGACTCAAGGCCTGTACCGGCCAAAACGGAGAATGCTGCCCCCGTCTGAATAAACTGACGTCTGTTCATCTATTAAATATATTTAAGGTTAATCTTCAAACAAATTTCCTAATTTTCCCAGTACGGAACCTCCTTCCTTTCTTGTATTCGGACCCGACGCAGACAATCGCTGGATTAATTTAGAGATAGGAAGCGACTGTATCCATACTTTCCCGGTCCCACTTAAGGTAGCCAGAAACATCCCTTCGCCCCCGAATATCATGGATTTCAGGTTACCGGCGGCCTGGATGTCAAAGTGGATCTGAGGTTCAAAAGCCACGATACAGCCCGTATCTACCCGCAGGGTTTCGTTGTTCAGCGTGCGTTCTATCACTACTCCGCCGGAATGAATGAACAGCATGCCGTCGCCCTGTATCTTCTGCAGGATAAACCCTTCCCCCCCGAAAAGTCCGCTGCCGAATCGCCGGTTAAAATGAATGGTGATGCTGGTGCCTAACGCCGCACACAGAAAAGCATCTTTTTGTACGATCAATGTATTCTGATAGATCTGAGCCAGGTCTACCGGCCGGATGGTACCGGGGTAAGGAGCAGCAAACGCTACTTTTCTTTTGGTGTGGGAACGGTTGGTAAAATGAGTCATAAAAAGTGACTCACCGGTAAGCAGGCGGCTGCCCGCCTGGAAAACTTTTCCCAGAAACCCCTGGTCGGCCTGTGTGCCGTCGCCCAGCTTGGTTTCAAACATAATGCCTTCTTCCATAAACAGCATGGCACCGGCTTCGGCCACCACGGTTTCGTTGGGGTCCAGCTCTACTTCTACTATCTGGATGTCTTCACCGTATATTTTATAATCAATCTCGTGGCTTCTCATCTTTCAGATGCTTTAATTTTTTATCGTCGATCTTATCGTTCAGGAAGTCGTTCAGCTTTTCAATATCATAAGACATCTGGATTTCACCGAAAGAATTGATCCGTACATCAAAGCCTTTCAATTCCTTGTGCACCTTGGGAAGCTCCGCCTGTTCCTTTTTTTTCTTGGTCATACCTCATATCTTTTTTCAAAAATACATGATAACAGGTAATATCTTTAATTTAATGTGATTTTTTTCGATTCAGAGAGGGTTATTTCCTGTACCTTATTACAAGATCAAAATTATGATCAGACACCAGGGAAGACCTTTCATAAGCTACACCTAAACTCCAGCCTTTGTACGTTTGCGCATCCAGGACAATAACACTCTTCAATTCATTTACCCGGAGGGCATAGGAGGCACTACCCGGTTAAATAAGGTAAAGCCTGTACCGGCATCTATCAGCGTGTGGCGTTCATGAGCCAGTAATAAAAAGGGTGTCACTGCCAAAGGCCGACCTATAAAAGTTAATTATTTATTTAAACGGTTTTATATGGAATGAATGTCCTAAATAAACAGGCTTCGTATGCGAAAGAAGCCGCACATTTTTACTTTTGGTCTACACCCGGTCGTATTTTTTTAGTTTTTATAAAAAAATATGATAATTTTAAGCCCAATTGAAAACCGGAAAGAAGTACTTCCCGGTAAGCGATCCGGTAAATAACCTTATGTAAAAATCATGGAGCAAAATTCTGACAATTCCAGACGAAGTTTTATTAAAACCGGCCTGCTGGCGGCCGGATCATTTATCATCGTTCCCCGTCATGTATTGGGGAAAGGCTACACGCCGCCCAGTGACAAGCTCAACCTGGCCGCTATAGGTGCGGGCGGAAAGGGCACATCCGATATTTTTCATGCCTACAATAACGGTGTGAATAATGTAGTGGCGCTGTGCGATGTGGATTTCGGACAGGCGGCCAGGTCGGTGGAAAGGTTTCCCAATGCCAAAAGGTACAGCGACTTCCGGAAGATGTTTGAAGAAATGGGCAAGGATATAGACGGTGTAACGATCTCCACACCCGACCACGTGCACGGGGTGGCGGCTATGGTAGCTATGCAGAACGGCTGTCATGTGTATGTTCAGAAGCCTCTTACCCACAATATTTATGAGACCCGCAGGCTTACCGAAGCCGCCAGGCAATATAAGATGGTTTCCCAGATGGGGAACCAGGGCGCTTCCAACCCCGGCCAGCAGCAGATGATCGATTGGTTTAATAAGGGGCTGATCGGAACGGTAGATACCGTGTACGTATGGACGAACCGCCCGGTATGGCCACAGGGAATACCTGTGCCGTCCGGCAATCCGCCACTGCCTGCTACCATGAGCAAAGAAAACTGGGATCTGTTTGTAGGGCCAGCTGATTATGCAGAATATCACCCACTTTACCATCCGTTCAAGTGGAGGGGTTGGTGGAACTTCGGTACAGGTGCGCTGGGCGATATGGGATGCCACCTGATCGACCCGCCTTTCCGTGTGCTGGAGCTGGGATATCCCACCGATGTGGAGTGCAGTGTGGGCCAGGTGTTCATCAAAGACTGGAGCGCCGAATATATTCCGGAAGGATGTCCGCCATCGTCTCACGTACAAGTGACCTTCCCGGCCACTAAAAAGAATAAAAAGGCGATCAAGATGATCTGGACCGACGGCGGTATTCGGCCCTTCCATCCGGATCTGATCCCGGCCAATGACTCGATAGGGGAGACCGGTAGCGGTAATGGTGTAATGATGATCGGCACCAAAGGTATTATGACCTGTGGTACTTATGGCCTGGAGCCGAAGCTCTATAAGAAAAACGGTGATGTGCTGACCATGCCGAAAGATTATAAAACTTCCAATAAGAACGAGACATTGCCGGAGTACGGTCACCAGGTATCCTGGACCGAAGCCATCAAGGCGGGCTTCGGTAGTAAAGAGCACCTCGCCCTGACTTCGTCGTTCGATTACTCCGGGCCGCTTACGGAAACGGTGCTAATGGGTAACGTGGCTATCCGGAGCTACCAGGCCGGTAAGAAGAACGATAAGGGCTGGCTGGAATTCGATGGTCGTAAGAAGATGCTTTGGGATGGTCAGAATATGAAGATCACCAATTATGAGGGCGCTAACCAGTACGTGTCGCGGAATTACCGGGACGGTTGGAAGCTGATTTAAGTGAATACCGGCTCCTCCCCGTAAGAAGGAGCCGGTGTTTTTTAATCTTTTAACCCCAGTTCCCTCTTAACTTCCTCATAATTATTCCAATCCACATTTTTCATCCTTCCGGCGTATTGGTTACCTTTAATAATGATCACCCGGTATTGTATGGCCTCATTAAACAGGGAAATGAGGTCTCTGACAGGTATTTCCAATGTGGAAGGATCAGCCGGCCTTGCCCAGTTGATCCTCAGGTTCATTTCCCCGTGAAATGTCAGGCGACCCGGTGTAAAATGAGTGCTATGGCTCAACGTACACTGCCCCAGCGACTGGTATGAGCTTCCGGCCTGCCCGGGTTTGAAAAAATAGCCGGTAACTTTGTTTTCACTGGTAACTACCTGTGTAAAAACCTCGGCTGCTTTTGGAGTATATCCCCCGGTATAAAATCTTTTGTAGACAAAAATCAGCCCGCTATCCAGCACTCCCCGGGTTAATTGGGGAAATTCTATCCAACTGTTGCCCAAAGGGGCCGTGTACATCCGAAGCAGGGAATCATTGTATATCCCGCTTTCTGCCGATGACCAGGGAATCGTCTCCCACTTGGTGTAGACCACTGCTGATTCTCCCGGTTCACCTGGTTTTCCGTCTGCACCATTTGTTCCGTTGGCCCCATTCGTTCCATCTTTACCGGGCTCACCCTGTTGCCCCTGTTCTCCCTTTGGGCCCACAGGGCCTGAAGGGCCTTCACATGCTATAAAGACCGAGCAAGCCAGCCCTATCCATAAAGTTGTTTTTTTTAATTTCATTATTGCTTAAAACTGATTCCCAAATATACAAGTACTCAGAGAGAAGAACAACTCTGAAAATGAGTTAACGGTCAGAAATTATTCCTTCATAAACTCCTCCGCTTTTTCCACCATATCTTTGCTGCCGCAGAAAAAGGGTACCCGTTGATGGAGGCTGGCGGGATTGATATCCAGGATCCGTGTAAATCCGTCTGAGGCTCTCCCCCCGGCCTGTTCGGCCAGAAAGGCCATAGGGTTACATTCATAGAGAAGACGGAGCTTTCCGTTCGGGTTGTTGGTGCCGGAGGGGTAAATGTAGATCCCGCCCTTCAGGAGGTTACGGTGGAAATCGGAACAGAGAGAGCCAATATACCGTGAAATATAGGGCCTGTCGCCTTCTTCTTCCTGGCAATACTTTAGAAATCTTTTTACACCTGCAGGGAATTTGGCGTAATTCCCTTCATTGATGGAGTAGATCTTCCCCTTTTCCGGGAATTTCATGTCGGGGTGGGAGAGGAAGAAAACCCCAATACCCGGGTTAAGTGTAAAACCGTTCACCCCGTAGCCTGTGGTGTAAACCAGGATAGTGGACGTACCGTAAACCACATAACCGGCTGCCACCTGCATATGACCGGGCTGAAGAAAATCATCGAGCGTAACCGGGGTTCCCACCGGGGTTATCCTCCGGTAAATAGAGAAGATAGTGCCCACCGAAACGTTCACGTCAATATTCGACGAACCGTCTAACGGATCAATAAGCACCACATACTTGCAATAGTCCTGGTTTTTGCTGCTCTTAATGGCGATAAAATCTTCATTTTCTTCTGAAGCAATGCCACAGACCACTTCCCGCTGAGAGAGGGTGTTGATAAAGGTGGTATTGGCGAATACATCCAGCTTCTGCTGTTTTTCGCCCTGTACGTTCTCTTCGCCGTGATCGCCGAGGATATCGATCAGGCCGGCCCGGTTGACATGGTTGTTGACAATTTTGGTGGCCAGCCGTATAGCGCTTAAAATACGGGAAAGTTCACCTGTGGCGTATTTAAAATGATCCTGACGGTCAATGATAAATTCACCCAGTGTTTGGATGGGTTTGGTAGTCATGGTATTGATGAAGTTATTTTCCGCGAAAATAACCTATTCCTCCCCTCCGGAAAAGAAGAAAAATTAATAAAAAATATTAATAATGATTTCTTGGAAAAATCATAAGCTTTTAGATGGCTTTAGGCTTTTTTCTTCCTTAAATCCTATTTGACCTCGTATTCAAGCCGGGTGGTGATGGTGGCCGTCTTGTTTTTGGCGTAGGTGTTATAAGAACCGCCCCAGGAGAAGTCTTCCGATGAGTTTTGTGCGATGATCTGGAAAACCCCCATACCGGCCTTCTTCAGTTTCCCCAGCCGGGCATTGGCATTCTGCGCGATCTTCTCAGCCCGGTTATTGGCATCTTTCGTGGCATCGGCGATCATCTCCACTTTTAATTCCGCCAGTTTTGTGTAGTAATATTCAGGGGTATTGGAATAAAACTCCACACCCTGGTTAATGATCTCGCTGACCTTGCGGGAAATGTCCTCTATCTTGTCTACTTCCTTGGATTCGATCTGCACATTCTGCGTAAGATTGAAGCCGTTGAAGATGCTCCGTGAACGACCCGTATGAGAGTCGTATTCGCTGCTGATGTCACGGTTGATATTGACCGCCGAAAAAACGATGGAACCCGCCGGTATCCCTTTGGATACCAGGTAGTTTTTCAGGATCTCCCGGTCTTTGTCGAGCTCGGCATAAGCCTCCTTAAGGTTGAAGTTCTTCTTGCTGAAACTACCCGACCATACGATCAGATCAGACGTAAAATCCTTTTTACCCAACCCGGTGACTGTGATGGTCTTGTCTGTGCGGTTACGGTTAATGACAGCATCCCTGAGTATCAGGGCTACCAGAACGGCTGTTACGGCCAGGATCAGATAGTTTCTCATTTTGATATAAGAGTTTGGGTGTTACAAAGTAGCTGTTAGAAGTTAGATTCCGAAAGCTAATTTCTGACAGCTGACTTTTAATAACTTAATCCGGTTTGTTTTACGTGTTCGTGAAAGATGCTGCAGCTTTCCACATGTGCGCCCGGCAGGTAGCCGGTACTCATCAGAAACTCATTAACGATCTCTCCCCCTGTAAATTTAAAGGTTTTCTTAAATATTTTCACCCATTCCTCTTTTTTTCGGGGATGATATTCGATCAGCCAGTTTTTGAACGAGCCGTAATCCTTCTTTAACTCCAGGATGACCCCGGCATTGTGTATGGCAGCATTTATTTTCAGCCGGTTCCGGATGATCCCCGGGTCAGCAAGAAGACGTTCACGGTCGGCTTCCGTATAGCGGGCCACCGCTTCTATGGAAAAGCCGGAATACGCTTCCCGAAAGGTCTCCTGCTTTCTCAGAATGATGTCCCAGGAAAGGCCCGCCTGGTTGATCTCCAGGATCAGCCGGCCAAACAGCTCGTCGTCGCTTCCGATAGGAAACCCGTAGTGGAAATCATGATAGATCCGGTGATGATTATCGGCCGGAAGGGTTTTACAGTAATCACAGTAGCTCATAAAGATATTTTTTTTAGTAGATCCCAGTCCTGAATCTCCTTAAGGTAAGCCAGGTTGAGCAGGAGGCAGTTGGTATTGTTCATCCTCTGATGCGCCTCTTCAAAAGGCAGCACCAGCGTAGTAATGTTTTCATCATCCACCCCCGTCTTGCGGTCGCTGAGTCCCAGAATCTCCCGCCGGCTGAGCTGCAATTCTGTGAAGAACAGGTACATGCATTCGTCAGAGGTGCCCGTGCTCGGAAAAAGCCTGCGGTCGTGAAGAACAGGCCTGAGCTGATCTTCCCTGACCGAAAGGCCGGTTTCTTCATACACTTCCTGCACTGCTATTTCCAGGGGTGTTTTGGTGTTATCCACCATTCCGGCCGGATGCTCATAGGTGATGGCTCCCTCTGCAATACGTCTCTGCCTGACCAGCACCAGGTATTTTTCGTGTGTTTCCCGGTCGATAAGACAGACCAAAACAGTCACCACTTCCCCTTTCAGGAAGCAGATGGGAGGAATTTTTCCCTCAGGGCTCTCGGCATGTAACATGACAAGAGAAAACAACACCTCTCCCTCAGTATTCCGTCGGGTATAGACCTCTTCTATATCCTCTATCCTCAGGCCGTTTCCGAGCAGGTGGCTTCTCCACAGTTGAAATTTATGCGCCTCCTCCAGCTTTTCCATTCTTAAGTTCCTTTAGCTGATACAGGATCTCCTGTAATCCGTTTTGTTTGATTTCGTACACCGTGGCCAGCTGCATGCCCAGCTTGCCCGCAGGAAATCCCCCCTTTCTCATAAACCACTCGAGGTAGCTTACAGGCAGGTCGGCCAGCAGAGTACCCTTATATTTACCAAAAGGCATTTCCTGGCGTACCAGCGTCAGCAGGATCTCTTTGTCGGGTGTCATAAAAACCTCGTTTTACAGGCAAAGTTCACTAAAAATGTCGTAATTCGCACTCATTATTTCCTCAATATTTCTCATGCAGATCTATAATCCCAAAGAGTGGATAAAACCGGTCCTGTACCTTCACCGTTCTGATACGATCCGGAAGTTATTTCCTTACCTCTTAGCGGCAGCCGTGTTTTCCTGGGGAGTGGCCTTCCTGGAGCTCGAATACCTGAAGCTGTCTGAAAAGAGCTGGGTGAAAAACATTACAGTGGTGCACAGCCTTTTGGGTTTTGCCTTGTCGCTTCTGCTGGTATTCAGAACCAATACGGCTTATGACCGCTGGTGGGAGGCAAGAAAACAGTGGGGGACGTTGGTGAATATCAGCCGGACCCTGGCCATTAAAGTTGACTCCATGCTTCCGGCAGACGATAAAACGCACCGGACCTTTTTCCGGAAGGTGATCCCTATGTATGCGCATTCGCTCTTTGTCTATCTCCGGTCAGACTACACCCGGTATATGCTGGACGAGGTGGATCATCCGGAGCTGGACATCGACAAGCACGGCCCTAACCAGATCGTCAACCTGATGTTCAGAACCATCCGCAGCCTGTATCTGGAAAAGGTCATTACGGCCGACGATTACCGTATCCTGGATGAGGAGGTCAGATCGTTTACCAATGTCTGCGGGGCATGCGAGCGGATAAAAAACACACCGATTCCGCAGTCGTACAGCTCTTTTCTCAAAAAATTCATTGTGATTTATGTGGCTACCCTTCCTACCGGATACGTATTTTCAATAGGATATTTTGTAACCTTAGCCGTACCGTTTATTTTTTATGTGCTGGCATCGCTCGAGATCATTGCGGAGTCTGTCGAAGATCCTTTCGGAACGGATGCAGATGACCTGCCGATCGAAAAGATCGCTTCCAATATCAAGAAGCATGTGGAAGAAATTATCGAGCCTTAGTATATAGGTCAGGTGTATTTTACCTGTTAAGTCCCCGGATAATCCGGCATCAGCTTACTCTTCTACTTCGATAACAGCCTCTACCTCTACGGCCATGCCCATCGGCAGGGAATTATGCCCTACGGCGCTGCGGGCGTGCCTCCCATTTTCTCCGAAAACACGGATCATCAGGTCGCTGTAGCCGTTGATCACTTTGGGCTGATCGGTAAAATTATCGGTGCAGTTGACCATACCCAGTACTTTTACCACCCGTTTTACCTTAGACAGATCGCCAAGTTCCGCTTTCAAAACGGCCAGGTGCTCCAGGGCTGCCAGTCCGGCCGCTTCGTAGCCCTGCTCTATGCTCAGGTCTTTGCCCAGCTTGCCGGTAAGATAGCTTCCGTCTTTGTTCTTAGGGCCCTTTCCCGCCAGGAAGATCAGGTTTCCTACCCTGACGCAGTTCACATAGCTGGCCACAGGGGGAGCAATAGTCGGCAGCATCAGCCCCAGCTTTTCCAGGTTTTGCTCAGGCGTCTGAGCATTGATATTTGTAGTCAGAGCGGTTAGGAGGGTTAGGAGAAGGTATTTCATGACGGAAATTTTTAAGTTAACACTGAACAACTAACATTGGTGGCCTTTAATAAAAAACTATAAACGGCTTCGCCTCTCTTTTCCTGAAACATAAAGTCATATAAGTCATATAAGAAAAAAGCATATAAGAAAAAACTTATATGTTATTCTAAAATGACTTATATGCCTAATATGGTTCAAAAAAACGGATTTATTCCGGCTTAAGCGTTTCTAACACCGAAATAGCTGTCAAATTGACAATTTCACGAACAGTAGCTCCCAGCTGAAGCACCTGGATCGGTTTTTTAAGCCCCAGCAGCAAAGGTCCTACTTTTTCTATTCCGGCCACTTCTTTCAGCAGGTTATACGCAATATTTGCAGAAGACAGGTTCGGAAAGATCAGTACGTTAGCCGGGCCGTCAGCCAGGGAAGAGAACGGGTGATGCTCTTTCAGCAGCTCGGTATCAAAAGCCAGGTGTGCCTGCATCTCGCCGTCTACCACCATATCCGGATGCTTCTTTCTCAGGATATCCACCGCCTTGCGTAAACGAACCGGCGCCGGACCGTTGGGAACCGATCCGAAGTTGGAGTAGGTCACAAAGGCGATCCTCGGTTTGATGTTGAGCTGCTGGACCATTCCCGAGGTAATTTCGGCTATCTGCACCAGGTCTTCTACTTCAGGGTCAAAATTGACGGTGGTATCGGCCAGGAACAAAGGACCGAAACGGCTCATCAGGATATACATACCGAAGATCTTATTCACTCCGTCTGCAGGTCCGATTACCTGCAATGCCGGTTTGATGGTATCCGGGTAGTTCCGGGTCATACCGCCAATCATGGTGTCAGCCAGTCCCAGCTTCACCATCAGGCATCCGTAGTAGGTTCTCCGGGTAACCATGTCGCGGGCGTCCTGCGCGGTGATTCCTTTTCGCTGACGTTTGTCAAACAGGAAGTCGGCAAACTGCACCAGACGTGCTTCTTCGGCGGCATCAGCCGGGTTCCGTGGGTCAATGATTGCCACCTCGTCAGAAAGCCGGATGTTGTTTTCATTAATCAGGGCGGTGATCTTTTCTTTATTTCCCAGCAGCACCGGAATAGCGATCCGGTCTTCCACGATCTGCTGGATGGCCTTCAACACCGTCACGTTCTCGGCATCGGCATACACCACCCTCCGGGGATTATTCTGGGCTTTGGTCATGATCACGCGGCTCAGCGTATTGTCTTGTCCGAGACGTTTGCTTAGCTGTTGCTCATAACCTTCCCAATCGGTGATAGGATGTTTGGCCACGCCGGTTTCGATGGCCGCTTTGGCTACGGCAGGTGATACGGTAGTGATCAGCCGGGGATCTACCGGTTTGGGAATAATATAGTTTTTACCGAACGAAAGGTTCACTTCGCTGTAGGCCAGGTTAACCAGGTCGGGAACAGGTTTTTTGGCCAGGTCGGCCAGAGCCCTCACCGCCGCCAGCTTCATTTCTTCGTTGATCTCGCTGGCCCTTACATCCAGTGCACCACGGAAAATGAAGGGGAAGCCGAGCACGTTATTCACCTGGTTCGGGTAATCGGAACGGCCGGTAGCCATGATGATGTCTTCGCGGGCGGCCATCGCCTCGTCATAGGCGATCTCCGGGGTAGGGTTGGCCAGGGCAAAGATGATGCAGTCTTTGGCCATCGTTTTCACCATATCCTGGGTTACCACGTTTCCTTTTGACAGTCCCACAAACACATCGGCACCCTGCATGGCCTGTTCCAGCGTGGTTTCGGCAGGGAGATTATCGTTCGCAAATTCGCTCTTCTTACCGTCGAGATTGGTTCTTGAAGGGTGAATAAGCCCTTTGGAGTCAAACATGAAAAGGTTTTTGCGGTCAGCACCCAACGCAATGTACAGCCGTGAGCAGGAGATAGCCGAGGCACCGGCGCCGTTCACAATGATCTTCACTTTGGAGAGGTCCTTGCCCACCAGCTCCGTAGCATTCAGGAGCGCTGCCGAAGAAATGATGGCTGTTCCGTGCTGGTCATCGTGCATGATCGGAATATTCAGCTCTTTTTTGAGTCTTTCTTCGATCTCAAAACAGGCCGGAGCAGAGATGTCTTCGAGGTTAACCCCGCCGAAAGTAGGTTCCAGGATCTTCACTGTACGCACAAACTCATCTACATCCGTCGTATCCAGCTCAATATCAAAAACGTCAATGTCGGCAAATATTTTGAAGAGGAGTCCTTTGCCTTCCATCACCGGTTTTCCGGCCACTGCCCCGATATCGCCCAGGCCCAGCACCGCCGTGCCGTTGCTGATCACGGCCACCAGGTTGCCTTTGGCAGTATATTTATAGGCATCGTCCGGGTTGGCCTGGATGGCCAGGCAGGGTTCTGCCACACCGGGTGAGTAGGCCAGGGAAAGGTCCCGCTGGTTGGCGTATTCTTTGGTAGGAATTACTTCGATCTTGCCGGGTCTTCCTTTGGCATGATAATATAAGGCTTCTTCCTGGAGGTTTTTTTTCGAACTCATTTCGTCTATCTAAAAATTACAAAATCTAATGAAACTGCAAACTAAGTACAATTCAGGGAAATTAGGAATCAATTCTTGACTTTATTCAGCTTCAGGATACGGGATTCAAAAACACTCCCGATATAAAGCTGAATATTTCCGGAAGAATCGGGCACAGGCAGGGCCGTGCTGGCGCCGGAGAGCTGATCTCCCGTATCCATGAAAACCAGCCGGGGAGCATCATTTTCCAGGTAATATACCGAAGAAGGGGAGCGCTTTCCTGCATTGCCGGCATGCCCGGCAAAGGCCAGCAGCTTGGGATGCGAAGCATAGTAGATGCGGTCGCCATAAACCATGAGGTTATCCGGTGCGTCGGGAACTTTCAGGGTCTTCTCCTTTTCCAGTTGATAATTGGCCGAAACGTGATTGTATACACCGATATAATTGCCCAGGGTGGAGGCCACGTATATTTTGTCTCTGAAAAGGGCAATGCCGTTCGGGTAGGCGATCTTCTCCAGCACAATCCCCGAGCGCATACCGTCATAATACACCACATTGCCTACCGGCAACTGCAGGTAGTCGGACACGGTTTTCCGCCAGCCTTTTACCGTACCGTGATCATTGGTCAGGAAAAAGGCATTTTCTCCCACGGCCAGCAGGTCATTCGGAGAACTGAAGTCGGTGCTGGAATAAGAATTTTCCAGCTGCAGGGAGTCGTTGAGGAAACGAAACTTCATGATCACATTTTTGGTGTCGCGATGACTGATCACAAAAAGGTATTTACTGCCGTTAAAGTTCAGGAAGGAAATACCGTGCGGACGAAATTCCGGGAGGTCAAGATGGCCGGTGAGATCTCTGACCTCATGAGTGACGGGGTCAAGCGAAAATAGGGCTCCAGTAGATGAAGGGTCTCTCCGGTCATGAGAGCTTAAAAAAACGGTTCCCGAATCCGGATCGTAATCCAGGTCTTCAATACCCGGCGGGGTAGGAAAAGTCTCCACCGTTATGGCTTCCCGGTAATCTTTCAGGCTTTTGAAGACACCTGATTTGAACAGGATCTGAAGTACAAGGGCCAGGATACCGGCCAAAAGAAACAGGCCCAACAGTTTAAAGGGGTATTTTTTCATGACCGGACCGGAGTTAAAACACCGGCGGCCTTCAGGAATTTTCCCGGAGACAGGTGCATAGGGTTGAAGTTTATCACCCGCAATAATAAGAAAAAAAGGATTAAAACTCTCCTTTGTGTAGAATTAAAAAGCCCGGCACAGGGCCGGGCTTTCGTTTATTTTGCTACTTCAATGCTCGCTTCACGCTGATTGATGGTCTTTCCCCGCATCCCTTCGATGACCTTCCGGACATCGCGATGAGGAACTTCCACAAAAGTGAACTTATCGTACATATCGATCTGGCCGATCACCCGTCCGGGGATCCGCGCCTCCGAAGCGATAGCGCCCACAATGTGGTTAGGGGAAACGTTATCTTTCCGGCCCAGGTTAATGAACAGGCGGGTCATTCCTTCTTCGGTTACTCTTCCACCATCATTATTTCTTCTTTTCTCACGTCCTGCACTGAAACGGTCACTTTTTTCCCGGCTGCCGAATTTGCTCTTTTCTCCTCTGCTGCTTCTTGCTTCGTCTGAAATGTCCTCGTCGCGGAAGTCGGAGCGGCGAACCGTCCCCATCTGCATTCTCATCAGGGCGGATACGATCTGGTGCGTATAGTATCCTTCTTCCTTCAGCTGATCCACTATACTCTCAAATCGCTGGTTATCTTCATCCAGGATATTTTCCTTGATCTTATCCACAAATTTATCGGCACGCGCTTTCTCCAGGTCTGCCCCGGTAGGGATCTTGCCCTGAGGGATCACCACTTTGGTGTACTGTTCGAGGTCACGCATCCGGCTTCTGTCACGCTTGGTGATAAAGAGGAAAGCTTTGCCCAGCTTACCGGCGCGGCCGGTCCGGCCGATACGGTGCACATAATATTCCAGGTCCATCGGCAGGTCATAGTTGATCACGGCATCCACACCGCTGACGTCGATTCCCCGTGCTGCCACATCAGTAGCCACCAGGATCTTGGTGTTCCCGTTTCTGAACTTGTTCATTACCTGGTTACGGGCGGCCTGGCGCATATCGCCGTGAAGTCCTTCAGCCGCATAACCGTTGGCCTGCAGCTCTTCCACCACCTCGTCTACCTTCGATTTCGTGTTACAGAAAACCAGCATCAGCTGCAGGTCGTGTACGTCGATCAGGCGAATCATCAGCTCAAATTTAGCTTCTCTTTTTACCGAATAGAAAGATTGCTCAATATTGGTATTGGTGATCTCTTTTTTGGTCACTTTAACGATCTCGGGGTTGTCCTGGAACTTCTTGGTGATATTCAGGATCTCCTTTGACATCGTAGCGGAGAAAAGTACCGTCTGGCGTTCTTCTCTCGCGTGAGAAAGGATCTGTTCGATATCCTCACGGAATCCCATATTAAGCATTTCGTCAGCCTCATCAAGAATAACCATGGAAATGTTATCAAGCTTCAGGGTCCTTTTTTCTATGTGGTCCATAATACGGCCCGGCGTACCTACCACAATCTGTGTCCCTCTTTTCAGGTTAGCAAATTGCCGTTCATACGACTCACCGCCGTAAATAGCAGAAACCAAAAGTCCTTTTTTATATTTTGCCAGTGTAGTGATCTGCTCTTTTACCTGTAAAGCGAGCTCACGGGTGGGGCAGAGAATAAGTACCTGGGTGTTTCTGTCGTCGGCATCCACATGCTCTATGGCCGGAATACCGAAGGCTGCGGTTTTACCGGTTCCGGTTTGTGCCTGACCGATAACGTCCCGACCCGACATAACTACCGGAATGGCCGCTGTCTGGATAGGAGTAGATTCTGTAAAACCCATTTCTTCCACCGCTTTCAGGATATAGTCTGAAATAGGAAGTTCTGAAAACTTTAATGTTTGCATACAAATGATTTGCAGGCTGCTTACGCTGAGCAACCTTTATGTTTTAATAATAAATAGGAGGCGATAGCGACACGCCCTTCATCACGGACCAGATCCGTTTTCTGCTCTGAAGGGGTAAAAAAATGAAAGGAAGAAATCCTTTTTGCCGAATGCAGAGACCCTAACGGATAAATCGGATGCAAAGATACAAAATATTATTTGGTTGTATTCCCGTTTCTTTGATTTTCTTTGAATTAGTCAGGCAATTGTTGTAAAAGTCATATTCTGAGGGCTATCTGAGGGCTATTAGTGAAGAATATCGCTGAAAAGTGAAAAAAAATAAGGATAACGGATTAGTCTTATAAGACATTTTCCGAGTATTATTTCAGAATAAGATGTCTAAAAAGTATACAAACTGCTGCGTTGTTTCGGAATTCGGCCTTAGTAGAGACGCAAGATTTTGCGTCTCTACCATGTGTAGTGCTCCTTCGGCCTCATCCTCAACGCCTTGCATTTTCCACACTTTTTAAACATCTTCTCCAGCCATAAACAACCAGCACATTTTAGACACCCTCATTATACGATATCAACTATAATACCCGAAACTCAGAACTCAATGAAAAAGAACTTAAACATTTTTACCGGGGTACTGCTGCTTCTATTCAGCGAATTCGCTGTCGGCCGGCAGACAAGCCACTTGCCCGATTCGACCGGTATCCGGGTAGCGGCCCATCGCGGCGGACACCTCACCGTGCCTGAGAATTCGCTGGCGTCTATCGATGAGGCTATCCGGGCTGGAGCGGATATCGTTGAGCTGGATGTACGTGAAACCCGCGACGGCGTGATGGTGTTGCTGCATGACAGGAACCTCGACAGAACCACCACCGGTAGAGGAGAACTGAACCACTTTACCTATGCCGAAACGCAGCAGCTTTACCTTACTCACCAGGGAAGTGCAACCCTGTACAGAATCCCTGCTTTCCGGGAAGCCCTGGCCTATGCAAAAGACAGGGTGATCGTTGATATTGATTTTAAAATCAGCGGAATAGAGGCGCGGAAAAGAGCGTATGCGATCATCGAAGAGTTGGGAATGGAAAACCAGGTTCTGTTCTTTTTGTATGATTATACCGAAATGGACAGCCTTTATAAGATAAATCCCCGGATAAAGATGATGCCCCGTGCATATAATAATGACCAAATGCGAGAAATTATCGACAAAGGCCTGACCGACATTATCCATATAGACCCTTCTTTTGAAAAGTCACCCTTACTGCCGGAGGCCCGGCATAAAGGTATACGTTTATGGATGAACACCCTCGGGGATGTAGATAGTAAATCTGCTGATAATCAGTATATTTACAGAGATTTTTTGAAGCGGTATAAATATATCAGCATTATCCAGACCGATTTCCCGGCCCGGTTGAAAGAAGCCACCGGCCGGCTGTAAGTACCAGGCAGCCCCACAGGGCGTGATAAGAGGGTTTATAAGATTTTGGTAATTTTGCAGTTGTATATACAGGATAGAACCAAACCATCCGGTTAAATAGAAAATTACAACTCAAAATCTCATGCTTAGAATTGTTCTCTTTATTTGTGTGCTTTGCTCCCTGAACGCCGTGGGGCAGGCCGATGTCAGCGGGTCGCTAAAGGGTGAAACCGACCGGGAGCCGTTGATGTTTGCCAATGTTTCTTTGTTTAACTCCAAAACCAACGATTATGTAAAAGGGGTTCAGACCGACCTCGACGGAAAATTTGTACTTACAGCCATTCCTGAAGGAACTTATTACCTGAAAGCCAGCTACGTGGGCTTTGAGGATCTGCAGCAAAAGAATATTGTGGTGGAAGACGGGAAAAATCTCGACCTGGGTACTTTGTTTCTCCAGGCCACCGGCACGCTCCTCGAAGAAGTAGTGGTAGCAGGCGCCAAACCCGCCATGGAGCTGCAGATGGACAGAAAGGTGTTTAACGTGGCTCAAAGTGCCATCAGCGTGGGCGGAACAGCCACCGACCTCCTGGCGAACGTCCCATCGCTGCAGGTGGACATGGACGGTTCGGTGAGCCTTCGGGGATCTTCCAACGTAAGGATACTGATTGATGGTAAGGAATCGGCCATGGCCGGAAATGATATTACCCGTTTACTTCAGGCTCTGCCCGCCAATGCGATCGAAAGAGTGGAAGTCATCACCAATCCTTCGGCCCGGTACGATGCCGAAGGCCAGTCGGGGATCATCAATATTGTGCTGAAGAAAGATGCCCGTTACGGGTTTAACGGGGCCGTTACGGCCTCGGCAGGGTCTTACGGCAATGCCGGCGCCGGCTTTAACCTGAACTATCGGAACGGGAAAATGAACTATTTCGGTAACTATAACTTCAACCGGCGAAACATGGTAGGCGACAGTTGGAACGACACCCGCTTCTTCGGATCTGACGCCCGTACACAAACCAACAGCGAAAGCACCAGGAAGGGCCTGAATCATGGCTTTGGCGGAGGGCTGGATTATTATATTTCAGACAAGACCCTTCTCGGGGTTTCCGGTAACATGAGCCTGCGGGCCAACGACCGTCGCGAAGACCTGTTTTACCGCTATATGAATAATCCCGAAATGACCGGGAACAGCGAACGTTATTCCCGTCAGAAAGAAGATGATCTGGGTTATGATATCAATGTTAATTTCAGGCAGGAGTTTAACCGCAGGGGGGAGGAGCTCACGGCCAATTTTGCCCGGGGAAGAGACACGGAAGAAGGGGTGAATACTTTCCTGCAATATTATACGGAGTCGCGTCACCTCATCGAAGACCGCAGGAACGAAACCACCGAAAGCGGAAGCAATACGAATATACAGGTAGATTATACGCTGCCTTTCTCGGAAACCTCTAAGTTTGGCACCGGTTACCGGACCATCATCCGCTCATCGGATGAAACGCAGTATTCTCAGTATATGGACTCCAGCAATGCCATGGTGCCGGATTATAACATTAGTAACGATTTCTTTCTCAAAAGCAGCGTTCATGCTCTGTATATAAATTACGAAAACCAGCTGACCCCGGAATTCGGATTCCAGGCGGGTTTGAGAGCCGAGCAGGCTTACCTGGACACGGAATATATTTCCTATGACCCTGCGCTTTCACCCGGTGACAGATCAGCCAAAGGCCGGCTGGACTACTTCAGAATCTACCCCAGCGTTTTTGTTACCCGGAAGCTGGGTAAGGAAAATCAGCTGCAGGCCAGCTATACCCGGAGGGTGAACCGCCCGAGGGGATGGCAGGTAAACCCTTTTATCGACGTCTCGGATCCGATGAACATCCGCCAGGGTAATCCTAACCTGATGCCGGAAGATATTCATTCCTTCGAGCTGAGCTATGCCCGTTTCTGGGAAAAGATCACGCTGACTTCATCAGCCTATTACCGCCGGATGAACGACGTGGTCCAATCAGTGATCACCTCGGTGGAAGGATCCAGCGGGGCTACCTTCTCGCAGTTTCAGAACATCAGCCGCAACGAAGCCAGCGGTCTGGAAATGATCTCACAAATGAATTTCGGGAAAAAAGTGGATGTGACCGCCAATGCCAACTTCTTTTTCCGGCGGTTTTTCGGAAGTGAAGAATTTAATATTTCTCCTGCCAGGGGCTTCAACTGGAACGCCAACGCCATTACCAATTACCGGATCCGGCCGAATCTTTCCGCCCAGATCCGTACCGAATACAGGGCGCCCATGGTGCAGGCCCAGGGAAAAAGCGTGGAAGCATTCATTGTGGATGCAGGGCTGAAGCTGGATGTGCTGAATAAGAAAGGTACGGTCAACCTGAATGTAAGAGACCTGTTCAACCAGCGTCGGTGGGGCGGTTATACACAAACCACCCAATTTTACCGGGAGCAGGAGAACCGCTGGATGCGACGGATGGTCATGGTATCTTTCACGTACCGGATCGGGCGCATGCAGAATGATGCAAAGAAAAAAGGAAACAATGAAAACCCCGGGGGAGGGGAGTTTGAAGGGGAGGGCGGATTTCGCTAGAAATAAGAAGCTGTCTAAAATGTGTTCCTGCTTTGGAAAAGCCGAAGGTGTTCAAAGAGCTGGTAAAATACAAGGCGTTGATGGTGAGGTCGATGGAGTACAGCACATGGTAGAGACGCAAAATCTTGCGTCTCTACTCAGGCCGAATTCCGAAACAACGCAGAAGTTTGTCAGCTTTTTAGACACCTTCATCGCATTAATTGATACAACCCCCCGTATTGAACTGTACAACATTTCCGTATATCCAGTTTCCACCCTCATCAACGGCGTAGGCCCTGTATTTTACAGTTCTTCCGCAGCCGTAAAAAGGTATGATCATGTTGAAATTAAGGGTTCCTGTCTGGGGTGTCCCGGGCCGGATGGATATCTCTTTGGATTGCAGGAAATCAAAACCGCTGCCCGGGATATCATTATGATAGAATCCGTAACGCACTATCCGGTATGTCCCCGAGCTTACGGTGCCGTGAACACGGTAGCCCTGTCCCGATACATTGGTGCGTGTACCGGAAGTGGTGACGGTAACCGCGCGGAAAGTGAGCGTTCTGAAAGACATTGTGCCTCCGTAAACTACTTCCCCGTTAACCATGGCATAGGCCCTGAAGTAATAGGTGGTATTCTGGGTTAAGCCGGTAAGGTTAAATGAATAATTATGGGGGTAACCCACACCGCTGGCACTTTTTGACTGCTTGTTGTTGGCTATGGTCGGATTATTGGAGGTGCCCCAGACAATACCTATTTCCGACAGGGGAAACGAGCCCTGGCTGTTGACCGTACCGTTAATGGTGGCTGATACGGTAGATATGGAAGTAGCTGCACGGGTGGTCAGGGAAGGTGAGACAACTCCCGTAGTAAAGCTTTTGTTTTCACCATACGTGGTAACACCGTTCATGATCACATAAGCCCGGTAATGGTAAGTGGTACCCGCATTGAGATTCCGGATGGTAGCATCAAACTGCTTAGGGAAACTGGTGACATTCCCGGTATAGGCCTGCTTGCTTCCGGAGGTGACGGGATTGACAGAGCTGCCCCAGCAAAGGCCGTATTCCGTGATAGGGTGTGATCCTGCCGCTGTAAGTGTGCCTACTACGTAAGCTTCACTAGAGGCCGGTTTGGATTCATCGGTACGCACGCCGGGCTGCACCTGGTCGGAGGTCTTGAAAGTTTTATTTTCTCCATAGGTGGTTACCCCGTTGGAAATTACATATGCGCGATAGTTGTAAGTAGTATTCATGTTCAGGCCACTGGCATTGACGGTATAATTGTGTGGGAAGGTAGTTACATTTCCGGATATGGCGGCTTTCGAACTGGCGGTGGTCGGGTTGGCTGATGTGCCCCATACTATACCCCGTTCCGTAATGGCAAGAGTGCCCGCTGTACTGATAGCTCCGCCCAGGCGGGCAGAGGATACCGTGATATTATCCGCATTTCCCGTTGCGATGGCCGGCTGGTTTATCGGGTTCGTTTTTACCGTCATATTGGCACCATAGCTGGTTACACCGTTTGAGATTACATACGCCCTAAAGTTATAAGTGGTATTGGAAGCGAGATTGGCTGCAGTAGTATTGAAGGAGGCAGGGAAAGAAGTAACATTGCTTTTTACAGTGTATTTGGTGGTGACAGAGGTGGTAGGATTTGCCGATACTGCCCACACCAGTCCGTATTCGGAAACAGGATGTGTACCTTTTGCACTGATACTCCCTTTCAGTTTTGCTGAATTGTGTGTCACAGCTTCCGAACCGTCTGTTTTTATAGCAGGTTGAGTGATATTCAATGTTTTAATTTTTAACACCTTTCCGAAATGTGTGGTTTGAGCCGATATTGCATAAGGACGAATATAGTATTCGGTGTCAGGTTCAAGTCCGCTAAGGATTCCGGTGAAACCGATAGGAGTGGGGGTAGTGATATCAACAGCGCCCTTTTTAATGCTGGCGGAGTTTATATCGGGAGTCTCTGTAGTAGCTGAGAATGCAAAGCCGTGATCTGATATCTCCTGACTTCCTGATTTTGTGATCGCAGAAGCCAGGGTAACCGTGAATTCTGTGATATCGGTTCCTGATATCTCCGAAAACTCGATGGGAACTGCATTCGGAATTTTATCTTTACAGCCATTGACTGTTATAAGAATGAAGAATAAGCAGGAAACTCTGTACAGTAGTGTTTTCATAATCATTAATCTTTATTTTCTCACGCTTTTTTCTTTTCCGAAATTACTTTCCTGTCCGTTTACCCTCAGCTTCATCGAGTAGAAGTAAAGCTGGCCGCTGACGGCCCGGGCATCGGTAAACTGCTCTTTTCCCGGGGCGGCTTCACCCAGCTTCCGGGGTATTTTTTCATTGGGGGTTCGCACATATATTTCATATTTCTCTGCCGGGGGAGTGAGCAGGTCGGTCCAGGTGATTTCAACTCCCTTAGAGGTAGCTCGCGGGTAAATTTCCGGTACGGGCATATGAATGCTGCCCGCGCTAACACTGAAAATTCCGAGTGCGGGTCCTTCCACTCCGTATGCGTCAGTGGCCGTTACGGCATATTGGTAGGTCTTGCCGGAAGAAACCGTTCTGTCAGGGAACATAACTTCTGCCAGGGGGTGGGTATTTATGCGCGTAAATCCGGTTTTTTTCAGCTCTTCTGCCGAAATCTCCCGATCCGACGACTTTGTGCCGGCAGTCACCTCTTTCCGGTAGACGGTATAGCTTACCACGCTTTCATCAAAAGGAACCATGTCTTTCCACCGGATCGAAATCCGGCCCGGCTCACTGTAACTTTCCACGTTATAAGGGGGAGGGGGGAGAATCCTTTTCGCAGGGCTGGCAAACACCACTTCGGAAAGTCCGCTGGCCCGATTCTCGAAATTGAATGCTTTTACTGCATATTTATATACAATGCGGCTGTTTCTGACGGTGGTGTCCGTGAAGGTGTTCTCATCAAGCAGATTGGATACCGGTTCAAAGTTATCGTTCCCCTGCGGAGCGCGGAAGACCTGGTAGCCACCAATTTCAGGGGACAAAACCCTTTCCCATGTAATATATACGTTTCCTGCTTTATCATGGCCTGATACTACGTTTTCGGGCGCTTCAACGCTCCGGTTTTCCACCACCAGCTGGTGAGAAACATAGGCAGAGGGCTCCGATATGCCCTGCCGGAGCCCTAAGGTCCGGAACCGGTAATGATAGAGGGTATTCGGAAGTATTCTTTGGTCATAGAAAGAAGTGGAGACAGAAGGGATGGTATCGAGCAGGATAAAGCCCTCTGCCGGATTTTTACTTCTTTCTACCAGGATTCCGCTGATCAGTTCTGTACTATTGATTTTATTCCAGGTGATGAGAATGCCACCCAGGGTATCACTCACATTAGCTATGGGTACCTGCGGAAGGTCCGTGAAGGTTCGGGAGATAAGCTGCGTGGTATCCGAACGGGGCCCTTCAAGGCCGACCAGGGTTACCGGTACCACATAAAAACCGTAAGCCTGTTCAGGTTTTACCGGTTCTGTCCAGCTCATAATTATCTTATCCTCTACCTGGAGTGCAAGCGAGCTTCCTGCCTTGCGGAAAGGGGCATTCGCTTTTTCCTGCATCCAGATCTCGCCCATGAATGCTTCCGGTGATTTTTCCGGGGTAAGGGTCCAGGAAATCGTAATACTGGAATCCGTTTCGAGGAAATCCTTTAATTTCGGCTTTTCAATAACCGGCGCCCCCCCCAGCGCCAGGCTTCCGTCAATGGGTTTTTCTTTTGTTCCGGAAATGTTCAGGTATTCTATTCTGTACCTTACATTCTTAAACTTTTTTGCCTCTGTATCTTTATAAACAGCTCCCATAGCTACCAGGAAATCCATATTCAATGCCAGAATCCCATACTTCTCCAGTTCAGGATTTGCCTTTACAAATGCCCAGGCCTCTTCTTCACTTTTAAGCTCTTTGAGCGTCATTATGTTCTTCAGTACCCCCAAACCGGCCGTTTTAACAAACCCTTCACGGGTGATCTGGGCCTGCACGCGTCCGAGCGATCTGAATTCTTTCTCATTGTCGCCTGATCTTTCTAAAATGGCACCTGTGAGATTATCTGCCGGATTTTCGGGAGAAAGCCCCCTGTTGGAGACAAATACATATACGGCGTCTTTTCCCTCTTTAATTGTGATCTGGGAATACCCGCTAAGGCTTAGAACCAGGCTGTATAAAATGGTGATTATCTTTTTCATAGTTACTTACTTAAGGATAAGTTGATCTTTAAGCCGTCATTCGAATCATACGATGCCCGGGCATAGGCCGAAGCGCAGATTTTAAAACCGCAGGGGATGGGACATACGCGGCAACCTACTATACAGGCGTTGAAGCACCCCCCCCAGGTGATGAAATTGCAACCTCCGTCACAACCGATATGTCCCCTGATATGGCCGGCAAGGTCCCCGCTGACTCCCCAGGAATCGGAGTTATAGTAGCCTTGTATGCTGCCTGAAAGCCCGATGTCGGCCGAAGCAATTTTACCTATTCCCCATACATCCACACTTCCGCCGGCCGACCAGCCCGAGGCGGCTTTAAATCCGAATGCCGGCGATTTAAAATTGGCAAACACTTCGCAGCGTGCGTAATTATTGTACCAGGCCGAAACCGTGGCCAGGTCGATGAAAGTCAAAGAGTAGGGCCCTAACTTAATGCTTGAATTTGTTCCGAAATACCCGCCGTACAGTCGGCCGTTGGTAAGCACATAATCCGGGATATCCCGTAATGACTCGTGGCTGTTCCGGGGGATATTCCAGCCGGCAGCGATGGTTACATTGCTCTTCAGGATACTGAATATTTCGGTTCTGGAATATCCCGACACAAACCAGTAATTGCTCCCGGTGCCTGTGTACAGTTCGAGGTGTACTCCTGATTGGCTTTCCACCTTCACGCCCTTAACCAGGTTAAACCCGGCCCCAAACTTACCGTCAATAAAGAATTGCTTTTTGGCGAAATCCAGCTTAAGCTGTGCACTTCCTACCGTCCAGGCATCCAATACTTTCACCCCGGCATCGCCCTGGAAGATCGGGCCCTGCGGAGTAGAAGTGATGGTCACTCTCAGGGGGTCTACAGACACCACCCCATAGGGATCAGGCGCAAAGGTGATGCGGCCACCGGCATTAATGCTGTAAATGTTTTTGGCAAAGTCAAAATCAAACCCGCCGCTGAGCCTGTCTAGGTTCACCACGCCTATAGGTATTTTCATATTGGCCATGAACTGGGCTCCCACACGCGGTTTGTTGCCCTGCGAGCCTCCGGGTTTGATGTACCAGAATTCCAGACCGATTCCCGTCATGCCCGCCAGTTTAAGTCCGCCTTTTCCCCTGAACTCCGTGTCATTGAATCTGAGCTGGGCTTCGAGGGCAATAGCTGACATCAGGTTGAAATTGATGCCCAGATCATCCATTCGGGGGGCGAAACCTTTGCGATAGTGAAGTGTTCCTGCCGCGCCGGCGCCGAACATAGGAATATTCAGCCTGAACTTGCCCCCTACGGTTATAGCGGTGGTTCGGGAGTCGAAGCCAAATTTTGTAATTCCCAGTTTGGCCATTCCGGCAAAATCTACTTCTATGTCTGTGCGGGCAATCACCGAGAAGTCTCCGTTGGTAGCAATGCTGAAATTATCCAGCTCTATTTTCTGATTGATCCATTTCGGCAGTTCTATGGTCCCTGCTCCAACAAAGCGATAGTGATTTGCTCCGGAGAGTTTCTGGAAGGAGAAATCCCTTCCGGGTGTGGTCTTGAATTTCACCAGGCTGAATATGTCAATTCCCGCAGCGGGTAAGAGGAAGGTTCCGCCGGACAAGCTGCTTCCGTTAATTCCCAATTCCCGGACACCGATTTTGGCGTTGGCAGAAGAAGGGATCGGAACATCCAGGTCTCCTGTTAAGCGTAACCCGTACTGGTTGATCTGAACACCGGTGAGTTTGAGTTTCCAGTTGACAAGTGAAAGGGTGGGGGCCGGGTTAAGATTTACCGCCACATTTTTAATCTCTCCGCGCCGGTTTATGGTTAACCCGGTCAGGTTAAGTTCCTGGTTGCTGAGTAAAGGTACACCTTCTATACGGATCTTGCCTTTGAAGTTGATGCCTTCCTTGTCGATCTTCGAGTTGGCCAGATCCGGTATCAGCTTCACACCGTATATTTTCCAGCCCTCCGTATTCCCTGAAATGCCCAGAGAGGTCAGCGCCAGGGCTCCGTTACTGGTAACAGGGGCAATGGTATTGTCTGATCCGCTTTTGATTTTTAAGGAGACTTCCGGCAGGTCGAGGCCTGTCAGTGAGGAAAATGTTCTCCCCAGGTCAATGCTTCCTTCTCCAATCAGCTCCCCCTGGGTTTTATTCGATCCGGCCACTGCCCGCAATCGTATCCCTGACGGATTTTTCAAGGTGACTGCAAGAAAATCAAAGGCCTTAAGCCTGATTTCGGAGAGGTCGGTGACCAACTCGTTGTCTTTAGGATATATCTTATTACCATCTTTTACAATGGTCTTATTGGTAAACTTTATCCGGAAACCCTGATTTTCTGCCAGTTTGTATACCGGGTTATCGGGTATATCTCTCAATTCACCCGAAATAATGAACTCATTGGCATTGGCGCCCTGTTCAGATTTATTTAATACCAGTTTGAAGCCCAGTAAACTGGAGGCATTAAAGCCTGGATCGGTCAGGTTAAAGTTCAATGTGGCGGCTTCATTTACCTTAAAGTTCTGTGATTTACGGTCGCCCAGCAATCCCTCCTTGCTGGCCAGCAGTGTATACTCTCCCTCGGGAACACCGGTGAGCACGTAATTTCCACTTTCATCGCTGAGCGTCTGTATATGCTCCAGGCCTTCCACTACCACCTCTGCACCGGAGAGCGGCGAGCCCTGGGCGGTGACGCGTCCTTTCGCCTGCGATCCGGCTTTCAGCCTGACTTCTACTTCAAGGGTATCTTTTGAAGCGTCAATGGCCAGGTCGGCTTTAAGAGTGGCGTAGAAAGAACCGGGCGGGCCGCTTACAATTAAAGCTGCATCACCCCCCGGCACATTTTCGACAATAGTAGTTCCGGTGGCATTGGTTTTGAAGCCAAGCAGACTTCCTTCCGCCTTGACATCGGCATTGGGTACGGGAGCGTTAGTAGTATGATCTTTGACGGTAACTTTCACATAAAAATTACTCATTACAATAACGTGACCGGACGAAACTGCGTCAGAGGTCGGCCCGTCTCCGAAAACAGAGTTATAGTTAAGATTCAGATTTTGGAGGGTGGCCGGATGGATCTGCGCCACCAGCTGGTTGGCTGTGCCCAGGGTGGCTAAGGCAGATTTGCCCGGTGTGGGTTTAGGGGTGACCTGCCGATTATTATACGTACCTGTTCCTGTGAAATTCTTTACCGAAGCACTTACAGTAGCCGCCCAGCTGGTCATTTTTAGAGTGCCGGCAGAAGAGGTAGCTGGAGAAGAATTTTTGGGAGGTAACTTAAGGTCCAGGCTGTATTCCGTGTCTTTGAAACCTGGCTTACGGGATATGAGGATATGGCGGCCTTCGACCTGGCTGGCGGCAAAATTTCCTTCTTCATCGCTGTAGAATGCTTTTCCACCAGTTTTCCATGTCAGGGTGGCATCGGAAACGGGTTCACCATCGGTGCCGATTACCTTACCCACAACGGTTATTAATTCAGCTTTGATAAACAGCGGGTCGATGACTTCTTTTATTCCGCGCTTTGAAAGATACAGGTCACGGTCATAAACGGTCTCTTTACCTTTATACCGGACCACCACTTCATAAGGCTCCTGAACGGGCAATATGTTTTCCACCTTAAATTTACCCAGGCTGTCTGTGGCTGTCATTCGCGCATAAATATCCAGCATGAATATAGGAATACCGTTAACCATAGTCATGGAGGGATCGCCCGTAGTACCCTTTTTCCTTACCATTACCAGGGCTCCGGCGGCCGGTACTTCCCCCTGCTGTGTCAGCACCCGGCCTTCTACAACAGGCAGGGGTATATTGGCCACAATGGTCTTCGTAAGAGTGGGGACCTGGTCTTTTTCCGTATATTTGAGTCCGTGCTCCGAGGTGCAGAAGAGGTTGATATTATGAATTTTTTCTTCCGTCCGAAGAATGCCTTCGCCCTCTATCACCACCCGGTAGGCATCGGCAAAACCGTTACTGAAAAAAGCCCTCGGCCAGTAAGCTCCGCTTTTTCCTATCGCAACCACCTCTGCCGGCTGCCCCGTAAGGCTGTCACGCATCACTTCATTTTTAAGATTCCGATGTGTAGGGTTATTGTAGAACCCCTGCGGTCTCTCCAGCCTTACGCTTACGGCATCGAGACGGGTGCCTTCCTTGTCTACCACGTTGATTTTTAAGCGGTAGGTTTTTGCCAGCCCCAGCAATTCGCCCATGTCATATACCCCGTTTTGCTTTTGTACATTGATATCGTAATCGGCAAACTCAAAATAGAGGTTATCTATGGTAAGGTGAACCTGGTAACCGAAAGGGATCTGGTCACGGTAATCAAGTTCAAAGTTACCTTCAGCATCAGTTGTAGCCTGGCCCAGCAATATCTGGTCAGGCATATTTGAAGGGTTGACATATTGGAAGAGCGCCGCTAGGGTGTTGTCATTGTTTTTGGCTTTCTTAAGATATAAACTTACCCGGGTGTTGGCCAGCGGAAACCGTTCATCAGCAGCCAGGGCATTAATCTTCGCCTGGTGCTGTTGCTGTTTGCTGAGTATCCGGTTAATTGACTCCATGGCAGGGATATTGCCGTTAATAAACCCGATAGTAGTCTGGCCTCCGCCCAAAGTATGGTAAGAGGATGCAGGAGATGGTGCAGTAGAAGCAGACGGAGCTGATTGGGCGCTTACAGGTACCACCTGCCCTGATTTTATGACGGAAGATGCATGGGTAAATTCGATGTTGGAGTAGGCAGAGTTCGTGTATGCAGGCGTGGAGGAAGATGAATTCCCTGCCTGGGTACCGGGGGAGAGAACCACCTGGGTGGCCAGCATAACCGGCTCAAAAACATTTCCGGCCTCGCTTTTCCGGTATGCCCAGATGAGTTTTCCTTTGAAAGTATTTTTTATGAGGTTCCGTATCTCAAAATCGGGAGTGAATTTTACATTGAGGAGGCCGTCGGTGACGGAACCGGGTTTTTCATTTTTCTTGCGGGTTGTTTTTGCCACATCAGTGAGGAGGGGCTGGCTGAGTTCTGTAATCTGCGCGCCGTAGGTAAACGCTCTCACTTCACTTCTTCCCTGGTTTTGAAAGGATGTGTTTCCACGGGAATCCACCACGCTTACCGCCCAGGCATATCTTCGGCCTTTAACAAGGGGCACATCCGCAGGACCGTAAACATATACCGGACTGACCAGCTCCTTCTCAAAAATGGGCGGACTGGTGGCCGAAAGAAAGGCATCATTGGGATTCCTCTTCGGATCAAACATTTCCACAATTTTTAAGCGGTAGGTAGTGCCCGCCGGGGAGCCGGCCGGCACGGTCCAGGAGAATATCACATTTTGAATATCCATGGCCTTAACGTTCGTTTCGGCCTGTGGCTGTATCAGTATGGGTGGTTCGGCATTTCGCATGAAAATAGTCATGCAGCCGGAAGGCTGTTCAGCAGAGAGCGGAATGTTTGTACGGCCGGCACGGTGATCATACGCCCGAACACAAATAGCGTATTCCCCTTCCGGAACGTGCCGGCTTCGCTGTATTTCTGCCTGGTTAGTACCTACATAAGTGAGGTGGTTCGGATCATACAGGTCCATGATTTCATGGCTGAAGAGCTGTCGTGTTTCCAGTGGAGCCAGCGTAATGCCGGACGAGGGAACATAATCGGTTCCTGTGAATATGCGTACATTGTTATTCACACCTTTTATGTCTCCACGAAGATAAATCTGCTGCTCTGTGCGGGTGAGATTCTGCACCGTTACTATCATCTTTCCCGCCCGGTTATTCTGAGAGGGGGCATAATCCATTATATTGGTTGAGTAGGGCCCTGTAATGTTAAGGGTTACACGCACAATAGCGGGATTCTGAGCCCATGCGGTCAGCGTTAAAAAGGAAAGAAGCAGAGATAAAAGTTTATTTTTCATAGCGTTAAAAACTAAATGTGTATCCTAATTCACCTGTGATCTCTGAAAAGCGGATGGCATCCTCCACGCCCTCCCGGGTGGTGGTATTATTGAGCGAGTTGATTCTCAGGTTTACCCGATGGCCTTTTAAAGGCAGGTAACTGACATTTCCGCCCAGGTTAAGAATATTACCTTTTGCTTCTGTCATATTACTCTGTATCCAGCTGTTGATGGTACTGACCATCAGTTTGTTTTTAAGGAATGCTTTGGAGGCACCCAAAGAAGCCCCCTGGTTAGTCACATCGCCCGTACTCACCTTATTCAGTGTATAGTTTAGTCCTGAAGTAAGGGTCAGCCCCAGTGAGTTGAAAGTAAGGTTGTAGCTCAGAAAGGCCACTGACGAGCTGATATCATTATTCTGCTGTGTATCTTCATTAAGATCCTTCAGGTTACTCTGGTTAAATGAAAGCAGAACCACCTGCGTGTTTTTCTGCCCGGCGAGGATCAGGCGGGGGGAAAGAGAGAGGTTGCTGTTGGTCTGGGCCAGAAGATAGCGATTTTCAATCAGGGCTACGGTAGGTTCTGAATTGGTACTGAAATTACTGTAATTGGCATCTACCCCGAATTTGTCTGTAAAATCCCAGGTAAGATTAGCCATACTGATCACTCTTCTTGTACTGGCCTGCTTTAATTTTTTCTGGTTATCTTCCTGAACCCCGATACTCCCGTTAAACCTGAGGCGCCCTTTTAAAACATTAAATGAGGGGCTTAAGGTTATATTCCGGAGATCGTTCTGGAAAAAATAGGCCCCCATGGAGATGAAATTCGGATCTACGTATCTGTAGGTGCCGGTAATGCCGAAATTTTTACTTTTATAACCCACACCACCACTGTAAGCCATAAAATATTCACTGGTAGCGTTCAGCTTCATGATTTTTTGAAGCGATTTCACTATTTCAACGGAAGAATCCACCTCTATGCCGGAGTGAATGTCTTTGGTGTAAATGCTAAGGCCGGCATCAGCAAAGACAAACAGGCCGCCACTTATTTTAATCCGGAAATCAGCACCGAGAACGGTATTGGCAGCTGGCCTCAGAGCACTGGAGTCACTTACGCCTTTAAAATGCTTCTCCGAATCTTTAGCACTTAATACACTAAGATTTACAAAGCTGTGTTCTGTACCATATCCTACTTTTACGGCGGTGCCGTAACGGGAAAAGCTGTAAGGTTGGACGGCGCCCGTGGTGGTATCTATGGTAGTAGCCCTGTTCAGTCTGCCGGTCATAAATCCAAACCGGAATTTGCCCGGCTGAAGCTCCAATCCTCCGCCCAGAAGGGTATGGCCTGCGAGGGTGTACGGCGAAAAGCTGACGTTACGGTAACCGCCATGCAGGGTGATCCATTTATAGGTGGGGCTGAGGCCAAACTGGTTAAAAGGTTGTGAGAATGAGCGGTCCTGTTCGCTGAATGTAAATGACACGGGGATAGTTATGCCGTAAACGGACAGAATAGGGGTTCCTGAAATTATATATGAGAAGGGGCTTCGCCTTGCAGCTATACCGTTGGCACTGTAGCCAATGGTTCTGATATCCAGGGAACCATTGATCTTAAACGGTTTTTGGTTTTTAATCTGGGTAAGGTCCTGAGATCTGGCCTGAAAAAAAGCAAACAGTAAATAAAGAATGTAGAGTTTATTTTTCATGGCATGCCTCTTTAGAATATAATAAAGCCGGTTTCTGAATGGCGTGTAAACAAACAGGCCGGGGTTGGAATAATCAGACAAAATTATCCTTCCGATATAGGGGGGACAATACCAAAAAAGGTGTAAAATGACCTTTCTAGTATAGAAAATACCTTTTTCGGGGTATTTTTAATTGATTTTTCAGGATATTTTTGCACTTTACTATGAGCCTTGACAATGAAAGCCGTTTTCTATCTTGTCCTTATTTTGCTGTGTTCCTTCCCGGCTACCGGACAGAAAGCGCCTGCATTGCTTTTTAACCACCTTGATTATCGTAGCGGCTTATCGGATCCCGATATTCAGTGTCTTTATTCCGATCATCTGGGTTTTTTGTGGATAGGCACTCACAACGGACTCAACCGTTTTGACGGCCAGAACTGTGTCAGCTTTGAAGATAAACCGGGTGAAAGCTCACATCTTCAGGGGAACTTCATTGGTAAGATCATGCAGGACAAGCGGGGAGATTTGCTGATCGGTACGCAGAAAGGGTTGTCAAGGTACAATTATTCTACAGGTACTTTCCATTATTTTCCTTATGAGGCAGCGCAATATTATTACGCTCATCCCTTCTTTGTGGATAAAGAAAATAAAATCTGGAGTAACATAGGATGGCAGGTAATGACTATAGATACGGCATTCCGTTTTATAACTGACAAAACCAATGGCCGAGGTTATGTGGGCTCCTTTTTAAAAGACCAGCCAAACTGGTTCATAACCAATGCTTCACATAGAGGATTGTTCGTTCATGAGCTCGGCGACGGTGAAATAAAGCATAGTAAGGCCTATTTTACAGAAAGTTTTCCCTTGAAAGTTTCCGACGTATATATTTCTTCTGATAGTCTGGTCTGGGTTGCTTCTGACAAAGGTCTGGTACAACTTAACCCTCGTTCGGGCAGTTACGAAGTGATGGACCCCGGGGTAAACATAACCTGTATCTATCCCTACAAAGACAGGTTGCTGCTGGGGACCAATGGAAAAGGACTTCGTATTTTTGATACTGCAGGTTCCAGGATTATTGGTGAATACAGGCATGAACGCAATAACCCGTATAGTCTTTCAGGTGACCATATTCACCGGATACTGGTGGATAATAACGATAATCTATTTGTTGCCGTTGCCGGTAAGGGCTTAGACTATACCAACATTAATCAGGTGATCTTTTCTCATCAGCTTAAGAAGGAAGAAGCTATGCGTGAAAAGGTGGATAATAACATCAACAGTATTTATCAGCCCGGTAACGGTGAAATATGGTGTGCCAGCGGTACAGATGGAATCCTTGTGCTTGACAGCAGTACGTATAAAATCAAAAAGCATCTTCTTAAAGGAAAGGGAATAAATAAAATCATTGATCTGGGAGAAAAGGCTGCCATTATTGAATTGAAAGATCTCAGTTACCTGCTCTATGATCAGAAAGTGGGGAGATTTTCACACTTCTCCCCCGGTTTTTTCCCGGGTGCAGCGATACATGCGGTAAGAGACAGAGATCAAACATTGCTTTATTCTGCCCAGGGCGCGGCCCGTTTCGTGCCGGGAAGATCACCCGAGTTGATGAAAATTCTTAATGCTACCGTTCAATGGAGTAATATCAGCCATATATGCTTTTTGTCCGAAGATGAAATTCTGGTGCAGACTTATTATACGTCTCTTTTTCTTGCCAGCCGGGAGGGTACAGACTTTAGGGTAACGCGGGAAGTGAGCCGTACCCCTTTTAATATCAATGCATCTGTAAAGGTAGGAAGTAAAATATACCTCGCTACTACTTCAGGGCTTAAAGTTTTTAACATCAGGGAGCGTCGCCTGGAGGATGAAACCTTTCTGCCGGCGTATTGTTCAGGGATAGTAGCCAGAGGTACAGATCAGCTTTGGGTAAGTTCCAACAACGGCCTTTATCAGTTAATTTTGAGTTCGGGAGAGCTCCGGCATTTTACGGAATCTGACGGCCTTCAGGGTGCCGTGTTTAATCCGGGCACACTTATGACCCTGCAAAATGGCAGGCTGATCGTTGCGGGCAGTAACGGTCTAAATACGTTTGTTCCTGAAAATCTCAGGGGCAAAACCGAAATCATAAAGGCTTATATTACAAACATGAGCATCAATGATCATCCTTATACCCGCCTCAATCCGATGGTCGTAAAGGAGTTGTCTCTCGGGCATCGTTCCAATACCCTTTCGTTCCAGATTACACCACTGGATTTTAAGAGCGGGAAGTACCGGAAAATGACTTATCAGATGCTTGGTTACGATGATGAGCCGGTAGAAGTAACCGGTATATCCGACATCCGATATACCCGGATGCCTCCGGGGAATTACCGACTGAGGATTAGCGTGGACGGAAATCCGGAAGCTTCCTTCCTGGCTATCCGGATCCGCTCGCCTTTCTGGCAGACCCGCTGGTTTATGGTGATGAGTATTTTGAGCCTGGCCGGTCTGACCGTACTCATTACCCTGCTTTTCGGAAGGTGGGTAAAAAACAGTCAGCTTGAAAAACTAAGAATCATGATCAACTCCCAGGAAGAAGAAAGAAAGCGCATCGCCGTGGACCTGCACGATGATCTGGGCGGCCGTTTATCTTCCCTGAAAATGTTTATGCAGGCTACCGGTAAAGGCATTTCGCCGGAATACAGGGAATCTTTCCGTGAAACCACCGGCCTGCTGGATGAAGCCATTTCAGAGCTTAGAAATATCCTGTTTAATCTCAGTCCGAAAACCCTGGATGAAAATGGTCTGGAGGCCGCACTGAAAGATCTTGCCGGAAACATCGAACGGATCACCTCCTTAAAGATAGAAACCAATATCGATACACAAAGAGCAGCTATCGGGAAGGCCGTTCAATATGCCGTTTACAGGATTTGCCAGGAACTCATCAATAATACCCTGAAACACTCGGGTGCTACGGAGGCTTTTATTTCATTGGTCAAGCGGGAAGATGAATTGGTTTTGCTGTACGAAGATAACGGGAGAGGTTTCGATGCCGGTGAAGTAAAAGAAGGATATGGCCTTACTAACCTGAAAACCCATGCTCTGGCTATTTACAGTGAACTGACCATCGACAGCATACCGGGCAAAGGCACAGCCGTAACGCTGATCATTCCCGGACATGCCATTTCTTTTAAACCCTCTAAAAAAACCGGAATATGATAAAAATACTGATTGCCGACGATCACACCATGTTTATTAACGGGCTTAAAATGCTGCTGGCTTCCGAAAACCGGTATGAGGTAGTGGCGGTAGCAGCTAACGGTCAGGAAGTGCTGTCAGCACTTGAGGAAACCGCAGCGGATGTGATCCTGATGGATGTTAATATGCCCTTATTGAACGGCTACCAGACCACTTTTCAGGTACGCGAACTATACCCGGAAGTAAAAATAATTATCCTTTCTATGCTGGCTGACGAACGAAGCGTTACCAAGCTCCTGGAAGCCGGGGCCCACGGCTACCTGTTTAAGAATGCTGATGAAGAAGAGCTTTTTCAAGCATTGGAAACCGTTTGGGCGGGCCAGATCTATATCACCAGGGAAATCAGGGATAAGGTCTGCCTTTCCCGGAAGAATGCTTCTGCCGGTGAGGAAGTTATCCAACTCTCCAGTCGTGAGATAGATATTGCGCGGCTGATCATGGAAGGATACACGAATACTGAAATTTCCGACAAACTCTTCATCAGCGTTCGTACCGCGGAAACCCACCGCAAAAACATTTTAGCCAAGCTCAATCTTAAAAATACGGCCTCGCTGGTGAAATACCTGATGGACAATAAGCCGTTTCTCGGCTTGTAGAAATGGGGTGTGGTAGCAGCACCCCATCCAAAAATGCAATCCTGGGATAATACTCATAGTTTTTTTTACTAACTTGGTGAGCAATAACCCTGTTATAAAATGGAAAAGTCGAAGCGTCTTGAGTCTTTGGATATACTTCGAGGAGCGGACCTCTTTCTTCTTGTAGGCTTGGAACCCGTGTTAAAACGGATGATAGATGCCATAGATCAGCCCTGGTATGAAAGGTTTATGGTAAATTTCAGGCATGTGGAATGGGAAGGATTTGCTGCCTGGGATTTAATCATGCCCCTCTTTCTTTTTATGGCCGGAGTTTCCATGCCTTTTGCTCTCTCCCGCTTTAAGCGATCAATAAATAAAAAAGCGGTGTATACACGGATTCTCAAACGGGTTCTCCTGCTTTGGATATTCGGTATGATGTGCCAGGGAAACCTGCTCGGGCTGGATCCCGATAAAATTTATCTGTATTCCAATACTTTACAGGCCATAGCTGCGGGTTATTTGATAGCCGCACTTTTGTATCTGCACTCGGGTTGGAAGTTTCAGGTATCGGCTTCAGTGGCGTTGCTGCTGGTTTATTGGGCAGCCATGGAGTTTATTAGTGTACAGGGTTTTGGCGGAGGTAGCTACACACCTGACGGTAACCTGGCGGAGTGGATAGACAGGGTTGTATTGGGGCGTTTCAGGGATGCTGCTACGGTAGAGGCCGGCCAGGTAGTTTTTTCAGCGGGTTATCGTTATACCTGGATTTTGAGCAGCCTCAATTTTGGAGTGACCGTACTGAGTGGTGTTTTCGCGGGACATATACTGAAGAACAAAAAAATGGTTCAGGGGCGAAAGTTGTTTCTTCTTCTGGCTATCGGGGCTGGACTCGTGCTTACCGGCTGGCTTTGGCATTTATGGCTGCCGGTGATTAAGAAAATATGGACAAGCTCTATGGTATTGATCAGCAGCGGTTATTGTTTTCTGTTGATGGGCCTTTTCTATTATCTGGTAGATTACAGGGGTTACGTCAGGCCGCTTTCCTGGTTAAAAGTATACGGTATGAATTCAATAGTAGCCTATCTGCTGGCCCTGTGTGTGAGTTTCAGCTCGGTCGGGCGCTCGGTATTCTGGGGACTGGAGCAATATATCGGACCGTGGTACCCGGCATTAATTGCTTTATCGAATGCAGTAATCCTGTATTTTATACTTTGGATGTTGTACAAAAGGGGGGTATTCCTGAGAGTTTAGCTTATGATCCCTGCAAGAATGCCTTTTCGGAAAGTATCAGACACACTTCGATATTCAGCTTCTTAATTTCACCAGGCTCAGGAATTCTTCCTTTTTAGCATTTTCCTTAGCGAAAATACCGCCGAAAAACGAAGTGACCGTAGAGCTGGTCTGGTCGGCAATACCTCTTGATGATACGCAGAAGTGATCGGCATCAACCACTACCGCCACGTCTTCGGTTTCCAACACGCGGGTCAGCGTTTCTCCGATCTGGATGGTGAGGCGCTCCTGTACCTGGGGTCTTCTGGCAAAGTAGTTTACTATACGGTGAAGCTTAGACAGCCCGATCACCTTTCCGGTAGAGATATACCCGATATGAACCTTTCCCACAATAGGCACAAAGTGATGCTCACAGTTGGAATAAAACGTTATATCTCTTTCCACGAGGATCTCGCTGAAACGGTAATTGTTCTCGAAAAGAGTGACTGAAGGCATATTTTCAGGGTTTAAACCAGAAAACAACTCTTTAACGTACATCTTGGCTACTCGTTTCGGTGTACCGGCCAGACTTTCGTCGGTAAGATCCAGACCAAGGGTCTGCATGATCTCCCGGAAATGTGTGGTAATCTTTTCTATTTTTTCTTCATCAGAAAGGACAAAAGCATCCGGCCGCAGCGGCGTTCTCGCGCTGGTCATCTGGTGGTCGTTGCCGATCTCATCTTCCGAGACCGTATTATTCAGGATATTCAACATAATTTCTTTCCGTTTCAAATAATCTGATCTTCAGATCGAATCGCTTATCGATCTTAGGACGTAAAATATCATAAATGACTACACAAATATTTTCGGCAGTCGGGTTTAAAGTTCTGAAATAAGGCAGGTCGAGATTCAGGTTCTTGTGGTCAAAAACATCCAGAATATGCTCACGGATGAGGTCGCTAAGTGCCTTAAGATCAAAGACGAAGCCCGTTTTGGGGTCCATTTGGCCACTAACCTTCACATGCAGTTCGTAGTTATGACCGTGGTAGTTAGGATTATTACATTTACCAAACACCCGTTCATTGGTTTCAGAATCCCACTCCGGATTATGAAGCCTGTGCGCAGCGTTAAAATGCTCTTTTCTAAATACGGAAACTCTTGTCATGTACAAAGTTTGTGTACTACACATCTGTAAATACGCCCGAATGGCGAAAGGACAATATAATAAATGTATTTTTTTAGGGAAAAGTTCAGAGCGCGCGTTTTTTTGTTGAAATAGTTTGAACCACATTACGCATGTAAGTACATGTAAGAATCGTATGATTAAAAAAACTAATATGTACTTATATGCCTAATATAGTTTTAAAAAATAAGGCGGAGACGTTTAGTTTTTCACTTAATTGTTCACTGTTAGTTGTTCACTGTTCACTATCTTTGCAATATGGATAACTTCGTCGTATCAGCCCGTAAATACCGGCCTGTCACCTTTGATTCGGTGGTGGGTCAGTCGCATATCACCACCACACTCCGGAACGCCATATCGTCGGGTCACCTGGCCCAGGCTTTCCTGTTTACAGGGCCGAGAGGGGTAGGGAAGACCACCTGCGCCCGGATCCTGGCCAAAACCATCAACTGCCAGAACGTCACGGCTGATACCGAACCTTGTAACGAATGTATATCCTGTAAGAATTTCGCCCAGAATGCTTCCTTCAATATCCATGAGCTGGATGCCGCGTCCAATAACTCGGTGGAAGACATCCGGAACCTGATCGACCAGGTGCGTTTTCCACCCCAGGATGGTAAATACAAGGTATACATTATCGATGAGGTACATATGCTTTCACAGGCCGCATTCAATGCCTTTCTGAAGACCCTGGAAGAGCCGCCTTCCTATGCCATATTTATCCTGGCCACCACCGAAAAGCATAAGATATTGCCGACCATCCTGAGCCGTTGCCAGATCTTTGATTTCAACCGGATCCGGATCAAAGACATGGCCCTGCACCTGGCTAAAATAGCGAATAGTGAGCAGGTGGCTTTTGAGGAAGAGGCTCTCGAGCTGATCGCGCTTAAAGCCGATGGCGGGCTGCGTGATGCCCTGTCGATGTTTGACCTTAACGTCACCTTCGCCAAAGACCGGACCCTGCGATATAAAGATGTGCTGGAAAACCTCCATGTGCTGGATTATGATTATTACCTGAAAATGACCGACAGCCTGTACCGGGGCGATATCACCCAGGTGATCCTGTTGCTGAATGCGATCATCACCAAAGGGTTTGACCTGCACCAGTTTGTGGCCGGGCTGAACGAGCATTTCCGGAATATCCTGGTGTGCAAAAACCCGGAGACGGTTCATATCCTTGAACTGTCAGACAGCATCAAGGCCAGCTTCCTGGAGCAATCCAAAAGTATCTCTGTTTCCTTTCTGATGTCTGCACTCAGTGTGGGCTCACAGCTGGATATCAACTTCAAATCGGCTAAAAACCAACGGCTTCATGTCGAAATCGGCCTCCTGAAATTGTCACAAATCACAGCGGTGCTAAACCTGGCTGAACTTCCTGAGGCTGAAAAAAAAACGCCTGACCTGACGGTTAAGACCCCGGAAATGACCCCAACGGTCACGTCGGCTGAGCCGGTTTTTCCATCGGCACCTAAACCCCTTCCCGGAAGAATAGCAGGTCTTAAATCGTTGAAGAGCTTCCGTAAGGAAGAAGAGGTCCCTGCGAATGTACCGGCCCCGGCGCTAGAAAATGATCCTGCGCCGGCAAAGGTCGATTTCACTGAAGGTCATGCCATAGGGGTACTCAGCGAGTTCTTCAAAACGCGTACGTCGACCAATGAAAAGCTGCTCTTTGAGAGTGGTTACGATATCACCGGCACGCATATCCGGTTTAAACTGCCGAACACCTTCCTCCTGAGCCTGTTTGATACGGTCAAACCGGATTTTCTGGAATACATGAAAAGGAAACTCAGGAATCCCGATATTACGGCAGATGCCATTGTTACGGCCGTAGAGTCTGTTGCGAAGCCGCGCACTGAGCAACAGAAATTTGAAGCCATGGCCAAAAAGAACCCGGTGCTTTGGGACCTGAAAAAAGGGTTGGATCTCGACCTTATTTTCTAAGCGGGAAATTGCTCCTTTTTGTGCTCCGGCCGTCTGTATCGGCCGAATCCCGATCTCACTTCCAAACACAGGATTACCGGGCGATAAACTCTCTGTAAAGCATTTGGGTCACTTCCTGTAACAGCTTGTTATGAGGCCCTCCCGTACAATCTTTGCACCCGTTAGTAATAGCTACAATGCCGTATTTTTTACCGGGATGAAAAAACATGCTGCTGTATAGTCCGTACGCCGAACCCGTATGGCCTACAAGCTCTACTTCAGGTATCAGCTTTTCCGTTCTCAGCAAAGCCAGTCCGTAACCCTGCTTCACCGGCGTCTGCATCAGTTTTGAGCTCTTCTGGGAGAGTATCCGATGTTTTCCGGCTTTCCCGTAATTCATGTGCATGATCATATAACGGGCAAGGTCGGGTGGAGAGATCTTCATACCGCCTGTGGGAGAGAAGACAGGGGTGCTGACTCCCGGTTTGTACTGCCGGATTTCCTCCGTACGGGGATGATAGGCGGCCGGAGATTCCTTGTAGGACTGATCATACGAATAAAGTTTGGCAAACCGGGTACTGTCGAGCGCACCTATCCGGTAACCGCCGTACAGCCTGAGAGGTTTTAGAATATGTTCGTAGATGTAGTTGTCAAAGCGCTCACCGGATACCTTTTCCACCACCGCACCGAGCATATTGAAATTCAGGTTGCAATACTGATAACCTTCTCCGGGAGCATAATCATTAAAGCATTTTGCCAGGTCGGGGTTCACTGACGGATCGACCACCCCCAACTCGAAATATCCTTGCGAATCATTCAGGGAAGAAGTATGCGAAAGCATCATCCGCAGGGTTATGGGAATATCCGGGAATTTCGGGTTCCGCACCGGGAAGCCCGTATATTGCCCGATCTCGTCGTTCAGAGACAGCTTTCCGGCTTCTTCCAGCTGAAGGATGGCTGTGGCCGTGAAAGATTTAGAGATAGAAGCGATCCGAAAGAGGTCGCTGCTGCGGAGAGATTCCCGGCTTTCCAGGTCTTTAACGCCCAGGGCAGCCTCATACAGCGGTTTTCCCTTTTTGACCACAGCAACAGACAGTCCCACAGCCTCATATTTGTCCATGATCTCCTTTAAGCGTTGATCGGTGGAGGACTGAGCCTGAAGGAATAAAGTACAGGCGAAGAGAAAGAAGAGTGTTTTTTTCATTATAGAGGGAAGAAATAATACTCAATTTATGAGTTGAACAGTAATATTTGTTCAGTTGTTTATTGTTTAGAATGATTATAAATAATATATTTGCTTCAACAAACAAATTTGTACTAACATGAAATTAACAAGATCTGTCTCACTATTTCTTTTAACGATGAGTATCCTGGCTTTTCGCAGCCCGCTGAATGATGTAGGTTACTTTGAAGCGGAAGGGCAAAAGCACACCACCAAATTCGTAAGGGTATTATATGCAGGAGAGGGTTCTGAAGAAGAGGGAAAAGGCGACTCTGTTCAACAGCTTATCTTTGACAGCAAAGATCCGAAGGGCAACAACGTTAGGGTATATCGTTTCCAGATAGTGGCCAAAAACACCGGTTATGACGAGCTTCAGACCGCCCAGGATAAAGATTATAAGCTTAAATCGGTAGAAAACGGGGTAAAGCTGCACATTGAAGTACCTGTGGAAAATGGTAAACTACTGCTGGATAAAGCCTATGTAGGTAACCTGGCCTATAACTTCGGCACAAGGGAAACTCGTCATATCCTTACGGCGGAAAATGTATCGGATATTGATCTTGATCTTCAGCAACTGGAGCTTCCCGTCTTCGGGAAAAAGCATAAGCCCGGTGACAAAGGTATTATTTACAATACAGGATATATCCGTTTAAAGCTGGCATCCAAAGCAAAACACATCGCTTCCGACCAGGTCAGCGATTTCAATGCGGTGATTGACGGACCTGTTTCCATTACCCACGTACGGGGGAAGGAAAGAGCAGACCGGGCAGTCATGATCGATGAAGGAATAGTGAAAAAAAATATCTGAGTACCGGAAAAGCAGTTTTGAGCATGTTTAAGTTTTATCTTCAGCGACAAAAATTTAAACATGCTCTTATAGTTTTCTTTAAATCGCAGTAACTTTGTTGAAAAATTACAGTTATGGTATTAAGAGTGGCGATCGGCAGTGATCATGCCGGATTTCAGTACAAGAAAAAGATACTGAACTGGCTACAGGAGCAGAATTTTGTGACGGCCGATTTCGGAACCTACAGCGAAGAATCGATGGATTACCCGGATGCGGTGCATCCGTTGGCTGCAGCTTTGGAAAACGGGGAATATGATTTCGGTATATTGCTGTGCGGCAGTGCTAACGGGGTATGTATCACCGCCAATAAACACCAGGGCGTGCGTGCAGGTCTCGCCTGGAATTTGGAGGTAGTGAAGCTGATCCGTCAGCATAACGATGCCAACATCCTGTGTTTACCCGCCCGCTTTATTTCGGAATTCCAGGCGGTGGAATATGCCCGTGAGTTCCTGAATACGGCATTTGAGGGTGGCCGGCACGCTACCCGTGTGGGAAAAATCACCTTCCCGGTATGCTGATGTCGTATACCTGACGTAGGCATATGCTGTGTTTAAGGGTAAAATCCCCGGAAAATGAGTTGAATAACTTAATTTTAAGTTAATTTTAATATCTTCATGCAACCATTTAATAAAAAATTGCGTCTAATATAAAAAAGACAGAAAAATTTGTCTTATTTTGTAAAAAAAAAGAAGAAGTTATACGATAAAATTTACATTCAGTTGAAACGGTTCGGTAAAATATCAGTCATATTCCTGATGACGATCCTGGCGTCAGGGGCGCTGTTTGCCCAGAACGCACCGGAATCGAGGCTCAATGTAGGTAAGGATGCAAAAAAGGCCATTGTCCCCAGTTCTACTACTTCGATATTCGGAAAGATGCCCGAAAAGTTGAATTTTAATTCAAAAACCGAATTTACCCAGTTCTACCGTAATCTGCTACTGAAGAATACACCTGAAAGCAAGGCGGAAGTTGCTCAAACCCGTTCTTCTGAGGTTATATCTGAAAAGATCCGGTTTGGGAATATGTATCCCAACCCCGCTGTTAATTTTGTGGAGATCCCTTATGATGCGCTGGAGAACTTCAAAGATGCCCGCGTGACGGTCATGAATATGGTAGGTGCGCCGCTGCTTGAACATCCCGTTTCTACAGCCGCAGGTAAAACCGGTAAAATAAAATTAAATACCTCAAGACTTGACTCCGGCATCTACATGGTGCAGTTTGTGGTAGACGGGAAAAAAGTCAGCACGAAAAAGCTTCTTGTAGAACGTAACTGATAATTTTATTGCAGGCCCTTCGTTTAATACCCAATACAATTCTTACCTTTGTCTGATGAATTTCAGGATATATCCTTTACTCGTTTTAAGTCTGTTTATTTTTTCCTGCTCCAGAGAGTTCACTAAGGTTCAGAAAAAAGGTACCACGGAAGAAAAATACGCTGCCGCCATAAAGTATTACAAAAAGGCGGATTATTACAAGGCCGGTGTATTGTTTGATGAGATCACCCCACTGCTGCGTGGCGACAGTACCGCGGAGAAAACCCAGTTCTACAACGCCTACGCTAACTACTATCAGGGTAACTACCAGATGAGCAGCTACCTGTTTAACTCGTTCTACGCTACGTACAATAATAGCCCTTTTGCAGAGGAAGCTTACTATATGTATGCGCACTCTATGTATAAGGATACCCCACCGTATAACCTGGATCAGACCAACTCCATTACTGCTATTGATGCACTGCAAACATTTATTAACTCATACCCCGACAGCAAGTATGCTGATAACTGCTCAAAAAACCTGCAGGATCTTCGGGAGAGGCTGGAGCGCAAGGCGTATGAGAAGGCCAGGCTGTACTTCAAGACCCGCGACCCGTCGTGGGGCGGACTGAGCAACTACCTGGCATCCGTGGTGACCATCGAAAACTTTAAGAAAGATTTTCCGGACTCCAAATACAACGAGGAATTGAGCACCATGCAGATCACTGCGCAATATGAGCTGGCCGATCTCAGCCTTTTCAATAAGCAGAAAGAGCGTTATAACGAGACCCTCGATTTCTATAACAAGTTTGTGGATAAATACCCCAACAGCAAATACCTTAAAGACCTCGAAAAATATTACGACCGGTCGCTGAAGGGCCTGGAAAAGGTGGCGGAGATCGAAAAGAAGATCGAAGAATTGAAGAAGCAGGCGGAAGAGGAGAAAGAAACCCGGTGATGATAGCTTCATCTGTATAAAAGTTGCATGTACTCCTGATTTTGTCCAATTGAGTAATCTGTCTCTTTACCGGTTTGTCGCTTTGATTTTTGTACTTTTGTTTGTAATTTTGCGTTTTCGTTTATAAAACTGATTGAAGAATGGCAATAAATCCTTCCATAGTGACCCGCGATACTGATGTTCTGGCGTCTAAAACTACTAATATTTACGAATCGGTGTATGTGGTTTCCAAGAGAGCTCAGCAGATCGCGATCAAATCCAAAGAGGAGCTTTCGCATAAGCTGAGCGAATTTGCATCCAGCGTAGATAACCTGGAAGAGATCTTTGAAAACCGGGAGCAGATCGAGATCTCCAAATACTACGAAAGACAACCAAAACCTACCAGTGTGGCGTTGGAGGAATTCCTGAGTGATCAGGTGGTAGTGAAATACAGAGACGCGGAGTAAGTTAAAAACTAAAAACGGTCCGCCGCTGCGGTGAAAAGTTAACAGTTGCGGTACATTTAGTATTTTATAAAATGCTAATGTCCCGCAACTTTTAGTTTTTAGTTTTTAGTTTTTCACTTTTCGCTGAATTCTGTTCTGTGGTTCAAAACATCCGACAGCTCGCTTAGGATAAGCGAAGTCGCCCCCCAAACCCAGGAATCCTGTACCTCAAAGCCCGGCACTGTAATCTGCTGATTGCCGATCCGGATTTCCCGGTTGATAATCTCTCCACCCCGGATAATATCTTCAATATCTGTGTGGTAGATGCGCTCCACCTCACGGGCGTCGGGATAAAACTCCGGCACATAATCCATATACCCTATCACCGGATGTACGATGAAGTTGCTGACCGGAATGTACACGTCGGTGAGCTCGCCCAGTATTTTGACATCAATGGCTCGTATGCCTATTTCTTCCTGTGCTTCACGTAAGGCCGTGCGCACCAGATTTTCATCGGAGGGTTCCGCTTTGCCCCCTGGCAAAGCCATTTGGCCACCGTGTTTCCCGTCGTAATTCGGCCGTAGGATAAGCGGGAAGTACGCCTGCGACATCCGGGGATAAAGCAGAATAAGGACCGCGCTGCTCCTTACATGATCCGGTACAGTCGGGGCATACTTCAGGCGATACCCGGGCATATATTTCCTATGGGAGATTACCCCAGGCAGGGGTTCTCTTAATCGCTTTTCAAGAGTATCGATGGTCCGGTCAAACAGCATTTATGAGGGGAGAAAGACTATCCCAGTTCAAATTAGAGGAAAAAAATCACTTGTCCAAGTATTTTTCTGCGAAAGCATTCACGCAACGTTCGCCGTCTACCGCTGCTGAAACAATACCCCCGGCAAAGCCTGCTCCCTCACCGCAGGGATAAAAACGCTCTGTATCAACGTGTTCAAGGGTATCTTCGGTGCGGGGTATGCGTACGGGCGACGAGGTCCGGCTTTCTATACCGATCATCTGGCCGGCATCATAATTTCGCATTTTCTTATTGAACTCACGCAGCCCCTGTTGCAGGGCTCCCGCTATGCCTTCCGGCAGGATCTCATGGAAGTTAAGAGCAGTAAGGCCGGGCTGGTAGGAGGTTTCGGTCAGGTCAGTACTGAGCTTCCCTTTGTAAAAATCCCGGATACGCTGTGCAGGTGCTACCTGGCAAATACCGTCATTTACGCTCAGTTTCTCACATACTAGGCGGTGAGCCTTTTGCTCCACGCTTTTTTGAAGTTCTAGCGCTGCGGTATGGCCATAAGCTTCAAATTCTTTCCAATCCGGCGGGTTAACTGCTACCACTACGCCCGAATTGGCGAAGAAAGAGTCTCTCCGGGAGGGCGACATGCCGTTGACCACCAGCTCATTCTGCGCCGTAGAAGCGGGCACAATAAAACCGCCGGGACACATACAGAAGCTGAAGACACCTCTTTCCACGCCGCCAAATTTAGTTTGTGCCACCAGAGAGTAGGCTGCAGCCGGCAGAAGTCCGCGGTTAGCGGAATGGTATTGGCAGGTGTCTACAAAGCGCTGCTCATGTTCCACACGTACGCCCAGGGCAAAGGGCTTGTTTTCCAGGGGCAGGTTCTTGCGGCCTAGCAGCTCAAAGATATCACGGGCCGAATGGCCTGTAGCGAGGATCACGCCATCTGCCGTCCACTCTTTGCCTTCCAGGGTTTTTACACCTCGGATAACGCCCTTATCGAGGAGGAGATCAGTCACTTTCTGACCAAAATGCACTTCACCATCGTGGTTCAGGATCGTGTTCCGTATATTTTCAATCACTACGGGCAACTTGTTGGTGCCGATGTGCGGGTGGGCTTCCATCAGGATTTGCTCAGTGGCACCATGCTTGACCAGTATTTCCAGTATTCGACGGATATCGCCCCGTTTTTTGGAGCGGGTATAGAGCTTGCCGTCGGAGTAGGTGCCTGCCCCACCTTCTCCGAAGCAGTAGTTGGAATCAGGATTCACCACATGGTCTTTGTTGATGGCAGCCAGGTCGCGGCGGCGGGCTCTTACATCTTTACCCCGCTCCAATATCACAGGCTTTATACCCAGTTCGAGGCAGCGCAGGGCAGCAAAAAGCCCGGCAGGTCCTGCTCCGATGATCAGGAGGGTTTTCCGGAAAGGCTTCCGGCCGTATGCATATTCAGGAAAATCCAGTGGCTGAAAAGGGCCGCCGGTGGAGATCTCCACTTCCAGGTTCACCCGGATATTCCGGCTTCGGGCATCGATCGACTGCCGGTGCTTACGGAAGTGAAAATGGGTGAGGCCTGTTTTTTTTCTCAGGAAATCTTCCAGTAAGGCCTCATCAAACGCCACCTCGGGCGAAACCACATAACGCAAAATTTTGTTCATCAAAGAAAGGTTTCTATCCTTTAATACTGCAAAGTTAACCATTGTTCGGGGCAAATTAGTATTTTTGCTACAGGCATATCATTAAATCGCTTGGCATATTTCTCAAATATCGGAAGAGGCATCAGAACCACCGTAAAGGGCTTAAGCTTGACGCTGAAGCACCTGTGGGCTGCCCGGAATACCAAAGGAGCCATGGACCTCAGGGATGCCGCCTTCTTCGGGGTAACTGAAGGGAACGTGACCCTGAAATATCCCCATGAGCAGTTGACCGTTCCGGAAACCGGGCGATACCAGCTGGATTGCGAAATCGACGACTGTATCGTATGCGATAAATGCGCCAAGATCTGCCCGGTAGACTGTATCGAGATCGAGGCAATCAAGTCGCCCGAGCTGATCCGCTATGCCTCTGACGGCTCGCCCGTACGTCTACATGCCGCCAGATTTGATATTGACATGGCCAAATGCTGCTTCTGCGGCCTGTGCACCACGGTTTGCCCTACGGACTGCCTCACCATGACGGATGAGTATGACTTCTCTGTAGAAGACGTGAACCTGCTAAACTTTGCCTTTTCCAATCTTTCCGAAAAAGAAGCACAGGAAAAGCGTGAGCTTTATGAGCAGTTTGTAGCTGAAAAAGAAGCATCCAAAGTTGTGGCAAAAGCACCGGTAATTACGGAATCACCTGCGCCTAAACCGGTATTCCGGCCTAAGCCGCCGGTGGTAGTTCCGCCCGCTGCTTCAACGGAAGAGGAAAAAAAGCCTGGTTTTTTGCCGAAAGCCCGTCCGGCCTTCGTGCCTAAAGCAAAACCGGAAGGAGGAGAGGAGAGTAAGTCAGCGTTTATTCCCAAGGCTAAACCTGTAGCCGGTGATGAAAATAAACCTGTATTTGTACCCAAGGCCAGGCCGGAGGTAAGCGGAGAGAACAAACCGGCATTCATTCCTAAAAACAGACCTGAAGTAAGTGGAGAGAGTAAGCCTGCATTTACACCTAAGACCAAGCCGGAACTAAGCGAAGAAAATAAACAGACATCTGAACCCGGGCCGACAAATGAACAAAAGCCCTCACCACCCAAATTTATTCCCAAAAACAAACCGCAAATAAATAATCCCGATGACTGAGCAACTTATCACTGACCTGGTTTTCTGGCTGTTCTGCCTGATCACGGTGGGCGGAGCGGTTTATGTGTTGTTCAGCGAGCATGTACTGTATGCTGCTTACGGACTGCTGGTGACCTTTTTAGGCGTAGCCGGAATATTTGTATTTGCCGGGGCAGAGTTTGTATCTGCCGCCCAGATCATGATCTACGTAGGCGGGATTCTTGTGCTGCTGGTCTTCGGGATCATGCTGAGTTCCCAAAAAAAAACGGGTTTAAGCCATCTGAAGGTAGAAAATGCTCCACGGGGTACCGGCCTGCTGATCGCCTGCCTGTTGGGCGTGGTATTGATTTTGCTGGTGAGCCGCCTTACCTTTACCGGTGAAGTGACCGGCACCTGGTTAGCGGTCAAAAGCTTCGGCTTCTCCCTGATGACCACCTACGTGGTGATTCTGGAAGTGATCGGGATATTACTGTTAATGGCCCTCATAGGGGCTACATACCTGGCAAAAGATGATCAATAATATACTTCCTTACCTCGTTGTTTCCGGACTACTATTTGCCATTGGTTTCGCCGTGGTGGTCAGCAAAAAGAACCTCATATTGATGCTGATGGGAGTGGAGATGATGCTGAATGCAGTCAATATCAACTTCGCGGCCTTCTCCAAATTTGATCCCGACCCCGTTCAGGGACAAATTTTTTCTGTTTTTGTAATGATTGTTGCTGCTGCGGAAATTGCTGTAGGACTGGCAATTGTACTTAAAATACGGCGATATTACGGAGGAATTGACCCGGAAAACCTAAATAATTTGCGGGATTAGGATTTGAATTTAAAAAACAAATTTCTACCTTTGCAGTCCAATCGGCTGCGTAGCTCAACTGAATAGAGCATCTGACTACGGATCAGAAGGTTTCAGGT